>CALSUY010000004.1 GCA_943840565.1 uncultured Candidatus Actinomarinales bacterium | reverse complement strand
AGGTTCTTTATATTTTTTACCATTGCTGTTTATATACTGTTGCAGCCAAAAAATAGTGCAGATCTATTTAACTTTTTCTATGAATTCTCGGCAATCCCTTGTGAAGTACAAAAAGGTGTACCATTAAGTGCTAATCAATTTTACTCAAATGACTGCATGGTGACTATTGATAATGTTATATTTGCTAATAAAAACTTAATGCTTAGTCTTTTAACTGCAAATTTTCTTCATGCTAACTTACTTCATCTTGTTGGCAACCTTTGGAGCTTCTGGATATTTGGTAACAATATTGAGGATAAGCTAGGAAATTTAAAATTTATTGTATTTTTAATGGTTGCCGCTGGAGGTAGTATCGGTACTCATATTTTTTTGAATTACTCAGATTTGAATCCAATAGTTGGAGCATCAGGAATTGTCTCTGCTTTAATGGGTGCATATTTGTACAGATTTCCAAATGCAAAACTTTTAGTTTTAGTTCCTTTCGGTATTATATTTCCGACAACTATAAAAGCTAAATATTTTATGGCATTTTGGTTTGCTTCACAAGTATTAATATCTGTGCAAAATAATAATATATCCTGGGAAGCGCATATTGGTGGATTTTTTGTTGGCTATCTCACAATGAGATTAATTAATAATAGATGATACAAAAGTAGGAAAATCTGTAAATTTACTATCTGCAAAATCTTCACTCATAAAATTATCAATGCTAGATTCCACTAATATTGAAGTTGCGCCAAGCTTGTTACCAAACATAATATCTGTGTCTACCCTATCACCAATCACATAATCAACTTCAATATTCTTATTTAGAAAATACTGACTGTACAACTCACCTTCTTTTCCAAATGATTGAAGTTCTTTTTGTGATTTCGATTCAATATATTTTGCAATTTGTCCATTTCCAGGTTTAAACTCTGATTCACTTATTGGATAGGTAAGATCTTTATTCAATGTCGCACCCTCTTTTCCAGATTTAATTGATTCTGCAATTAAATCGAGTTCACTTTCAGATGGTGATTCGACTCTACCCATTATAATAAAATTGCTGTCCTCTAATTTTGTGACAGTATTTGAAATACTACTAACAAAATCTTTTACATCCTTGGATCCGTAAACAAAGATAGATAGTTTCTTGTTACTTAAATATTCTTTTAAAACTACAAGCGGAGTAACTATTGAAGATAAGTCAATATCGACATTTAATAAATTACTTAATTTTTTAGCTAACACATCAGTTGATTGAGAGCTGTTGTTAGTAGTATGAAATATTTTATAATTATCAAGTATTAAAGATTTATAAGCAGATTCAACACCCTTTATGAGTACATCATCAAGATACAGTGTTCCGTCAAGGTCTGTAGCGAGAGTTTTCACGCTTTTCCTCCATTATTAAGGCACGCGCAGTTATTAGATTACTTTCATAAAAGTTCTTTCCTGTTCTGTCACTTGGTAAGGTGACAGACCTTATTTTAAGATCTAATGACTTTGTATATTTTCTAATTTCATTAAATATCCTTGTGCCAAAGCCAAGTTCTCTATATTTTGGTGAAACAAATAGTTCATAAATTGTTATAAAACCATTTTCTTCAGTTGCGCTACCATAACCAATTTCAATATCATCTTGAGAAAGTATAAAATAATTAATTTTTGAGAATTCTAATTCTTTGTAGT
Organism: uncultured Candidatus Actinomarinales bacterium; assembly: GCA_943840565.1. Classification (GTDB taxonomy): domain Bacteria; phylum Actinomycetota; class Acidimicrobiia; order Actinomarinales; family Actinomarinaceae; genus Actinomarina. The sequence continues at coordinate 9,611 of CALSUY010000004.1, read as the reverse complement.
GGCTTATTAAGATATTGTCGATGGCGGACATTTCAGCAATAAACTCTTTATGAAGGATATGTGGCTTTGAACTACTTTTTTTTATCGAAAATTTGTAATTTAAATCATCAAACTCATGCACAGTCTGCACACACTTTTGACCTTGGCTTAGCGAGTTGAGTATTCTTGAGAACTAAGAAACACACAGAACAAGTAAACTCATCATCTTCTTTGTCCGCAGCAGCTTCATCTAGCTTTAAATCAGATTTTTTAACATTTCTTTTTTCAGCTGCGTCAACACTCATAAAGGAGCCCTCCGCATCATCAGGTTCTTCTACTGTTTTCTTTTCATTTTCAACACGAGCTTCTAAAGATTCGGTTTCAACCTCCTCTTTTTCCTCTTCTTCATCAGTAGGCGTTTCTGAATCTTCTAGATCGTCTTCATCAAGATCTTCTAAATTAGGTTCTTTAATTTCATCTACTTCTTTTTCTGCCATGCTTCTCCTTAAAGTGCTTTTAAAATCATACTAAATTTTTAGCTGTATGGAAGCTTTTTTAACAAATATCTCAGCTGGACCCTTATCGAAATAATCACCATCAATTTCTATTGATTGATGTGATAAAAGCTGTATTTCTCCACTTCTTTTTAAAAGAACATCTGGTTCTGTTAAATGTAAACCCTTCTTTGCTAGAAAAAATAATTTCATTGCTTTCTTTTTTGTTACTTTAAAAATTTGAATATTAAGTAGACCGTCTTGAAGACTAGATTTAGGTGATATATTCCAACCACCTCCAAAAAACTGACCATTACATACAGTAATAACGAAGGCATCGGCATTAAATTCATAGTTGTGTGTTTTAATAGACATCATTCCAGACCTAGCAGGAAGTAGCTTTAGCCAGAAGCTAATCGGATATCTAAATCTTCTAAAAATCTTTGGCAATTTTTCACTCATTTCAACTGTATCAGCAAGAAAACCAAAGTTTAAAATATTAACAAAATGTCTTTCTTTTTCGGAAGTGGACACAATTGCTGTGTCAATAAGGTAAGTAGAATCTCCTTTGAGGTGTTCTATTGCGGTTTCTATATTTTGAGGGATTGCAAAAGTTCTTAAAAAATCAGAACCACTACCTGATGGAAGACATCCTACAATAGGACGATCTAGACCTTTTCTTAGAAGACTATCTATCAAAGAATTAATAGTGCCATCTCCCCCAATTGCACAATAATTATATTTTTTAGTGTCCTTATGCTGTTCTATTATTTGATCAACTTCTGAAACATCAGAAGTCATAAAGATTTTGGATTTCAAATTATGCTTTTCAAAAAGTGTGGACAAGTAGCTTTCGGTTAATTTTTTACCTCTAGAATTTAGGTTATAAACTACAACATATTCTTTCATCGCATAGATTTCTGGATTAACTCATCATTAAAAATATCAGTAATCATTTTAAATTCCTTAATACGATATATATTAAAGAGTTTAGTTGAGAGTTCAGAAGCTTCCTTACCAGCACGAATAAAATCACCGATACTGATATTGAATTTAGATAATACTGATTCAACGTCTTCAGATTGCAAATATTCATTAAAAATACTGAACCAACCAATTTCAATTGAAGTTATTTTTTTCACCCCTGCAAATGATTCCATCTTATTAATCTTTTCCTCCATAATTTGAAATTTAATGAATGTATCCACATACAACTCATTAAGGGACAAGTCATGCCTGGTTGTGGATAAACCAGAGCATACAAGCATCAAGTAGAAATTCATATCTTTATCAAAATCACTCTCTAGTAATTCAAGTCCGACGATTAGATTATCCCTATAGGTTTCAGTTAAAACCATGGATTTCTTATTGTCATTCTTGAAATTTAACAACTCAAGGACTTCGAGCTTGGATGTAAATGTATTTTGAAGCTTTTTGATATTGAAGTTATTTTGATAAGAAAAGAAACTTTTTTCAAGGAGTTCTATGGCTTGCTTTAGTGAGTATTTGCTTAACATATTCAATATTGAAGAATACGAGACCGAATATGCAGAATTTAAATTACTTGACTTGAGGGTAAACAAGTTGTTATACCAAAAATTTTCAATATTTCTGTCATAATTTATAAATGCAAATCCCTTTGTGTCAATCCCTCTCCTTCCTGCTCTCCCAGTCAATTGTAGAAATTCTGATTGATTGATTAATCGTGTTTTTATTCCATCGTATTTGTAAAGTCTATCGATAACAATAGATTTCGCAGGAAGGTTGAGACCAAGTGATAGTGTTTCTGTGGCAAATAAATATTTTATATATCTATTTAGAAATAAAAATTCAATAAATTCTTTTACAATAGGTGCAAGCCCCGCATGATGATATCCGATTCCCCTTACCCACATCCACAGTAGTTCATCCAAATTTAAAAGATCATATTGAGTTGAATCTAGGGAACTAAAAACATCATTAAAAACATCTTTAATCTCATTTGCTTTTTTAATTTTATTTCTATTTGTCGCTGCCTGTCTAGCTTTTGTTTCAACTCTATCTCTTGAAAAATAAAAAAATATTGAAGGTGTAAGGTTTTTACTTTCGAGGTAGTCAAGTTGAAAGCCTAGATGAGGTCTCTTGTACTTTCTATATTGTTTTTCAAATTTAAAGATTTTATTATTACGCTTATCTTTTGAAGATTTAATTATTTTTAATTGCTCACTGTGAGGGTTTAAACCAACTAAGGATATTTCTAGTGGGACGGGCCTTATATTGGAGTACACCAATGATGTTTTTCCTCTTAATGAAACTATCCAGTTGTGGAATTCTTCTTTATTTCTAATAGTCGCTGATAGAAAAAGAAACTTGATATTTTTTGGGGCATGAATAATTATTTCTTCCCAAGTTGTGCCTCGCTCGGAATCAGATAGATAGTGAACTTCATCAAGGACTATGAGTCCAATTTTTTTTAATCTTTTGTCATCTGAATAAATCATATTTCTTAATATTTCAGTAGTGGCAACAATAAGATTTGAATCTGGGCTGATGGTCCTGTCTCCTGTGAGCAATCCAGTATCAATGTTCAAATTTGTGAAATCATTATATTTTTGATTCGATAATGCTTTAATGGGTGTCGTATAAATTACATTTTGGTTCTGGTTAGTATATTTTTCAATAGCTTTTTCGGCTATATAGGTTTTTCCTGATCCCGTAGGTGCAACGACTAATACATTAAAATCTTTATTAATAGAGTTAATTGCCTCAACCTGAAATTTATCTAAATTAAAATTCACGATTACTTTTTTTATGAATAAAAATCATTATTTCTATGAGTAAATACATAGGGAGAGTGAAGATAAAAAGCGAAATAGGATCACCCGTTGGTGTTATTACTGCTGAAAAAATAAGTATGACTATAAACATTTCAGCCCGTTTATTGGTTAGGCTCTTTACCTTTATTATTCCTTTGTTAAGGAGAAAAAGCATGATTAATGGTAATTGAAATGAAACTCCAAATAACAAAGAAATTCTCGTTATGAACTGAAAATAGTTTTGAGATCTTAAAATAATTTCATTCTCATTAAATGAAAGGAGGAACTCAATACCGACATGAGCAATACTTAGTGAAGAAAATATACCTGAATAAAATAAGAGAGTAAAGAAGATGAAATATAACGAAAAGCTTAATGTTCTTATCTCTAAAGCTGGTTTAACGAAATAACCTAATATTAAAAGTATTAATGGAAATGTAATAATTATGGATATCCAAAAAGTATTCTGTAGCTTTACTTGAAAACCTTCATAGATTGTTAATGCAAATATATTAGAGTCATCATATCCAGCATTTATGAGAGGTTCTAATAAAATATCACCAAAAAATGAGTACTGGTTATATACAAATATTGCAACTATCCCAACTAAAGTAAAAGAAAATAATATTCTGTTATTTAACTCTTGAAGGTGCTCCATGAATGGTTTTTTCATATTATTCCTCCTCATTTTCATCTAGCCAGATCCAATTTTCATCAATTGAATTATCTCCAATTATTTGGCGACTTTGCCCATTTTGGAATTTAGAGATTTTATTAAAGTAATATAAAATTTTGCTTTTATCAAATATACCAAGAGAGATTAGGACTATAACTAGTAATTCAATAATGCTCATGATAAAAACTCAGCAATCAATTTATTTTTTCTTTTTTCAATTTCAACTCTAACGGAGTTTGGAGCAATAACATTTTGTGAATCTATATTCTTTAGGAAATGCTCTACAGCTATTTCTTCTGAACGGAAATGCTGTTGATGTCTTTTTAATGCTAGGTCTTGATAGGTAACTGAAATCTCATTATCATTTTTTGAAAATCTTTCTTTAAGACTTTTTTCCTCTGGAAAGTTAACAATTCTTTCTATTAAAAAACTTTTTATTTTGTCGTCTTCATAATCATACGCTTCAAGAACATCTCCATCATTTGTAATATTGAAAGATAATGGCTTAATTTTATAGATATTTGAAATATTGTGCCCTAATTTAATGTACTCTATATACAGTTCATCGGATACAAACACTCTATTAAAGTCAAGTTTGGCACTGTTTGCTGCACTTTGGTGAGATTTAAAGTAATTATTTAGTGTGTTATATAGGTAAATAAGATCTGACTTATTGTCAAATAACTTTTCAACATTTATCTTAGGATTATTTAGAACTGTATATATTTTAAATAAGTCTAGATCAGTAATTGTAGGGATACTTGCTAGAGATTCATTGAACTCGAAGGTAATGACATTCTTTTCCAAATTTACTTCAAAGTTTATAAAGCTGTCGCCATCTGAAGAGTACACTTCCGATAAGATTGTTAATGAATACAACAGTTTGTCGGAGCTTAAATTAACATTTTCTGCTAAGTCTTCTAAGTTAAATGATCTTTCTTTTTTAATAAGTGAAAGAATGTGAATTATATTACCTAGGTTTATTTTAAATTCCATTTATAGCTCGCTTTAGTGCCTCTTTGTCTTGCTTATTTATATTTAGTAATTTTGGCTCAACCAACAGTAAATACTTGATTAAGCCATGATGATCATTCGTTTTTAATTTTATGGTAATATTTTCTTCATTTTCCTTCGAAGAGACCTCAGTAAAATTGAAAATCCTACTGTGCACTCTATGTAAGTCGTTATCTGAAATTATCTCGACCGTAATAAAACTTGACATGTTTTCCCATGAAAAGTTAAACTCTGAAATATTTTTAGTGTGAAGATTCTCTTTGTTACCTATTTTTAGATTTTCTATAGTGTTTATTTTAAATGTTTTAACAATATTTCCATCATCTGCTCCCAGGTACCATATTCCAGCATGGAACCTCAGGCCTAAAGGATATACTTTTCTTAGTTTGTCATTGTAAATAAATGAAATTCTTCTCCGCTCCTTTATGGCTGTATTGAGTATTGGTATAACTTTTAAATCTTTATTGAGTTGTAAATATGGTGATAAGTATTTCTTAATAACAGAATATGTGTTGATAAACCTCTCAATGTCAAATCCAGATTTACTTTGTAAGTCTAAAATTATATTTGTTCCTTTAAGCTTATAACCATCCTCAACACTCCATTTGTCATTTTCATATTCTAAATTGAACCCGACCTCTTTTAGGAGTGCTTTATCTCTCTCAAAAGATCGTTTGTACGCTGAATCATTCAAATTACGATACTCGGGTATATTGTCTTTTATGTAATTACTATCGAGATTGAATGTGTTTGAGCTATCGAAAAGAGCGATTAACTTTAAACACCTTTTAAATACATTTTTCATAAATAATTAGTTTTAGCTTTATAAGTATCTTACAAAATATTAGATATAAATTTTATATTCGAAGATTTGTGTAAATCTATAACAAGGTAAAATACTACTTATGAAAGTATGGATTGATCAAGATTTATGTACCGGTGATGGCCTTTGTGAAGAGATCGCACCAGATGTATTTGTCGGATTAGATGATGGCCTTTTTTATGTTAAAGAGGGTGATAAAGTTTTTTCAGAAGAAAATGGGAATGTCGGTGGTGCTGAAGGCCTAGCTGTTGTTCCTAAAGGTCAAGAAGATGCAGTTGTTGAATCGGCAGAGGAATGTCCTGGCGAATGCATAATGATTGAACCATAAATCATAAAATATACCTTCCACTAACTGTAAACCCCGTATGACCAACCATTGTATGCTTTGGCCTTGAAATATTACCTCGTATGGTCCACTCTCTCTCTATTGTCTCTTTAATCTCAATATCTTTAAAACTATTATCTTGTAAGGCGTCAGCTAATTTAGAAACTTGAGATATTGAGGGTAAATATGAAACCCAGTAAAGATTACTATTTATATGATTATTTTCGAAGAATACCCATGGTTCTGGGACATCTGTAATAACAGTATCAAATTTAAAAGGAACAGTATCAATTTTAAAATCAGACAGATCTGTATTAATAAATTGAATATCATTTATAAAATCAGATGAATAATTAGATAAATATCGTGATATTGTCTTTTTAGCTCGATATTGATTTTTTTTACTGATATCTAAAGAATAAAATTTGGAATTAGTACCTAAAATTGACGCTAGAAAAAGAGTTAATGCTCCAGACCCAGTACCAATCTCTAAAACTTTACTATTTGCATTTATATTCCCTGAAATGAGTATTGAACCCACATCTTTGGGATATATTATTTGAGGCCCTCTCTTCATAAGAAGAATAAATTCTTTATAAGATGGAACATAAATTGTAAATATTTTTCCGGTTGATGATTTAATCTGAGTAGGAAGGGATTTTATTTTATCAAATTCTATTTTGCCATCATTAGTTATGAATTCTTTGCCTTTTGTTATTACGCTTAAGTACTTTTTTGATTCAGATGAAATTATTACGAGTCTGTTGTCAATTTCCACAAATTTATATTAACAGTAAAAAATAGGCAATCGTAGAAAATACAACACCAGCAGCTAAGACGATTGCTACGAATTTTTGTAGTGACTTATTCACGAACGTTTTTTAAGGATTGATTTTTTAATCTTGCGATATTTTTCGTAAGCTCTACCAACTAGTATTCCAAAAAATAGGAAAGAAATGACTTTTGAATTCTCTGAATTAATATTTTTCTTCAGTTCGTTATATGTTTCTCTATATTCTGTCATTTCAATATTCTCCATACAATTAATCCGAATGCAATCAAGGATAATAGAGCCATAGAAAAATATGTCATAGCTTGTAGGAAATAGTTTCCAATAAACATCTGACTTAAAATAGACGCTACACCAATAATGATAAATAATGTCGCAAGAGCTAAATAGTTACCGGCTTTGAAGTTTCTTTTTAATGACTTTATTGAGTTCTCAACCTCGTCAACAGTCTCCTCTTTAAAGTGTTGGAGAAGATTATCAATAGATTTCACAGCATTAATAGGTATATTTATAAAATTATTCATTTTTGCTATTCTCTATAATAGTTCCTACTACACCTTGAATTGTTGCAGCAACTGGCAATGCTAAGATTGCGCCAACAGCACCCACCGTATAAGCTCCAAATATAGTTGAAAATACTGCAACAGCCGGATGGATCTCCATTGTTGACTGAGTAACTTTTGGACTTATGAAATAGTTTTCAATTAACTGATACACAGATAAAACAATCAATGTATATAGAACATAGTTAACACCAAGTGATATAGAGGCTAAAACTGGAACAATTCCACCTAGGAATGTTCCTATCACGGGGATTAGTTGTGAAAGAACACCTGCAGCAATACCCAAAGCTACAGCAGATGGTAACCCAATCACAAGAAAAGATACTGTGAACACAATACTTGCAAGTATCCCAAGAATTACTCTTGCCACAATAAATCCACCAGCTTTAGAAACTCCGATTGTCCATACTTGTTCAATGAGATTTGAGTATTTCGGTGCGATATTTTTCTTTAGATTTTCTCTCCAATGTTCACCTTCACTAATCAAATAGAAAGAAAAGAAGAAAATGATAAAGAAATGACCAAAAGCACTTAAGACCCCTTGGCCAGCAAAAACTACTGTTTCTCCAACTGTTCCTCCATAAGTGTTAACAAATGTACTGAATTGTGACTCCAAATCTAGAGACTGGTTGGATATTGTAAAGCCTTCTCTATTGAAATAATCCAAAAGGTTATCTAGATATGTTGGTAATTGTGTAGAGATATAGTAAATCTCTTGAACCATTATTGGAATAAGAGAAAAGATTATTCCAAATATTACCAGAAGTAACAGTGCGACAGAAATGAGGGCAGATATCTTTCGACCGAATTTCTTTGAAAGTCTATAAACAACTGGTTCTGCAAGTGCTGCTAAAACTACAGCTACAAAAAGATCAAAGAGTAAAGGTTTAACTCTTAGAAATATAATTACTGAAATGCCAATAAATAGCACATAAATAAATGCTCTATTTAATAATTCTTGTCTAGATTCATCTTTTTTCATATTCATATATTATGACTCAAGCTATTGATTTATAGTTACGATTATTAAATATCAGTATCAGAAAAAACCCTATTAAAAAAATACTCATGTAGAGCTCAAGTGTAGTTACTGAGTTATAAAGTTGATACCTAACAACTAATGTAATAATCTGAGAAACAATACCAATTACTAGTAACTGGTTTTTTAAATCTTTTCGTCTAATCGTAACATTAAGTAATAACAGACCAATGACAATCCTAACAAATGCTTCAAATGTATTTCCTGAAAACAAATATAACTGCCTTAAGGAAAAGAACCCTGACAAACCAATACCACCAAGAGTTACTTGCAATATTCCAATCAAAATCAACATTGAAGATATCCAAGCAAGAAGAAAATTACTGTATGATAACCTTGCTTTTATTGGTGTGGGCCATGGTTGGAGTGGATTCACTCTTTTGATTAAAGAACGGGAAAGTCTAAAAGTTTGTCGCTCGTAATTACCGAAACAAAAAATAATTAAAAATATTACTAGTGGGTAATAGATTATAAAAGTTGGAAAATAGCTAATGAAAAAGAATAATACAACGTGCCAGAGAAACAATGTATAAATATTTGCATGTATTGTCGAGAAGACAGACCAAATGATTTTCTTATTTAATAAAGATTCGACTTGATCACGAAATAATAGGAAGAGTGAAATTAGCCCTAAAGATGAAATTAAATATACAGTGGTTGGAGGGTCTTCATTTGAAAAAGAAAGTAACCGATAATTCGAAACTGATAAATACTGCTCAGTTGTTGTGTGAATATAAGATAGATAGCTGTAAGAAAAGAATGTTATTCCTGCAAACAACGATTTTCTGAATGCAAATATTTTTCCATCGGCTAGAAAATAACCTAGCTGGTGTATTGTTAACCAAAAAACTAAATAATTAAACAGCTTTATATACGAGAGAGATAAGTTGAATTCAATATTGTCAATTAACACCAAGGTAAATATCAAAAAAGAAAGAGTCAAATAAGGATTCTTTTTATGTAGATATATCGTTAGTGGACAAAATAATACAACTACTAAATAAATTGACACAAGCCATAATGGCCACATGATAAATTCTGTGACTGTGAGAATTCCATCTTGTTGATTTGTAATATACTTAGGAAAATAAATTAATTTTGTTGCTGCGTTCA
>CALSUY010000003.1 GCA_943840565.1 uncultured Candidatus Actinomarinales bacterium | reverse complement strand
ATAACTCTAAGCATGTTGTCAGCATTCTCTTTATAACGTGGGAATGTACCAACAATACCTGCCATTTCAGCAGATGTTTTGTAAGCCTCACCAGTCAACATGGCTGTCAATGCACCAGCGATTGCTCTTCCTAATTTGGAATCATAAGCAATACCTTTTCTCATAAGTAGTGAACCTAAGTTTGCATATCCAAGTCCTAATGTTCTGTAGTCATAAGAACCTTGGGCAATCTCTTTTGATGGAAACTGAGCCATTTCAACTGAGATTTCAAGAACGATAGTCCAAATTCTTAATGCATGCTTGTAGGAGACAACATCAAATTCTTGTTTTTCGTCATCATAGAATTTAACTAAGTTCAAACTTGCTAAGTTACAAGCTGTGTTGTCTAAGAATAAATATTCGGAGCATGGATTAGATGCTCTAATTCTTCCACCCATAGGGGAGGTGTGCCATTCGTTGATAGTTGTATCATATTGCACTCCCGGGTCAGCACATCTCCAGGCAGCATCAGCAACTTTTTTCCATAGCTCACGCGCTTTGACAGTCTTCATTACAGATCCATCAGTTCTGGCAATTAAATCCCAGTCACCATCTTCTTCAATAGCTGTTAGGAACTCTGTTGGAACCTTAACTGAGTTGTTAGAGTTTTGTCCTGAGACGGTTGCATAAGCTTCACCATTAAAATCAGCAGGATAGCCAGCTGCAATAAGTGCACGAGCTTTATCTTCTTCAATAGCTTTCCATTCGATGAAAGTTTCAATATCTGGATGATCCAAGTCAAGAATAACCATTTTTGCTGCTCTTCTGGTTGTACCACCAGACTTGATTGCTCCAGCTGCTCTGTCTCCAATTTTTAGGAAGGACATTACACCTGAGGAAACACCACCACCAGAAAGTTTTTCACCTTCTCCTCTGAGGTTTGAAAAGTTAGTTCCTGTGCCAGAACCAAACTTAAAGAGTCGAGCTTCTTTAACCCAGAGATCCATGATTCCACCTTCATTTACTAGGTCATCATCAATAGATTGAATAAAACAAGCGTGGGGTTGTGGCCTTGAATAAGAGTCATCTGCCTCTACAAGTTCTCCTGATTTAGGATCTACATACCAAAATCCCTGTTTAGGACCTGTTAGATCATATTTATGGTTGAGTCCAGTGTTAAACCATTGTGGGCTGTTAGGTGCTGCCATTTGGGTAGCAAGCATGTACTTGAGTTCATCTTCAAAAGCTTGAGCATCATCTTTTGTTGCAAAGTATCCTGTTGTCTCTCCCCAGTGTCTCCAGGTTTCAGCTAGTCTGTCAAAAACTTGTCGTGAAGAGGTCTCGGAGCCAAGAATAGTATCCCCATTTTCATCTTTTAAAGTGTTACCTTCATCATCGACTTGCGGAACGCCAGCTTTTCTAAAATATTTTGAAACCATGATGTCTGTTGCAACTTGTGACCATGTTGAAGGGATTTCTACATTTTCCATTTCGAAGACTACTGAACCATCAGGGTTAGCTATCTTTGAAGTTCGCTTCTCCCAAACAATTCCTTTATATGGATCGCCCTTTGATGTATATTTTCTTGTTACCTTTAATCCTGAACTCTTCGCCATGTTTTCTCCTTTTACAACTAAATATGGTGTACTTTGTATATTTAGATACTAAATATAGTGTTTAATAACTATATTACAAATCACTTTAGTTTTCAAGCTTATCTAGGTAAAATTTTCGCGAGGATGTTAGAAGTACAAATTCGATATATACAAGTTGTCTTAACTACAGCAATTTTTGTTGGGTTATTAATGGACAATATTCAACTATTAACCGCTGTGTTTGTTGGATTACTCTTGGTGTGGCAACTTGAGATGTTGTCAGGCCAACTTCGTGTTGACTCTAAAGAGTACAGATTGATATTAATTTTTATCTCTGTAACTTTTTTACCTGTTCTCTTCAATATTTTGAGTGAGTCAAATATTCAAACACTACTTTATATTGTCTTACTATTAGTTCCACTTATTGGGATATTTGTCATGGATTTAAATATTTTCAAATTAGGAAATCTTTTATTTTCAACGATAATTTCAATGACAGTAATTCATTTTATTCTTACTCAATATTTTCAAAGACAACATTATGTACTTAACCTATCTTTTCTTACTGTTGTTCTTTATTAAGACAATTGCAACCTTGTTTAATGTGCAATTTAGTAATTTTCAATACTTCTTTAATTTTTTTGCGGCGGTCGTAGTTTTTGTTGGAGTCAGCAGCTTCTACGACTACAGCATTTCTCACATATTGCTTGCAGGAACATTTACGGCATTATTTACAGTGTTGATTAATTTTTTAATTCTGAAACTCCGCTTTGAGTCAGAGTTTATAAACGAACTATCTACGCAGGTATATTTGTATGATTACCTCGTAGCATTTTTACTATCTTTGTTTTTTGTGGATGCAGTAAATATTGTGAATGGTTTATTCTAGTTAGGTGATAGTCGATCAAATAAACAATTCACCGTTTGTAACTAAGGAATTCCTTGATTTAGTAATTCAACTAAATAGTTCTTCTGATAGTGACTTACAACATGATTTATTTTCAATAAAAGATGGCACCTTATGTAACAGTGGATCAAGAGATTACATAGACTACCGTCCAAATTTCAATCTAACCTCTAAATCCTTAAAAGATCTCAACTGTAAAAAGATCTCTCTTGACTCTATGCATTTCGATCAAATTAAAGAAATTACAAAATTGTATCCAGAGAACTCACTAAAAATATCAAAACAAGATCAAGTAGTAAACCTTATGCTCCCTGAGTCTTATGAGGAGTATCTTGCTGCTCTACCAAGAAAAAAAAGACATGAGTTAAAGCGCAAAAAAGTACGCTTTCAAGAAAAGTATCCCCAAGCTGTATTGAGGGAATCTAAAGACAGTGAAATATTTGAAACTTTTATCAAGCTTCATAAAACATCAGATGGAGATAAAGGTAATTTTATGAATGATGAAGTTGCTGCATTTTTCAGTAGCTTACTAGCGATGAAGGGGTGGAAAATTTACTACCTAGAGGTAGATAACAGTATTGCTGCCTGTTGCTTTGTTTATGAAGATGAAGTGGGAAGTTATTTATATAATTCAAGTAAAAACAATACTTTTAATGAAGTCAACCCAGGGATTATCATCATTGATAAAATAATTGAACAATTAATCAGCAAAGAGTTCACTTTTTTTGACTTCCTCAAGGGGACAGAACGCTACAAATTTGACTTAGGTGGCATTTCCACGCAACTATACGATATTGAGATCACCTTATGAATATCTTACAAATCAGCTTTCATACAGCTCCAATGAATAGTCTCGGAGTTAACGATGGAGGGGGACTTAATGTGTACGTTGAATCTATTTCAAAGGAATTAGCAAAAGATAATACAGTGCATATTATTACTGGCGAACAAGCAAAAAATATGAGTAAGAAGAATTTAAAATTAAGTTCTTTCAATTTATTTACAAATCAAGCAAATACCGAAGAGAAAAAAGAATTCCTAGATGAGTTCATCGAAAAAACATTTCAATACATTGAAGAACATGAGATTGATGTTGTACATGCACACTATTGGCTCTCAGGATTAGTTGCTAAAGAGATAAAACAAAGATATAAAATTCCTTTTATTTTTACTTCTCATAGCTTGGGAGTCTTCATACAGGAAAATGGTTTAGATAGGATTAGTGCTGAAAAAGAAATATTTAATTCTGCTGACAAAATAACGGCCTCCAGCCAGTTTGAAAAAGAGAATTTACTAAATCGATATGGTGCTGACAAGTTAAAAATACACATTGTCACTCCAGGTCTTGATAAAAAAACTTTTAAAGCATTTAGGGGGGAGAAAAGGAAAAATATAATTCTCTCGGTTGGAAGAATACAAAAACAAAAAGGACAATTGCAAACCTTAGATTTATTTAAAAGTCTACAGTATCGAATTAAAGGTCTTGAATTAATTTTTGTTGGAGGTCCAAGTGGTGCTGATGGAGAAGCTTATCTCACAAAAATGAAGAACAAAATCGAAGAACTTAGAATCGAAGAGGATGTTCAGTTTGTTGGGTCACTATCTCAAAAAAAATTAGTAAAACTGATGCGCAAGTCTAAATTATTAATTCATTCAGCAGAAAGCGAAACATTTGGCTTGGTTGCAATAGAGGCACATCGTTCAGGTCTTCCAGTTTTAAGTACCAATCAGGGTTCTTTTAAGGAGATTATCTCAAATAATGAGGATGGTTTAGTTTCTAAATCTTTTGAGGATGTTCAAGTATACGATTTCATCATAAAGTTATTTGAAAACGAAGAGTATAGATCTCAGTTAATAAACAATGCAGTTAAGAATTCTTTAGTATTTAATTGGGAGATAACTGCTCAAAATCTTAAAAAGGCTTACAAAAATATTATCTAAATTACTTTAAATATATTGACCTCAAGGACAGTTAAGAACTTAAGTTTTCATTAAAAAAGCTAACAATAACTTTTCCAAATTCCTCGTTGTACCCCCAAAGGCTTTCAACATGGCCCATGTCCTCATATCGATAGGTAGTGATTTCAACCCCATTATCATTTGCAATTTTTATTAAATCATCTGTGTGATGTGCAAGAACTCTTTTGTCTAGCATCCCATTAAAAACCAATATTGGTTGCTTATTACCACCAGCTATGGCAACTTCAGGGGTGACTTCAGTAAGATTTTCACCTCTAAAGATTCTTGCATAGTGTAAAACGGGTGTATAAAGACTAGGAGGAAAACCTTGGAATTCCATCTCTTCTCTTACGAGAGTCTCAAATGCAACTGGCGGATCGTGTACGGCGATCGCGGCAAAATTCTGAGTTTTGGCACCTGTTTGCAAGGTAGTGAGTGCTCCTAATGACTGACCATAAATACCTATTTTATTTGCACTGATATTCTTTTCGTTTACTAACCAGTCGACTACAGCTGCTGAGTCATCAGATTCCTTTTGACCTGCAGAGTAATATCCATCTTCACAAGTACTGTCTCCATGATCTCTCATATCCATTGCTAAAACATTGAAGCCGCTTTTGTACAGTATTCCAGAAGCTAGAAGAACACCAGAGGAGTATTTGCTACTTGTTAATCCATGAATAACAACTATAGTTTTTGCCTGTGGATCATTTTGCATCCACCAAGCACTTAGCTTGACATCATCTGTTGAATCAATACTTACTGTTTCGTAGCTTGGCATAAAGTATGGGGTAACATCAACATCATATTCATCCCAACCAGAGAAGCTTGAAGGATTATTTGTTTGCTCACCCTCCCAGACAGTGCAGGGAACTGTTGCAGATGCATCATAGATGTAATAGCCCACCCCAAAATATCCAACAACAACTAATACTAAAAACCCGTAAAGTAATTTCTTAATGATTCCCCCTCTTCAAGGTAAATATATACAGAATTATTAGATTATGCTAATTTAAAACAATTTTTCCTGAATATCTAATCTCTATATAATGAAATCTATGAAAAAAATAATTTCTTTCGCAACAGATTTTGGTTTAGAAGATGGCTCAGTGGGCGTTGTCAAAGGTGTCATAAACAGGATAGATCCCGAATTAAAGGTGAATGATATTTCACACGGCATTCCGGCACAAGATATTAGATATGCAAGCCTCCTCTTAATGAGAGCTATTCAATATATTCCACAAGGGGTCTTACTTGGTGTAGTGGATCCTGGAGTAGGGACAGAGAGAAAAGCAATTGGGATAGAAACTGAGTGGGGTGTAATGATTGGGCCAGATAATGGTTTATTAAATTTGGCTTGTGCAACCGTTGGTGGTGCACAAAGAGCTTTTTTACTTGAAAACACAGATTGGATCATTCCCTCTGAAGGCAGTACTTTCCATGCAAGGGATATTTTCTCACCTTTTGCTGCAGGATATGCTTCTGGACAGCTTGCTTTAGAAGAATTTGGACCAGAAGTTGATCTCGGAGACTTAAAGCAGTACTTAATTCCCCTCACAGATGTGTCCGAAAAAGAAATTAAGGGTGAAGTTCTTTATGTAGATCACTTCGGAAACTGTCAAACAAATGTATCACCCGAAGAACTCAGGGGTTTAAATTTATCTATTGGTGATGTCGTAAATGTAACGATAGGTAGCCGTAGTTTTAAAACAACTTGGTGTGAAAGCTTCCAAAGTGAGTATTTAGATAATGTCGGCCTAATAACTGACTCTTGGGGAATGGTTTTAATATTTAGAAAAAATGGTAATGCTGCTGAAATCCTAGAGTGTAAAGATTCTTCGAAGGTTAGCTTTTCAATTTAAATGAAGCTCAAGACAATAAAACCAGATACAAAAATAATTACTGCTAACAGCACTACAAAAACTAATGTCCAAGGTCTCATAAGAATATTTTAGGTTTATGAAAACTTTACATTTAGTTGTTACAGAAAACTGTGAACTTTGTGAAAAGGGTTTAAAGACTATCTCATTTTTAAATAAATTTTTTAGAATTAATACTGTTCAAGTGGAAGATGGATTCCAAGAATATCTTTTAAGAGTTCCTGTGCTCCTCAATGGTAATAAGGTCCTCGATGAGGGAATTTTAAATAAAGGTACTATTTTAAAGAATTATTTATTTTCTTAAATATCTATTGGTTTCGAGAGATCTCTATTTTGAATTTCATATTCTAAGAACTCAATAATTTTTTCTGCAACATCAATTTCGCTTGCACGTTCAATCCCTTCAAGTCCAGGTGATGAGTTGACTTCTAAAACTAAGGGTCCACGATCTGATTGAATCAGATCAACACCTGCAACTTGAAGACCTAAAACTTTGGCTGACCTTACAGCACTCTCTTTTTCCTCATCGGTCATCTCATAATTTAAAACAGACCCTCCAAGATGCACATTAGATCTAAATTCACCAGGTTTCGCTTTTCTCTTCATCGAGGCAACAACTTTATCACCAACTACTATCGCTCGGATATCTTCACCATCTGCTTCTTTAATAAACTCTTGAATCAAAATGTTTGCATCAATATTTTTCATTGTCTCAATTGCACTAATTGCAGCCTCCATTGTTTCTGTAAGAACGACACCTCTCCCTTGTGTCCCTTCTAAAAGTTTTATTACAAACGGTGGTTCACCTACTGTGTTAAGGACAGCTTCAATGTCTCTAGAAAAATGAACGTAGCCAGTAACAGGCATTTCAACCCCACTATTTCCAATAAGTTGAAGGGCTCTTAGCTTATCTCTTGAACGACTAATCGAGGCTGAAGAGTTAGCTGATAGAGAACCCATTAATTCAAATTGTCTGACCACAGCCGCACCGTAGAATGTCCAAGTTGCTGCAATTCTAGGAATGACCGAATCAAAACTAAGTTCATCACCTCTGAAAAAAATTCTTGGGTTTGCTTTTGCAATATTCATATAGCAACGGAGATAACTCACAACTTGTGTGTCGTGACCTCTTTTTTTTGCTGTTTCATATAATCGTGAAGTCGAATACAAATTTATATCTTGAGAGAGAATCCCTAACTTCATTTCTTAATTTTACTTTCTTTAATATTTGATTTTGTTAAAAAACTGATAGATGGATTTACAACCCATCTTCTTCCGAGTGCTTTTCTTCCAATCAACATTGTATAATCCATCGGTCCTCGGTCAGTTAATGTAAGTTCAATCTTCTTAGCAATACCATCCATTAATAAAGTAGTTTTAATATACGGTCTTTTTTCAACATCTCCATTTGAACTCTTTATTCTTTTATACCCCTCAAGCGGAGCAGAGGTTTTTCTAACGGTATTATTTCTTTTCATGACTGTGAATTTTACGTATTTAACTTTTTTTCTAGATACAATTTTTATATCTGCAGCATCAATAGAAGCAAGATTGGCACCTGTGTCAATTTTTGCGATGACACTTACTATGTTTAAATCAGGTAGAGCTGCATTCTCTTTCCAGCCTACGACTCTCTTAGCTCTTTTTTTTGCAACCACTTAGAGAACTACGTAAAACAATAAGCCCGCAAAAGCGATTAGAGCCAAATGAAAATAGATAACAGGTAACATAGCAAAATATTAATTAGTTTTTGAAAAGAAACAAAGTGTTTTTTAAGGAGTTGTACTGACCGCTTCTATATTTTCTTCGTCTTCTTCTGTTTCAAGAAGGCCACAATCAATGAGTACTTCCTCTGTATTTCCTCCACCGAAGACCACTCTTTCAAAAACAACAACAGCCATTAGTTCTTCTTCAGTTAATTTACCTTGGAATCCAGGCATGCCACCGATAGATATTGTATCTTCAGCACCATAAGCTGCTCCTACTTCGGCCTGCCAACCAGCTGATCCAAGTTGTATCCATTTCGCATGATCTGCACAGGTTGGGAATGTTGTATAAAGAGCTCCACCAATAAAAGATGGTCCAACACCACCGCCACCATTAGCCCCGTGACAACCAGCACATGCCGCAGCACCTGAATAAACTTGCTGACCTACGGCTACATAATTAACAGCGTTTGTGGATGCTACACCTTTTCCTTCGAAGGGTGATCCATCACAATTAACAGTTTGTTGAGATTTTCTGTCTACATCTAAGATTCCATTTACTCCGCATTCCTGCGCACCAGAAGTATTAATCATTCCTATGAGGATAAATACTGGAATAATCATAAAGCTAAAGTTCAACCACCTTGGGAGAGTAGTGTCAGTATTTAACTTAATACCCATAGTGTTATTGGCCATGGAGACTTTTTTGATTACAGTTTCAACTTTTGTTGTTACTGATTTAGCAACAGGAGCCTCTTCAGCTACAACTTCTTCTTTGACTTCCTCTACAGGAGCCTCTTCAGCTACAACTTCTTCTTTGACTTCCTCTACAGGAGTCTCAGCTGCAGGCGCTGATGGGGCAATTGCTTCTCCACCAGCCCATGATTGTAAAACTTCTTCAACAGTATTTCCAGATGCTTCAGCTCTTGCTTCAGCTGATCTCTGAACCAATGTTTCTGGAGCTCCTAGTATCTCTGCTACTTTTGCTAATAATTCACCCACTTATATCACAGCAACTTTCATTCGTATTAATTTTGGATAAAGTTTTAGCACCAGAATAATAACCAGCGGGGTAGGTAGGACAAACAGCTTGTATAGTGCCATCATTGAGTTCTAATACCATTCCATCAAAGTTTTTAGAAGTCATATATTCTTCTGCGTCCTCTTGGCAACAAAATGGTTTTGAACATCTTGTAATGTCCCAATCATTGTTTACTTGTTTTTTATTCATTTACTTCCCCTAAGGATAATAAATAAGTTAATAAATAATCTAAATCTGAGCTGCTTAAGAAATCATAGTTAGGGTGAGGAATAGTATCTCTCACTGATGCAGAGTCTGTTAAATATCTAGTTAACCATTTTTCATTGTTGGTAGGTTCTCTTGTTGCTGATGTAGATAAGTCTGGGCCTAGTCGAAGCAGTCCAGTATTCTTTATGATTATTTCATCGGCAAATTTATTTTTTAAAATTTTACCATTTTGTGAATCTGGTATTAAAAGTCTTACATTTTGCGTATGACAAGATTGACAATTTAAATCGTTATAAACTTGAGCACCTTTTAATACTTCTTGGCTTACTACAACCTCATTATTTAGAGACTCAGCAACCAAATCAGCACTCTGATTTTTAGGTATTGAAAATGCAAAGAAGTAAGTAAACATGGCAACACCTAGAACACCAGCGATGAAGATTAAAGAGCTTTCCTTTTTTAATTCAACAGATTCCTCTTCAATAACTTTCTCCATTGTTTCTACAGGAGCGTCTTCAACTACAACTTCTTCTTTGACTTCCTCTACAGGAGCCTCTTCAGCTACAACTTCTTCTTTGACTTCCTCTACAGGAGCGTCTTCAACTACAGGAGTCTCAGCTGCAGGCGCTGATGGGGCAATTGCTTCTCCACCAGCCCATGATTGTAAAACTTCTTCAACAGTATTTCCAGATGCTTCAGCTCTTGCTTCAGCTGATCTCTGAACCAATGTTTCTGGAGCTCCTAGTATCTCTGCTACTTTTGCTAATAATTCACTCATCATTATCTCCTGATATCTCTGATACAGTTTCAGACTCAGTAACGGATCCACCAATAATTGCTTTTAGTGTTGAGAGAGTAAATAAGAATGTTGAAAGTAAAAATAATAAAGATAGAAACAATATGAGAGTGTATGGAGTTGAAATTAATGACCATGTGATCAAGAAACCTTCTCCATAAATTGTTGGATTACCTGCATTTGCACCTGCATTCCATGAAAATCCCGAATTAATTCCAATTAAGGTATTCAATGAAAGTGTTGCTACAACAGAGGTTCCTAAAAGATAAGCATTAAAAGTTTCCAATCGACCATAGATGAATTCTCTTCCATATATTTTTGGCACTAGATGATAGACAAATGGAATCAAGATAAGAATGAGACTATACATATATCCATAACGGACACTGTATTCAAAATTAGTAAGACTTACTATCGGTGTAACATTAGATATTGAACTAATAATTTGTAAAACATTTGTTAATCCAAATACGACAAAAGCAAAACTTATCAGAACTGAAAAAACAGGCTCTTTATTTTCTTTTGTAGCAATGGTCTTAGAGTAATTAACTATTAAAGCAAGGAGTGGAATTATCAGGCTAAGAGAGAGGTAAATTGAGACATTCTCAATCCAGTCAGGTAACGTAGTTCCGTAAAAATATTTAAAACCAGTCCAAGGTAATAGGAATAAATAACCCCAAAAACTTATTGTCCCCAGTGTTTTACTGAATAAAGTTGCTTGCATACCCTTAGTTATCAAGAAGTAAAAAATTGATAAGAATACAAACGAACAACCAACATATATATGCGTTGACAGGTACATAGAATTTATGAAGAAGTTATCAGACATAACTGTATATTCGCTTCTGTAAATTAGTAATGAAATTAGATAAAACACAACAGCCCCGAGTAGAAATTGACTACTCAAAAAGATTGAAGGTTCTTTTTTAGCTAAAAAGTTTAATAATATGAGACCTAAAAAAGCTCCGACTAAGAGTATTTTAATTAATAAAAGAACAGATGTATTTCCAAGATCGAGTAACTGTTCAGGTGATATAAAAGCTAATACCACATCTATAAACTCAATGCCGATTAACCCAAGTCCGGTGAGGAAGAAAAGAGGAAATATAATTATCGATCTTCCTAATGACTTAGACAAAAGGTAGACAACCGTCACAACCAATATAAAAGAAAATAAAAAATTGAAACTTATTTGGTTTGACAGCTTATCTAAAAATCCGTAATTAAGTACCTGGTTTCCAGGAAGAACATTTGAGAAAGATCTAAAGGCATCTTTTAAAAAGTTTATTGAAGCAGATAGTAAAACTACTAAAGGAAGTAGAAAAATAAAAACTTTGGACAAGTCTTGTTCATTCTTCGGAATCAATTTTATTTTCATCAATTTCTATACTAATTACTCAAACAAACTTTAGTAGTAAACATAATAAATACAGAGAAAAAACTTAATAAATTAATAAAAAAACTTATTCATTCAATTTATAATATTGCATGGTTTTGCGATAAAATAGAATGTAAACATTAAGGAACTGCGTTGATAAATTTTGTATATAGAAACCGAGTAAAACTTGGTTTACCAACTTTCTTTGCTGGCTTAGGTAGCTTGACGGGTGGAGTTATAGTTGCTCATTATGCAGGTTTTCCTCAAGGTGAAATTGTAGATTACTTCAACTGGATTCCACGAGGTTGGCTTCCACAGACCATCGGTCAGTTTGTTGCCTTTAGTGGCAGTCAATTAATTCTTATTGGGCTGGTTCTTATGGCGTGGAGCGATAAACCACTTACCTGGAGTAAGGCAGCATATTTTTCTTTTTTAAGCTGGCTTCAACTTACATTAATTTTTGGAGTCCTTCCATCAGAGTGGCTCAACCTAGCACAAGGTCCATTAGAGTGGACTAACCAAAGAGAGTTTATTAAATTTCCACCAATGTTATTTCTTGGTAATGAAGTCTCTATGAGCTTTGGAGCTTTAAAAGATGTTATCCAATTAGGAATATCACAGGGTGCATTAATCGCTGTCTTTGTGCTTGGGTACATGGTTCAAGATATCAATAACATGAAAGAAAAAGGCAAAGTTAAAATTTCTGACTATGGCAAAAAAGTTGTGAAAACAGGTACAGATGGCTAAAAAATCTGAAGTACTAATAGAAATGCCAGAGTTTGAAAAAAAATACAATCTTGCAATGGTTGATGCACAGAAAGTATCATCTAGAGTTCGTCCGAAACAATTTCTTCATATCGACGAAGCAGAATGTATTCTTTGTGAGGGTTGTGTAGATATTTGTCCGTGGAAATGTATCCACTATCTATCTGTTGATGCCATCGATGACTCTGTAAATGTAGAGTCTCCCAATGCAGAAGAAGCTCCTGGCTTTTTCGTCGTTGACGAAGACGCTTGTACTAGATGTGCGCTTTGTGTTGACAGGTGTCCTACTGGAGTAATTTCATTAGGTAAATTTGCTGGATCTTTAGCTGATGCAGCTGTTGAGAATGGTTTGTATACAGCACCTTGGGATGAAGACTCAGGGGAAAGAACTGACAGACACGGGTATATATATGGAAGGTTATAAAATAATATAATGGCAAAATTAACCCTTAAAGAGAGATTCAAAAAAGTATCGGCCGGTTCCGGAGATGCTGCTAGAGCAAGCAAGTTTGCGACAAGTATTTTTCGTCCAGGCTCACCTTTTAGAAAAGGTTATTCTGACAGCCCGAGAAACAGATCATATGTAGTGATGAACAACGTTCTCTATCACTTACACCCTGTAAAAGTGAAACGACATGGTGTGCGTTTGTCATACACACTTTGCCTGGGAGGAATGAGTTTCTTTCTATTTATCGTTTTGACTATTACTGGTATTTGGTTGATGTTTTACTTTCGACCAACAGAGATGGCCTATGCAGATATTCAGGCCCTACAGACGAGCGTAGCATTTGGTTCCTTAGTAAGGAATATGCATAGGTGGGGAGCACACCTTATGGTTCTAGTAGTTTTTCTTCATATGTCACGAGTTTTTTATCATGGAGCATATAAAGCACCTAGAGAATTTAACTGGGTCATAGGCGTTATTTTGTTATTTTTAACATTATTTCTTTCTTTTACTGGTTACCTTCTCCCTTGGGATCAGCTGGCTATTTGGGCTGTTACTGTTGGTGGCAACATGGCAAGTTACACGCCGGTGTTTGGTGCACAAATTAAGTTTGGGTTATTTGCTGGCTTAGAAGCAACAACAGCTACATTGCTCAGATTCTATGTATTGCACGTTCTATTCTTCCCATTCATCATTGTTATCTTTATGGCAATTCACTTTTGGAGAGTTAGAAAAGATGGAGGTATCTCTGGACCGCTCTAGAGAATTGTAAAACATGGTTGATATCCCAGAACACTTACTTTTAAGATCCGCAGAAGCTAGAGCTAAAGCTTTAGGGATTACTGTTGAGCAAGCTCTTGCTGAAATGAAAGGTGAATCCGCACCGACTGTTGTCGATGATGAACCAGAAGTCATTGAAGTAGACTTACCTACACCAGTTAAAGCTGAAGCACCTGCTCCTGTAGAAACACCTAAAGTTGAAGAAGCACCTGCAAAAGCTGAAGCACCTGCTCCTGTAGAAACACCTAAAGTTGAAGAAGCACCTGCAAAAGCTGAAGCACCTGCTCCTGCAAAAGCAGCAACACCTGCTCCTGCAAAAGCAGATACGCCAGAAGAAGTAGATTTTGCTCCAGAAGTTAAAGTAACACAAAGACTATTAACTGTCGTTAAGGCAAAACCAATTCAAAAAGCGGCATCTGAGCCAGTTGATAAAGTTAACACTTGGCCACACCTCATGCTTCCAGAGTTTATTTCATTAATGGCAATGATGGCATTTTTAATTTTATTGAGTGCAATACTGCAGGCACCACTTCTAGAAGAGGCAAATCCAAATATTACTCCTAACCCAGCAAAAGCTCCTTGGTACTTTCTTGGCTTACAGGAGGCTTTGTCTTATTGGGATCCGCAGATTGCTGGAGTTATGATTCCACTTGTTATTGGCTTAATTGGTTTTGCAGCTATTCCATATATAGATAGAAACAAGGAGAACAATCCGTCAAAGAGAAAATACGCAATCATGATGTATACTTTTTTCCTAGCTGGAGCTGGAACACTTACGATAATTGGAGTGTTGTTTAGAGGACCTGGTTGGAACTGGACATATCCATGGATTGACGGCATATGGTTTGATGACTTATTAGATTGGATATATTTCGAATGAGCATAGTTGAGCTATCTTTTATTGCCATTGGGGCAATAGGTTTATTAGGTGTTGTAGGAATTGTCGCAATTGTTAGCGGTAGAGGACCTGGAAACATTGATTGGAAGAAAAACTTAGACAAACGAGCTGTAAAAGCTGAAAAGAGTAAAGAAAAGACAAGTTTTTTTGCGCCCTCAAAACCAAAATCAGTTGAAGAAGTAAATGTCGAAGAAGTTACAGAAGATGAAACTGAAGAAGTTATAGAAGAGACTGACGGCTCAATTAAAATTGAAGAAAAAGTAGTTTACGAAGAAATCTCTGAAGAAGAGAGATACATCACAAGAAAACAATTTTTAGGAAAAGCACTTGGAGGCACGTTTGGAGCTTTTATGGGAATTCAAGCGCTGGCATGGCTTGGGTTTCTGTGGCCAAAAGTATCAGGTGGTTTCGGTTCCAAGGTTGATGCTGGGAAAATTGAAGACCTGAAAAATCAAATTATACAAGCAGATGGTTCTGTCATACCTGCTTTCATTCCAGAGGCACGAGCATATGTTTTACCATTTAGCGAGAGTACCGCAGGAGATTCACAATTTACTGACGGATCAACAATTGCTGATGGATTAGTTGCCGTTTACCAAAGGTGTGTCCATCTTGGTTGCAGGGTTCCATGGTGTAACTCATCTCAAGGTTTCGAATGTCCATGTCATGGTTCAAAATACAATATGGTTGGGGAGTATTACGCAGGACCAGCACCTAGAAATTTAGATAGATTCGTAGTAAATGTGTCATCAGCAGGAAAGCTTATTATTGACACAGGTACAATTATTGAGTCCCCTAGAGCTCCAGGACTTTCTGTAAAATATCCTCAAGGTTTATCATGTATCGCTTTAGCTCCAACTGAAGAGTCTTAATGAATAGTTCTATTTTCATAACCCTTCTTTCATTAGCTATTGTTGGTGCTTTGGCATACTTTGCTGCTGTTGGGTTTAGAGGTTCAGGAAAGAATGAAGAGCTACCTGCAAACCTTACAAAATATAAATCTGATGATGAATTGGAAACCAAACACCTTGATAAGTCATTGTCATGGGCTGTACTTATTGCTTCCCTTTTAACAATTATGATTCCACTTTATTATCTTGGTGAAGACTCCCGACAAGAGAGTTTCGTTGAAGAGTTTGAAGATGTCTCCGTAGAAAGAGGACATCATTTATACGAAGAATTTGGCTGTGGTAATTGTCATGGTGTAGATGGTGGCGGTGGAGCTGCTTCCTACGTAGAAAAACGTAGTGGTGTGAAGGTAACGTGGGCAGCACCTGCAATAAATAATGTTTTCTATAGATACGATGACTCGGAAGTTAAATACTGGCTTATTTACGGAAGAGCTAACTCACCTATGCCTGCTTGGGGTCTTGAAGGTGGAGGTCCAATGAATGATGGACAGCTTGAAGATTTGATTGACTACCTACACTCATTTCAAGTAGAGCAGTCCTTTGAATTAGGAACTATTGAATCAAGTATCAACTCTTCTTTACTCAGACTTGAGAACTCAGCACTTCAAGTAGAAAACGAAATTATTAACCAGAAACTTTTAATCGAAGAAATAAAAGCTGGGCCAGCAAAATTACCCGTCTTACAAGAAGCTGTTGATAAAATTTCAGCATTACTTGAAAAAGATAGCGGGATTGATTCGGATGAGGATGGCCTCTATGACTCGGTAGAAGTAGAGATTTCAGAATATAGTGCAACAATGCAGACATTGTAGGTTTATCTGTTTTAAACCTGAACCCAGAAGAAGAAGAATCTACACCATCTAGAAAAGACGCTTCTGTCGCTAGGGGTTATCTATCACAACTCAACTCACAATTAATCAACACCGGGATATTAGTAGATGGTCAAGAAAAATTCTTGAACGAAGGTTTAGAGGGACTTAAATTCTTGGAAACAGCCTTAGAACAGAGACTATGGGAAGTTTCATTTGAGGATATCGCTGAATCTACATTTGGCGGCAACATCGATGAAGCTAAAAGAGCTGTAGGACTCTTCAACGCTTACTGTGCACGATGCCACACTGCAGGTTACTCAGCTGGTGTAGCGTACACAAAAAAAATTGGATCTGGCGGATTAGGGCCGGCACTTAGAGCTGGTAGAGCGAATATACAATTTAAATCTAGAGATGATCTCATTGATTTTATTATCAATGGTTCTGTCAATGGTAAAGGGTACGGAGTTAATGGTGTTGGCGGAGGTAAGATGCCAGGATTTGGAGCTGTATTACCAGAGTCTGACATTGCATTAGTGATAGACTATTTAAGAGGAATGGAGCCTGATGCGTGACATAATGAGATCTTTGCTTTCAGCAAATCTAACAATCACTGGAATAATTATGTTTATCGGCTCTCTTATAACATTTTTTGGATCTACCTTTTTAATCAATGCAACCAACCTTGGTAAAAGATTAGGATTTTTAGTAGTTGGAGCAGGAACATTCGGTTGGTGTATTATAAATTCAATACTCTTTGTTCTTTACGCACCCCGAGGTCCAAAACCTGCAGAAATTGAAGGACTAAATGCTTTCGAAATTAGAATTCTACCTTTAACATTTCTCGCTGGTTCCACAATACTCTTTGTAATGTTTGTCCTTGCACTCAATAGGTACGAACAAGAGAAAACTGAAGCTGAAAACACTACTGATTAAAAAACTATAAACCTCTCTTCTGTATAATTAAAACATGGAACAAATAGTAGATATTATCACAACAATCGTACAAGTAATTATCGTCGGTATAGTTATTTTCAGACTTTTCAGAATACTAAGACCCTTCGAGAGAGGTTTAATAGAGAGATTCGGAAAATACAACAGGGAAGCAAGTCCAGGTTTAAATATTGTTATTCCTTGGGTTGAACGTCTCATCATAGTTGACATGAGAGAGCAAGTTATTGACGTACCTCCACAAGAAGTTATTACAAAAGATAACGTAAATATCACAGTTGATGCTGTCATATATTACGAACCAACAGATCCGAAGAAATTAGTTTATAACGTAGGAGACTTCATTACCGCCGCAACAAAACTAGCACAAACTAACTTAAGAAATGTTGTCGGTGATTTGGAATTAGATGCAGCACTGACATCAAGAGAAAATATTAACACTCAATTAAAACTTATTCTTGATGAAGCAACTGATAAGTGGGGTACTCGAGTTGTAAGAGTTGAGATTCAAAGAGTAGATCCTCCTCAAGATGTTCAAGATGCAATGAACAAGGTCATGAAAGCTGAAAGAGACAGAAGAGCAGCAGTTACTGAAGCTGAGGGTGAGAAAAAAGCAGCAATTTTGACTGCTGAAGGTCAAAGACAGTCACAAATACTGTCCGCACAGGGTGAAGCAGAAGCTCTTAAAGCTGTTGCGGATGCACAAAAATATGAAAAAATCGCAGTTGCTGAAGGTGAAGCAGAAGCTATCGAACAAGTCTTTAATGCAATCCATAAAGGAAATCCATCAAATGATTTGATTGCAATTAAGTATCTTGAATCATTAGAAAAAATTGCTGATGGCAATGCAACCAAGATATTCTTACCAGCTGAATTATCAGCTACGTTGGGAAGTATTGGGGCTATCTCTGAGTTATTTAAAGAAGATAAAGAAGAATCAGATAAACTTGCTGACGAATAGGTAGATACCTATAAGTAGAAGTGAGATTCCGCTTACTTTATTTATCAGACTCTTTGTTTTATCAGATGAGTTCTTAAAGAAGTAATCACTAGTAAAAGCATAGGTAATATCTGCAATGAAATTTATCACTAGGGTTATAAGACCAAGATAAATTAAGCTGACAAAATAACTTGTTTCGTCTGACATGTAAATGGGTAACACAGTGAGATAAAAAACCCACATCTTAGGATTCAAAAGATTAACTTGAAAACCCGATAGAAAAGCTGAATTATCAGCTATTTTTTCTTTAGTGCCTGTATCTGATGTAATTGTCTGGTAGCCCTTAAGAATAATATAGATAGAGCCAATAAAGTAAATAATATTAATCATGACAGGTACAGTGTTAACTAAAAGACTTACAACTATTGCAGAAACTAAGGTTATTCCTATTGCTCCAACAGCAGCTCCTATACCTACCTCAATACCCTTACGTCGTGAATTCTGGACAGATTGATTTACAACTAAAGCAATAATTAATCCAGGGCTAAAAGCAACGCTAAATTGGATTATTAAAAAAGGGAGTAAAACTGTAGAACTAATCACACAAGTGCAGTGCTAGATTCACGCTTTACTTTTTTGAAGCTCAGGAACTCCAAGAACCATACTTATTTCAAGATCTTTATACTCTTCTGCTATCTGATTACCAATAATAATTAGTAGCTCGAGGGTTGCCTCTTTTTTTCCTTCATTAGCTCCAAAAGTACGGGGAGCATTAGTGTATTGTTTTTTTAAATTACTAAATAGTTCTGTTGATTCTGTTTTATTGAAATTATCAGAAATCATTTTTTTAGTAATTGATTCAAAACTTTTTCTTTGTCTTCTTGGTAGGTTAAATTTCATATAGATATACTAACTAGCTATTGATTCTTACTTGTAGAGAGACTTCATAATCTTGTGAGTACTTAACTGTATCTAGTTCAGTAAAATCAAACTTTTCATGAAAACTCAATGATGGCGTATTTTTGCTGGGAAGTAAATTTATTTCAGCTGTTAAGTATGAAATGTTATTTATTTCAGCAAAGTTAACAACTTCATCATAAAGTTTTGAACCTATAGACCTTTTCCTATAATTTTTATCAACAGCTATTCGATCAATATATAAAAAATCACTTACTCGTTGGCTAATTTCATTGAAATTTTTATGTTCTATATCATTCATATAAGAGTTTGTTGTTTCTGTATCTTGGAAACAAATTACAAAACCGACAATTTCATTATCTACAAGTGCGCATAAGTTATAGTCTGAGTTATCTAAAGAATTTTGAAGTCCTTCTAATGTTATAGAGCCAACCTCAGGGGTATTCTCTTGATTAATTCTGTGACACTGTAATAAGTTTTCACTGCTGATTTTGATTATTTTCATTTGATACTCTTAAAATTATACATTGTATGTATAAAATGCTAAATTGTTCATATGGGAAATACTACAGTATTAATGAGTTCACCGGAATACTTTAAAGTCGAATATTCTATTAACCCATGGATGGTTGAGGGTGTTAGCGTAAATCTTGAGCTAGCAAAACAGCAATGGGAAAATCTAAAAACAACAATTGAACAGGCAGGTGCTTCTGTTGAGGTAGTGCCACCCCATGAACAGTACCCAGACCTTGTGTTTACTGCAAATTCAGGAATAATTAATGAAGATAAAGTTTTAATTGCAAATTTTAAATTCAAAGAGAGACAAGGTGAAGAGGAAATTTACTCTAATTGGTTCTCAGAAAATGGATATTCAGTATCAAGAATTCCATCTGACTTTAAATTTGAAGGAAGAGGAGATGCATTTGTTTTGGATGAATATCTTGTCGGGTCTTACGGCATAAGAAGCGATAAAGAAGCCCTTTTATACATAGCTAGTGAGTTCGGACTTAAGCCAAAAATTGTAGAGTTAGCTGATCCGAAATTCTATCATCTAGATACCTGTTTTCAGCAACTGCCAACAGAAAATAAAGATGCAATTTTCTATCCAAAAGCATTTAAAGATGAGACGTTATCTGAATTTGCTGACATCTTTAACTTAATTCCAGTCTCTGAAGATGATGCTAATAAATTGGCATGTAATGCTGTAGTGATTAATGACACAGTAATTTTTCCATCAGAAGATATTGAAGTTATGGAAAAAGTCAGAGAACTTGGACTCAATGCTGTCTCTGCAAATGTTTCAGAGTTTCTTAAATCTGGCGGTGCATGCCAGTGTCTTGTAATTACATTAAAGTAAGAATATGATTCTTAAAGCTATTTTTTGGCCAATTAAAAAGTTATTGTTCTTTCCAATAAAGATTCTTTTTTATGGAACTCTCCTATTTATTGTTGGTATTTTATTTTTTCAATACAGAGCTGACTATGAGGTAGATGTAAGTCCGTTGAGTGTCGCTGAGTATGAAAATTGTATCAATGTTATTGACGACTATGATGTCACCATAAATCTACTTTCACAGTATGTTGAAAAACTTGATAGTCAGCAACAATCTTTTCTATACAGCTATCTACCAGATTCATTTAGTGTCTTAACAACGCCTCAAGAGATAAGTGAGGAAGACTTTCAAAACGTCAGAACATTTCTAAAGAACTACTTACAGGCTGGAAGATTCCCGGGTATTGGAGGAAAAGCCCTAGCTCCCCAAGCTGCAAGTTTATGCAGAGATGGATTAAGTTAAATCTTCAACACTTGCATTCGTTAACTTAACAAGTGTTTCAGGTGAAAGAAAAAACTTACTAACTCGATTTCCACCACCTATAAAAACCTTCTCTCTATTCATGACATTTTTATCAACGTAAATTTTTATACTCTCTGGAAGGCCTAAGGGACTGATTCCTCCATATGTTTGTTCCGTCAGTAGTTCAGCTTCTTCTCTGGAAGCAAAACTTAGTTTTTTAGAATTTAAGACAACCTTTCCTTTATGGTTTACATCTAATCTATCTACGCCAAGTACACAAAATAAAGCATAAAACTCTTCTGGTTTCTTAGACTTTATTAAAATTGCATTACACGAGTCTTCAATTTTGTATCCGTAGTGGTCACAAAAGCTCTGTGTATCTGAGAATTCATCTTTACACTCAAAGATTTCTAGATTTTCTTGATTCTCACCATAAATGTTTTGTACTGTTTTATGAATATCTACCATATGAATAATGATATATGATTTATTTATGTAGTATTCCTTTATGGAATTTAAAACAATCATCGAACCTTTTAAAATAAAATCTGTTGAACCACTCGCAATCACTACTCCAGAAGAGAGAAAAGAGTACCTAGAAAGAGAACACTGGAATTTATTTGGTCTTCAGTCACAAGAGGTCACAATAGATTTATTAACTGATTCTGGAACTGGTGCAATGTCATCCGAGCAATGGGCAGCAATTATGAGAGGTGATGAAGCTTATGCAGGTTCTCATTCTTGGCAAAGGTTTAATAGAGTATTAACTGAACTTACGGGGTACAAACATATCATTCCAACTCACCAAGGCAGAGCCAGTGAGAAAATTCTTGCAACGATAACCGTTAAAGAGGGTGACATTATCCCAAGCAACAGCCATTTCGATACAACAAGAGCTAACTTTGAGGCTGCTCTTGCAACACCAGTAGATTTACTTTGCAAAGAGGGATTAGATCTTTTAACTCCAGCACCATTTAAAGGAAATATAGATTTAGAAAAATTAGAAGCCCTACTAAATAGTGATGATATTGACAAAATTCCTTTTGTTTTAATGACAATTACAAATAATACAGGTGGAGGACAACCTGTATCAATGGAGAATCTTAAAGCCGTAAAAGCTCTGTGTGAAAAATATAATAAGATGTTTCTTCTAGATGCTTGCAGATTTTCAGAAAATGCGTGGTTCGTATCACAAAGAGAAGACTCTTATAAAGATATTGAGATAAGAGAGATTGCCAAAGAGGCGTTTCGCTTAGCTGATGGTTGTACCATTAGTTTAAAAAAAGATGGTTTCGGTAACATTGGAGGCGTTCTAGCTTTTAATGACGATGCTCTCGCAGAGGCAGCTAAAAATGTATTGATATTAACTGAAGGTTTTCCCACATACGGTGGACTTACAGGAAGAGATTTAGATGCATTAGCTCAAGGTTTAATCGAAATTACAGATAGAAACTATCTTGAATATCGTGCACGATCCATTTCGTATTTAGCAGAGAAAGCTCTTGAGTATGGAATACCAATCGTCCAACCTGCAGGCGGACATGCTCTTTATATAGATGCAAAAACATTTCTTCCTCACATTCCTCCACATCAATATCCGGGACATTCACTTGCATGTGAGATATATCTTATAGGTGGTGTTAGAGCTGTTGAGCTCGGAACATTAGCATTTGGGGTTGCTGGAGAAGATGGAAAAGATGATACTCCTGCAACACACGAGTTAGTTAGACTTGCTGCTCCAAGAAGATCATATACACAAAGCCATTTTGATTATGTTGCGGAAGTTCTAGAAAAACTAGTAGAAAAAAAAGATACATTAAAAGGGTACGAGATAACTTATCAACCAAAGTTATTAAGACACTTCACTGCAAAATTAAAACCTAAAACGTGATAATCGTTAATTAAGGAAAACAGTGAGTAACTATATACAAAATATCAAACAGTGGAATTGGCCGCTTCTTGCAGTCATCACTTGGTTCTTAGCTTTTATTACCGGAGTATGGGCAGATTATGGTACCGATGAGGGAGTTTTCACAATTCCCAACCTTCTTACCGGTATGACAGCATTATTTTTTTTCATTTACTATTTGAATACTCGCAAGAAACTAAATTAAATTAAAAATACCTTACCTTTTTAAAACGCACAGCTGTAATATCTATTTAGAAGCTGTCTTTTTAAGAATTAGTGTTGCAACACTATAAGCTTCAAACAGCAGAAGAGAGGACCTTTCATTCTCTCTTTTTCTGTTTCTGGGGTAAGTGAAAAATTACATTACCTGTATAGATTGTAAAATTTCAATATGAGTTTATGGAAGACATTTTTAAAATGGGAAAACAAGGTATTCTCCGCACCATATAAATGGCTCCTTAAAAAAGGCATTATAGCCATAGGAACAATCGCTAAAAAAATTTATCTCTCTATGGATGATTTGTACGAAGAAAAATTCCTAGATGAATATAAAGGTAACCCAAATTGGCCTGGGGATGATTGATAACTGGATCGAATTAAGATAGTACAGACAAAACAGTCACTATTGAATTAAACTAACTTTACTAAATATTGGATAAAAAATGTATGAAATCATAGCTAAAATTCTTTCTCAAAAATTTAACAAACTTGAAAATCCGCAAAACCCAAAAGAAAGAAAGAAACAAATCATTCAAGTGATTTTATGGAGTTCTGTAGCAATAGTTAGTTTTGTTACTTATGCTCCAAGGGGAGTTAGTACCTCAGAAATCATTGTTGCTATTGTAAGTTTTTTATTGTTCATTTATTTTGCGATTCGTTGTTTAAAGTATTTTAAAATTATGTAGCCTGTATTTCTAAAATACTTAATCAATATTATTTTTCGTTCAGAAGTTTCTGTTCTTTTATAGGACTTTTTCCGGTATCAACTTTTTGTTTATAGGCTTTATCAAAAGCTTTTAACTGCCATCCATCCATTCTGGACCTTCCAATCTCAACAACTTTTTTCTGTTCTTCATCTGAATAGGATGACCATTTTTTAATCTCATCAGTAGTACGAGCACACCCGTAACACAGATCACTATTTGGATCAGTTACACATACGTTTATACATGGGGATACAATTGCCATTTCTATATACTAATTTGTTCTAAGAGTTTGCCTGCGACATTTTTAAGCTCTTCTTTAGGGTTCAATAGACCCTTGGGTCCACATTCATAAATTCCATTGAATTCATTACTATCAATATAATCATACTGACCTCCTAAAAAATATCTATCGCCAGAAACATGTCTTAAAATTTCGCCTACTACCTTTCCACTTAGGGATGTTTTATCAAACTTCCCCTCACAGACTACAGTGATTGGAGAGCGTGGAATTTTATGAATCAAACTAGTTTCCTTAAGGAAGAATTCTGCACCAGAAATTATTTTACACCCAAGAATCTTCTCAAATACAAAAGACAGGCCACCAGCAGCACCAGTATTTTTGTCATACGGATCGAGTGTAATATTTAGAGCAGTAGCTAATAATTCATATATTCTTTGCAGTTGTTCTTGAGTTTGGGTGATTTCTTTTCTATTTAGTCCCTTTTGTGGTCCATATGCAGATATTGCTGAGTTATTACCTAATAACGGAATGGCAGTATCCGTTAAAACCTTCATTTCCAAATTTGTAAAAGAATCAAGAATTTTTACTGAACTAATGCGTGCAAAATCTTTTGGCTTTGGGTCTGTAATTAGTTCCTCATCTGAATAAAAATCTATTCCAAGAGAACTTAATAACCCGATACCGCCATCGACTGTTTTAGAACCCCCCAAACCTAAAACATCAACCTCTCTTATTATTTGAGATAGGCATGACGTGTTTAACTCATAAGGATGCAGTATTGAATTATTCACTCCTATTAATGATGCAGATTCAAAAAAAATCTGATTATTAATACTTAGAGATTCTGCCGGTATCCAGTTACCTGCAAAGTCTTTTTTCATAACTGTTTGATATATTGGCATGTTGTAATGCTTAAAAATTTCCGTTGAGCCTTCTCCTCCATCTGTTACTGGAAAAAATTTAGCTTGTATATCAGAATTCTTAAATACAGATTTTATAATTCCCAACACTTCAGAGGCAGAGAGTGTTCCGGAAAATTTATCACTGTAAATATTAACTTTCATGACTTAAGTTTATTTATAGATAGCCCTTAAACCTAATAAAATAAAATAATGAACATTGGATTTCTATCAGACAAAAATGGGTTTAGAGCTCCTTTGCATCCAGATTCACTTACAAAATATAGCAAAACAAAATTATTTGTAGAGAAAGATATATTCAAAAATCTTGACCTAGATTTAAAAGACTATAAAAAACTTAAAAATTTGAATAAAACAGCATTGAAGCAAATGGATGTAGTTTGCTTTGTTGACTCTATAGACCTCAATATAGTTAAATCGCTAAAGCCAAATACAAAAATTATTGGTCTCTTTGACGAAAAGACAAAAAAAGGAATCATGAAATTAAGGCAAGATGTAGCACTATATGATTTTTTCAAACTTCCTAGAATTTCAAGAGCACAGAATATGGATGCTCTTTCATCACAAGCAAACCTGCTTGGGTATGCATCAGTACTAAGAGCTTCATTAGAGACATCAAATGTTATTCCAATGATGACCACTGCAGCAGGAAATATTTCACCAGCCAAAGTATTAATTCTAGGCATAGGTGTGGCTGGTTTACAGGCTATCGCCACAGCAAAAAGATTAGGCGCACGTGTTTGGGGTTATGATGTAAGAGCAGATGTTAAAGACCAGGTTGAAAGTCTTGGTGCAAAATTTGTAGAAGCAAGTTCCACATCCCAAGATGGCGTGTATGCAAAAGAGTTGACGAAGAAAGAAGAAGCAGATTTAAAGAAAGCATTAGCCAATCAAGTTACTGAAAGTGATATCGTACTTACCTTTGCACAGATACCTGGAAAAAAAGCCCCATTACTAATTGATAAAAAAACAGTTTCTAAAATGAAAAAAAATTCCGTTATTGTTGATTTAGCTGCAGGAACAGGTGGTAACTGTGAACTTACAAAAGTCGGAAAAGTAGTTCAAAAAGATGGAGTAAAGATTGTTGGGGAAATGGATATTCTTAAAAATGTAAAACATGCTGCAACAAAGTTATATTCAGAAAATATTAGAAATCTTGTTCAGCTTCTTGAAGAAAATCCAGAAGATGAAATATTTGAAGAAATGAGTAAACATGACTGAGATTTTTCTATACACCTTATTAATTACTGCCATGG
This sequence comes from uncultured Candidatus Actinomarinales bacterium, assembly GCA_943840565.1. GTDB lineage: Bacteria > Actinomycetota > Acidimicrobiia > Actinomarinales > Actinomarinaceae > Actinomarina. Next base: position 8,723 of record CALSUY010000003.1, on the reverse strand, counting down.
CCAGTTTTATAGGTTATGAACTGATTTCAAAAATACCTCAAACATTACACACCCCTCTCATGTCAGGCTCAAATGCAATTTCAGGCATTACCTTAATTGCAGGTATTCTTATTTATCCAAATGTAGTTGATGATGTATTACTTAAAACAATTGTGCTTATTGGGGTCTCCTTTGCGACTATGAATATAGTTGGCGGATTCTCTGTTACCGGCAGAATATTAGAAATGTTTAAGAAAAATGACTGAATCACTTTATCTTATCTCCGCAGTACTTTTTATCTTTGCGCTTAAATTGTTTTCAAGACCTTCGACTGCATTTCGTGCCAACAATTTAGCTATTGGAGGCATGGTTTTAGCAATCATCTCTGCATTTAACCTAAAGTTTGCTGATTACGATGTTGTGTTTTATTTAGTAATTCTCGTTTCAGCTGGGCTTGGAGTGGTTGTCTCTAACAGGGTACAGATGACACAAATGCCAGAGTTAGTTGGTATTTTTAATGGCCTTGGGGGTGGAGCATCAGGAGCTATTGCTTATGTGGAGCTCTCAAATAGCACTTTGGTTCTAACAGATTTCTCAGTAGCTATATTTTCTATGACCATTGGTGTCTTTACTTTTTCTGGAAGTTTGATTGCAGTAGCTAAATTACGTGGAAAGTTAAATAGTTTCAATGCAACAGTAATCAATATTTTGTCAGGAGTATTACTGGTTGGGGTAATTACAATGCTTACAACTAAAATAGATTACTCAACTGAGTACATCATCATTCTCTCTTTACTACTTGGTATAACACGAGTGGTATTAATTGGTGGGGCTGACATGCCAGTGGTCATAGCATTCTTAAACTCTCTATCAGGAATTGCAGCAATGGCAGCAGGATTTATTGTGAACAGTATCATCCTGATCATAGCGGGTGCGTTGGTTGGAGCATCTGGAATTATTCTTACTCTTTTAATGTGTAGCGCAATGAATAGGACTATTTACCAAGTACTTAAGGGTGGTTTCGGAACAACGAAAATCAACAACGAATATGAGAAAGATCCGATTAGTACATCTGCAGAGGATATTGCTATTCAGTTAAGTTATGCAGACTCTGTTGTTATTGTTCCAGGTTACGGTATGGCTGTTGCGCAAGCACAGTCTGCAGTAAAAGAACTGACGAATACTTTGAAATCAAAAAATATTGAAGTGAAGTTTGCTATCCATCCGGTGGCAGGAAGAATGCCAGGACATATGAACGTTTTATTAGCAGAAGTAGATATTGATTATGAGGATATGTTTACCTTAGAAGATATTAATTCTGAGTTTTCCGCGACTGATGTAGTACTTGTTATTGGTGCGAATGACGTTGTAAATCCATTAGCAAGAACAGATGAAGACTCTCCAATCTATGGGATGCCAATCTTGGATGTGGATATGGCAAAACAGGTTGTTGTAATAAAAAGATCTATGTCACCAGGTTATGCTGGGATTGCTAACCCACTCTTTATTGAAGAGAATACGAAAATGTTATTTGCGGACGCAAAAGAAGGCTTAGAAAATATTGTTAAATCTTTTGAATTGGTATAAAAAGTTATATACTTTTTAGATGATTAACGGTGATTATTTAGCAATAGAGAAACCTTTACTTTACCTTCATATTCTCGCCGGTTTAATTTCTCTAGGTATTGCCTATGTTCTTTTATTCATCAAGAAAGGTAATAAAAGACACAAAAAATTAGGGCTGATTTATGTCTATGGGATGTCAACTATTTTTGTGACAGCAATTCCACTAAGTTTGCTTGGAGAATTCAACCCATTTCTGTTTGTTGTTGCTATTTTCTCGTTTTATCTCGCATTTTCAGGATATCGCCAAGGTCGAGATAGAAATGGAGCACGTGAGCAAATAGATAAAGTTCTAGGTGTATTCATTACTGCTACAAGTATTCTTTTTTATTCTATGGCTGTGAGTTTATATTTAATCGAAGATTCTATGTGGATTACATCTGTTGTTTTTGGAAGCATAGCATTAGGTATGGGTATTAATGATTTTCGTCGTATGAAGATAGTCGAACGTCCAGATTTTTATGACAGAACTAATCTACATTTAAACCTCATGCTTGCTGGAACTATTGCAACTACAACTGCATTTATTGTGACTTTAAATCCATTTTCTATTGATTGGCTTAACTGGGTTGCCCCAACTATTGTAGGAACCCCTATTATTATTTATTTCTCAAAAAGAGAGTTAGCTAAAAAAGTTACTTAAATTATTTAATACTTTTAGCTAACTTAAGTACATCTCTCATTGTTTTTACAATCTCACCTTATAAAAGAAAAAGGGGCGTGAACCCCTTCTTCAAAGCCAAACTTTTAACAACCGCATTAAAAGTTGACCAGTTAACAATCTAACAATGTAAAAACCATATGAAAAGAGAAGTTTCTATTTTTATATAAAGTTAAAACTCTCCAAGTAGATAAACCTACATGGGTTGTATAGTTGTTAACTTATGGACTAACTTACTTGTTCCCACAGAAGAGGTAGGTTGATAGATAGGGAGCTTATGCTCCCTTTTCTATAAGGGTCTAGTAACTTTATTTAAACTTTTGACACAACAAAAGTGTTCTAAATCATTTAATTAGTAGAATTCTTTTTATGAGTGATGTTTTAAAGCAGTCAAAAAATTTAATTTATTTTACTATTTTATATAACCTTGTTGAAGGCATCATTGCTCTTACTGTTGGTATAGGTGAAAACTCCACCGCACTTCTTAGCTTTGGTCTTGATAGTTTTATAGAGATCTTTGCCTCCAGCGTAGCTTTGTTGGGAATCTCAAATACTAAAAAATTAAACGCAGAAACAGCCGAAAAATACATCGCATACTCTTTTCTTTTTCTAATATTTTTTATTCTTGCTAAATCCTCTTATGACTTACTCAATAGTAAATTAAATGAAATTACCTACATTGGAGTAATCATTGGAGTTGTTTCAATATTTGTTGAAGGACCCTTAGCTTATAAAAAGTTTAAATTGGGGCGAAAACTTAATAATGACCTCATTATTGCTGAAGCCAAAGAAACATTATTTTGTCTAAACTTATCTGTTCTCGTAATTATTGGTGTAGGTGTAAATTATCTATTTGATATCTGGTATTTTGACCCAGTTGCTGCTTTATTTATGATTCCATGGCTTTATAAAGAGTTTAAAGAACATAAGTAAAGAGCTAAATAAAGAATATAAAAAAATAGAACCAGCTCCGAAAATCCCTTTTTTCATATTTGGTCTTTGCTGGATTTTGGGCTGGTTCTATGACATACTTTTTACCGTGCTATTTCTTTTCAATAGCACTCTTCCTTGTAATCCATTGACCCCCTCTATTGCTACTCTCAAGCTATCAATATTTCAGACAGATTTCTTAGAAAGACTTAGATTTGCACAAGGCTAAGTTGATTGTGAAACTAAAATCTATTAAAATGGTATCTTGTGTGACTAAATATTTTTAAAGATATATTTGTTAAACACATTCATTTTCTCAACCCAGGTATCTTCATAAAAATAATTTACAGACGCTGCAACTGAAGATAATAATGCATTTCCATCCTGTGGAGTAAAGCAATACCCCGTCAGTTGGTTACCTTTTACATGCAGGGAGTCAGCAGCTACGATTCCATGAGAGAGAAGCCTGCCATGATATCCATGATCACGACCAAAGGAGAATACCTTATTTGATGAGAGTTTCTCTGTAGACATTAAGAATTCACTATCTTCAAGCTCTTTCTTGACAGCATCTAGCTCTAAGCTATCTTCAAAAGCTAGATTAAACCATAAGGTATGCATGTACTGAGTAGGAAGTTTTATTGCAGAGGAAAATAAATCTACTTTAATACCCTCTTGATCGAAGAGCTCATAGACATCTCTTGCATGATGAGTCCCAAATTCCTGGTTGTCATGTTTTGTTATTGTTGGAGATGGAGCAAATGAATCATTTTGTGAAACATCGTTCGCTCTTCGAAGACAGACAAACTTACCCTGATCAAGGGTTCTTTCCACATCAAGTGCGAATGTTTTTACGATAGATGCAATATTGTGTGTATTACATGAAGCAATAAGATATTTATTAACTTCTCTTGTTAGTACATCATTATTTATTCCCCATGCAAAAAATGGTCCAAAACCATGCTCTGATCCTTGTGCCATATATCTTTTTTCAGGATCTAAGTCGGAGTAGATTTCATCCCAGTTTTTATTTCCACTCGGTGTACAGTCAATGATTACCTGGGCATCCTCGTAAGCATTCTCGACATCACCAGCATCAAACCCAATATCTTTAAATGCAGGAATAGTTTCTTTTTTTGTAACTATTTGAGCACCCTTACGTTGCAAAGCCTCGACTTTACCTTTTTCTTCAGTGAGAGGAGTTCTTTTATAGAAGTAGACATTATCAATGCCAAGTGCAGGTTTGTGTTCGGCGAGGAGACCAATCAAGGGTTCTCCAATTGTTCCAGTTCCGACGACTAAAATGTTTTTACTCAATATAATATAAGAATATCAAAAAATATGAATAACAACCCCATTTTTGAATTTTCCAAAATCCACACAGATGGAGACTCTTCTTTGACTGATTTGCTTGGTGGAAAAGGAGCAAACTTAGCTGAGATGAGCAGGATGGGAATACAAGTTCCACCAGGATTCACAATAACAACCGAGGTATGTAACTACTTTATGGAACATGCCGAGCTTCCAGATTCTTTGGAAAAAGATATCAAAAGATCTGTTCAGAAATTAGAGGAATACTCTGGTAAACAATTCGGTGGAGACGGTACCCCTTTACTTCTATCAGTCCGTTCCGGTGGTAAAATCTCCATGCCCGGAATGATGGATTCAATTTTAAATATTGGCCTCAACGATGATAATGTTGGTAAATTAGCAGATACATTTGATGATGAGAGATTCGCCCTTGATTCCTACAGGAGACTGATCCAGATGTACTCCAATGTTGTTCTTGGATTAGAGCATGATCGATTTGAAGCGGTGATAGCAAATAAAAAAAGAATGGACAATGTTGTCTCAGATGCGGACTTTAATGTTGATCAATTAAATTGGATAATTGATGCATTTAAAAATACTGTAGAGAGATTTTCCAAGGCACCATTTCCACAAGATCCTCAAGAGCAGTTACTTGGCGCAGTAGAGGCAGTATTTGCTAGTTGGCTAAACGATCGAGCTGTAACGTATAGAAAAATTAACAATATTCCAGACGCTTGGGGAACAGGGGCAACTGTACAAACTATGGTATTTGGGAATCTAAATGAAAAGTCAGGAACGGGGGTAGCTTTTTCAAGAAATCCATCTAATGGTGAAAAGGAACTTTACGGTGAGTATTTAATGAATGCGCAAGGAGAAGATGTTGTTGCAGGAATCAGAACACCGCTACCTTTGAATAAAAAAGTAGCAACTGATGGCAACTCCTTAGAAGCCAACCATCCTGATGCATTTAAAGAGATTAAAGATATTTCAGATAAACTTGAAACACATTTTAAGGATGTTCAAGATATCGAATTCACGATAGAAAATGAAAAAATCTTCTTACTTCAGACTAGGAAAGCTAAAAGAACTGCCCAAGCAAGTGTAAAAATTGCAATAGATATGGTGAATGAAGGAGTTATTTCTAAAGAGGAAGGGCTCCTGATGGTTGATGCTAATAATATAACTAATCTTTTACATCCACAGTTTGTGGAATCTCAAGATAAAAAATTCTTTAACAAAGCCCTTAATGCATCTCCTGGTGCAGCAGTAGGAGAAATTGTTTTTGATGCAGATAAAGCTGAAGAGGAGGCAGTAAAAGGTAGAGAGGTGATATTAGTTAGAGATGAAACAAGTCCAGAAGACATTCATGGTATGCATTCCTCTGTAGGAATACTTACAACCAAAGGCGGTATGACAAGTCACGCCGCCGTTGTTGCACGAGGAATGGGTAAACCCTGCGTAGTAGGTGCAGAAAATCTTATCATCGATTTAGAAGAAAAGACAATTTCAAACGGAACAATCGTGCTTGAAGAAGGAGACATCATCTCTCTTGATGGAACACTAGGAGAGGTTTATATAGGGGAGTTAAAATCTGAACCACCTAAGCCATCTCAAGAATTCAATACACTGATGGAGTGGAGTGATGAATTTAGAAGGATGAAAGTCAGAGCTAATGCAGAAACAACGACAGATACTTTGAAAGCATTAGAGTTTGGTGCAGAGGGTATTGGTCTCTGTAGAACAGAACATATGTTTTTTGAAGGTGAGAGAATTATTCCTATGCGTGAGATGATTATGTCTGACAGCGTTCAAGGTAGAAAACGAGCATTAAAAAAATTAATCAAGTATCAGATTGCAGATTTTGAATCTATCTTCACCTTACTAAAAGATAAACCCATTACTGTAAGGCTACTAGATCCACCAATGCATGAGTTTTTGCCTAAAAGCGATATTGAAATGACAGATTTAGCAAATGTGATAGGTGTTACTCCAACCTATGTCCGGGAAATGCTTTTAAGACTTTCAGAAAGCAATCCTATGCTCGGTCATCGTGGGGTAAGGCTTGGATTAAGCTACCCAGAGATTTACGAAATGCAAGTTGAGGCAATTTTGAGAGCAGCACATAAGCTATATAAAGATGATGGTATAACGATAACTCCTGAAATCATGATTCCGCTAGTGATGAATGCTTCAGAGTTACAGCAGATGAAAGAAATCCTCATTAACAAAATTGAGATAATTGAAAAAAAATTAGATTATAAATTTTCCTACACCATTGGAACGATGATCGAACTGCCAAGTGCAGCATTAAACTCTGCATCAATCTCAGAACATGCAGATTTCTTCTCATTTGGAACTAATGATTTAACACAGACTACTCTCGGACTTTCAAGAGATGATGCATCTAAGTTCTTAAATGAATATGTTGATAGAGATATATTTAGTATTGATCCATTCGTATCAATTGATGTTGATACTGTTGGAAAGCTTGTAGAGATTTCAGTGCGTGATGGGAAGGCGAAGAATAAAGAAATAAAAATAGGAGTTTGCGGTGAACATGCTGGAGAGTCAGACTCAATCCATTTTCTTAACACATTAGGTATTGATTACATTTCCTGCTCTCCATTTAGAATTCCAACGGCTCGTTTAGCAGCAGCACAAGCTGAAATTTCTAAATAATTAAATTTCTTTGATACATTGTCTCTACTTTTTGAGTCTTAGTTAGTAGGATAAAAATATGATCTTAAAAGATAAAAAAATATTAATTACTGGAATACTAACCGATAAAAGTATTGCTTATGCATCTGCTCAAGTGGCATTAGAAAATGGAGCCCAAGTTGTTGCTACAGGATTTGGTAAAGGTCTTAGAATCACAGAAAGAGCAGTTAAAAGATTATCCGAGGACATTCAGGTTTACGAAATGGATATTCAAAATCCTGAGCAGATTGAAAAAACAGTTAATAATGTCCAAGAAAATATAGGAAATCTTGATGGAATCCTTCATGCTATTGCATTTTCTCCAACTGAAGCAATGGGAGGTAATTTCATGAATACAAAAGTAGAGGATGCGCTAACTTCCTTTGAAGTATCGGCATTTTCCTTGAAAACTCTAGCTCAGGGTTTCTCACCAATTTTAAATAACCCTGGATCAATTGTTGCTTTAGATTTTGATAACTCACAAGCTTGGCCAGGATATGATTGGCAGGGAGTGGCAAAATCAAGTCTTCAATCGATTGTCCGCTATTTAGCTTTTTATATGGGTAAAGAAGGAGTCCGAGTAAATGCAGTTGCTTCTGGTCCTCTAGCTACAACAGCAGCAAAAAATATCCCTGGATTTGGAGAAATGAATGATGAATGGGATGAGAGAGCACCTCTTGGATGGGACTCCAAAGATGCATTACCGGTTGCAAAAGTGGTTAACTTTCTACTTTCTGAATTTTCTGAGGCTGTATCAGGAGAGATAATCCATGCTGATGGGGGAGCACACTCCGTTGGTGGAACGATGTTACCTTAATAGCCTGAAGACCCTGCCACTGTAGGATCTCCTACGTCTCCATCTTGAAAAATATCTCTTATTGTACTTAAATCTGGTTTGCTGATTACTGGTGCTATATATGTGTTAAACAACTCATAGCCCAATGGATTATTTGCAAGAATACCTGATGGTGTCCGTACACTGTCGCTCCATTCGGGAGAAAGTGATCCATTTTCCCATAAACTTGTGTATTCAAACATACTGAAATTAAGCAAGTACAAATATTCTTTCTGAGCAACTTCAAACATGAATGGATCAGACTTCCAAGCATCTCCACCATATCCTTCTGAATCCCAAAGCCCTCCATCATAAGCTTCCTGCATTGCGGCATATGTCGGTCCACTTGCCCAATCTGATGAAAATTCAGAATACTGCTTTAAAGCTAGAGCGTCTAAACCGCTCATATGAATTGTATGAAATACGTGTTCAATAACTTCTGCTGCATCAGTATCACCATTTCCGAAACCTTCACCAGATGAATTTAGATACCAGACCATGTCGTTGTCATAGTGTGAATCAAATAAATAATCTAAATCATAACTCTCAGCAGACATTAGAAAGTTTGGACTGTAATCATCTCCACCACCACGCGCTACTTTTTGAAGAGTCGGCATTCCAGCATGATAGGTACCACTATCACCTCTCAATGTTTTGATAAAGGTCTTTTGTTTATCTGCATCTATG
>CALSUY010000002.1 GCA_943840565.1 uncultured Candidatus Actinomarinales bacterium | reverse complement strand
ATAAACATTCTTCTGAAAAAGGTGCAAAGTTTGTTAATGGTATTTTAAATTCAGTGAGTAATGAGATTGAATAATTTTAATCAAGAAGTTGAATCTATACAGTTTAAGCGAAATAATTTTCTAACAAATTTTTCAATCATGAATGATGATCTTTTTGAAAATTTAAAAACTTCTCGAAATGATAATGAACTTAATTCAATAAGATTACATAAGTATTTAACCCACACAAAAGTTGTTGGCAAAGTAGAAACTGCAAGATACTTAGATACAATAGGTTTAGATGAAAAAACAACAATTGGTCAACTTACAGACAAGAATATTTCTCAGATTCTTGATTTATTTAAAATAAAATGATTTTTATATTTTCTGGTCCCTCAGGTGTTGGTAAGTCAACAATCATAGATGCTATTCGACAAAAACGTGACTTTCAGTTTTCTGTATCTTACACCTCTAGAAACATAAGAGAAGGGGAGTATAACGGTGAAGATTATAACTTTGTCTCTGAATCAGATTTTTTAAAATTAGTTGAAGATGATTTTTTCATTGAATATGAAAAATATGGTAGAAATTATTATGGAACAAGTAGAAATTCGGTTAATGACTCAACAAATTCACTAATACTAGATCTTGAAGTAAATGGTGCAACTAAACTCCTTTCATCAAATAAAGATTATGTTGGTATTTTTATTGATATTGATGATAAAGAGTTGATTCAAAGGCTAACTAAACGAGGCCACGACGAAGCATTTATTGATGAAAGAATGAGATTAGCTGAATATCAGAGGAGTTTTCGAGATAAATTTCACTACAAAGTTGATAATAAAGATATAAACACTACGGTTAATAAGATATTAGATATAATATATAGTCTGGAGGAAAGATGATTAAACCACCTATTGAAGAATTGCTTAAAGAAACACCTGGAAGATTTGCGCTTGTTATAACATCTGCAAAAAGAGCTAAAGATATAAACTCATACTTTAACCAGCTAGGTGAGGGTATAGGAGCCTACACACCACCACAGGTTCAAAGTTTAAGTAGAAAACCATTGACTGTTGCTTTTGAGGAAATTGCTGCGGGCAAAGTTGAGGTTTCAGACAACGAATAAATCTGATGAGTAAGAATATACTCTTAGGAATCACGGGTAGTGTTGCTGCTTCAAAGTCAGAAATATTATTTGGAAAAGTTTCAAAGAATAATAATGTAAAAATTATTACAACTGATGCTGGGTCAAAATATCTTACATCTGAATTTTTAAAGAACAATGAAATAATTTCTTCTTGGGAAGATCTTCAAGGTTCTCCGCATATTGAACTTGCACGTTGGGCGGAAGTATTTTTAATTTATCCTGCTACAGCTAATTTTATTTCCAAAATGGCTATGGGAATTGCAGATGACTTGTTGCTTTCAACAGTTCTTATGTACAACGATCCAATTTATCTTGCTCCTGCGATGCATGAAGAGATGTATTTAAATCCAATAATTCAAAAGAATATATTGGAACTGTCAAAAAATAATATTGTTTGTGGTCCAAGATTTGGAAATTTAGATATTGGCGATACTGGATATGGAAGAATGATTGAACCACCTGAGATGTTAAGCCAAATAGAGGGTGGGGGTAAAAAAGTAGTCGTAACTTCTGGAGGAACTTTTGAAATGATTGATGCTGTGAGAACAATATCTAATCAATCTTCAGGGAAACAAGGTAGGGCGTTAGGTTTAGAACTTTTGGCAAGGGGTTTTGATGTAACTTACGTTCACGCTAATAACATAAAAGGTATACCTCATGCAACTAACAAAGTCTTTTCTAATTCCAATTCTTTAGTCGATATTCTTAACGCGGAACTAACGGATACTTCGTATCTTTATATGGCTGCAGCTGTCTCAGATTTTATACCTGAGTTCAATAATGAGAAAATGGATAGAAGAAAGGGCTCGATATCAGTAGATTTAACCCCAAACCAAGACATACTTAAGGAACTTGCGAAGAAGTTTCCAGAAGTAATTTCTATAGGGTTCTCAGCACAGATAAACGACAATTTAAACTTCGAAAAAATAAAAGATAAAAATGTAAATTTTTTAGTAATCAATAATATATCTACAAACAAAATTGGATCTGACTTAAATCAAATTAATTTAATTAATCAAAACGAGTTAATTGTATCTTCGGATAGGCTCGATAAAAATAGTATTGCTAAATTAATTATCGATTACACAATTGAGTAGATGTGTTTGTTGATTTAGAAATAATCTTTAATAATACTTACGGATATATTCAATTCACATACGAAGTCCCCATTAATTTACGAACTAAAATTGATATTGGGGATATAGTAACAGTCCCGTTTAGGAACGTTGAACGTCAAGCAATTGTATTAAAGGTACATAATGACAATATTATTGTTCCCAATATAAAACCTATATTTAAAAAAGTAGGAAATATTGATCAGTTTCAACTTAAATATCTTGAACAAATAGCAATTTCTAACAATACAAATATAGGAATGCTATTGCATAAACATATAGAATATAGCAAAATTTCAAACCAGAAAAAGAATAGAACAGGTTCTTTAGGTATTTACGGAAACAAGAAATTATCCACAAAACTTAAAAAAAACAATAACGTAATATTTACATCTTCCTTACTAGAGGCTAAAAAAGTTGCAGAAACTCTCAAGAAGGAAGGTAAGAATGTAGATTTTTATCAAAAAACTGGTGGTGTAAAAGAATTTACAAATTTATGGCAAAACTTAAAGTCTTTTCAAAATATTATCATTTTGTCTGTAAATTTTGAAAAGATCATTATTAAAGATAACTTAAATTTTCATTTCTTTAACTGCAATAACTTTAGCTATAATTTACCGAATCTCAATAACATTAACATAGTTGAATCATCGATTATTAAATATAAAATCTTTAAAGGTCACTTTTTTTACTACAGTGAATTTCCCTCCCTTGAATTATTTAATAAAGTTAATGACTATTTTTTAGAAATTCCAGATGTAAGTATTGATAATATATATGGAAATAACCTTATGGAATGTGTGGAGTTGTTTGATCGTAAATATAATAATGAACCCCTCCACATCTATACTGCAAATAAAGATATAAATTTAATATCTAAAAAACATAAACTAACAAACAACATTAATAGTGACAAAATAGAAGCTGCAATAATGTTTAATCCAACTATTTCTTACAATGGAATATTAAGTTCGAATAGATTAATACACCTAATTAAAAATCTAGATTTTTTTACAAGCAAGAACATCAAAATAATTAACTTCTCAACAAAGAAAATAAACCCTCTTAATCAACTAAGTGTAAAAAATGTAACCAAATGGGCTATAAAAGAAAAAACGGAACGTTCGAAGTATGGACCAAATATAAATATTAAGATATTTAAAGTAGTTTCAGAGAAAGAAATTGATATTTCAAAGTTTTCTAATTACTTAATTGGTCCAAAAAAAACAAATAATCACTTTGAATATGAGCTGAAAATCCAAATAAACAGAAAATATAATTACAATGTAATAATGTCTATATTTTCGATCTTAAAAAATTCACAACTTGAGAGAGTGAGAACGTTATAAATGAAAGAGATAGTTCATTTCGGTCATCCATCATTAAAAATTGATTCAACAGATGTTCTAGAGTTTGACAAAGATCTTAAGAATCTGACTGATGAAATGATCCAAATAATGTACAGTGCACCAGGAGTTGGTTTAGCAGCCCCTCAAATTGGAATCAATAAAAATATCTTTGTATTCGACGCGGGGGATGGCCCAAAAGTTGCTATTAATCCCCATAATCTGATTCTTGAAGGCTCTATAACTTTTATGGAAGGTTGTTTATCTTTACCTGGTTATTACTGGGATATTGAACGAGCAGAATATGCATCATTAGATTGTTTTGATTTAACAGGGAATCAAATTAATTTCGCAGGTGATGACCTTACTGGTAGGGTCCTTCAACATGAATATGATCACCTCAATGGCAAAGTATTGCTCACAGCCCTTAAAAGAAAGGAAAGAAAAGCTGCATTAAAAAATATTTCGTTAAATGGCTTTCCGGGAAATGATGTTTAATTATTTCTTTGGTTCAGATACTAGAAGCTTAGGTTTTTTAGAAATTGTAAATAAAAAAGTACCAACAATAAAAGTAATTACTCTGCCTCATAGTCCAACTGGTAGAGGTCGGAAGTTAAAACCCAATCCTGTTGAGGTCTATTGTGTTAATAACAACATTGCATTCGAGTACTATGATTCGAAAGAAACATATAAAGATATGTCGATAGGTCTTTGTGTCAGTTTTGGAAAAATATTTTCAGAAGCTTTCCTTAAAAAAAATAATAAAATCTTCAACATCCACCTAAGTTTACTGCCGTCTTATAGAGGTCCATCTCCAGTAGAGAACTCCATTCTAAATGGAGAAACTACTGTTGGATATACTATTTTTCAAATTGATAATAAGATAGATACCGGCAATATTGTCTTTCAAGAATCTTTTAAAATAGATAATGATACATACGCTTCAAGCTTCTACGAAAATGTCAATTCTCTATTTTTAAAAAGATATGACCAAATATATGCAAATCTAAACAAAGATGTAGTAATTAATAACTATGACATGTCGACTACAAACAAGTTTATTAAGAATGATTACAACATTACTGAACGTAGCCTGAATACAGCTAAAAAAATGATAAGAGCTTTTGATGTAATAGGACCGGCTTTTGTGAATCATAATAATAATTTTATTAAGATTCATAAATATTCTGATAAAGAGCATGAATTTCCAATAGAATTATCAGATGGGGTATTGTATCCATCGATAATTACACCAGAAGGGAAGAATAAAATGTTTATAGAAGACTTCATAAGAGGAAGAAAATGAACATCGGCCAGACTGTTAAATTAATTCAAAAAGAGTATCCTTCTGTTACAATTTCAAGATTGCGCTTTTTAGAAAAAGAGAGCCTCATCAATCCATCAAGGTCGAAAGGTGGAACGCGGGATTATAGCCAAAAAGATATTGATAGAATTCTAAGCATATTAGATCTACAGGAAAATCAATTCTATTCTCTAAAAGCAATTAAAAATAATCCTAAATTATTTACAAACTCAGGAAAAGTACAGATTGTCATAAAAGAATATTCTTTCCATGATGCGTTAAAGAAATCTGGTTTATCTTTATCTCAATATGAAGACCTTGAAGATTTTAACTTGGAACACAGAAAGGATATTTTTTCCCAAGATGATGTTAATAGGTTCAGCGGTTTCTCATATTTTTTTAGCCTGGGATTTACTGCTAAGAACTTCACTATATTTAAATCAATGGCTGATAGGGGAGCAGGATTCATTGATCTTGTTAAAAATAATATTGAAGACACTGAAGAATTAGATATTGCTGTAGATAATTTTACATCGATTATTGGGAGCTATATATCTGGCGATTTATAACACTTCTTACACTTTTCACTATATCTCAATTGGGCATTGCATTAGCCAATGAAATGGAACCAAATGAGTTGTCTACTGAATATTATATTTCGTATGATTTAGATAATGAATACCTGATGTATTCTAAAAATATTGATGAAAAGATAGCACCAGCTTCAATTACAAAAGCTGTAACGGCCTTAGTTTTACTGGATTATTTCGACATTAATGAGACTGTCACTGTAACTTTACCGGAGGGCTATCAATATAGCGGAAAAGTAGCTTATTTAGAATCTGGTATGTCTATAACAATAGAAGACTTACTAGAGTTTCTTCTGATTTATTCAGCAAATGATGCTGCTCACGTAGCCGCCATGGTTAGCACAGGATCCGTTGACTCATTTGTCAAGAAAATGAATGATAAAGCAAAAGCTTATGGAATGAATGACACCACATTCCAAAACCCGGATGGCTTAGATCAAGAAGGTCATTTAACGACTTTAAGAGACTTACTCAACATGTCTCTGAGATTTGTTGAAAATTATAAATTACTTAGCATAACAAGTAAGAACAGTTTTTCCTCAGATGTAACAGGTGTAGATAAAGTTTACTATTCAACTAATGAGCTGATAGGGGACGGATATATCGGTATTAAAACTGGTTGGACGTCTGAAGCAGGACTTACATTTATTGGGCTAAATTTAAACAACGATAGACAAATTTTAACAATAGTCAATAATTCCATAGTTGATAGTGCTAAATTGAATCATTTCAAAGATACTGAAATGCTGTATAAAAGCTCATACAATAATTATGGCAACCATGAAAGTTTTGATAGCTCGACTGAAGTTTATAAAATTATCAATCCAAATGAGAAATCCATCTCAGTAGCTAATGAATCCTGGGAGGACTTCGTAGACTTAAGAACTCAAATTAAAATAAGTTTTTCTCAGTATGTTGATGGTAGGTTAAATTTCAAAAATAATATTTCAAGTAGGGAAGTGAGGATTGACAAAAGTAGCTATGAAGTTAAATGGGATTTTAAAATTTTAGAATTTTTTTCAGTATTTGCAAATTGAAAAGATAAATATCGACATACTAAACACCTACATCTTTAAATAATTATTAATGTTTAATTATGATGAATAAAATCGAAGTAGCTGTAAATAGTATCAGGCTTGAGGAAAATTCAGATACGCCTATCATGATTCTCTCTGACCCTCTTAGTAATAAAGTTTTACCTATTTGGATAGGGACTATAGAAGCTGTTTCAATTGCTTATGCTCAAGAGGGTGTCCTACATGAGAGACCCCAAACCCATGATTTAATCATTGATGTAATTGAGTCTCTAAATGCTGTTTTAAAAGAAGTTAGTATCTCAAATATTAAAGATAAAACGTATTACGCAGATTTGATACTTACAACTATAAATGGCGACATCTCTCTCACAGCTAGACCTAGTGACGCAATTGCCTTAGCATTGCGCTCAGAAGCCCCTATAACGGTTAATAAGGACGTTTTTGAGGCTAATTCAATCGATTTAATAAAAGATAAATCAGAGGATATAGAAGAGTTTAAGGAGTTTATTGACAACATAACTCCTGACGATTTTCTCTAAAACCTTGATAAAAAAAATAATTATAGTAGATTAACAATATGCAACAGGGATATACCGGTCCAGAGGTATGTAAAATAACTGGAATAACTTATAGACAATTAGATCATTGGACAACAAGTAAATTAATTTATGCTTCTATAAGAAATCTAAAAGGTTCTGGCTTCCATAGAATATATTCATTTCAAGACATTATCCAAATAAAACTTGTTAACAAACTACGGGAAGCTGGAGTAAGTCTTCAGAAAATAAGAATCGCATTAAAAAATATTGAAAACATTTTAGGTGATGATACACAGATCTCAGATGTTTCCATTTTTTCTGATGGTAAATCGATTTATGTCATCTCTGATAATGATCAAATGATAGACTTGCTTAAAAGTGGTCAAGCTGTTTTTGGAATATCACTAGGCCCTGTGCACACAGAAGCTGAAGCTGAGATTTTTTCTTTATACCCTGATAAAGTTTCTTCTCAAAACGCATGACATTCGCACATAACTCTGAGGAAGTTTTTGCAGAACACTTAGATTTATTTGGAATTGAATGGATATATGAACCAACAAGTTTTCCATTAAAGTGGGGTAGTGGTTCAATAAAAATGATGTTCACACCTGATTTTTTTATTCCTTCATTGGATACTTATGTTGAAATTACAACAATGAATCAAAACCTAATAACTAGGAAGTCGCAGAAAATTAAGAAAGCAAAAAAACTTTATCCAGATAAAAATTTTAAACTAATAAACGAAAAGGAATTCTATAACTTTCTAGAAATAGATAATCGCGACTTAGTTCAAAAAACTATAGCTAGCTGATTTAACAAGCAATTCTTCAGGATCCTTAACTCCAGCGATTTTAGCAACTTCAATTTCTTCTTTGATTGTTGTATTACTCATTAACCTATTATCAGTATTTAAAGAAACTTGAAAACCTAGTTCTATTAATTCATTAATTGGGTGTTTTTCAGCAGTTTCATACATATTGGTATGGAGATTCGATGTAATGCAAACTTCTAATGGGATTTTGTTGTGTAAAATATACTCTGCGGTTTTTCCTATTTTATTATTTTGGATGTCTATATCTTCAATAATGCGTACACCATGACCTATCCTTTGAGCTCCATTATCCAATGCCTCCTGAATTGAAGTGACATCGTCACCTTCACCTGCATGAATAGTTATATTTATACCTGCATCAGCTATATTTTTGAAGGTTTTACTAAATAAACTAGGCCTGAAGTTTAATTCTGGCCCAGCTATGTCGAAACCAATAATTTTGTCAGAATTTGCCAGGGCAAGCTCTTCAACAAGTTTCACGTTTTCTGCATCATGTCTCATCCCACAGAGAATCAAACCACATTTCATACCAAAAGTGTTTTCTGCTTCTGCAAAACCTGTATTAATTGCACTAAGCACATCCTCAGGGGACAAGTGCTCATTTACTGAAAAGAAAGGGGCATATCTGCTTTCATATAAAGTTATCCCATTGTTATGCATATCCTCAGCAGCTTCAAAAGCGATACGAACAAGGTTTTCATAAGATTGCATCAAAGCAATAGTGTGTGTGAAAGCTTCTAGGTATTCTTCAAGGGACGAACATTCTGATCGATCAAAAAATTTTGATGTATCATCAACGTCAATAAGTGGGGTGTAATTTAACTTAACGGCTAACTCTTTAGCTGTAGTGGGCCTCAGGCCTCCATCTAGATGATCGTGAAGAACTGCTTTATTCATAACGCAACATAATATATATTATAGGACATATTAATAATCTTTATTAAGACTATAGATTTCATTTAATACACTCTCCTTATGTGTGTATGGCAGCCAGTGACCAGCACCAGATATTTCCTTAATGTTAACAAGATCAGCTTCATTGGTTAGTCTTTCTAACATTTTTTCATTCAACAAGACTGCCATATCTTTTTCACCAAACATAAATGTTATTTCTTGGGAAACTTCATTGTTTATCCAATTTTTTGATATTTCAATGTTTTCATCTAAGTTTTTATACCATGAAATTGGCCCATAGAATCCATTAGCTTTGTAATGTGATGTAATACTTTCTATCTGAATGTCAGTGAGTGCATATTCATCGTGATTGATATCGTTAAATAATGATTGAATAGAGAGACTCACATTGACTTCCTTATTTTTTGTTCTATATGCTCCAAGTATTGAGTTCCTAATATTCTCATCCATTAAAATCGCAGCATTTTCCGGTTTTTGAAATGAAGTGATGTAATGATCGCCATCT
>CALSUY010000001.1 GCA_943840565.1 uncultured Candidatus Actinomarinales bacterium | reverse complement strand
GTCAACAACAGAGACTATGTATTGCAAGAACAATTGCAGTCGAACCAGACACAATTTTGATGGATGAACCATGTTCAGCACTAGACCCAGTTGCAACTAAAAAAATTGAAGATTTAATGCAGATATTAGTAAAAGACTTTTCCATACTTATAGTGACTCATAACATGCAGCAAGCATCAAGAGTATCTAACTACTGTGCTTTTTTTACAACAAAGGCAACTGATGACGGAAGAAGGACTGGTGAATTAGTAGAATATAGCGATACAAAAACTATGTTTACAAATCCATCTGAAAGCTTAACAGAAGAATATATAAGTGGGAGGTTTGGATGAGCTTAGAACAGAAAATAAATAATCTAGAAACTGATTTACACATTATGGGAACTTTAGTTCTTGAATCGTTGGTAAGCGCCGTAAGAGCGTTAGAAGACAAAGATATTGCAAAAGCATCAGTAGTGATTGATAAAGATGATGAGATAGATGATGCATATATGAAGATCGATCAAGACTGGTTCGAACTTATGGCTACGGAACAGCCTGTAGCTTCAGATTTAAGACTCTCAACATCAATTCTGCAAGCAAGCTTACACTTGGAAAGACTTGGCGATTTATCTGTTTATTTAGGAAAAACAACCCACGAAATACATGATTTACCGATTCCAGAAAGTTTACATAAAATTGTCATTGAAATGGGTGATATGGTAATCGACATGGCTTCTTCAGCATTAGAAAGTTTAAAAAACAGAGACGCTGAACTAGCCCTATCAACTGCAAGAAAAGATGAACTTATAAACAGCCTATACAATAAAATGCTAAATGAAGTACCTAATATTTCTGGTAATAAAGACTTATACAGTGGATTATTTAGACTAATAACATGTGTGAGGACTTTAGAAAGAGGTGGGGATCACGCTGTAGATATATGCGAACTAGCCTCATTTCTAGTCACTGGAGAGTTTAAGGAGTTCTAATGGCAAATAAAATCTTACTTGTAGAAGATGAAAAAAGTATTGCCGAAGGGATAATTTATAATCTTAAAAATGAAGGTATGAAGGTAACTCATGTTGATGAAGGTCCAATTGCCTTAGATCTATTTGAAGAAGAACATTTTGATTTAGTGATACTGGATATTATGCTTCCTGAAATTTCTGGTTTAGATATATGCAGATCTATAAGAAAAACTTCAAACGTTCCAATAATAATGGTGACCGCTAGAGATGATGAAGTAGATAAAATTACAGGTTTAGAAATTGGTGCGGATGATTATATTACGAAACCTTTTTCTGTTAAAGAATTAATTAGCCGTGTTAAGGCTGTTATGAGAAGATCGCAGTTTTCACCTCCTACAAATGGAAGCCAAAAAACTAACTTTGCAGATAATGACAAAATAATTGTTGGGGATATTGAAATGAGTCCACTTAGATACGAAGCAAAAGTAAAGGGAGAGCTTATTGACTTAAGACCCAGAGAGTTTGAATTACTTTATTTTTTATGTGACAATGCTGGTAACTTAGTTTCAAGAGAGGAATTATTTGATCAAGTCTGGGGTTATAGTTTTGTTGGAAACTCTAAAACACTTGATGTGCATATACAAAGAATTAGAGAAAGAATAGAGGAAAATCCTAAAAAACCAAAAAGACTTACAACTATTAGAGGTATGGGATACAAACTTATTGATGAATGATAATACAGAAGAGTTCTTAGAGATTACAAGGATTAAAGAAGAGTTTATAGCAAATGCTTCTCATGAATTAAAAACTCCTGTAGCTTCTGTGAGACTAGCTGCTGAATCCGCACTAAGGTCTTTAAAACTAAATGATGGAATGGCAAAATCATTTTTAGAGCAAATTCTTAGGGATTCAGATCGCATGAACGAATTGATTTCTGATTTGCTAGACCTTTCTTTAATGGAAACTTCAGATATTGACATGGAAGTAATAGATTTACATGACGTGATTTCAAATGAGATTTCATATCTTTCGAAACAAAATAAGAAGAGAGTGGGATATAAAAAAACTAAAGCTGAGATTTTTGCAAATTATGATGATATCTCCATTGCTGTTAAAAATTTAATCAAAAATGCTCTTAAATATTCACCCCCTGAAGAAAATATATTTATTAAAACAGAGGAAAGTACTTCTGAGATAATTTGCTCCTTTCAAGATTATGGATCTGGAATATCTAAAGCAGATCAAGAAAAGATATTTGAAAGATTTTATAGAGTAGATAAAGGCAGGTCTCGAAAACTAGGGGGGACAGGGTTAGGTTTAGCAATTGTCAAGCATGCTATTGATAGAAATAATGCAAGAATTGAAATAGAAAGCAAACTTAGTTTTGGTTCAACATTTTCAATAATATTTTCAAAAGTAAACGTTAAGTAAACTAGTAGTAAATCTAAATTTAATTTAATTTAAACTCATATATAATTTGTACGGAATATGAATTTAAAATCTTTTAAAAATTTAAGCTTTGCAATATTTTTCCTCTACTTCTTCCTTGTATCAATCAAACTTCTTGAAAAAGGAATCAAAACTTTAGGTGCAGAATACACAGATGCACTTTTTGAGTCAGTATCGAATCCTTTTGCTGGTTTACTGGTTGGAATTTTATGTACAGTTTTAGTGCAATCTTCCTCCGTTACTACTGCAACAATTGTTGGTTTAGTTGGAAGTGGAGTCCTCAGCTTGGAATATGCAATACCGATGGTTATGGGAGCAAATATTGGAACAACTGTAACTAATACCTTAGTCTCTTTTGGTCACGTAAGAAGAGAACAGGAATTTAAAAGAGCATTTGCAGCCTCAACGATGCATGACTTTTTTAATTTATTAGTGGTAATAATACTTTTCCCCCTTGATTTATATACAGGGTTTATAACAAAGATGGCTGAAAATGGAACAGATTTTATTATCGCCACAGGTTTTACAGCAACTAAACCAAATAGTCCAATTAAGGCAGGAATTAAGTGGGGTTCAAATAATCTATTAGACGGATTATCTTCTATCCCATTTATAGGCAATCTAAGTGAAAACTCTTATAGGGTCTATGCAGTTCTTTTAATTATTATTGCAATAGCATTTATTTTCTTGAGCCTAAGAAATGTTGTATCTAATATGAAATCTCTCATGCTCAATCAAATTGAATTTGGATTAGACAAAGCTCTTGCAAGGGGTGGGGGACTTTTTGCAATATTAATTGGAATCTTAATTACCTTCTCAGTACAAAGCTCAAGTATCACCACATCAATCCTTGTGCCAATTGTTGGTTCAGGAATCCTATCTATTGAAAATGCTTTTCCAATAACCCTTGGTGCAAATATTGGCACAACAATTACAGCTGTTTTAGCTAGCTTTGCTGTTGACGATCCAGCAGGATTAACTATTGCACTCCATCATGTATTTTTTAACTTAATTGGTGTCATTATTGTTTATCCAGTAAAAGCCGTAAGGAATTTTCCAGTTAATTTGGCAAAAAGACTCAGTGTTATAACTGCTAAAAGAAGGTATATTGCAATACTTTATGTATTGGTTACATTTTTATTACTTCCACTACTGGGCGTAGTAATATTTAATTAAGGAGAAAAATGAGTAAAGAATCATTAGACAATATAGATGCAAAACTAAGTGAAATGCTCACTAATAGCATGCACATTTTTGACACAGCTATGAACTGCCTACTTGGTGATACCAACCTAGATTCAGTGAGAGATGATTTATACAGTACCGATAAAGCTATTAATGAGTTACACCGCGAAGTAAGAAGAGAGATGATTGTTCATTCTGCTGTAAATTCAAGAAATCTTGATATACCTCTTCTTCTTTCTTATATGACTATGTCAAAAGATATAGAGAGAATCGGGGATTACTGCAAGAACCTTTTTGAAATTGCTGAAACAGGAAATACTTTTGTAAAAGGTGATGATCTGGACTCCTATATTGAGCTAAGAAATGATATTGGAAAATTAATTGTGTATCTTCAGTCCTGCTTGGCCCTGGATGATGAATCAAAAGTTCAGGATTTAATTACTCTAGGATCATCTATATCATCTGATTTAGACAATAGAATTACTAATCTTTTAGAAAATAAAGATGAAATACAATTTCCAGTTGCCTCTACATTATTTTTTAGATATTTAAAGAGAATCGTATCTCATATAATTAATGCCAGCACAGCATTAATTATGCCTACAGATCAGATTGATTATTTAGACGAATAAAAGACTAATCTACGTTCCAAGTGCCCAAAGACCTAATAAGTTTATCAACATCTCCGGCACCTTTAGAGTCTTTAGCAAAATTTATTTGGTTAATTACATCATCATTGTAAGTTTCACGTTGAACTTTCCTGAAAACTCCCATTGGAGTAGGTCCATATGGACCATGTGACAATCTAGATAGAGAAAAAGCTACAGATGGATTTTCTCTTGTGATATCGTGAACATATATTTTTGAGTCATCGATGTCTGTTCTTTTTACAACTTTGGCTTCTCCATTTTCAATAGTTACTGCAAACTCATCTTCTGCTCCAAAAATTACTTTTTCTCCATGAACTAGGTTAATTCGATTTGCAACCCTACCTTCTTTGGAGGTTAATTGTTCAAAAGCTTTATCGTTGAAAACATTACAATTTTGATATATTTCTACAAAAGCAGAACCATTATGTGTTGATGCTTCTTGCAGCACTTGAGCTGTTAATTCCCTATCCATATCAACTGACCTAGCAACAAAAGATGCTTCAGCTCCAAGAGCTATGCTCATAGGGTTGAATGGAAGCTCAACAGAGCCGAATGGCGAAGATTTAGTCTTTTTACCCTCTTCACTTGTAGGGGAGTACTGACCCTTTGTTAGTCCATAAATTTGATTATTAAACATCAAAATCTTAATGTTTACATTTTTTCGTAGAGCATGAATGAGGTGGTTTCCACCTATTGACAGAGCATCACCATCACCAGAGACCACCCATACTGATAGATCAGGGTTTGACACAGTGACACCTGTTGCTACAGCTGGCGCTCTACCATGAATTGTATGAAGCCCATAAGTATTCATGTAATAAGGAAATCTCGCCGCACAGCCAATACCAGAAACAAAAACAATTTTTTCTTTACTGATTCCCATATCAGCCATAAAGCTTTGCACTGAAGCTAAAATAGTATAATCACCACAACCAGGACACCACTTGACTTCTTGATCGCTTTGAAGATCTGTTCTCTTGTAACTTACAGGCACTTTACTCATTAATTTTTTCCTCTATTTTATCTGCTAACTCTTGTGCTGTAAATGGAACTCCAGCAACTTTATTAATACCCTTTGCATCAATTAAAAATCTCTCTCTTATCAGTTTGATTAATTGACCAGTGTTTAATTCTGGAATTATTACTGTTTTAAAACTTGAAAGAATCTCTCCTAAGTTATCTGGGAACGGATTGATGAAGGTGAGATGTGCACTAGCTACCTTTACTCCCTTTTCATTAAGTCTGTTAACAGCTTGAGTTATTCCTCCATACGTTGACCCCCAGCCTAAAACTAATGTATCAGCCTTTTCGTCACCATTTAGTTCAAGTGGCTCAATATCATTTGCTATATTTGCAATCTTCCAAGCTCTCATATCCGTCATATATTGGTGATTGTCACTGTCGTATGAGACATTACCAGTACCTTCTTCTTTCTCGAGTCCACCTATACGATGCTCAAGTCCGGGAGTACCTGGTGTTGCCCAAGGTCGAGCAAAAGTTGTCATATCCCTATGAAAAGGTAGAAAACCATCTTTGGAGTTTAACTTAGTTGTTAAGTTGTTACTTAAGGATGGTAAATCCTTGTAGTCGGGAAGCAACCACGGTTCAGACCCAGTTGCAACATAGTTATCTGAAAGCAGTATTACAGGAGTCATGTATTTGAGAGCTATTCTTGAAGCTTCTATAGCTGTGTAAAAAGCATGAGATGGTGACCTTGATGCAAGCACAGGTAAAGGTGATTCTCCATGTCTGCCGTATAGTGCAAATAGTAAATCTGATTGTTCTGGTTTTGTCGGTAGGCCTGTTGAAGGTCCTCCACGTTGTACATTCACAATTACCATAGGAAGTTCTGCTGATAAGGCTAAAGAAATAGTCTCACTTTTTAGAGCTAAACCAGGACCACTAGTGCCTGTAACTGCGAGCTTTCCAGTAAACGATGCTCCCACTGTTGCCGCAGCTGCAGCAATCTCATCTTCAGCTTGAAAGGTGATAACATCAAAATTTTTATGTTTAGAAAGTTCATGCAGAATGTCAGACGCTGGAGTTATGGGATAACTTCCATAAAAAAGTTCTAATTCAGAAAGCTTAGCAGCTGCAACTAGTCCCCAACTTAAACCGATATTTCCATTTATATTCGTGTATTCCCCAGCTGGAAGTTTTGCTTTATCTACAACATAAGTATGGTGAAAAGCCTCAACAGTTATTCCAAAGTTATAACCAGTTTTCAAAGTTTTTATATTAGCATCTGCTACTTCAGGTAGTTTCTCAAATTTTTTATTAATCCAATTTACAGTGTCTTCTAAAGGTCTGTTGAAAACCCATGAAATTAAACCCAATGCAATCATATTCTTTGACCTGAGGACTGCACGACCTTTTATTTCAGAATCTTTTAATGCTTCTTTTGTTAATTTTTCCATTGGGACTTCAAAAACTCTGTAGCCATCTAATTCTCCTGACTCACGAGGATCAAGTTTATATCCAGCTTTAGTTATATTTTTTTCTTCGAAAGCATCTTCATTTAAAATAAGCATCCCATTAGGTGCTAAATCATGAAGGTGTGCTTTCAATGCCGCTGGATTCATTGCTACAAGTACTTCAGGATTGTCACCAGGGGTTAAGATATCAAAGTCAGCAATTTGAACTTGGAATGAGGATACCCCAGCAATTGTTCCCTGAGGTGCTCTTATTTCTGCTGGAAAAGAGGGAAGTGTTGCGAGGTCATTTCCAAACAAAGCAGAAGTGTCGGTAAATCTTGTTCCTACAAGCTGCATACCATCTCCAGAGTCTCCAGCAAATCTGATTGTAATAGCAGGAATAGACTCAACAGTTTTTTTATCTGTAGCTAAGGTAGGTTCTTCCATTGTCTTAGTTTAATCTTTCCGGAGATAATGCGATTTCATTTTGCTGAGTTCCTTCACAATTTCCTGTGTTTTCACCAGAACAACATTCTGCTTGATTGAGACCAAACATTGCACATGTATTATTAATGCATGCCGCATGACCATGTAGATAGGCCATCGAACTTTTACACCAGCTACAGAATAAATTACTCAAATGTTTTAAACCTGTAATAAGGCCAGTACCTTAATTTTAGTTTCCAACAGTCTAAGAATTTAATGGGACCAATTGTTCTGGAATCACTTGATGATAAAGTCCTTTGGTCTCCTAGTACAAATATTTCGTCTTCAGCCAACTTAGTTGTTACAAAATCATCCACGAAACTCTTAGCCCAAGAATCATTAAGTTTATTTGAGTTAATTAGAATTGATCCTTCTTGAGATTCAACTTCTTCACCAGGTAGCCCAATAACTCTTTTGACAACGTCAATATTTTTCTCAGTATTTGTAAAGATAACGATATCTCCTCTTTTTGGAATTTCGTTTAATTTTGTTGCAAGAACATATTCGTTAGGAAGTAAGGAAGGCTTCATACTTTCTTCTTTTATCTCGTATGTTCTAAATGCTTTATTTTCATTTCGAAAAAACATATACAGGATGAATGCAAAAAAGGTTTTTAAATTAACTAACTTCAATATGTTTTTAATCATAAATTTTTATCTTACTAAAATTAATATTAGTAAATTAAGGAGATTTATGAAGTTATTTAAACCATCAAGAGTTGCATTTGCACATTGTGACTTGCCATGTGGTGTTTATGATCCAGCACAAGCTCGTATTGAAGCTGAATCTGTTTTGAACGCATCAAAAAAATATCAAGAATCTGATGATGCTAGTTTTAAGCAAAGATGTGTAACGATTAAAGAAGAAAGAGCAGAAGAAGTAAAGCATCACCTATGGGTGCTTTGGACTGACTATTTTAAACCAGAACATTTGGAGAAATATCCCAATCTGCATGACTTATTCTGGAAGGCAACCAAAAAAGCAGGTGAAGCTAAAAAAACTGAAGATCCAAAAGTTGGAGAAGAATTAATAGCTTTGATTGACGAGATAGATACTGTTTTTAAAGCATCTAAGGCTTAGTCAAACTTTTTAAATAGGTGCCCAATTTCAGTTAATTCGGCACCTATTTTTATTTCATTTACATCCCAGCTATTTGAAGTTTCTTTAGGTATTGCTTCAGATACTTTTTTACTTGTAGTTGGCATAAATGGGTATAACAAACTTGCACAAGCGTCAATAGCTTGAAGAGACGTGTATAGAATTCGTGATGCACGGTCTTTATCTTCTTTAATTACTTTCCAAGGTTCAGTTTCATTAAGATAAACATTAACTTTTGAAACATATCTCATTGATTCTTGCAGAGCTGTTTTCAATTCGACTGATTCAATGTTATTTCCAATGTTTTCAAATGCCAATTTAGCTTCATCAATCAATTTTTTGTCTACTGACTCAATTGACGATAGGTTTTTAATATCATCTCTATTATTTTTTATTTGAGTAAATACTCTTTGTACTAGATTGCCCCATGTAGCAACAAGTTCCTCATTGTTTCTTCTTATCATTTCTTCTTCCGTTAGTTCGGAATCTGACTGTTCTGGAAGAACAGAGGCTAATGTGTATCTTAAAGCATCTGGCTGCCATTCAGAAAGGTAATCAGATAAGCTTTTACCCACCCCTCTGCTTGCTGAAGCTTTCTCACCCTTAATTAAAATATATTGGTTAGCTGGTACATTTGTTGGCATATTTAAATTTCCGTAACCAGCTAAAATTGCTGGCCAAATTACTGAGTGGAACGGTACATTATCTTTCCCAATAAAGTAAAAAGATTCTGCTTCGTTATTTTCCCACCAA
Source organism: uncultured Candidatus Actinomarinales bacterium (assembly GCA_943840565.1). GTDB lineage: Bacteria > Actinomycetota > Acidimicrobiia > Actinomarinales > Actinomarinaceae > Actinomarina. The sequence goes on along the minus strand of CALSUY010000001.1, from coordinate 576,109 downwards.
TCTTTCCAGGAATCTTCATTACCAGAATTTTTAGCCCACTCAATTGATGCTGAAAGATAACCTATTACTGCTTCAAACCAAACATAAATCTTTTTTTCATTTCCTAGGTCGTCAACAGGTATATCTATTCCCCATTCGAGATCCCTAGTAATGGCTCTGTCTTTAAGACCCTCTTTAACGAATGATTTTGCCCAGTTAATTACATGCGGCCTCCAGTCGACCTTAGTGTCTAGCCAAGGCTGTAAGTCTTCTCCAAGAAGGCTTAATTTTAGAAAGAAGTGTTCTGTTTCTTTAAATTCTGCAGGATTACCCGATAATTTGCTCGTAGGATTTAGAAGTTCTTCTGGATCAAGTGTTGCACTACAACTATCACACTGGTCACCTCGAGCCTCGGTATAGTCACATTTTGGGCACGTACCTTCTACATATCTATCAGGTAAAAACTTGTTATCTAGAGGATCAAATGCTTGCAGGGTTTTTTGTTTATCAATGTATCCATTTTCCAGTAGTTTTAAGAAAATTTTGTGAACTACATCTTTATGGTTTTCCGTCATTGTTGTGGTGTAGTTATCCCAGGATATAGATAGTTTTTCCCAGTAATCAAGGAACTCTTTATGATATTTATTTACTATATCAATTGGTTCTACACCTTCTTCATCTGCACGAACTGTTATTGGTGTTCCGTGAGCATCACTACCTGAAACCATTAGTACTTTGTTTCCTATTACCCTGTGGTATCTTGCAAATATGTCAGCGGGTAAATATGCACCACCGATGTGACCTAGGTGCCTAGATCCACTTGCATACGGCCACGCAACGGCTACTAAAATATTTTTTGACATACTACATATAAGAATAGCTAGTTCTGGTTTCTCGTTGTAATAAACTTAAACCTATTATATAAATCATGGATATTGTTCTTGGGTCATTAGCTTCAGTGATTGGAATTGGTTTTAGTATTGAATTATTTCTCAAATCAATAAAAGGGAAAAAGCCTTACATCATTTCTTGGGCATTTGCAGTGTTTATGTATACAGTCGCCACAATAGCTCTAGTTTCCGGCCTTCTATCAGGGTGGAACTATTTAAACTTTGGCATTTTTTATTTCTTTGGAGGTATAACAAATGTTCCAGCGTTTGGCATAGGTAGTGCATATTTAATTTTTGATAAAAATAAGGTGAATGTAGCTTCAGGTCTGTATGTTCTGTTTGTTATTGGTGCTGGCTACTCAATCTTAACAAGTGGTATCCCAGATTTTTCAGGTGTTGTCGGCATTCCTGAAGGAAGTCAGCTGTATGAAATAAGCGGACCAAGGATGTGGGCAATATTAGGTAATTCACTTGGAAGTATCTCACTTGTAGGAATTGCTATGTACAGTATTTATAAATTTCGTAGGGTAAATGAAGATCTAGTAACAACAAATGTATTGATTGTTGTTGGTGCATTTTCTCCTGCATTGTCTGGAGTTCTTCTTGCCTTGGGAGATAGTGCTTCAAAAACACTTTCACTTTTAGTTGGAATGTTTTTAATTTACTTAGGATACAGAGTCTCTCAAAGACCAAAAGTATAAATTTCTTCGAAACAAATAAGAAACATTTCTGTAATAATCATTTAACTTCTAGAGCCTTACTTTATGTAAATTCTGAAGTAAGTTGTTTATAAATATTTAATTAAAGGAGATACAAAATGGAAGTATCACAATTATTCCTCAGGGCAAAAAAATGCAAGGTGCATATCATGCTGCAGGTAATGCACTCTTATATGGAGCAACAGGAGGACAATTATTTATTTCAGGTAGAGTTGGTCAAAGGTTTGGAGTCAGAAACAGTGGAGCTATTGCTGTAGTTGAAGGTTGTAGTGCCCATGCAGCTGAATACATGACGGGTGGAACGCTTGTAATACTTGGTGAAATTGGTTTTAATTTTGGTGCTGGAATGACTGGAGGCAAGGTCATAGTTTTGAACACTCAAGATAGTTTTAATCAATATATTTCAGAATCTGCCCCATCTTCCCATATATTAAATGAAATTGACAGTCTTGATCTAAAAACATTATTAGAGAAACATGTATTTCAGACAGGGTCCGAGTTAGCCTCAAAACTCTTAGATAAAGAGAATATATGGAACAAAATTTTCACAGTTTTTGGTGGAATTGCTGAAATAACTGATAGTAAAGAAACTTCTGCTAGTAATAAGATAAACGCATTAGATTAAAAATTCCCTGTTAAATAATTACAACTTCATTTACCATGGAACTATGTCTTTAACAAAAGAATCAAAAAACACTCTCAGTTGGTCCAATACTGTTGAGTTGATAGACAATTTAAGAGTTGATGAAGTGGGTTTGAAAGAGAGAGTCGCTTCGCTTGCTACTAGGAGTATTAAGAAAGATTCTAAGCTTCAGGCTTTAAACTACATAGTCACTATGTGTGATCTGACTACTCTCGAAGGGGAGGACACAGAAGGTAAAATTGGTCAGATGGCTGCAAAAGCAATTAGACCTGATCCTAGTAATTCAGAAGTTCCAAGTGTCGCTGCTGTATGCGTCTACCCAGCATTAGTAGCAAAAGCAAAAGAAATGACACGTAACTCAAATGTTAAAGTCGCTTCAGTCTCTTCTTACTTTCCAAGCGGCCAGGCACCATTAGAATCTAAAATTTTTGATACTCAATTTGCAATTGATCAAGGTGCTGATGAAATAGATATAGTTATTAATAGAAAAGCATTTTTTGAAGGAGATTATCGAAAAATGTATGACGAAATTGTTGCACTCAAAGAAGTGTGTAAATCTGTTCACCTCAAAACAATACTTGAAGTTGGGGAGCTTAAAACTTATGAAAATATTAAAAAAGCAAGCTTAATTTCACTTGCTGCAGGTTCAGACTTTATAAAAACATCGACAGGAAAGATTTCTAATGGTTCATCACGGGAAGCTTGTTATCTAATGGCTAAGGCTGTCTGGGATTACAAAATGGTAACTGGTTTTAAAGCTGGAATTAAAGTAGCTGGTGGAATTAGAGATTCAAAAGATGCAATTAGATATTTGGTCATAGTTAACGAAGAATTAGGACCTGAGTGGCTTAGCCCCGACTACTTTAGATTCGGAGCATCAAGCCTTGTGGATGATGTCTTAAAACAAATCAAAAAATTAAAAACTAATGCATATCAGTCAAGCTACTATTTTCCAAGAGGATAATTTATGAAAACATGGGATTATGCAGAATCTATAGAGTCAAGTGCAATAGTTAATATTGAAAAAAAATATGGAATATTTTTAGATGGAGAATTTCAAACAGCTAATTCAAAGAAGTTTTTAAAAACAATCTCGCCATCAACTGAAGAGGTTCTTTCATCAATTACAGTTGGAAACAAGAACGATATTGATTCCGCAGTTGATTCAGCAAAGAACGGTTTAAAAATATGGTCTAAATTAACTGGAACTGAACGCGCAAAATACTTATTCAAATTAGCTAGATTAATTCAGGAAAGGTCACGTGAATTTGCTGTATTAGAGAGTTTAGACGGAGGGAAACCTATAAAAGAATCTCGTGACTTTGACCTTCCTCAAGTTGCTGCCAATTTCTTTTACTTTGCCGGTTGGGCTGATAAATTGGATATTTCATGGAATACAAAAGGTCTCAAACCTTACGGTATCGTAGGACAAATAATTCCCTGGAATTTCCCTTTATTAATGCTTTCATGGAAAGTTGCACCAGCACTGGCAACTGGGAATGTAGTAATTCTCAAACCAGCTGAAAGCACCCCTCTTACTGCCTTACTTTTTGCTGAATTGTGTCAAGAAGTCGGACTTCCTCCAGGAGTATTTAATTTAGTCACTGGAGATGGAACTACAGGTGCAGCACTTGTTCAACATCCTGATATTTCAAAGATAGCATTTACGGGTTCTACTGCCGTGGGAAAGTATATTCAGAATGAAACAGCAGGTAGAGATATCGGCCTTACGTTAGAACTTGGAGGAAAAGCAGCAAACATAGTTTATAACGATGCAGCTATAGACCAAGCAGTTGAAGGTGTCGTAAACGGTATATTTTTTAATCAGGGCCATGTTTGCTGTGCAGGTTCCCGATTAGTTTTACAAGAAGATATTCATGATGAGTTCGTTTCAAAACTCGAAAAAAGAATGCAATCTTTAAGAGTTGGTAATCCTTTGGACAAGAATACAGACATAGGTGCAATAAATTCCAAAGAGCAGCTAGACAAGATATCTTTTCTCGTGAACGAGGGAGTATCAGAAGGTGGGACTATATTTCAAACTGAATGTGAGTTACCAGCAAATGGATTCTGGTTTAGGCCAACATTATTTACAAATGCTCAACCTTCCTACAAAATTGCAAGAGAGGAAATATTTGGACCAGTATTAACGACATTAACTTTTAGAACACCTGAGGAAGCTATTGATATAGCTAATAATACAGAATATGGCTTATCAGCAGGAATATGGACTGAAAAGGGTTCAAAGATCTTATGGACAGCTGACAGGCTTCAAGCAGGTGTTATTTGGGCTAATACATTTAATAAATTTGACCCTTCATCACCCTTCGGCGGATATAAGGAATCGGGTTTTGGAAGAGAAGGAGGAAGACATGGTCTCCTTTCATATTTAAAGGTTCAGTCATGAATGAAATAAAAAAAACATATAAAAACTATGTCGGAGGTAAGTATGTTAGGTCTGAATCAGGAAAAACATTCAGAATAGAACTGAAAAATCAATTTTATGAAGTTCCACTAACTTCGAGAAAAGACGTTAGAGATGCTGTTGTGGCTGCAAAAAAAGGGTATACAGAGTGGCAAAAACTAACACCCTATAACAAGACACAAGTTTTGTATAGGCTATCTGAAATGGTAGAAGGCAATTCAGAAACATATCAACAAATTCTTCAGGAGTCTGGCTTAACAAAATCAAAAGCTAATCAGGATATTAAAAATGCGATCGATTCTCTAATTTGGTATGCAGGTATGGCTGACAAATGGGAACAAATGACAGGTAATTTAAATCCGGTAGCAGGAGATTATTTTAATATTTCTCACCAGGAATCACTCGGTGTTGTTTTTACTTTGAACACAGAAGAAAATTCATTTAATCAATTATTACTTAGTATTCTTCCATCATTAACTACAGGATGCTCAGTCATAAGTTTTAGTGGTGATAATTCAATTTTAGCTCTTAAGCTTGCTGAAGATATTAATAATTCAGATCTACCCTCAGGAGCTCTAAATATTTTGTCAGGAAATTTTTCTCAGATAATTGATGATGTAAGTAATCATGTAGAGATTAATGCCATGGCAATTTATAAAGATCTCACTTCCTCAGATAAAAAAATAATACGTGAAAATGCTTCAAAGTCACTAAAACGTATTGTTATTAAACCACCAACTTCTGGTTTAGAATCCTTACTACCGTTTATTGAAACAAAAACTGTGTGGCATCCTAAAGGTAGATAAACTCTATAAAGTCCTAAATCTCCATAAGTGTTAATATTTTTTCTATGTCAGAAACAACATGGGGAAATTTACCCATTCCAAACATTTATAAAGAATTAAAAGGGGAGTTCATATCCTTTAATGAGGATGAAGAATACTTAGAGTGCAAGTACCCAATACAGGAAAAATATTTTAATCCAATGAACACAACCCTTGGGGGCATTGTCGATTCTTTTATGGATTGCACGATGGGCCCACTAAGTTTCCTTTTAGGAGAGATGGTTGTTACAAAAACTTTTTCAGCAAAATATATTAGACCTGTCAACAACACTACTAAGTTCGTTCACGTAAAGGCTTGGAGAGATTCAATTGGAGAAAAGGGAACAACTTATAAAGCTGAACTCTTTCTAGACGACGGTAGTATTGCTGCAATTTCGGAAGGTTTGTTTGTGCAGCCAAAATCTAATCGTTAGTTTTAGTAAACAGATAAGCAGATACGATAATTACAGCTACACCAGAAATTTGTGAGAGAGTAGTGGTTTCTTGTAAGAATATATATCCAAATATTACAGAAAATATTGGAATTATATATACAGTGATTGATCCAAATATAGCTCCGACATCATCAATTAAACTGTAAAAGGAAAGAAAAGCAATTCCACTTCCTCCAACTCCTAAAAGGAGCATATGAAACAGGGAACCACCTGGAGTCGGTAATAAAAACTCACTATTAAAAATAAAGAGGAAAAATGAAAATATTGATGCGTATCTTAACGCCATACGAAGTGTGACAAGTGCTCCGTAGGAATGAATTAGTGGTTGAACAAAATTAGCTGCAAATCCATAACTAATTGAAGCCAGTAAGGCAAGTAGTAAGCCAGTGCTCAAATTAAAATTAGTAACTTCAAATCCGAATGAAAGAACATATATTCCAAAAAAGCCAGTAGACAAGTATATTTTTTTAATATTAGAAATTTTTTGTTTAAAAAATATTACTGCAAAAAGACTTATAAAAATTGGTGTAGAGCCATTAACAAGTCCTGCCAAACTGGAAGATATTGTCTGTTCAGATTCGGCAAATAAGTAAAAAGGTAGTGACATCCACAAAAATCCTACGATTGCAGTAAAAACATGGTCTCGTTTAGAAATCGGAATATGTTCAATCTTTAATAAATTTATAAACGTCATACCAATAAAGATCCTATAGAAAGCGATCTGAAAAGGGTCTAATTCAACAAGTGCATACTTCATCAGTAAAAAAGAGGAACCCCATAAAGCTGAAGTTAAGAACATTTGGAAGTAGTTTTTCGGTGACATCTGGATTAAGGATAACTATATGCTATCTATAGCGTATACATAATTAACGTTTATATCGATTGGTCAGTGATAATAAATGTTTCTGATCTTTTATCAATTAAATCATTTGCTGGAGTATTTCCATTGTTTAATATTTCTGAAAGTATATTTTTTTTATTTTCTCCAGTAACAAGTAAATAAACTTTATGGACACTAGTTAAAAGTTTATATGTCGCAGTTACTCTCCATTTACTAACTATATCTACCTCATTTGAAGTGTAAATGTCATGGGTATCTTCTAACGCTGTTGTTCCAGGAAATAAAGAGGCTATATGTCCATCTTCACCTACACCGAGTATTACAGTATCAAATTGAGTTATATTTTTAGCAAGTTTCTCTGAATATAGATTTGCATCATGATCAGCTGTTGTGTTCGTATATTCGAAGTCCAAAATTGTAGCTCCAGTATTTTGAAAAAAACCATTGATCAAGTTTTGATTTGAGTTTTCATCTTCTATAGGAACCCAGCGCTCATCCACTGTCCAGAAGATAATCTTTGATAGATTTGTAATATCATTTTTTAACAAAGAGTACGTTACTTTTGGTGTATTTCCACCTGAAAGCCCAATTGAGTAGCTATTTTTGTTCAAAGATTTTATATCATCGATTATTAAATTACTAAGACAAGATGACGCTTCCAAATGGTCATTTGCTTTATATACAATTATTGATTCTGACATAAATTTATTGTTACACTTAATTCTTTAAGTAATATCAATGATAGTGGAAAAACATATAGTAATTGAAGGCAATCACCAATTAAATGGAATGGTTGAAGTTAAAGGTGCCAAAAATGCGGTATTGAAACAAATGGTACTACCAATACTTGCTCCAGGTGATTATGAAATAAGCAATGTACCAAACATTACAGATGTTGCGTACATGCAAGAGGTTTTAAGTTGCCTTGGGATAACTTCTTCCTTTGAAGACAGTAGTTTAAAAATTAATTCGCCCGAGGACATTGGTATAGAAACTCCATATGAATTAGTTCAAAAAATGCGTGCATCAATAATTATCCTGGGACCATTATTAGCTCGTAAAGGTCAAGCAAAAATAGCCTTCCCTGGTGGAGATCAACTCGGCCCTAGACCTGTTCAGATGCATCTTGATGCGTTAGAGAAGATGGGAGCAAATTTTCATCTTGAACATGGAGTTTTAATTGGCGAAACAGATGGCTTAAAGGGGGTTGAAATCAATTTACCTTATGCGTCAGTTGGAGCCACGGAAAACACATTGCTTGCAGCTGTCTTAGCAGATGGAGATACTGTTATCGAAAATGCTGCTCGTGAGCCGGAAGTTGTAGATATCGTTAAAATGCTAAAAAATATGGGTGCTGAAATCTATGGTGAGGGCACTAGTGAAATTACAATTAAAGGTGTTGAATCATTAAAACCAACTAATCATAAAGTTATTGGGGATAGAATCGTTGCTGGAACATATATTGCAGCCATAGCTTCAACTAAAGGATCTGGATCAATTTTAGGAGTTGATCCAAAAACTCTTCCTATGGAAATTAAAAAATTTATAGAAATTGGTATCAATATATCAACTGGAGAAAACTCAATAAGTTTAGAATCTACAGATAAGTATGATGCAATTGAGTTATCAACTTTACCTTTCCCTGGAGTAGCTACTGACTTACAACCAATATTCGGTACAGCTTTACTTAGAGCAGAAGGAACTTCAATCATTACAGAAAATGTTTACGATCAGCGTTTTCAATGGATACCAGAAGTTCAACGGATGGGATCTAATATTCAAACTGGGTGGCAACATGCAATGATCAAGGGAGTAAAGGACCTTTCAGGAGCTCCTGTAAATTCAACAGATATTAGAACAGGTGCTAGTTTAATAATTGCAGCTCTACAGGCTGACGGCAACTCACAGATTACTGGCATTGATCACATAGATAGAGGCTATGAAGATATTGTTTCCGCTTTAAGCTCACTTGGCGCAGTTATAGAATATAATTGAATTATGGAAAGTAATGAAAATATCAATTTTCCTTCTATCAAAGATAGAGATGAACAAGTTGATATTGACCTTGATATATTAAATGAAACAATAGAGTATATTCGTCCAGCTGTACAGGCTGATGGGGGGGATATAAAGTTAGCATCTGTGGATAATGGTATTGTAAACATAGAAATGCTTGGGGCTTGCGTAGGTTGCCCACTATCCATTGCCACACTTAAGAGTGGAATAGAACGAATCCTTAAAGAAAAAGTACCTGGCGTAGAAGAAGTTATAGCTTCTTAGGCGTTAGTAGAGTCAAGAATACTTGTATATAAATTAAGACCAAACAACAAATTATTTTCAATTAATGGTTCAAGAATATAACGGATATCATTTTTGGTTACGCTACCTGCTAACTGTTTTGGATTAGTTATTTCTTCATATAGTCCAAGATTATTGAGGATGTTTTCTCTGTCATTTTTATCTAAAGTGTCATCAGATAAAGCAATTACTAAAAGAAAGAAAAGTTTTGTTTGTTGCGAGTTAACCTCGTCTTTTGTTGCAGGAGCAAAGAATTCAATTTCCTCAACAACTTCACTATCTGCATTGATATTTAGATTAATTACAAAAATAGCCTGAGGATTTTCTTTATTTCCAAACTCATAAAAAAGGGTTTGTTTTTCTATGCTTGTCCATTTAACTTCATCAGGATTAATTGAAAAAAATGTAGTAGTTTGTTCATCCTCTGAAATAGTGGAAACAAGTTTATTCCAATTTGAGACAAATACTTCAGAGGTCTCCCCTAAACCTTCCGAAATTGCTACTTCAACTTCGTTAACTACAGCACCACTGTTCTTCTTCTGAGGTATTTTCTGAATTACACCCTACACAAAACACGAAAAGCAAAAGCGAATAAAATAGTCTAATTTTCATCATTAAATAGTTCCTTAAGACCTTTTAAATTATTTTTCCATATAAGTTTTAAAATTGGAGATCCAAAAAATTCACCTATTGGTCCTGCTAGATATATTGGAAACTTTAAAGTTTCTTCCCATTTAAATTCAGTTTTATTCTCTTCTAATTGAGTTAAAGTAAATTTTCCCTTACCAGTAACTAACCCAACATGGTCTACTCCTATAGATTGTTTTTCAACCCATTCTGTTACGGTCATGTAGTCATATAGTTTAATTGGTCCAACTTTAGTCAAAACCTTCATTTTTGTATCTATTCCCTGAGTTGATTCAGTCAGAAAGTCAATGTTTACAGCATCTTTCATCCAATGTGTATGGTTTTTTAAGACAGAAACTTCATCCCATACTTCGTCTAATGGTTTGTTGATTATAGTTGAAACTGTAATTGTTTTACTCATTGTCTGTTAAACAATATTACTTGATAAGTAGAATAAATAAATATGAAAAAAAATGATTATCTGTATTTAGACCATGCTGCAAGCACACCAATGAGAGATGTGGCCTTTGAAGCATATAAACAAACTGAATCAGTAGCATTTGCAAATTCTGCTGGAGGACATGAACTATCCAGAAAAGCAAAAAATATACTTGAAGAATCACGCGACAGAATTGCTAATCATTTTGGAGCAGCACCGAAAGAAATCACTTTTACGAGTGGAGGGACTGAGGCAGATAACTGGATAATAAAGATGCCATTTATAAACAACCAAAATAAAAATGCTGAATTAGTAACTTCAGCTATAGAACATGAAGCAGTACTTGGCTCAGCTGAATGGGTTGAATCACTTGGATACAAAGTCAATTTTATTGGATGTGATAATTTTGGAGTAATTAAGACTGAAGATGTTATTAGTAATATAAATTCAAATACAGAAATTGTATCGATTATGTTAGCTAACAATGAAACTGGAGTTGTTCAACCTGTTAAAGAAATTGCACAAAGTATTAAAAAGCTTGATTATGATTTAATATTCCACTCCGATGTGGTGCAAGCTGTTTCAACAACAAAAATTGATTTTCATGAACTAGGAATCCAAAGTGCAGCAATATCAGGCCATAAAATTGGAGGGCCCAAGGGAATTGGAATTATGTTTCTAAGTTCGGAAGCAAAAATCCCTAGCTTCCTGCATGGAGGAAAGCAAGAACTAGAACGAAGGGCTGGGACTGTAAATGTGTCTGGTGTTGCTAGTCTCTCTGCCGCACTGGACGAGCAACAGAAAAATATGGAATTACAAAACAACAAAATTCTTAAAGAGCGTACAGAATTTGAGGATATCCTTAAAAATAATCTAGACGTTATGATTGTCGGAGAAAACATTAGTAGGTTAGACCATGTTTCAAATATACAATTTAAAGGGATACACTCAGAGACACTTATGGTTGCCTTAGATTTGCAAGGCTTGGGAGTTTCAAGGGGTTCTGCATGTGCAAGCGGTGCTCAGAAACCATCACATGTTTTACAAGCCATGAAAATATCAGATGATTTAATTAACAGTCACTTAAGGTTCAGCTTCGGCTGGAGCACCAACAGCGGAGATGGTGTAAAAGCTGCAAACATTGTGTTGTCATCAATTCAAGGGATGAAATGAGAGTTTTAGTTGCAATGAGCGGTGGGGTGGATTCATCAGTAGTTGCGGGTCTTCTCAAGTCACAAGGCCATGAAGTAATCGGTGTTACTATGAAATTATGGGAAGGACCAAATGGAGAAATGCCCGAAACAGGTTGTTGCACAGCTTCTGATAGTGAAGATGCCCGTAAAGTTGCAGCCAAGCTAGATATTCCTTACTACGTTTTAGATTACACAGAATCATTTTCGGACAAGGTTGTTGATAATTTTATAGATATGTATGCGCAGGGACTTACTCCAAATCCATGTGTTGAGTGCAATAGATCGGTTAAATTTGATCACTTTCTCAAGCAAGCAAAAAAACTTAACTGTGACAAGGTGGCTACGGGTCATTATGCAAAAATAATAAAAAATGAGGAACAATATGAATTACACAAAGCAGATTATTTAGATAAAGACCAATCATATGTTCTTCATATGTTAAATTCATCAACGCTAGAGAATGTAATGTTTCCTCTAGGAACTATTTCTAAACCAGAAGTTAGACAAATAGCTGCTGATTTAGGTTTAAAGACTGCATTTAAAAAAGATAGTCAAGATATATGTTTTGTGGGCAAAAAAAATTATCGAGATTTTGTTGATAAAAGAATTGATATTTCAACTTCAGGAGAAATAGTTGATAGTCAGGGCGAAATTATGGGAAATCATCAAGGTATTCATGAATTTACAGTTGGTCAACGTAAAGGAATACCTGGAGGACAAGGTTCACCAAAATATGTTACTAAAATCGATGTAAAGAATAAGAAAGTTTATGTCGGAAACAAAGAAGAGCTGCTTACATCTACTTTTTACTTAGAAGATACCTCATTTGTAAACGAAATAGAAACAAAGAGTCTTAGTATCCAAACAAGATACAATTCTGACGATCTTCCCTGTGAGATAGAAATGATTGACGACAGCGCACTAAAAGTATTATTGCACGATGCAACATTCGGAGTAGCTCCCGGCCAATTTGGTGTTTTGTATTCAGGTACAAAACTAATTGGAGGCGGAAGAATAACTTCAGAACTTAATCAAAAACTTTCTGTATGAACGCTAAAGATATTGACAAAGTAATAACTCAGCTATCAGAAGCAGAACATGCTTATTATGTCTTAAATAGCCCGATAATGTCTGATGGAGAATATGACAAACTTTTCAATGAACTTAAACAGTTCGAATTAAACAACCCATCAGAGGTAAAGGTTTATTCGCCAACTCAAAGAGTAACAGGGACTCCAGACACCGCTTTTAATCAAATAGAACATGTTCAAAGAATGTACAGTTTAGATAATGCAGAAAACATAGAAGATATCAATAAATGGTTCGAAAGACTCAGCAAAATAACTGATCAACAATTATTCCCTGTTTCTTTAGAACCAAAAATAGATGGTTTAGCAATTTCAATCATATACAAAGATGGTATTTTACAACAGGGACTTACTCGTGGCGATGGTGTAATCGGTGAAGATGTCACCCATAATGTGAAAACAATAATGAACTTACCACTTAGATTAAAGACAAATTCCAAAGGCACTTTAGAAGTTCGAGGTGAAATCTATATGCCAACTGAAAGTTTTGACAACTTAAATAAGAAACGAAAAAAAGATGAGATTAAATTAGAAAAATTAAAATCAATTAAAAATCCCACCAAGGAAGAGAAGTCTATGATTGCCGCAATCAGGAATGAGGGAGTGTCTAGTTTTATTAATTCTAGAAATGCTGCCGCTGGTTCACTAAGGCAAAAAGACTCGTCCATTACAGCTAAACGAGATATTAGATTATTAGCGTATCAATTAATAAATCATGATGATTCTGAAGCCTTCTCATCGCATAGCGATCAGATAAAAACCCTTAAAGAGTCTGGATTTGAAACAAATGAAGTTTTTCTTACCATGTCGATTAATGAAATAGAAGCTACCTTAAAACGTATTGAAGATAAACGAAATGACTACTCATACCAAATAGATGGAGTCGTAATGAAAATTAACTCTACAATTATCCAAGATGAGTTAGGCTACACATCAAAATCTCCAAGGTGGGCAGTGGCTTTTAAATTTCCAGCAGAAGAGCAAACAACTATTCTTACAGATATAAAGCTTCAAACCGGTAGAACAGGAGCCGTAACACCAGTAGCGGTATTACAACCAATAAGTGTTGGGGGAGCAATGGTTTCTTTTGCATCTCTACATAATCCGGATGAAATCAATAGAAAAGATTTAAGAATTAATGACTATGTTGTAGTTAGAAGAGCAGGAGATGTAATACCTGAGGTAGTCAGCTCATTAAAGACAAGAAGAGATGGTTCACAAAAAAAATGGAAGATGCCTAAAACTTGTCCATGTGGTGAATATGAAATAATTTTTCACAAAGAGGAAAAAGTTCCAAGATGTAGTGGAGGTTCGTCTTGTAAGATTGCAAAAAAAGAGTCCATAATATTTTTTGCATCAAGAGCGGGTTTAGAAATTGACGGAATGGGAAAAGAAACAGTAGAAATTTTGCTTAGCACAGGATTGATTGGTGATATTGAAGATATATTCAATCTAAAATATGATGATTTAGTAAAACTTCCACAGTGGGAAAATAAAAAAGCTTCCAATCTAATTAATGCTATAAATAAATCTACAAACTCACAACCATCAAGACTGCTCACAGCATTAGGGATTCGTTTTGTCGGAAAAAGAACTGTCAATCTGTTATTTCAAAACTTCGGATCTATTGAAAATATTCTTGCTGCAGATTCAAATCAATTAGAAAATATCCATGGTATTTCAGGAAGTGTTATTAATTCTTTGAATGAATGGAAAGCACAAGAAAAAAATATAACAACTCTCAATTCCCTAAAAGAAAAAGGATTCTCTTTTAGCCAAGATAAAAAAGAAAGTAACACAATACTTACTGGGAAAACTTTTGTAATAACTGGAACGCTTCAAAATTCAAATAGACAGGAATTTATCAACCTTATTGAAAACAATGGAGGTTCAGTAACTACATCTATCTCAAAAAATACAGATTATCTTATTTCTGGAGAAAATCCAGGTTCAAAGTTGAAAAAGGCCAAAGATTTAAAAGTAGACATTATCTCAGAACAGGATCTCTTTGATTTAATTAACTAATTGTTAATATAAAACTTCCAAGAGAATTCACCTACATCAGGCAGTCCTACAACTTTACTCCAAGTTATACGAATATTTTGTTCTCCTGGGCTCCAGCTTTCAAAAGTTTTATTTGGTCCTGGTTTCCAAACAAAAACTCCGGTTGCTTCTACATTAAGTATCTCTGAAGATGGGATGATGTAGTTATTAACTATAAGCACTATTTCATAATCAACTGGTAAATTTATTTCTAAAGATGTCTGTTGAGGAACTTGATAGTTTGGTAAAGGTGAAATGCCTTCAATAACGGCTGGAAGGACAACTAGTTCATCATTATCTTGATAAAAATTAACTCCTACATAGATAGTCAAGAATAGAAGTAAAGATAAAGAAAGAAAAATAAGTCTATAAGTGTTCTTTTTCATACACTAAAATATTATCTAATAACTAAAAAGAGACCAAAGCAAATTATGGATAATTTTAAAAAAGAAATAGAAGATATAGATATCAGTAATGTCACGTCACATCAAATTTCAGTCATTGAAGAAGTAATAAGATTATTAGATACAGGAAAAATTAGAGTAGCTGAACCATCAGGCAACGATTGGATTGTGAATGAATGGGTAAAAACAGCCATACTCCACTATTTCTCAATTAAAAATTTGGAAATAATTAGTTCAGGTGAACTTGAGTATTACGACAAAATAGAACCGAAAAAGAATTATGAAAAGTTAAAAATTAGGGTAGTACCGCCTGGGGTAGTACGGTATGGAGGTTTTTGTGAACCTGGTGTTGTTGTCATGCCAGGCTTTGTCAATATAGGTGCATATGTAGGTTCTGGAACAATGGTTGATACATGGGCTACTGTCGGATCATGTGCACAAATTGGAAAAAATGTTCATTTATCTGGAGGAGTTGGTATCGGTGGAGTTTTAGAACCCCCAAGTGCGATGCCAGTAATTATTGAGGATGGTGCATTTATTGGTTCAAGATCTATCATTGTCGAGGGTGTAAAGATTGAAAAAGGTGCCGTCATTGGGGCAAATGTAACAATCACAGCAACTACTCCTATAATCGATGTTACTGGAGATGAACCAAAAGAATACAAAGGAATAGTCCCTGAAAATTCGGTTGTAATACCAGGAACTCGTCCCAAATCATTTCCAAGCGGTGAATTCAATACTATGTGTGCTTTAATAATTGGAAAAAGAAAAGAATCAACAAATCAAAAAACCTCTTTGAACGATGCGCTAAGAACATTTGGAGTTCAAGTTTGAGTTTAGATAAATTAACTAGAGAGTTAATAGCCATTCAATCAGTAACCGGTAACGAAGTAAAAATACTTGATTTTATAGAACGTGAATTAAGCAATTCTGGATTTTCTGGAACAATATTAAGAAATGAAGGGGGAATCATTGCCTATTATCCGTCATCAAAGTCGAGTATCGCACTAGTTGGCCATGTTGACACAGTTCCTATAGATGAATCGCAAGTAATCGACGATGATGACTCAAAAATTTATGGAAGAGGGTCCGTCGACATGAAAAGTGGAGTAGCAGTGATGTTAAAAATCATGAGCAATAATTTTGAAAATGTAGCTGCAATTTTTTACACCTCAGAAGAGGGACCCATGGTTGATAATGGACTAGAGATTCTAATGCCTATATTACAAAAAGACTTTAACCTTGAATTTGCTATTATTCTTGAACCCACAAATGGTGAGGTTCAATTGGGGTGCCTAGGTTCAGTAAATGCTGATCTGCAAATAAATGGTAAATCTGCTCATTCTGCACGTCCATGGATGGGAGAAAATCCAATATTTAAACTGCCTGAAGTAATAAATTATATTCAAAATAATGAAGTTGAAGACAACATAATTGATGGATTATTATTTAAAAAAATTATAAGTGCCACAACAATTACAGGTGGAACTGCGAATAATGTAATTCCGTCACATATAAATATAAATATAAATTACAGATTTTTACCAACATCAGATGAAAATGAAGCAGCTGAGTTTATTATTGAAAGTTTTTCAAAGTTTGGGGAAGTTACAATAAAAAACACATCAAATGGAGCTCTTCCTAATTTGGAATCTCAGAGTATTAAAAATTTTATAGCTTCCACAGGTGCCAAAGTTACACCTAAACAAGCTTGGACTGATATAGCAAGATTTTATAAAGAGGGTATCCCTGCAGTGAATTACGGTCCAGGAGATCCTCTTTTAGCACACTCGCCAGATGAATTTGTTAATACAGATCAAATAGTAGAATCAT
Organism: uncultured Candidatus Actinomarinales bacterium; assembly: GCA_943840565.1. Lineage (GTDB taxonomy): Bacteria > Actinomycetota > Acidimicrobiia > Actinomarinales > Actinomarinaceae > Actinomarina. Next base: position 559,408 of record CALSUY010000001.1, on the reverse strand, counting down.
ATGAGTCTATTGTTAAGTACTTAGAAAGTTAAATTTATGACCGATAAAATTGATATTAAAAATGTTGCAAAATTGGCAGCATTAAAACTAACTACTGAAGAAGAGAACAAGTTAGAAAAAGATTTGTCTATGATTATTGACCATTTTGCTGCTCTAAGTGAAATGAATTTACCAGATGAAAAAATAAGTATTCATCCACTTGGCACGCCTCTAGATCTAGCTGATGATGAAGCAATCATTTTCTTAAGTCACGAAGAAGCGTTAAGCAATGCTCCAGAATCATCAGATGGTCAGTTTGTAGTACCACCTTCATTAGATTGATTATGAATCATTACAAACTATCTATTTCTGAAATAAATAAATTATTTAAAGATAAAAAATTAAAACCATCAGAACTTTACAGTGAAGTGTTTGAACGTGCAGCAAACACAGAGTCAATAATTCATGGACATCTAACCTTATTTCAAGATGAAAATATAAAAAAAGCTGCTGATGCTGACAAACGTTATGAAAATGGAACTGAATTAGGAATACTTGATGGGATTCCAATTGCAATAAAAGATAATATTAATATTGCAGGCTATGCAACAACTTGTTCATCACAAATGCTTTCGAACTACATCTCACCATATGATGCAACAGTTATAACCAAGCTTAAAGATGAAGGTGTAATGTTCACAGGCAAAACAAACTTAGATGAATTCGCTATGGGGTCATCAACTGAAAATTCTGCATTTGGACCAACAAAAAATCCCTGGGATCCGTCTAGAGTTCCAGGAGGTTCGTCCGGAGGGTCTGCAGCAGTTGTCTCTGCTGGCTCAGCAATTGCTTCCCTTGGGAGTGATACAGGAGGATCTATCAGGCAACCGGCATCTTTTTGTGGAGTTGTTGGATTTAAACCAACCTATGGAACGGTTTCAAGATTTGGATTGGTAGCATTTGCTTCATCTTTAGATCAGATTGGACCGATTACTAATAATGTAGAAGACTCAAAAATTCTTTTTAACTCAATGAAGGGATTCGATCCTTTTGATGCAACTTCAGGTAAAGAAAGCAAAACTAAACAACCTAAATTAAAAAATGCAAAAATAGGAATTATAAAAGAACTTATGGAAGATGGAATTTCGGAGGATGCTAAATTAGAAGTTCAAAAAGTTGCAAAATTACTTGAATCACAAGGTCACGAAATTGTAGAAGTTTCATTACCTTTGACTAAAATGTCGATCAGTATTTACTATCTCATTGCACCTGCTGAGTGTTCTGCAAATTTATCAAGATTTGATGGTGTAAGGTATGGGAATAGAGTTGCTGGAAATACAAGCTATGAAATGATGGAAAATACAAGAGCTGAGGGATTTGGTCCAGAGGTTAAAAAAAGAATTTTATTAGGAACCTATGCTCTTTCAGCTGGTTATTATGATGCATTTTATGGTCAAGCATTAAAAGCTCGAGCTATGATGAAAAAGGAATTTACAGAAACTTATAAAGAAGTTGATTACCTTATTTCTCCTACAACTCCTTCTGATCCATTTAAGTTTGGAGAAAAATCTGACAATCAGTTAGAGATGTATATGTCAGATTTATGTACTATTCCTGCAAACCTTGTTGGAATGCCAGCGATTAGTATACCTACGGGGTTGTCTTCAAATGGACTTCCTCTATCTGTGCAGATTATGAGTCCAGCCAATACTGACAACACACTTTTAGAATTCTCTCAAAAACTTGAATCAGTAGTTTCTTTTACTTCATTGCCAGAAATAAAAGGTGGTGTAAGTTGAAAATTGTACCAACTATAGGAATGGAAACACACGTAGAACTAAAAACTAACTCAAAAATGTTCTGCAGGTGTAATGTTGTTGAAACTGATAAACCTAATGAGAACCTATGTCCAACTTGTTTAGGGCTACCTGGTTCACTACCAGTTCCAAACAAAAGGGCTATTGAATTCATCACACTCCTAGCCTTAAGCACGAAGTGTCAAATTACAACCGATGGAATGTTTCATAGAAAAAATTACTTTTATCCAGATCTTCCAAAAAACTATCAGATTTCTCAATTTGATTTACCAGTTGGCACCGAAGGTTCTCTTGAAATTGTAGTGAATGGAGAGTTTTCTACTGTAGAAATTGAACGAGTACACATGGAAGAAGATACAGGAAAAAGTACACATATTGGTTCAGGAAGAATTGATTCAGCAACCAGCACACATCTAGATTTCAATAGAGCAGGTATACCATTAGTTGAAGTAGTGACAAAACCGCTAATTAAGTCGTCAAAAGAAGCAGTGTCATATATTGAAGAATTAAGACAGCTTGTAATTGACTTAGACATATCTGAAGGAAAATTGGAAAAAGGCAATCTTAGGTTTGATGCAAATATCTCAGTTGCATATGAGAATGATGATGAGTTAGGAACAAAAGTCGAGATTAAAAATATGAACTCACTACGTTCACTTGAAAAAGCAATTGAATATGAAATCTCTAGACAAACAAAAATGCTAAATAATAACGAAACTATTATTCAAGAAACTAGACACTGGGATGAAAAAAAAGAAGTAACTAGTTCTATGAGATCAAAAGAGGGAAGTGCAGACTATCGTTATTTTTCAGATCCTGATATTCCAAATATGATACTAAGCAAGGATTTCATTGACAAGATTAAAAACAACATGCCAGTTTTACCATCAGAAAAAAGAAATACATTTATTAATAGCGGGTTAAGTATAGAAGACGCAAACAGTATAGGAAAAAGTCCAAAATGGATGGGTGAACTTTACAAAAGTGTTTCTGATATCACCAATGATTCAAAGACAACTTTTAATTGGATAACGGGTGAACTACAAGGACAACTTAGAAAGCTTGGGGAAACTTCTCCACCAGAATGGATGACCGCTGAGCAACTGGCAGAGATAATCTCTTTAGTTAAGAATGATAAAATATCTTTTACTTCTGGAAAAGAAATTTTGGCAGAACTAATTGAGGAGAAAATAAATCCGGAGGAATATGCTATTTCAAATAAACTTATACAGGAAAATGACACAGAAGAAATTAGTAAAATGGTAAAAGAAATAATTAAAGAAAACTCTGAAGTTTTAGAGCGTATTGCTAATGGGGAAGAAAAGTTAATTGGATTTTTAGTTGGTCAAGTTATAAAACTTTCAAACGGTAAAGTTAACCCATCCGTTGCAAAAGAACTTTTACTTAAAGAGATAAAATAATAAACTGATTAACTATTGTTGCACCAAGTAAACCAAAAGCACCTGCTGCTAAGTCATCATAGAGGACACCTTTCTTACCTGGCAAATCTTCCATTTGAGCAACGATGTTTGGTTGTTTTAATATGTCTGATGCTCTGAAGATAATAAACCCTGTAATTAGTGGGAGTAGCTGAGAAGGAGAAGCTAATGAGGCTAAGCTCATACCTATAATTTCGTCAAGAGTTATCCAACTTGGATCATTTGAGGCAGTTTCATCATCAACTACAGCAAAATATATTATCGTTAGTAAGAAAAAAATTAATAAAAGCCAAATAGTCTGTATTTTAAAAAGGTATATTGCAATCACATAAACCAAAGAGGCAAAAGAACCACCACCTTTTTTATCTGCAAATAAAAACTTCCATAATAGACCTAAACCAAACCCAGAAGCGATAAAAGTTTTCATATTTGAATATTAGTATTTTTTCTGGATTCACAAGATAAAAGGTGTAGTATTTGTATTTAATAATGAAAAAATCAGAGTACATTTGGCTTGATGGAGACCTTGTAGAGTGGGATAAAGCAACAGTAAGCGTTATGACTCATACTTTGCATTACGGCACTGGGGTTTTTGAAGGCATGCGTGCAAGAGAAACAGCACAAGGAACATCAATACAGTTCTTGAATGACCATGTTGATAGGTTATATCGATCTGCAGAAGCATACAATCTTGAGATTCCTTTCAACAAGAACGTCATTACTAATGCAATTAAAGAAATTGTTAAAGTTAATAAATTAAAATCTGCATATATAAGACCACTTGTTTTTTTAGGAGATGGCGAAATGGGACTTCTCCCACTAGATATACCTGTAAGAGTAGCAATAGCAGCTTGGGAGTGGGGTGCATATCTTGGTGATGAAGCTGCAAGCAAAGGTGTTAATGTATGCATTTCCGAGTGGCAAAGAATTAGTCCAAAAAGTTTTAAACCATTTGCAAAAGGAGTGGGTGGTTATATGAATTCAACGTTAGCAAAAATTGATGCTGTAAAACAAGGATTTGATGATGCAATTATGTTAAGTGATAAAGGGACTGTTGCTGAAGGAAGCGGGCAGAATATTTTTATATGCAAAGACAATAAATTGTTTACCCCACCAGTTGAAACTGGCGCACTAGGCGGGATAACAAGAAAAACAGTTTTTGAAATAGCAAAGTATCTTGGATTAGAAATCGAGGAAAAAGATCTTACAAGTGAAGATTTACTCGCATCTGATGAAATATTTTTTACAGGAACAGCAACAGAAGTAGTCGGTATTGTTTCGATTGATAAAGTTAACATAGGTGATGGTAGTGTTGGCCCTATTACATCAAGTATAAGAAATAAATACTTAGAAATAGTTAATGGAAAAGAAGATAATTTTAAAAATTATATAACATTAATTTAATGTCACAAGAGCCAAACGTTAATGTTAATTATGGAGTAAGTCATACTGAGATACCTCTTCCAGTTCCCAGGAGAATGCCTTCTAGACCAGCAGAATCAATAAATCCAAATTTTGAGAGATATAATAATGTTGGCCCTGATAGTGGGTTTGCATTAAAAATAGTCAACAAATATAAAGAATTGTGGTCATTTCACCCAAGAAAAAAATTGATAACAAATATAATTGTAAATTTAATATTATTTCGATCTTCACATTTTGGCCGAGCTCCAACAAATGCTGATTTTCATCTTATTTTAGGATTGTTACGAATATCAGAAAAAAATATTGGAGAATTAACTAATGAAGTTCTTGAAACTTCTTCAAAGGAAGCAATGCAAGGTGCACATATCACAAAAAAATTTAATTTTTTAACATAACCCCATATAACTAGGATTCAATAAGGTACTTAATATGCAAATAGTTAGAGCAAAATATGAAAATGATATATTTTATGGAGAATTGCATGAAAACAAAGTAACTCGTTACGATGGATCTCCATTTGTTATTTGGGAAAATACTGAAGAGGTGTATGATCTAGACGAGATTGAACTACTAGCTCCAGTACTACCTTCAAAAGTTGTTGCTATAGCTAAGAACTATGCAAAACATGCAGCAGAAATGGGACTGCCTGAATACAGTAGTAACCTTCCAGAACACCCAGTAATTTTTATTAAACCGTCTACGTCAGTGATTGGATCTGGTCAAAAAATTAAATACCCAACTATTGGAGAGCATGTCGACCATGAAGCTGAGTTAGCATTAGTTATATCAAAAGTTTCTAAAAATATTAATCAAGATAATTGGAAAGAACATGTTTTAGGATTCACAATCGCCAATGACTTATCTGAAAGAGTACTTCAAGGAAAAACTGGTCATTTCACTCGAGCTAAAGGATTCGATACTTTCTGCCCACTAGGTCCATACATACAAACTGAATTTGAAGAGTCACCTGAACTTCAAATTAAATCTTATGTTAACGGTGAGTTAAAACAAGATGGTAATACTAAGGATATGATTTTTAAAATTGGAGAAATTCTAGAATTTATATCATCAATAATGACCCTACTACCGGGTGATGTCATATTAACTGGAACACCAGAGGGTGTCAGTAAAGTTGAACCTGGAGATGAAATAAAGATTGAAATTGAGACTCTTGGAATACAAATTAATACAGTTGAGTAATTTATGAAATTACGAATAGCTCCATCTCCAACGGGTTTTCTTCACATTGGTAACGCAAGAACTGCACTATTTAACTGGTTATACGCGCGCGCAAATAATGGAACATTCCTAGTAAGAATTGATGACACTGATACCTTAAGGTCTAGTGATGAATACATTAAAGATATCATACAAAACTTTAAGTGGCTAGGGATTGATTGGGACGAAGGTATAGAAGTTGGTGGCCCACATGGTGAATATAAACAATCTTTACGTTTTGACAGGTATAGAGAAATTGCTGAATCCCTGGTTGCTAAAGACTTAGCATATGAAGATGAGGGAGCAATAAGATTTAAGGTCCCAAATGAAAATTCTGTTACTTTTGAAGATATTACACGTGGCTCGATGAAATTTGAATTAGCAGATGTTGAAGATTTTATCATTTTAAGATCTGACAAGTCTCCTACATATCACCTTGCATCAACAGTCGATGATATAGATTATGAAATTACAACTATTGCAAGGGGAGAAGATATACTTTCCTCAACTCCTAAACACATTCTCTTAATGCAAGCCTTAAATGCAGATGTACCCACTTTTTGTCATTTACCTTTATTATTCGGACCAGATGGTAAAAAGTTAAGTAAGCGACATGGTGACACATCTGTAAATTCTTTTAAAGAAAAAGGATTATTACCAGAAGCTTTGTTTAATTACATGTGTTTACTTGGGTGGGCTCCAGGCGATGATTTAGAAATTTTTAGTAAAGATTTTGCAATAGAAAAGTTCGATTTAAACAAAGTATTACCAAATCCAGCTATTTTTGATACGACCAAGCTTCTTTGGATGAATGGTCAATATATAAGAAATATAGAAAAAGATGATTTTATTGAATCTGCTTTGCTAACAATAGAAAGCAATCTAGATAGAGAGCTATTTGAAAAAGAGATTTATCGACTTAACAAAATAATGCCCTCTGTTCAAGAGAGGCTAGAAACTTTGAATGATTTAATCCCTCAAGTTAAATTTTTATTAGATGAACCATTTTATATTAACGAAGAAGATTGGAATAGCGTAAATACACCAGAGGGACAAGAATACCTCAGTTCAATCAGAGAAAAATTTAAAACATTAAATGAATTTTCACTAACTAATATTGAAAATTTAATGAGAGATGAATTAAAAGCAAAAGAACTAAAACCAAAAGTAGGATTTCAGATAGCAAGGGTCTCAATAACTGGAACAAAAATTAGCCCGCCATTATTTGAATCAATTTACGCATTAGGCAAAGAAGGAACCTTAGCTAGACTCGCAGAAACAATTGAAAATTTGTAACAATTAATAATCTAATTAATATATTCTTATTACTTATACGGCCCCGTCGTCCAGAGGCCTAGGACGCTGGGTTTTCAACCCAGAAACGCCGGTTCGAATCCGGTCGGGGCTGCTATCCTTCGGGGATGGTGTAATTGGCAACACAATGGGTTCTGGTCCCATCGTTGAGGGTTCAAATCCTTCTCCCCGAGCAGAGGCCCCGTCGTCCAGAGGCCTAGGACGCCGCCCTCTCAAGGCGGAAACGCCGGTTCAAATCCGGTCGGGGCTGCTAAAAGTTATCTATTTTTCTATACCATCTTGGTGGGTTGTTAAGAAAATCTTTGTAGTCACTCTCATCATCAATTTCAAAATAAAATTCTTTATGGAATACTTTTTCAAACTTATACGAATTATTTTCTAAAATACTTAAATGTTTGGTATAGCTATTTTCTCCGTATGAGAATTTGCTGAACTTAACACTCCCACCAAAAATAGGAGTTCCGTTGTCTTTACTTTCTGCAATTACAATATCTTTTTCAACACATAGTTTTTTCCAGACACTTGCAAAGTGTTTTGTAACATATGGTAAATCACCATGAACTACTGTCCAATATTTAAATTTACTCATGTGTTTTAAAAAGTATTGTATTTCCTGATTGAGCCCGTCTTTATTACTTCTAAAAAATTTTAAATTATTATTATTACAAAATATTTCTACATCAGGACTGTTGCTGATGATATATATCTCTGTTTCAATTGAAGCAAATGAATTTTGAAGATTGATAATCAAATTTTTTGACAGTTGTATTCTTTCCTCACCTGATAGAACTGTTGATAATCTAGACATAGGATTAATTAAATCTCTTATAGGAATTCCAATTAAAAAACTTTTATTCATAATCTTTTTTTTGCTTTACCATGCTATTAGGTTAGTAAATGAAATGAATAGAAAAACAAAAATAATTGCAACAGTTGGACCAAGTGTTCATACAAAAGAAAAAATTCATGAGTTAATTGAATCCGGTGTAAATGTACTTAGGCTTAATTTTTCACATGGCTCATACGAAGATCATAAACAAGTAGTTTCTTGGGCAAGAGAATATTCTAAGCCAATTGCGATTATGCAAGATATCCAGGGTCCTAAAATTAGAACAGGTAAGGCAGATTCGGGAACTTTTTACGATGCTGGCCAAACAATAGATATCACAAACTCTGATTCAAATTCAAATGCTACTGGAATGTGCATAAATTATGAAAATTTATTGAAAGATATAAAAACAGGAGAAAGAATATTTATCGACGATGGTCAAATCATTCTTAGAGTAACTGAATCAGATGTAAGCAATATGAAAGCTTTAGTCGAGGTTGGAGGGGAGCTTAGAGACAACCAAGGAGTAGCTTTTCCTGATTCACAACTTTCAGTATCAGCAATAACCTTAAAAGATAAAGAAGATCTAATTTTTGGTGAAGAAATTGGTGTTGATATCGTGGCTGTTTCATTTGTCAGGAAAGCATCTGACATAAGAGAAGTAAGAAAACTTGTTAACAAAGAAATAAAAATCATAGCCAAGATTGAGCTAAAAGAAGCTATGAAAAATTTAGATTCAATTATAGATGAAGCTGACGGAGTTATGGTTGCTAGAGGGGATTTAGGAGTCCAACTCCCACTTGAGCAGGTACCTTTTGCCCAAAAAAAGATTCTTGATACTGCAAATTACAAAGGAAAAATTTCAATCACAGCTACTGAAATGTTGCAATCTATGAAAAGTTCATTCCGACCAACAAGAGCAGAGGTCACAGATATTACAAATGCAATCCTTGATGGTACCGATGCGGTTATGCTTTCAGCAGAAACCTCTATTGGCGAACATCCAAATATAGTCGTTAAAGTTATGTCATCAATCTGTGAGGAAGCTGATTCTAACAATCATTACTCATCAATGAGATTTAAAACTCTATCAGCAGTAGATACTTTTGCTACCTCATTAGCAAAAGCCGCTGTACAAGTTGCAAATGACATTGAAGCTAAAGCAATAGTCGCATACACAGAGACTGGAAGGACACCTCTATTAATTTCAAATTATAGACCCAGTGCTCCAATTATCACATTTAGTGCAAAAGATCTCACTTTAAGACAAATGAATATCTTGTGGGGTGTTGAGCAGACAAAAATAGAAAGATTCGACTCAACCGAAGAAATGTTTCAAATTGCAGATTCTTGGTTGCAAACCAATAAAAACTTCAAAAAAAATGATAAAGTTGTTATTGTTGCAGGTACACCTCCTAATCAAGAGGCAGCAACTAATTTATTAAGAGTTATGAAAATAGGAGAATAATGGGACAAAAAATTGAATTAAAAGCTACCTCCTTCCATAAAAATATAATCTTTGACTTAAACAGATCACTATCAGGACAAGATGGAGTTACTTATCACAATATTGCTGATGCCTCTTTGCATAATGAGGTGAGCGCACAATTAGCATTAAGGTTGTTTAAATATTCCCAAGATATAGAAAGTATTTTTATTCAATCGAATGTTGTTACAGTGAACTTTGATAAAAACTTAGGAACTGGTATTGAAGATTTTTCAAAGCAAATTGAAGACTTCTTTCTATTTTATGGAGAAGAAGAATGAAGGTTGGGGTAACCGGAGCTAGTGGGTATGTAGGCAAAAAGGTTGTCAAGGAACTAGAAGCAAATAATCATATCGTATACAAATTTGTAAGAAGATCAGTCAAAAATGATAACGAAATATATTGGAGTCCTTCAAAACAAGAAATTGACACAGAAAAATTTCAAGAACTTGATGCAATAATACATCTCGCAGGTGAAAGTATCGCACCAAAAGATTTACTTGGATTCTTACCTTTCTCTGGTGGGCGATGGAGTAAAGAAAGAAAATCTAGAATATATTGGTCAAGAAAATGGGCTGCTGATTTATTCGTCTCAACATACAAGTCATTAGAAAATCATCCAAAAATATTTATTACTGCATCTGGTAATGATATTTATGGAGATCAAGGTGACAAGGTTGTAACAGAAGACACAACATTTAATAAAGGGCAGTTTTTACAATTAGTTGCTGAAGAGTGTTGGGAAGAGCCTCTGTATGAATTGAAAAATATGGGAGTACGTGTTGTATGCGCTAGAGCAGGCATAATGCTTGGTAAAGGGAATGTTGCAACTGATATCTTTACCTTGATTACAAAATTAAATATTGCAAGTCCAATTGGAAAAGGAAATCAATATTTTTCCTGGATCTCTGTAAATGACGTTGCGAGGGCATATAATTTTTGTTTAGAAAATAGTAACTTAGAAGGTCCCGTAAATATTACGTCACCAGAACCTTTAATGCAAAAAGATTTTGCAAGAGTTATAGCTAAGGTAATGAATAAATCATATTTTTTCCCTCCTGTGCCTGAAGTATTGATGAAACTTGCAGTTGGGTGGGAGTTAGGAGAAAGTCTTGGACTTAATAGTATCAGAGCCATTCCTGAGAAACTGCTTGCGGCTGGATTCACGTTTGATTACCCAACACTTGAAACATTAAAGGAAGAATTTGTATAATGTCTTCCTATGAAGATCGAATGTCTAAAAAGTATGGTTTTTTTTCTGATAAGAATAAAAACTCAGATGAAGATCACGAATCAGAGGAAAATACTAGGGTTGAAAACTTAGAAAGTACTCAAAGTCAAAATGAAGATAACAATCTGATTGTACCTCTTGAAGCATGGCAGACTGTTTTGAATCAGCTGGGCAATCTTCATGAAGCAAATCAACTAATGGCTGAAGCACGTGAACGAGCAGCCAAATCAGAAGCTGAAGCAGAATTTTTAAGAGAAAAATTAAAAAATACTAGAGAAGAACTAGAAGCTTCAAAAAAGAGAAAAAGATACTTTTTTTTCTAAACAGTCTGTTTATCTGATACACCTTTAATTATATAAAAAGATATTGCTAGCAGAACTATTAGAACCCCCATTGCTGCATTTCTACCATAACCGAGGGTATTTACGACTAGTCCCCACAATAATGGTCCAAGTATTGTAGCAAATCTTCCTACCGTTGAGTAAAGGCCATAAAATTCTCCTAAGTGTTGTTCAGGACTTAATCTTGTCATAAAGACTCTATCAACTGCAAAAATTCCGCCTATGTTAAATCCACCAAGCACTCCTGTGACATAGATAAGCCATAATTGATTAAATTCTGTTGCAATTATTGCGATTGACAAAGATAACATCCAACATATTAAACTTACTAGTGTTAATTTGCGAGGTCCATACTTATCAGCTGCCTTACCAAATACATAGCCACCTATTATAGAAATAATAATTGCTAGTCCAAGCAAATTTTGGCTATCCGTGGGGGTCAATCCAACTTCCTCTACTAGGTAGACCGCTAACAGACCACTAATTAGAGTATTTATTGCATCTGCATAAAAGAATCTTCCAATTAGGAATCTTGTTAGTCCAGGATATTTCCTTGAGTGTTTCCAAGATTGAATAACAAGTGATATAGATTCTGTTATTTTAATTGTTGATTTTTTCTCTCCAACTTTTTTCTCTTCAATGAAAATAAACGCAGGAAGAGAAAATATTAAAAACATGATTGCTACAGATCTGAATATCTCAATATAGCTGTATCCAAAATTTTGCAATATAGTGGCAACAGCAAAACCAAGTAAGGAACCTATGTAACCGAAAGAAACTCCAAGGCCTGATATTTTCCCTCTATTTTCTGGTGAACTTACAGAAACTAATAACGCATCGTAAACAACTGAACCCAAATTAAAGCCTATTAAAGAAATTACAAATAGTAATACAGAAACACTTACATTGAATGTACCAAGTAAAAATGTAGCGGTTATGCAAATTAATGTTGTTACTAAGAGAAGTGGTTTTTTTCCTTGTGATCCGTCCGACCTTGCTCCAACCCAAGGGCCTAAGATTGCAACAACAACCATTGCTCCAGAAGTAGCAAACCCTAGGGCTTGATCTGTCCACCCTTGTTCGCTAACTAACCAAACAGAAAAATATAAACCTGGAATTACGAAAGCATATACTGTATTTGCTAAATCAAAGAAGAGCCAGGAATATAAACTCCGCTTTTTGACGTTGTTCATTGCAGGTCTTTAATAGCCTTAGTGAGTCGTCCTAAACCTTCTTGAAGATTGTCATCACTTAGGGCGTAGGAACACCTTAAGAAACCATTTTTGCCAAAAACTTCACCAGGAACAAAGGCAATGTAATATTCATCTAATAGCCAATTACAAAAATCTATTGAATTATTTACATTATTAATGATTTTTCCATCACAGTAATAGCTTATATCTGGAAAGAGATAGAAAGCACCATTTGGCTTAATAGTTTTTACATTTGGAATATTAGAAAATTCTTGAAATGCAAACAATCTTCTTCTGTTGAAACTTTCTTTCATAATCTCAGTTTCAGTAAGACCATTCTTTAGGGCTGAATAAGCCGCTATTTGAGACAAATTGGATACATTCGAAGTTGCATGAGATTGTATCTTTTTTGCCATATTAATTACTTCTGTATTAGCAATTATCCAACCCACTCTCCACCCTGTCATTGAGTAAGCTTTCGCAACTCCGTTTATAACAATAGTATTGCGTAATTGTGCGTCATACTGAGCAGGTGAAGGAGAGGTTTTTCCGTCATATACTAGATGTTCATATAGTTCATCGGATAATATCCAAACATCATTTTGAAATGCCCATTCATATATTGCCTCTGCTTCATCTTTTGAGTAAACAACACCAGTAGGATTAGATGGAGAAACCCAAACTAAGATTTTTGTTTTATCAGTTTTCAGACCATCAAGTTGTTCAGTGTTTATTTTGAATTCATCCTCAAAGGAAGTATCTACAATCACTGGATTACCCCCTGAGATTTTTACTGCTTCAGGATAAGTAGTCCAATAAGGAGATGGAATCAATACTTCATCGCCTGGATTTAATATTGACATAAATGTAGTTAGAATTGCATGCTTTCCACCATTACTTACTAAAACATTTTCATTCTGAACATTGAAACCCGAATACAACTTACTTGTTCTCACAATCTCATCTTTGAGGATGTCTAAACCGGCTACAGGTGAGTATTTATGATTGATAGGATCTTCAGCTGCAGTTTGAACATCCTTTATCACATAGCTTGGTGTTGGAAAGTCGGGTTCACCTGCTCCAAATCCTATTACAGGCTTACCTTGCTGTTTTAGTAATCTCGCTTTATTAGAGATAGCCATTGTTCCAGATGGTGTTATTGAGTTGTTTAAATCAGAAATTTTCATAATGTTTCTTTCATGGAGTATTTTAACCATAATAAATTAAAAACTATGCTTAGGTTTTATTAAACTATACATTTATGGAACAAATACTCTTTGGGAAACCTGTAGCAAACTTGCTTGATGAGAAAAGTAAAAATCATATAGATGAGTATTTAATAAAAAATGGTAATCCACCAACTCTCACTGCCATTACAGTTGGAGACAACCCTGCATCACTTTTATACGTTTCAAGAAAAGAAGATAAAGCTAAAGAACTAGGAGTAAAATTCAATTGGGTTAAATTACCACAAGATTCTTCATCTAAAAATGTTTTAGAAGCTATTGAGGAATCTACAAAAACTTCACAAGGGATTATTGTTCAGCTACCTTTGCCCAAACATCTCGACTTTGAAGAGATTGTTAATCTAATACCACCTTCTTTAGATGTTGACGGTTTAACAACTTACAACCTTGGTTATTTATATACTAAAAACTTTAAAATATTGCCAGCTACGTCACTCGCAGTTCTTGAACTTCTTAAATATTACAACATACCGACAGAAGATAAGAACATTGTTATAGCAGGAAGATCTAGACTAGTTACCTCTCCACTCTCAAAAATTTTAAGTAATAAGAAATACAATGGAAACGTTACTGTTGTACATAGCAAAACTTCAAATATTGACTCTTTTATCAAGCAATCGGATATTTTTATTTCTGCAGTTGGCAAGGGTAAATTATTTTCTAAAGACTCGTTTAAAGAAGGAAGTGTTGTTATCGATATTGGGATTTCGAATAAGGATGGAAAAAATACTGGTGATATAGATCCCAATGGATTAGAAAATTATTTATCTAGTAGATCACCATTTCCTGGAGGAATTGGACCAATAACTGTATCGGCCTTGTATTCCAATCTGACTGAATTAATTAAATAGCAGCCCATTCCTCTTCAGATATTGTTTTATCCATATCAACTTTTCTTAAAATTAAAAAACCAATTACAAAAAAAGATGTAATGACTGGTAGGGATAACCTGGGATTTCCAGTAGACACACTTACGTAACTATAAATTAATGGACCCCAAATAGCTGAAAATCTTGATAAAACAGAAAAGAAACCCATAAACTCACCCTCTGCACCTTTTGGTAACATGGATGCATAAACACTCCTACTAACTGATTGCAATCCGCCCATGCCCATCGCTGTAAAAACACCTAAACCGATAACTGGTAGAAATTGTTTTTCAGGAATAAATGCAGCTGCATTTCCGACTAAAAATATTAAAAACATTGTGTAATACAGTGTATTTTTTTGTCCAATTTTTTGAGCCATAACACCTGCTAATTTTGCACCAAAATATGCAACAAACTGCACCACTATAAATACAATAATTATTTGTGTTTGGTCCAAAAGAAGTACTTCTGTAAAAAATGCAGCAGACATATTAATTACTGTCTGAAGGCCATCCCAGTAGAAAAGATATGCAATTAAAAAATACATCAGAAAGGGAAATTGTCTAATTTTCTTTAAAGTACGAAAGTTCTTTGCGTATGCATTAGAAAAAACACTTCCTTCTATTACTATTGGTTTGCTTTCAGTTATTTTCATCCGTGAAAAGCTCATAATTGAAAATATTAACCACCATAAACCAGCTGAAGAAATTGCAATTCTAGATGCCATTGCAGCTTCAATTCCAAGCATATCTGGACCCAATTGGATGAGAGCTAAAGACAGAACTAGTTGTAATCCACCACCAAGATAACCCAGCGCGTAACCACGTGCAGAAACTTTATCAATTGTATCATCAGTGGTGATGTCCTTTAATACACTGTCATAAAAGACATTCGATCCAGTAGCACCAAATTGTGCAAGGAAGTAGATACCTAGTGTAAATATTACGTCACCCGAAGTTGCGAAATAAAAGGTCGATGCAAATACTGCACCACCATAAGCGAAAATTTTAAATAGTCTCATCCTATTACCAGAGAGATCTCCGATAGCTCCTATGGTCGGCATTATTAGAAAAAATATAAAAAGTGCTGACCCAATTGCAAAACCCCAGACTTCAGCTCCAGTATAAAGATTGCCTCTAAAACTAAATCCTTCTGCGGGCACTACGACACTTACGAAATAGACAGGAAGGATAGCACCTAGAGTAGTTGTTTCATATGCTGATTTAGCCCAATCGTACAAACTCCATCCAAATATTGTTTTTTTATTGTTTTTTTCTGTCATATTCCCCCTCTAAAAAAACTTTAATATAAGAAAATAAAACTTGTCGGAAAGAATCATAATAATTAAATATTTATGTGACTATATTCAATCTATGATTCAAAAATATTTTAAAATAGCAGGTATTTATGGGATTTAAATGTGGAATTGTTGGATTACCTAATGTTGGTAAATCCACCTTATTTAATGCATTAACTCAGGCTGGGATTGAATCAGAAAATTATCCATTTTGTACAATAGAACCGAATATTGGGATTGTTGCAGTCAATGATTCGAGGCTAGACGAACTAGCAAAGATAGTAAAACCTAAAAAAATTATACCCACAACAATGGAGTTTGTAGACATCGCAGGATTAGTGGAAGGTGCATCTAAGGGTGAAGGTTTAGGAAATCAATTTCTAAGCAATATTAAAGAGACAGACGCAATTGTACATGTTGTCAGAGCTTTTGAAAATGATGATGTTGTACATGTTGCAGGAAAAGTTTCTCCTGCTAATGATATAGAAATTATAAATACAGAGTTAGTATTGGCCGATTTAACTTCAGTTGAAAAGTTATACGAAAAAGCAATGAAAAATACAAAATCGGGTCAAAAAGATGGTTTACCATTACGTGAACTATTAGAAAAGATTCTTCCTGTATTAGAGGATGGACAAAGTGTTCGGTCTCTTAAATTTAATGAGGATGAAGCCAAATTATTAAAAGGATTCCAATTGTTGACAGCAAAACCAGTATTGTATGTTGCAAATGTAGGCGAGGGTGGATTCGATAATAATTCTCACCTTGATGAAATTATAACTTTAGCAAATCAAGAGAAAGCGGAAGTTGTTGCAATTTGTGCAGATATTGAAGCTGAAATATCAGAATTGGATGAAGATGAAAAAAAAGAGTTCTTATTGGAATTAGGACAAGACGAATCTGGGCTTGATAGATTAATTACTGCTGGATACAAACTATTAGGGTTGCAAACATATTTTACAGCTGGCCCTCAAGAAGTAAGAGCTTGGACTATAAATATCGGGGATAGCGCACCTAAAGCTGCTGGTAAAATACACGGTGATTTTGAGAAAGGTTTTATTCGAGCAGAAACAGTTCCATTTGTAGAGTTTATTAAAAATGGTGGTGAGAAAGGCGCAAAAGAAGCAGGAAAATTAAGATCTGAAGGGAAAGAATACATTGTCCAAGATGGTGATGTTATGCATTTCCTCTTTAATGTTTAAATATCTAAACGAAATTTCTTTAATAGAACTTAAAAGCATTTTTCAGCATAAACAGGACATTTTTCCAAAAAAACAAACATAAAAATTATAATGCCCAGAAATTATGGGGTTTTGTAACTAATAATTCTAAAGTAGTTCTTTATGAAAATTATTTTTGTGACATAATTAAACACGTGAAAGTAATAATTGTAGGCGCGCATGGCGAAGCTAAAGAATTAATAAATAGAATTAGCACCGGATGGAGTGTGTCCGTAATCGATATGGATCAAGAAAAACTAAGAAATTTTCATCCGAATAGGCAAATTGAAAAATATCAAGGTGATGGAACCTCGACTTTAGTTTTGAAAAAAGCAGGAATAGAAACAGCAAGTGCACTAATCACACTGACTCTTGATGACGAGGTAAATTTAGAAATATTAAAATTAGCTAAAGGCCACAAAATCACAAGGCTATCCTCCGTGGTTAATAATGAAGTTAATAAAAAAGCTTATCAAGATTTAGAAGTTGAGTTAGTAGATCCAGATATTCTCTTAGCGAGACGTTTTGAGCACATTTTAGAACCAAGAAGGGTAGTCTCACAAGCATTCGCCGGAGGTCGTGCAGAAGCCATAGAATTGGAAGTTAATGCTGATAGTCCCGTTAGGGGTAAAAAATTAAAAGAGATTGGATCGGATTATTTTATAGTTGGTGCTTTATTTAGAAAAGGTAATGTTGTAATTCCTCATGGTGATACAGAACTTCAAACTGGTGACCTTGTAACTGTCGTTTTACAATCTGGAGCCTTTGGGAATGTAATAAAACTATTCTCTGGTTCAGAATCAAGATTTCCACTAGAGTTTGGAAAAAATACTGCAATCATAATCAGTTCTGAAGAAGAGCTTAGCAATCTTACAGAAGCAGAATTTTACACACGAAACACTAAAGCAGAAGAGTTAGTAATTTTATCACAAGAGACTATATTTGCTGATTCTAAAGAAACAGATGAAATAACTTTCGAAGCTATCCTGAAGGATCAAAAATTTAGAACTGTAAATATCCAAAAGAATTCATTAAAGGAAATTGAATCAAAACTAGCTGAACTCTCAATAGGAACTTTAATTATTCCAATAGACTCAGAAGTTAAAATTTCAAATATTCGATCTTATATTAACTTTTCAAATAAAAACAACATCCCAATTATGTTTTCAAGAGGTACTACCCCAATAGGTAAAATTGGATTCTTAGCAAGTTCTGATTTTTCTGAGAATAGTCCAACTACTATATCGTTTGACCTTGCCTCTACCCTCAATGCAAAAGCTTACAGTGTTATCATTGATCAGCCGAAGTTCATATCACATGAAAGTACTGAGTCTAAGAATTCCATCATTCAAAAAATTCAAGACGCTGCTTTATCTAATGAAGTACAGCTAGAGATATTATCTGAAGAAGGTAATGAAGCTAAAATTTTTACTGCCCTAACTGACAAATTTGATCTTTCTGTGATTGGTCACCACCAAGCTAATGGGTGGCAAATTAAAAAGACTACTGAATTTATTTCACAAAATTCCTCATCGTCAGTACTTTATATACCTAATTAGGAGAATTATGGAAAGTTTTGATGCGATATCTTTAGTTGTCATTTCTCTTGGTGCATTTTTATTACCGTTAGTCGGTTCTCGGTTAAAAGTACCATCTATTGTTTTAGAAATCGCATTCGGGATAATTGTCGGTCCGGTTTTACATTTAGTATCACCTTCTGAGTTTATTTCTGGATTAGCCGTTTTAGGTTTTCTCTTATTAATGTTTCTTTCTGGTTTCGAAATAGAATTAGAAACTTTTCGAGAAAAAGGCATAAAAACGTTAGCTTTACCAATAGTTGTATACATTTCTACTGTAGCGGTTTCATTCTTAATAATTACAGAACTTAAATATCCAATTTTTCTAGCTTTAGTCTTATGCACAACAAGTGTGGATATTGTGATTTCAGTTCTAAGAAGCGATGACACTATTAAGTCAAATTACGGTCAAATGCTATTCATAATCGCGTTACTTGCAGATATATTAACCTTGTTAGCAGCAACTGTTTACGCATCTGTTGTAAAATCAAATGGCTTTTCTATATCAAATCTAAATATTATTCTTTACTTTGCAATTGTAATTTTTCTTTTGAGAATCCTCAGAAGATTAGCTTGGTGGAATCCTCAATTATTTTCAAGAATGTTTGATGGTAACGATCCAGAAGAGTTGGGTATAAGAAGCTCTCTTGCTTTAATGCTCGCATTAGTTGGTGTTGCTGTTTTATTCGACATTGAAGCAATTCTTGGAGCATTTCTCGCCGGAACTTTATTTGCTTTTGTTTTTCCTAATAGAGGAAGTTTAGAAAGCAGCCTAAAGGGTTTTTCATATGGATTTTTGATACCTATATTCTTTATTAACATAGGTCTGAATTACGACATTTCGTTATTTTCAAATACAGACTTTTATATCGATGTTTTATACCTCTTTGCAATAGCTGTACTTGTTAAATTATTACCTTCTTTACTCTTGGTATTTTCAAGGATTTCTATCTCAAAAATCTTTGCGGGTGGATTTCTTCTTTCCGCAAGATTTAGTTTAATTATTGCTATGGCAGAAATTGGTGTGGAGCTTGATTTGTTAAGCAAAAATTTAGAACAGCAAATCATATTACTAGCTGTACTTACTGCAACTGTTTCTCCACTGATGTTTAGGGTTTTTAACAAGAGCACCAAAACAAATTAGATGAAAACTATGTTAAAACTTTACTTCAAAGGGGTAGCTATGGGTGCTGCAGATATAGTACCCGGTGTGTCAGGTGGAACGATCGCTCTAATTACCGGAATATATGAAGAACTTATTTATTCTATAAAAAATATAAATTTAACCCTTTTTAAAATCTTATTCCAGCATGGAGTGAAAGAATTCTGGAAAAAACTAAATGGTAACTTTTTATTAATTTTGGTTTTAGGAATTGGGACTTCCGTTATTTTGCTTGCTCAAATAATAGTTTTTTTATTGGACAACCATGAATATAAAATATGGGGTTTTTTCTTTGGGCTGATACTTTCTTCTGCTTTTCTGATATTGAAAGATATAAATCATTTAAGTTACAACAAAACAATTTGGATTCTAAGTGGAATAACTATTGCAGCTATTATTTCTCTATCCAATACAACTAAAATACCAGATAGTGAAATTTTTATCTTTTTTACTGGATCAATAGCTATTACCGCTATGATTCTCCCAGGCATTAGCGGGTCGTTTATTCTTCTTTTGCTTTCAAAATACGAATATATTATTACAGCAATTAAAGAATTTGACATTAGAGTAATTCTCATTTTTGGGTTTGGTTGTATATTTGGTTTAATTATTTTTAGTCGTTTACTACATTTCTTATTCGAGAATTATAAAGATAATCTTCTTTCGCTGCTTTCAGGTTTTCTTATTGGTTCACTAGTAAAGATATGGCCATTTAGAAAAACCATAGAAACGCGTACTAACAGCGATGGTGTTTTAGAGGCCGTCACAACCCAGCCTATCTTCCCTAATATTGAACTTCAGCAAGAAATATTATTTTTCATAGTATTTTCAATCATAGGGTATTTCCTAATTACGATTATTCAAAAGAAGTCAATATCTTAAAATAATTTATTTATCTAGGTACAATGAGTTTATGAGATTAGGACTTCCAGAATTATTAATAATTTTAACAATTTTATTGTTACTCTTTGGAGCAAAGCGGTTACCAAGTCTTGCTAAATCGTTAGGGAAATCAACAAGAGAGTTTAAATCCGGTTTAGAAGAAGAATAAATCTTGAAAAGGATAATTTTTTTAATATTTGTAATATTCACTTCTTGTACATCTACTGAAATACCAGAATTGACCTCAGGTGAAGAGGTCTATACAGCTAGGTGCTCTGCTTGTCATGGTTCAGATTTCTCTGGGAGGGTTGGTCCTAGTTTGAAGGCAGATTCAAATGCAGCTCAAATGTCAGATTCTTATTGGGTTCAAACAATTACAAAAGGCATGGGTTCAATGCCTGCCCAGAGACTTACCGACAATGAAGTTACACTTGTAATTGAATTTATAAAAAGCCAGT
The DNA here is from genome assembly GCA_943840565.1 of uncultured Candidatus Actinomarinales bacterium. Lineage (GTDB taxonomy): Bacteria > Actinomycetota > Acidimicrobiia > Actinomarinales > Actinomarinaceae > Actinomarina. The sequence continues at coordinate 538,424 of CALSUY010000001.1, read as the reverse complement.
ATTAAATTATTCTCGAGTTTTTTTCGTTTAAACTTTTCAAATTTTCTATTGTTTTTTCAAGTTCTTTTAAGTCATCAAGTCTCCAAGTCCAGTTCCCTTTTTGGGTACCAGGTATATTGAATCTTGCTTTTTTATCAAGTTCTAATAAATCTTGAACAGTTGTTATGGAAAGAATGCAGGGAGATTCCCAAACTAATGAAATAAAATCCCATACATCATTTTTAAAACTCAGATCTAATGTACTTTTGTAATTATTAAAATATCGAGTTTGAACTTCATTTGCTTCATCAAGCCACTGTTGAACTGTTGGGCTGTCATGTGTACCTGTGTATGCGATTAATCCTTCACCCCATTCCTGAGGGTGTATTTCATCATTTTTGTCTGAAGATGGAATTCTCTGTTGTAAAACTTTCATCCCAGGTATGTTATATTCTTTCAATATCTGATCTGTTTCGGATAATACTACCCCAAGGTCTTCAGCGAGTAACTTTGACATAGATATATGCTTACTTACAACTTCAAAAAAAGTTTTCCATGGACCTTTTCTCCATTCTCCATTTAATGCTGGCTCATTTATAGGTATTGCCCAGTATTGGAAAAAACCAACAAAATGATCGATTCTCAAGTAATCAAATTTGTCTAGGTTGTTTTGAAGTTTGTTTATCCAATATTGGTAATCGTTAGAGCGATTATTTTCCCAGTTGTATAAAGTTGTATTCCATATTTGTCCTTCTACTGTGAAATCATCGGGTACTGCACCAGAAACAGATGACATGTTTCCTTTCTCATCCAATTCAAAAAGAGAACTATTACTCCAAACATCAGCTGAGTTATGATTTACATATATAGGAATGTCTCCAAGGATACTTATTCCCAAACTATTTGCATAACTTTTTAATTCATTCCATTGTTGAAAAAATTCATACTGTGTATAAAGAATAAATTTAAATTCTAATTCATGTTTATTAACTAAATACTCAAAAAGTTGATCTGAGTATGTTTGTTCTTGTTCACTCCAGTTGGTCCATGTTTCTTTTTTTATTTTTTCTAATGTTAAAAAAGTTATATGTTTTCGAATAACTTTATTGTCTAAAAAGTTCTGATAAGATTTTTCATTTATGTTTATATTTTTAGAAATATCTTCAAATATTTTTTCTTTAAATTCATAGACATTCTTGTAATCAACAATTTGATTTGAAAATTTCGGTATTTCAAAAATATTTTCTTGGATATTTTTTAAATTATCTAAGTTAATTAGATTTATATTCCCCAACACAGAGGATGAACTCGAATATGGGGAATATTCTACTTCATCTGTTGGTCCTAATGGTAATACCTGCCAGATTTTGGTTTTTGTCTCATGTAGATAATCAATAAATAATTTTGAACTCTCACCTAGGTCTCCAATACCATACTTACTTGGTAATGAGGTTGGATGCATAATTAGGCCACTACTTTTTCTTATATCCACGAAAAACCTTTCGACATAAAGTATATAATATATGTTTAGGATTTAGAAAGTATTAAATGGTAGAAAATCATCAACCTGAATTTATTGATAAAGATGAGGCCCAGAAAATTGATTTTTTTGAAGGGGATGTTCATTTAGGACATTACGATATTCGATTTGACTTTAATAATAAAAAATACTTCTCAATATCACATGATGGAACTTCTGTAATACGAGTCCATACAGAACCTCAAATAGATAAACTTTGGCTACTGCTTGAAGATGACCTGTTAAGACCTTTAGAGCTAAAAGTTTATGCCTCTACAGATAGATTTAAATTTTGGGAGCTTCAATTAGAGTTTAGATCTACTGTATCAAAATTCAGCTTTGCTGCCAGTACCGTAGATAATCTAAATTTATATTTTGGAACAAGTGGTATAGCAAACTTTATTTCTCCTTCTGAAAAATGGATATATAACTCCGATATTTTTACACGTCATACAATCCCTGATTGGGTTTACGGGGGAGTGATGTACCAAATTTTTACCGACAGGTTTAGAAATGGTGATAGTTCTTTAAATCCGCCAAATACAATTCCTTGGAATAGTAAACCTACAAGATTAGGTTTTCATGGTGGAGATTTATACGGCGTTATTGAAAAATTAGATTATTTAATTGACATAGGTGTAAATATTCTATATTTAAATCCAATCTTTCTTTCGGGTAGCACTCATAAGTACGACTCATGGGACCATTTCAAAGTTGATGAATCATTTGGAGGAGATGCTGCTTTTAAAAAGCTTATAGAAGAAGCTCATAAAAAAAATATGAAGGTTGTTATTGATTGTTCATTAAATCATGTACATCCAAGACATTTTGCATTCCAGGATTTAATTACCAACGGGGATAAATCAGAATATAAAGATTGGTTTACAGTATACGATTATCCTGTACGTTTACAGCATAGACCTCATTTGTATTCCAACACATATAAGGTTGGCTGGGATGGTAATGCTGAAGAGTATAAAACTTACCTTGAAAAAACTTTTGAAGAGACCAAAGTCCCCGTTGAAATTAAAGAAGATGACGGACCAATTATCGAGCCATCCTACAAAGCCTGGTGGGGAGTTCCAGACATGCCCAAAGTAAATTTAGTTAATCCTGAAGCAAGGCAGTGGGCATTAGATGTTACAGAATACTGGATTAAAAATTTCGATATTGATGGATGGCGCATGGACGTTGCAAAAGAACTTGATTTTTCATTTTGGAAAGATTTTAGGGAAATAGCAGTAGCTTCAAAGAAAGATGTTTTACTTATTTCTGAAATTTTTGGAGATACATCTCAATGGCTTCAAGGTGATAGATTTGATGGAACAATGAATTATTCCTTTAGAGAATCTATGACTGATTTTTTTGCTACTCAAAGAACTTCAACAACTCAATTCAGTCATGCTTTGGCAAATCTATATTCTATGTACTCATTTGAAGCATTGTCATCATGTCAAAATTTATTGAGTTCTCATGATGTAAAAAGATTTCTTAATAGATGTGGGGACAATGTAGACGGAATGTTCGGCGCTATATTTCTTCAAGCAACTTTCCCAGGAATTGCAGGAATTTATTACGGTGATGAAGTTGGTCTTGCAGGAGCAGATGATCCATTCAATAGGGAACCATTTCCATGGGACCATGAAGAAACTTGGAACATAAATTTACTTTCACACACAAAACAACTTATGAAGATAAAAAATCAAAATCCTATTCTTAAATATGGAAGATTTGAATTAGTTGAATCAAATGAGGAATTAGTCTTATTTCGGAGAGTTTTAAAAGATGAGTCACTTTTATGCATTATCAATAGGGATAAAAAAACTAAGTCTCTAAAAATTGCAACAAATGCACATAGTTCAGAAGTGATTTTCGGTGACTGCATTATTCAATTGAATGATGGTCATTTAGAGATTGATAATATTACAGATATTGGAATAATTATTTCTGAAAAATAATTTTAAATTGAAAACTTTCCAAGATAATCTTCTAAAAAGTTGTTATATTAACGTTGATATATATAAATACACATAAAGGAGAGAAATGAAAAAGAATAAATTACGTTTTTTAGTAATTTTAGTTCTACTTTCTTTAGTTGTTACTGCTTGTGGAGGGGGCTCTGATACTGCATCTGACACTCCTGAGACAACAGAAGCACCTCAAGAAACATTAGCTGCTCCTGCTACTACTTCACCACCACCAGTAAAACTTGTGGTTTGGGCTGAAGAAAAAGTAGCAACTGCTTTAGACCCTCTCGTAGGAGCTTATGAAGCTGCAGCTGGTGTAGATATCGAAGTAGTAGTTTATGACTTTGGTCAAATCAGAACCGATGTACAGACAGCTGGTCCGGCAGGAGAAGGTCCAGATGTATTTCTTGGTGCTCATGACTGGGTAGGAGAATTAGCTGCTAATGGTGTGGTTGCACCACTTGATCTTGGAGCAGTAGCTTCAGATTTGTTTGATGTCGGAGTACAAGGTTTTAGCTATGGTGGAGAAGTTTATGGATTTCCATATGCAACAGAAGCAATCGCTATGTTTTATAACAAAGCTTTAGTTGATGGTGTACCAACAACTTGGTCTGATGTAAAAGCATCCTGTGATGCTGCAGGGACTGAGCTTTGTGTTGGAGCACCTGGTGGTGGAGGAGGCGGAGATGCCTACCATAACCATCCTTTCTTTGGATCATCTGGCGGATACATTTTTGCTTTTAATGCTGGATTTGATCCATCCGATGTTGGTCTTGATAACGCACAGGCAATAGCTTCAGCGGAATACTTAGATTCATTAGTTAAAGATGGTACAGTAGCTTCTACTGATTACGGTGCATCAATGTCAGCATTCCAAGAGGGTAGAGCCCCTTATTGGATGACTGGTCCTTGGGCAAGAGGAGATGCCTCTGCAGTAGATTACGGTGTTGCTTTAATTCCACAGTTTGATGGGAATGCTGCTACTCCATTCGTAGGAGTACGTGGTGCAATGGTCTCTGCTTTTAGTGATAATAAGGTGTTAGCACAAAGTTTTATATTAGACTTTTTTGCAACAGTCGAGGTACAAGAATCAATGTATAATTCTGACCCAAGACTACCAGCTACGAAATCACTTTTTGCTATTGTTGAAGCTGCAGATCCTATAGCAGCTCAATTTGCGGCTAGTGCTGCAAACGGTATACCAATGCCTAACATTCCAGAAATGGGTTCTGTTTGGGGTCCAGTTGGTGATGCAATGTTAATTATTAGAGACCAAGCGTATGGTACTAATGAAGAGACAGGCGTAACCGTTAATTCCGCAACTGATGCAATGAAATTAGCTGCTGAACAAGTCAGAACAGCTATAGCTGGCGGATAATAAATCTATACAAATATTAAATTGGGGCTCTTATGGGCCCCAATTTTTTTGATACTATTAAATTATGAAATTCTCTTCGATACTTAGATACTCAGTTCTAGCTATTTTTAATGCAGGATCTATATATTTGATACCTTTAATAATAACTTTTGAATCTTGGTTTTTATTAACTGTATTAGTATTTGTAACTTTCTTAATTAACTTCACATATCTAACTGATAAATTTGCTGCCTTGAAATGGATTACTCCAGGAGTAATATTTATGTTTTCTTTTGTTGTTTTTCCAGCAGCTTATAATACCTACGTTTCTTTTACTAATTGGTCTACAGGTCATATCCTTACTAAATCACAAGCTATAGATTTACTCGAGGCTAGAACATACACACCTGATGACCAAAAAGGAGTAGAGTTTGACATCTATATTTTTGAAAATAATACAGATGAATATTATTTTGCAGCTGATTTAGCTCAAGACCAATTATTATTTGGCAAGGCTGTAACACAAGATGAAATTGATAAAGCTAGTTATGCTACCCATGAACCTTCTTTAAAAAGCGAATCAGGTGAGATTGTTACTCCAGATGGCTTGAAACTACTTGCTGGAAAAGATCAGATAAATAAAGCTAATAAATTACAAGAACTTTCATTAGTTATAGATAGTTCAACTCGTGCTCAATTATATAAAATTTCTGTGTTCGGTTCTTCCACTGGAAGACTTCTTTCCACATCTCAACGCTATACCTATGAGTCAGAATACGATAATTTAATTGATAATTCTACGGGTGAAATCTGCTCCAGTGATGGTGATAATTTCGTATGCAACACTGAGTCAGTTGATCCAGGATGGAGAATTTTTGTTGGATCTGAAAACTATAAAAAGCTTTTTTCTAATCAGCGAATAAGAGGACCTCTTGAGTTAGTCACAAAGTGGACTTTTCAGTTTGCAACACTTACAGTATTGCTTGCTTTTACTGTTGGTTTACTTCTTAGTATTACATTAAACAAAGAAAAACTTAAGTTTAAAAGAATATACAGAGCTTTATACATATTGCCATATGCAATACCTGCGTTTGTGTCAGTCCTGGTATGGAAGGGATTGCTTAATCCAGATTATGGTGTGATTAATAACTGGCTAGATCCTCTGTACACTTTTTTTGATATAGAACCGATTAAATGGTTGAAAACAAAAGAAAGTGCAAGGGCTGCTGTACTTCTAGTTAACACATGGCTCGGTTTTCCTTATATGTTTTTAATAACTACTGGAGCTCTGCAGTCTATACCAAAAGAATTAACAGAAGCAGCAAAAGTTGATGGAGCAAGTGGGGTTCAATCTTTTTGGCGAATAACATTTCCGCTTTTAATGGTTTCTATATCACCATTATTGATTGGTTCCTTTGCATTCAATTTCAATAATTTTACATTAATTTTTCTACTTTCCGGTGGGGGGCCACCTGTTATAGGAAGTGAAGTAGCAGTAGGCTGGACAGACATATTAATTTCTTTTTCATACCGTCTAGCTATATCTGGTGGAAGAGGTAATCTTTTTGGATTAGCTTCTAGTGTTACGATAATAATATTTGGAATTGTTTTATTAATTTCTGCTATTTCATTCAGATACACGAAACGTTTGGAGCGTATTTATGGGAACATTTAATTTAGTGAAGTGGTTTAAAGAATATGGATGGCGACATCTTGTTGGAATTGTATTCGTACTTTTTGCTATCTATCCAATCTTATTCGTAATTACAAATTCTTTTGCAGACTTTGCCAATTTAGCAAACTCCAAACTCATTCCGGATAATTTTACACTAAAGCACTATAAAAAGCTTTCTGGAGATTCACTTGTTCCATACTTTAGATGGTTGTACAACACTTATAAAGTTGCAATTGTTGCATCTATATTTAACGTATTATTAGGCACCTTAGCTGCTTATGCATTTTCTAGACTTCAATTCAAAGGAAGAAGAGCAAGTTTACTTACATTAGTAATTGTTCAAATGTTCCCAGCTTTCCTAGCTTTTGTAGCAATATATCTTTTATTTTTTCAAATAAGCGACATATTACCATTTATGGGTCTTGGTACACACCTAGGACTTATTCTTGTTTACTTAGGTGGTTCAATTGGTTTTAATTCTTGGCTAATAAAAGGTTTTATGGACACAATATCACCATCTTTAGACGAAGCCGCAAAAGTAGACGGAGCTAGCGATTTTCAAATATTTACTAAAGTTATTGCACCTCTTGCAAGGCCGATACTTGTGGTAATTTTTGTTATAACTTTTATTGGAATATATTCAGATTACATTCTTGCTGCCATATTCTTAAAAGATAAAAATTTGTGGACCGTTGCAGTAGGGATAAATACAGTTTTTGTGGATGACTTTAATGCTGATTGGGGAGTAATCGCAGCTTCATCTGTTTTAGCAGCAGCACCAATTGCAACTTTATTTATTTTCTTCCAAAAGCAGATAACCGGTGGGCTTACTGCTGGTTCGGTCAAAGGATAATTTTCAGACTAATTCAGTAGTTAAATCTGTAATTATCCAGTAAAATTTAAATATCGTCACAGAGGAGAATATGCAAAATCAACTACACGAATTTCTAAAAAATCAGGCTGCATCTATTGATGCGAAAGTAGAAGGCAAGACTTTAATCGATTATATTGATAAAAATGCTGAAGATTATCCAGATTTTCCTGCAATAAATACTCCTGCAAATAATGAATATTCAGCTTGGGATGCAATGTCATGGAGCGAGTATAGAGTAAGTATTCACAATCTTGCCTCTGGATTAATTGATATTGGATTAAATCCTGGTGATACATCATTTATAATGTCTAACAATACTAAAGAGCATAACATTGCAGATCTTGCCATTATGCATGCCGGTGCCACACCTTCAACTCTTTATAAGCAACTTAAATCTGGACAAATTGAGTATGTAGCAAATTTAATGGAAGCAAAGATAGCTATCGCTGGTGATTTAGAGTTATTCAATGAGATAGATAAGGCAAGAAAAAATTGTCCAAATCTTGAAAAGATTGTCATTATAAACGGATTTGAAGAAGTTAGTGAAAAGGATTATGTTCTTTCATATCACGAACTAATGGAACGTGGTGCAAGTATTAATGCAAAAGACAATTCTCTTCTAGTTCAAGCAATCAAAACTGTAACACCAGATTCTCTTGCTTGTTTAATATTTACCTCAGGTACTACTGGGCATCCAAAAGGGGTTATGATCACACACAGAAATGTTTTATGGACAAATGAAAGTTTGTTTGGAGAGCTAGTTCCAGCATCTATGCATCCTAGAATTGTTTCTTACTTGCCAATGGCTCATATTGCCGCAAGAGCAGGTGACCATTATCAAGCTATTTATAAAACTGGACAAATATTTCCAGTACCTGTTTTAGAGGACATGTCAATGGCTTTGCCAACAATTCAACCAAGTGTATTTTTAGCTGTACCTCGAGTTTGGGAAAAATTCCAGGCTGGCTTGTTGAATAAAATAAACGAATCAGATAAAGCAGAACTTGCTCTGAAAGCAATTGATAATGGGCTTGAAAGAGTCAAGTATGAGCAAAGTGGAGAAAAAGTACCCTTAAAAGTTAAGATATTAGATACAGTTTTTAATAAATTAGTTTTTTCAAAATTTAAAGAGGGACTAGGTATTCAAAATACTGAATATTTTGTTACTGCTGCCGCTGCTATGAATCCTGATGTACAAAGATGGTTTCATGCAATTCATATAGACGTAACTGAGATATATGGAATGACAGAAGATACAGGACCTGCCACCGTTGGGATTGCTACAAATGCTGTTGACTCGTTGACTAATAAACTTAAATCTGCAGGCGTTCCTATACCTAAAGTTTTCAATCCAATTGGTAAGGTAGGGATCCCACTTGCTGGTACAGAGATAAAAATTCTTGAAGATGGCGAATTGTGCATGAGAGGTGGGCATGTTACAAATGGCTACTATAAGCAGGAAGAAGCTACAAAGGAAGCATTTGATTCAGATGGATGGCTACACACTGGAGACTTGGCTGAAATTGGTGAAGATGGTTATGTAAAGATAATTGGTCGTAAAAAAGAAATAATAATCACATCCGGTGGTAAAAACATTGCCCCTGTTGAGCTAGAAGACTTAATTAAACCACACCCACTTGTAGGACAAATCTGCATGGTTGGAGACGGTCGGAAATTTTTATCTGCTCTAATTGTCCTAGATAGAGAGGGTACAAGTGAACAATGGGCAAAAGAAAACTCTGTTGATTACGACATTGAGACTTTTCATAATAACCCAATTGTTATAGATGCAATACAATCACAGATTGATAAAGCAAATAGTAAAGTAGCTAATGTTCAGCAAATTAAAAAATTTACTATTCTAGAAGAAGAGTGGACTGATACAAGTGGGGAACTAACACCTACACTTAAACTAAAAAGAAATGTTATTAACGAAACATATAAAGACCAAATTGATGCAATGTATAAGGAGTAGTAAAAATGAGCAATGTAAATTTTGAAAATAAAGCTGTAATAGTAACTGGTGCAGGAAACGGATTGGGAAAAGCTTATGCGTTAGAACTCGGCAGTAGAGGTGCAAAAGTAATTGTTAATGACCTAGGAGGTTCAGTTGATGGTTCAGGTGCGGCAAGTTCTCCTGCTGATGATGTTGTAAATGAAATAATTCAAAATGGTGGCGAGGCCGTGGCTAATTATGATTCTGTTGCCACAAAAGATGGTGGAGAATCCATTGTCCAATCTGCCTTAGACAACTTCGGCACAGTTGATGCAGTAATTAATAATGCTGGGATATTAAGAGATAAAAGTTTTGCAAACATGTCTGAAGAGGAACTTACATTAATTTTAGACGTGCATCTGAAAGGTACTTTCTTTGTTAGTCAACCAGCATTTAAAGTCATGAAAGAAAATAATTATGGAAGAATAGTTAATGTTGCTTCTCCATCCGGTTTATTTGGAAACTTTGGACAATCTAATTATGGTGCTGCAAAAATGGGAATAGTTGGACTAACTAATGTATTGGCTATTGAAGGTGCCAAGTACAATATTAAAGTTAACGTTATTGCTCCTACTGCATATACAAGAATGACTGAAGCGTTATTGCCAGAAGATGTGGGTAAATTATTTAGTGCTGAATTAGTAACTCCAATGGTTGTATATTTAGCTTCTGAATCCTGCGAACCATCACATGAAATATTCGGAGTAGCTGCAGGTAGGTTTGCTCGTATTGGGATTATTACCCATAACGGGTATGTTAATACAAATGCCTCTGCTGAGGATATTGCAAACAATATTGAAGAAATTCGAACAATTAAAGACGGAACATATCCTATGAGCAATGAAGATGAGCTCTTAATTATTCAAAAAGCTATTCAAGGTAACTAACTAAAGCTACATTTGAATGTATAATTTTATATGGAAACAATAGACACTAAACAGCTGGATGCTGAAGAATTAGTTAATCAGAAGCTACAAGAACTAATTGAATTTAGAAAAGATGGACAAGACTTACAAGAATTCTGGGGTAAACAATTTGATCTTGGCTTAGCATGGGTCCAATTTCCAGAGGGTTCCGGTGGGTTAGGACTTAATCCAAAGTATCAACTTCAAATAACTGAAAAATTAAGAAATGAAGGAATTTCACAACAAAATAGAATCGCTAACATCCTTGGAGTTGGGATGGGTGCTCCAACAATAATGGAGTATGGTACCCCGGAACAAATTCAAAAATACTTAAGACCAATGTTTACTGCTGAGGAAATCTGGTGTCAACTTTTCTCAGAACCAGGTTCAGGTTCTGATCTTGCTAGTTTGTCTACAAGAGCTGTTGATGACGGAGATGGGTATATAGTTAATGGACAAAAGGTATGGACTACTCTCGGTCACTTAGCAAAATGGGGTTTGTTAGTTACTAGAACTGATCCAGATGCTCCAAAACATCGTGGATTGACATTTTTTATAGTTGATATGGAATCTGAAGGCGTAGAGGTTAGACCATTAAGGCAAATAACTGGAGAAGCAGAATTTAATGAAGTTTATTTTACTGATACAAAAATACCTAAAGAAAATATACTTGGCGGTCTAGGAGAAGGTTGGAGAGTTTCACTAGCTACCTTAATGAATGAAAGAGTGGCAATAGGGGGAAATGTCAGAGAAAGAGGTAGTGGCGCACCTGGTCACTTAGTTCAGCTCTGGAAAGATAAAGGGCTCGAAGACCCAATTCAAAAAGATAAACTTATAGAGTTATGGATTCAACAAGAGGCTGTACGGTTAACAAATATAAGAGCATCTGAATTAAGAGAAAAAGGAACACCTGGTCCCGAAGGCTCAACTAGTAAACTTTATGAAGCAGAAATTAATAAAGCATCTTATGAGTTCGGAATGGAACTACTAGGAAATGATGGTTTGTTATTTCCAAGGGGTTATGCATTAACTCAACCAGAGTTAAATTTTGATAATGATACTTTTGGTTTTACTGACACACAGAGCTTATTTTTAAGATCTAGAGCAAATTCTATTGAAGGTGGAACTTCAGAAATCATGCGCAATATTATTGCAGAGCGCGTACTTGGATTACCTGGAGAACAAAAACTTGATAAAGATAAGCCCTGGAAAGATATTCCTAGGTCTTAATTTTTAGCGATTAAGCAGAATTTACCTTTCTCTACATTAATTTTGACTTGATTACTTAAGGCAATATTTCTTAGTGTTTTAGTTGAACCGTATGGAATATTTTGGTTTAACACATTCCACTTTGCACCTTGTATAGTTAAATTATTTATAGCCGATAAAGGAAGAATGCTAAATATTGAATTTTCTTTCAAATGAAACTGATTACTATTTGAAAAAATAATGGTTTCTAATTTAGTTAACCACGTTATTTCTTCACTAGTGTGAAATGAAGATATTGTTATTAGATTTGCAAATAAGTGATCTAGTTCTTTACCTTCTCCTCCTACAATAGTTATATTTTTAATCAATTTTTCTTTAGCCAGTTGAAGTGCAATATCTAAATCTGTTTGTTCTTTGTTTATAGAATAAGATAAAACTTCTGCACTATCTCTTATTGCCCTATTTTTTGTATTTTCCTCTATAGAATCAAAGTCACCAATAATATGTGTCGGTTGAAAAAATAATTTATAGAGGTGCTCAGTTCCAGCATCTACACCAAAAACGTATGTGTATCTATCGAGTAACTGATTTCTCTCAACGCTGCAGTCGCCTCCAAGCGAAATTAATATATTATCCATGTTTACTGAAGGTTATCATAATTTAATCATGAATTACAGGTGATGATACTTCCAATGCTTGTTTTAGTGCACTTAATACGTCATCTTTATTCTCTCCCTGTGAAAAAGCAAATCCTAAATATTTCTCTCCATTTGGTGGCATTTGCAATTTACTATCTTTAGAAACTGTAATCTCTACAGATGAAATATTATCAACTGCTTCTATTTCATCAAGATTAATTGACTTGAATAATCCGGTTTTAGGAACAGGAAGCATTAATACACCTACATACTTATTTAATAATTCAATATTCTTAAATTTGCTACTAATAAAAGATGATAAAATAAGTTCTTCTTGTGATTGTTTGAATAAACCAAAATTCAAACATCTCGAACATAGCCCACCTATCATACGAGGGTTAATCTCTATAATAAATAATTCGTTATCTATGATTTTGAATTCTGCATGTATAGGACCATTCTCTAGTCCGAGTTTTTTTGTTGCATTCTCTAACTGTAACGTGATTTTACTAATCGTTTCTTGAGATAAATTACTTGGTGCAATATAAATAGATTCTTCAAAATAAGGTTCTGCAAATATTAACGGTTTGTCGAAAATTGTAAATCTGTGTAACTTTGAATTAATAAGCATTCCTTCAAATGCATACTCCATCCCATCTACAAATTCTTCAATGATGAATCTATTATCGTAACATTCATCAATTATTTCATAAATAGATTCAGTCTGTATGCTATTACTCTTGAGTTTGATTACTTTATTACTCGCTGTTCCATTAGTTGGTTTAAGTACGCCTACATTATGTATTGATAAAAAAGTCTCAATATCTTTAAGTGAGTTAACATAATTGTGCTTTATCTTTATATTCGAAACATCGTTAAATATTTTTCTTGATAAATATTTATCCATAGATGTAACAACTGATGAATTACTATTTCCTACTGAACTAAGGCTATCTCTTAATTTAGATGCATAAATAAGTGAAGAGTGATCTACTGGTAACACATGTGTGATATCTTTTAATTTAGATAAAATTTCATGGTTAATATCTTGTGTAAAATCGGTAACAATTATATTATCACTAAATTCAGTAGAAACTTGTTCACTATCAGTGATAATTGTAAATTTAAGTTTCATTTTTTTTGCAGCAATAACAAAATCATTAGATTTATAACTATTTTCTGGAATTACCAGTAATACTTTTTTCATTTATTTACACTACTCACAGATTTACTAATATTAATTATATGACAGATAAATTTAAATTTGATATCGGCGCAGAAGCAGTTGATAAAATTCTAGAAATTAAAGAGCAAGAACCAGGTGACAATGAGTATGCATTGTTTTTACAGATTGATGGAGTTCAAGGCAATCAATACACATACGATCTCAGCTTTTTAGATTTAGAACAAGCAAGGTCAGATGATACAAAATTAGATTTTGGTGAACTTACAGTCATCATTGCATCAAAAGATTTGGATAAATTCAACAATGCCAAATTAGAACTTTCAGATGACCCATCTTCTCCAGGTTTAACAATGGACAACCCCAACACTCCTAGTCCAGCTATATTTGGTAATCCCGATGAACTTCCTGAGCTTAAAGGTGAGTTGGCGGAAAAAGTACAAACTGTATTAGATGGACAAATAAACCCGGCAATAGCTTCACATGGTGGAGTTGCTCAATTAGTAGGTGTAGAGGGCCAAGACATATATTTAAAACTAGGTGGAGGATGTCAAGGCTGTGGTATGGCACAGGTCACATTAACTCAAGGAATTGAAACTTCTTTAAGAGATGCAATACCTGAAATTGGAAACATAATTGATGCCACAGATCATGCATCTGGAGATAATCCATATTTTGAAGCATCAAAAAAATAATTAAAACTTAATTACAGTTTTACCAATATTTTTTCTATTTAAAAAATTATTGAGGGCAATAGAAGTCTCTTCAATGCTATAAACATTTTTAGGAACTATATTTAATTTTTCCTTTGTTATAAAGTCAATTAATTCTTTAAAGTCTTCTGCTGATTCTTTTGGCGAAGTCTGGGTCCACCGACCCCACCACACACCAACAATTGAAACTCCTTTTACTAAAGCTATATTCAATGGAATTTTTGGTATATCTCCTTGGGCAAATCCAATTACTAGCAGCCTTCCATTCCATGCTGTAGCTCTTAACGCTTCTTCGCTTACATTCCCACCAACAGGGTCCATTACTATATCAACACCCTTACCATCAGTGAGTTCCTTTGTTTTATTCTTTAAATTCTCTTTGTCGTACCTAATTATATGATTTGCGCCTAAGCTCTTTACATATTCTTCTTTTTCGTCTGAACCTACAGCAGCAATTGTGTTTAGTCCGAGTATGTTTCCAAGTTGAATTGAAGCAGTACCAATACCTCCAGAACCACCCAAAATTAACAGCGACTCTCCCTTTTTTGCTTCAGCACGTCTCTTTAATGCATAGTATGTCGTTCCGTAGTTGATTGGAAGACTTGCAGCAGCCATAGAATTAATTGAATCAGAAATAGGAACAACCAGATTTTTATTGATAACTACATATTCAGAAAAGCCTCCTATTTCAGGAAGACCTATAACTTTAGTTCCTTTTTTGAAACCAGTATTACTTCCAACTTCTTCAACAAATCCACAGACTTCATTTCCTGGCGTGAATGGTGGTTCTACTAAAACTTGGTAAAGCCCTTGCACAAGAAGTGCATCTGGATAATTTACACCGGCAGCTTCTACTTTTATAAGTACTTCATTCTCAGAAGGAACTGGTTTATCAATCTCTTTAATTTCAAGTAGCTCGGGATTTCCCAATTTAGTACAAACAATCGACTTCATTAGGATTCTCTTTCCTTTACGCCTGATAATTTTTTAGCAAAATCTTTTTTTTCTTCTAAATCTACACGTCGTCTTATCTGAACTCTTTGTGCCTGTGGTGAACCAGCTCCATGAAGTGATTCTGTAAGATAAGCTACAGCATTTCTGCCAAGTGTCATATTTTCAATTAATCGCAATATTTTGACTCTATCTTCCGCATTGATATCTTCTTTCCCTTTTAAATATTTTTTTAAATCATCAGACATCTCACCTTCGTTAAAATCTATCCCTGAAGGCATTGATCCAACTAAACCACCTGCTAAATCTTGAGCTAGCCTACCAATTTCAAAAGTTTCTTTAGTCACATGTTGTTTACATACATTTGCAAGTAAGTCATCATTGATAAAGTTTCCAGATTTTGTAATATTTCCCTGTAATGATGATGCGATTCCAGTTGCATATATAGTCTCATTAAGTTTATTCATTTCTACAATCTTATCTTTAATATGTGATGCCTCTTCAACACCATTATATTCTGCAATTGTCGCTGCAGCACCTATCAAAACATCCCCAACACCTGCTTTACAAACGTAAGACCTGCGATGATATGTTGTAAACCTTTCTACAAGCATTGATGCAAAATCATACTCTCCATCCATAAAAATATATTTATTAGGAATAAAAACGTTATCAAAAATTACCATTGCTTCCTGTCCAGCAAAGTATTTATTACCTACATCATATTCTCCAGGTTCCATACTTCTTGTGTCACAGGACTGCCTACCGTAAATATAAGTTATTCCCTTTGCGTCAACAGGTATTGCACCAACAATTGCATAGTCTTTATCATTATCCGTTAATCTTAGAGTCGGCATTACGACCATCCAGTGAGAGTTTATGCAACCTGTTTGATGTGCTTTAGCTCCCTTAACAAAAACCCCATCTTTATTTCTATCAACTATTCTTAAATATAAATCTTGATCTTCCTGCTCATGGGGTAATTTTGACCTATCTCCCTTAACATCTGTCATTGCACCTCCTACAACTAAATTAGATTGATGCATTTCAGTTAAAAAATTTAAAAAATTTAAATGATAGCTTGATTCATATTTTTCATCAATTTCATAGGTTACCGAATGAAGTGCATTGAAAGCATCCATCCCGACACACCTCTGAAAACAAGTCCCTGTCAATTGTCCTAGCTTTCGTTGCATCTTGTTTTGAAGATATAAATCCTCCGAACTTTGAGCTATATGTAGAAATCTATTAATTGCTTCGCCTGTGTATGGTGACACAACAGATGCTAGCTCTGGTTCTTGTACAGCAAGTTCATAAGTTTCTGCCATTGCCTCTATACTTGGTCTAATTATTGGATGTTCTAGTGGATTATCAACTAGCTTGCCCATTAAGTAAATTTTGAGATTTCTGTTAGAAATTGATTTTAGATATGAGCTTTTATCAATTATTTTTTCCATACAATAGTATAAGTGGTCTCATCGAATTCTTAAAAACTTAAAATCTGATTTATTAAAGTGTTAATTATAAATTATATAACTTCAAACAATCCAGCAGCACCCATCCCGCCACCAACGCACATTGTGACAACGACGAATTTTGCATTTCTTCTTTTACCCTCAATTAAAGCATGCATAGCCATTCTTGCACCAGTCATTCCATAAGGGTGTCCGATTGAGATAGATCCACCATTAACGTTATAAATACTTGGATCAATACCTAATTCGTCTCTACAATATAAAGCTTGAACTGCAAATGCTTCGTTCAGTTCCCACAGTCCAATATCTTCTATTGATAAATTAAATTTGTTTAATAAGTTTGGTACTGCTAAAACAGGTCCAATTCCCATTTCATTTGGTGCTAATGCTGAAACGGTCATTCCCCTGTAGTATCCAAGTGGATTAAGGCCTTTTTCTTCAGCTTTTTTTGCTTCCATTAGCACTACTGTTGCAGAACCATCAGAAAGCTGAGAGGCATTACCTGCAGATATAAACTTACCCTCACCATATACAGCAGGAAGAGATGATAAACCCTCAATAGTAGTTTCTGGTCTATTACCTTCATCTTTTGAAAGCTCAATTGTTTCTTCTGTAATTTCTCCGGTTTCTTTATTTTTTACTAATTTTGTAGATGTAGTTGTAATAATTTCATCATCAAATTTACCAGCATTTTGAGCAGCAGCCGTTCTCATTTGACTTTCTAGAGAATATTCATCTTGAGCTTCTCGAGATACGCCATACTTTTCGGCAACATAGTCAGCAGTCTCTATCATTGGCATGTAGGCATGTTGCTGCATATCAAGAACAAGCGGATCTGAATCTAGTCGAAAGTCTGCAGTTTGAACTAAAGATATTGATTCAATTCCACCTGCAACTACTACGTCCATATTGTCTGTAATTATTTGTTTTGCACCTGTCGCTATTGCCATAAGACCAGAAGAACACTGTCTGTCAATTGTCATACCAGGAACTGAGTCTGGTAGGCCTGCAGCCATTCCGCTTAATCTTCCGATATTTAATGCCTGTGTGCCTTGTTGTTGAGCACACCCCATTACCACGTCTTCAACTTCGGCTGCGTCTATCCCTGCTCTATTAATTGCTTCCTTAATAGAATATGAACCCAGAGTAGGAGCACCGGTATTGTTATAAGCACCTCTATATGCTTTGCCAATAGGTGTCCTTGCTGCTGATACGATTACTGCTTCTCTCATAGATATCTCCTTAAATTATGTTTTATTCTTTTACAATATACAAAGTTAAAGCCTCTACTATAGCTGCTGGTTTTTCTACACCTTCAATCTCTATAGTGGCAGTAGTCTTTACTAGCCATCTGCCATTCTTTTTATATTGTGCGTCAGTCAGCACAAATCTCCCTCGAATTTTGCTATCAACTGGTACCGCTTCCATAAATCTTACTTTATCAAGACCATAGTTAACTGCTGTTTGCATATCTGCTGGCATAAACCCAGATGTAGCAGACATATAGGAGACAAGACTTAAAGTAAGAAAGCCATGTGCAATAGTTGTGTCCCATGGTGTTGGAGCAGATTTTGCAAGTTCTGGATCCACATGTATAAATTGGTGATCATTCGTTGCATCGGCAAACTGATTTATTCTTTCCTGTGAAACCTCTATCCATTCAGAAATACCAATTTCTTCCCCTATATGATTTTCTAGTTCGCTTGCTGGAATAACTTTCATAAAATCTCCTCTAATAAGTTAATATTTGATGCTTTTTTAGCAAAAGCAATTGTACTATTTGCAAAAGCTTCAATATCATTCTTGTTTGTATCTCCATAATAACCAAGTGAATATCTTACGTAGACACCTTCCATGATCATGGCATGCTTCCAAAATGATAATCTAACATAAAACTCAATATCTTTTAAGTCAAGATTTGTTTCCTTTTCGTATATTGCAAGTAACTCTTTTCGAGTTAAAAAGCCACCGCTTAATGAAGGAGAGTAAATAAAGGGGGTATCTTTCTCCTCGTTGTTTGCCCAGGAAGCAATTATTGTACCCAAATCTGCAAGGGGATCGCCAAGAGTACACAACTCCCAGTCTAAAATTGCTGCCACTTTTTCGTTCTTAATTCTCACATTATCTAATCGATAATCACCATGAACAATGCTGATTTGTTGCTGAACAGGAATAGTGTCAATTAAAATCTGAGTCGCAGTGTCTATATCTTTAATATCTCTGATTTTCTGTGCATTAAATTGTTTATTCCATCTTTGTATTTGCCTAATTACATAATTTTCATGTTTCCCTAAATCACTTAAATTAGAATTCAACACATCAAAGTTATGTAACTCAACTAATGAATTTATAAATGAGACTGATATTGATTCTTTCTCTTTTTTTGAGTATTTCTTCGCAACAAGATTATCAGAAATAGTTTCACCTTCAATATATTCCATAATAAAAAAGTCATCATTTGAAATATTCATATCTGAACAAAGAGCAATTGGTTCAGGAACTTTAAGATTATTTCTATATAGTTCTTTTAATATTTTGTATTCTCTTTGCATGTTGTGAGCGGATTCAAGTTTCTCACCAAAAGGGGGTCTCCTCAAAACATAACTATTTTTTTGGTCCTTAATTTTAAAAGTAATATTTGATCTACCAACTTTAAATTGCTCATAAGAGAAGTCTTTTTCTAGATTTGTAACTGAACAGATATAGTTTCTTGTTATTTCATTAAAAAAGTTCATTAAATAATATATTACATAAAGTTTCTTCACGGCACTTAATTAATTGATAGAATAAATTGTGGATTTTAATTACTCAAAAAAATCATTAGATTTACAAAAACAACTTGTTGATTTTTTTGAAGAATATATATACCCCAATGAAAATGCTTATGATAAAGAAATTGAAGATTCTGGGAATCCACTACATATACCGAATATTCTTGATGACCTGAAAGAGAAAGCAAAAAAAAGTGGCCTATGGAACCTTTTCCTTCCTGATGACAAATATGGTGCAGGTTTAACAAATGTAGAGTACGCTCCGCTAGCAGAAATTACTGGAAAAGTATGGTGGGCCCCTGAAGTATTTAATTGTTCTGCTCCAGACACAGGAAATATGGAAGTTTTGTATGATTTCGGAACCCAAGAACAAAAAGAAGAGTGGTTAGCACCTTTACTTGATGGAACAATAAGATCTTGTTTTGCTATGACAGAACCAGATGTTGCTTCATCTGATGCAACCAACATAAGCAGCTCGATTGTAAGTGATGGAGACAATTATATTATTAACGGACGTAAGTGGTGGACTTCTAATGCAATCAATCCAAGAGCTAAAATTTGCATATTTATGGGCGTTACAAATCCTGAAAATGCTCCACATCAGAGGCAAAGTCAAATACTCGTTCCAATGGATACAGAAGGAATTTCAATTATTCGTCCCATGAACGTATTTGGTTATGATGATGGCTATACAGGGCATCCTGAACTTCTTTTTGAAAATGTTGTAGTTCCCAAAAAAAATATTATTGGAGGAGAAGGTCTCGGTTTTAAAATAGCTCAAGCTAGATTGGGACCTGGAAGAATTCATCACTGCATGAGAGCTATAGGGATGGCTGAAAGAGCATTAGATTTAATGATAAAGAGGACCCTTGAAAGAGAAACTTTTGGGCAAAAGCTTGCTGAACAAGGAGTAATCCAAGAATGGATTGCTAGATCAAGAATAAAAATTGAAGAGGCAAGACTACTAACTCTTAAAACTGCTTGGTTGATAGATACTTACGGAAAAGAAGAAGCAAAGATAGAAATCTCTTCTATTAAAGTGACCGTTGTAGAGGCTGCTTCGTATGTAATTGATAAAGCAATCCAAGCACATGGCGCTATGGGTCTTTCTCAAGATACACCTCTAGCAAGAATGTCTGCAGGAGCTAGGGTTCTTAGGATTGCTGACGGACCAGACGAGGTACACCTAAGGTCAATTGCAAGAAGAGAGATAAATAAACATAAATGAATGAAAAGATTGGTGTTATTGGTGGCGGACAAATGGGAAGTCAAATCGCTTCTCTTGCAGCTATGGCAGGTTACGACACTCATATCTACGATCAAGATTTAGATAATTTAAATCAGAAATTGAACTTTTCTGAAGAAAATTTGAAAAACCTTATATTAAAAAAAATATACAACGAAGATCATCTTAAAAACTTTAAAAACAATATTAATGTTGTAAATAGCCTTGAAAATTTATCAAAAGACAGAACTTTTATTATTGAGGCAGTTGTTGAGCGCCTAGATGTAAAACTAGAGATTTTTTCTTACCTGTCTAAATTAACAAGTCGCGACGTAGTTTTAGCGACCAATAGTTCATTTATAGCTGCATCCGAGATTGCTAAGAATTGTACTTTTTTGGATAGATTTATAAATATGCATTTTTTTTATCCACCATTAAGGATGGATCTTATCGAGATATCATATCCTGAATCAACTAATAAAGAGGTTGTACTAAGAACACAAAATGTAGGTAAGGCTATGGGAAGATCTATCGTAACTTTAAAAAAAGAAACCCCAGGTTTCATTGTAAATCGCATGCTCGCAGCACTAGTAGATGAAGCGTATAATTTATACGATGAAGGCATTGCTGAGTTTGAAGATATAGATTTAGCAATAAAAAAGGGTTTAAATCATCCTCTTGGACCATTTGAAATATCCGACTATTCCGGACTAGATATACATTATTATGCAAAATTAAAAATCTTTAATGAAACTAAAAATCCTGAAGATTATCCAAAGAAGTTTTTAGAAGATAAAGTTAAAAAAGGTGAACTAGGAGTTAAAACAGGTAAAGGTTTTTACAAATATAAAAAAGATTAATTTTCGAAATCATCATCTTTTAGATTAAAAAAGAACTCCCTGTCTGCTTTTATTTTTAACACAATTCTTTCTGTTTGTATTGGAAATGGATAAGGTTTATTCCAGTATTTATGAGACAAATCATTAATATTTTTTTCAGCATCATCACCAGGGGTTTCTCCTACGACTCTGCCTCTTATCTCTACAAATTTAAATGCATCATCTTTTTTCCAAATCATCACCGTT
The DNA here is from genome assembly GCA_943840565.1 of uncultured Candidatus Actinomarinales bacterium. Taxonomy (GTDB): domain Bacteria; phylum Actinomycetota; class Acidimicrobiia; order Actinomarinales; family Actinomarinaceae; genus Actinomarina. The sequence goes on along the minus strand of CALSUY010000001.1, from coordinate 516,902 downwards.
ACTCGATTGTCATTTTTTATATTTTTATATTTAACTCTGTGAATTTCAGTATTAATTAGAATATGCTCACCATCTGTATCTACCCACATAACATGAGTCTGAGGAGTACCATCTTTGAACAAAGTTGTTAATGCTGCATAATTTGCATCACGAGCCATTTGAATTGTTTTATTATCTAAACTCATACAACTACCATAATATATTTATATGAAAGTTGTATTACAAAGAGTTAAATATGGAAAAGTTACAGTTGATAACAAAGTAATTTCTGAAATTGACGAAGGAATTGTATTACTTTGGGGCATACAAAAAGGTGACTCTTCACAAGATGTAGATGTTCTTACTCATAAAATTGGTAATTTAAGGATTTTTTCAGATGAATTTAACAAAATGAATAAATCTATCCAGGATATAAATGGGGAAATATTATTGGTTAGCCAGTTTACATTACTAGCAAATACCTCAAAGGGTAACAGACCTTCATTTGTAGATGCAGAGAGCCCAGAAACAGCAATTGAGCTTTTAAAGTACGTTTTTAAAAAATTGTCAGATTATGGAATAGTAAAACAGGGTATTTTTGGAGAAGACATGAAAGTCACAATACATAACGATGGACCAGTAACAATTATTTTGGAATCCAAAAAGGGTAAGCTCAAAAACTAAGCTGATTGCAACTTTATTTTTTTAGCATTTTTTTCTCCAGATAGTTTCTTATCTAGGTAGTATTCGTCTCCAGCCCAAAGATGTAGACCAAGTCCTATTTTCATTGCGCATCTCTTAAATGCATCTGACTCAGCGTGTTTTGCATTAGTCCCGTCATTGCCTTGATCATTTTCAACATCCCCAATAGCTGTAACTGTTACCATTTTTCCATCAATCTCAACCGTTAGTTTCCCAAAACAACCTACAACTTTTCCACTTTTTTCTTCACGTATTAATTCAATAACTTCCCAATTGAAGGGTCCACAAATTTCGAGCAATCTTTGTGTTATAACTGAGTGGGGAATATAGTTACCAAACTTACCTTTTGGAGCCTTTTTTACCCATTCATCTGGAAATTGTCTTGATAACTCATATAGTTGTTTCATATCTTTCTTCTTTCTTTATGTTTCAAATCTTTAGCCCATGAAGGTGCAGAAGCGGTATTAGTATTAATTGTCTTTAAGTCAGGTTTATCTTTCCATTCTTTATATAAAAATGTATCGCGGATCATATCTGTGTTCAAACTCTTTGAATTCGAAACTGAATCTAATCCTTTCAACTTAGGAACAAAACTCTGTCCCATTACTGCTAAAAGAGAATCAATAAGTTCTTCATTAGAAGAAGATTTTTCGACTAGCCATTTAACAAAGTTTCTTAAGTCTTGAACCTTCCAGTTGTATGATTTGTTATAAATAAAAACTTCGTCCCCCAATCTGACAGGACCATTTCCTTCAATATCTTCGGCCATTTTATAATCACTAAAGGTCTTGATATCACTACTTTTGTTTTTAACAATGTTAGTCGCATTTCTTGCAACCCATAAGAATTCAAGATCTTTGGTATTAATTAACTCTTCACCAAATTTTGTAACTGCAAAGTCCACTTCCTCAGTGTCTTGAAAAGAAATTTCTTTAGTAAGCTCAAGTATCTCATCTATATTATTAACCATTTTTCTCCTAAATTATGCAGCCTCTTTGACCACATTATGACAGTTACACTTATCTGTGTGATTATCACACAATATAACAATCTCTATACCAATCATATTTAGAATATTTTCAATTTTGTTGTTTTCCATATTTTTAAATATACACAATGGGTAAGACAAAAAATTAATTTAAAGTGACGTTTCTAAATTATTACAATACAATAGCTAAGTAATGACAAATCCTCAGTTATTTGACTCACACATGTACACAGAAGTTATTCGTCAATACGAAGAAGTAGCTGAATTAATTAATCTTGATCCAAATATAAGAGAACGTTTAAAGCATCCCCAAAGAGCCCTAATAGTAACATTTCCCTTTAGAAGAGATGAATATGAAGAAGTAGAAACTGTAGTTGGATATAGAGTCCAACACGTACTTTCTATGGGCCCTACAAAAGGTGGTATTAGGTATGCACCTGATGTTAATCTAGGTGAAGTCACAGCCCTTTCTATACTGATGTCTTGGAAATCTGCAATTGTTGGATTACCTTATGGTGGAGCTAAAGGGGGAGTTGCGATTGATCCATCCCAACTAACAAGAGCTGAAAAACAAAGAGTAACAAGAAGATATACTGCTGAGTTACTACCTGTAATTGGGGTCGACAAAGACATACCTGCACCGGATTTAGGCACAGATGAGCAAACAATGGCTTGGATAATGGATACCTACAGTAACTTTGTTGGTTCACCCCAGCCAGGAATAGTAACTGGAAAACCTGCTTCAATAGGTGGGTCAGTAACAAGAAGAGAAGCAACTGGCAGGGGCGCAATTGCAGTCACTCAACAAGCAATGGAAAAAATTAATAAAAATTTTAAAGATTCAACTGTAGTGATTCAGGGTTTTGGAAATGTAGGACGTTATGCAGCTCTAGATTCATACGAAAGAGGAGCAAAAGTTATAGCTGTCAATGATTTAGGAGGAGGAATTTATAATCCTAAGGGCATAAATATTCCAGAATTATTTAAACACATTGCAAAGAGCAGTTCCGTCTCAGGTTTTGAAGGTGCCGATAAATTATCAGAAGATATCCTGGAAGTCGAGTGTGATGTTCTAATTCCTGCTGCCATTGGTGGGGTCATAACAAGCTCAAACGTCAATAATATAAAAGCTAATGTTTTAGTGGAGGCAGCAAACTCACCTACAACTGTAAGTGCTGATAAGATATTACGAGAAAACAACGTATTGGTAATTCCAGATATATTAGCAAATGCCGGTGGTGTTACAGCATCTTATTTTGAGTGGGTGCAGAATAGGCAAAACTACCTTTGGAAGGAAAAGGATTTATACGATAGGTTAATTGATACGATGACTTCTGCTTTTGAAGAGGTCTGGACAATATCCCAAAAGAATAATTGTGACTTAAGGACTGCTGCACTAATTAAAGGCATAAAAAGAGTCGCTGCTGCAAAGCTAACTAGAGGACTATTTCCTTAATAAGAGGGTAATTTTATCCTGTACTATTTTTTTCTGGCTTTCTAATGAAGTTAGTTCCTCATTAATTTTTAAGATATCTATATCTCTCAAAGGACTTGATTCTGGTAAATCTTCGAGGCTTTCAAACATTTCAACAGCTTCAAGTGTTTCATTTAGTTCTGTTATTCTTTCCTCAATGTTTTGTAAGTCATCTGTATCTGGTGCGTCTTCATTAAAAAGTGGACAGATTGGTTTGTAGTAACACCAATCATTACAGAGATTATTTTTAGTGGGTGGAAAGTTATTTTCCTCAAATGCTTTTTTTATTTCATCCCAGATATCTAGTATTTCATCTCTTGCCTCATCTAACATTTCGTCAGTTACTTTTAATGTATGTATGGTCGAATTTTTTAGATATATTAATTTCAACTCTTTGGGTGTAACTCCAAGTTCATCTCTGATAAGCAATGCGTACAGTTTAAGAGCAAAAAATCTTGGTTCTTTATATTTTGCAAGTGGAGCTTTTCCTGACTTGTAGTCAACAATTATTAAATTACCATCTTCATCTTCGTCTATTCGGTCTAGGATTCCACGTAAATTTAAATCTTCAATTGATCCTCTTACCCACCTTTCTTGTTCCAAGGGTTCAAGTGTTTGAGGATTTTCAAGTTTTAAATAATTATGTAATAAATTTAGACCTTCTTGACCCCACTCTCTTTCCTCTTCAATAGAGTTAAATAAATTTATATGTTCGTCGTTACCCCTTACGTTAGACCAAGCTTTACGAAATAAATCGTATAAAACTTCAGATGTTCGATCTTTACTTGGAAGATTATAGAGATCTTCTAACGCTTGATGAACAGTTGTTCCTTTAGCTTGGACAAGTGTTGTTGGTTCCTTGATTTTATCAACATTAGAAAATTTAAATTGTTTAGGACACGTCTTAAACTGAGAAGCTCTAGATGGAGATAAGTTTTTAATCATATTTAAACTATAACTGTATTTTATTTAAATTTTTTTAAATGTAATCTTGCATTATGAATAAATTATTAAAAATACTTCAGATAATCGGAATTGCATCATTCGTTATATATTTTATTGTCGCAATGCTTTACAACTCAGCAAGTTGGTTCAACTACCTATTTAACTAATAAATTATCATATAACTAGTGATTGCTAAAGTTATCAAATGAGCAACACTAAAATTAAAGTAGCAGTTGTCGGGATAGGTAATTGTGCAAGCTCCTTGATTCAAGGACTTGAGTATTATAAAGTTAATGACACTGAAAATGGATTAATTTCTGATGTTATTGGAGGCTACAGGGTTTCAGATATCGAAATTGTCGCTGCATTTGATATTAATGAAGATAAAGTTGGAAAAGATATATCAGAAGCAATATTTTCAAAACCAAACAATACAATCAAATTTTCAGAAGTTCCAAATCTTGGAGTTGAAGTTAGTCCTGGAAAAACACTTGATGGTATTGGCAAGTTTGTAAAAGACATAATCAACCCAGTAGAAGATTCAGAATCTGTTGTTGATATTTTAAAATCTTCCAAAGCTGAAATTTTAGTTAATCTTTTACCAGTTGGATCAGATGAAGCCGTAAAATTTTACGCGGAGTGTGCAATTGAAGCAAAAGTAGGTTTTATAAACTGTATACCAGTGTTTATTGCTAGAGATAAAGAGTGGTATAAAAAATTCTCTGACAATAATGTTCCATTAATTGGAGATGATATTAAAAGTCAAGTTGGAGCAACAATTGTTCATAGAGCATTAGCTCAACTATTTTCTGACAGAGGTCTTAATTTGAAACGTTCATACCAGCTGAACGTTGGTGGAAACATGGATTTTTTAAATATGTTAGAAGAAGATAGGTTACAAACAAAAAGAACTAGTAAGACTACTTCTGTTACATCCGTTGCCAATAAAGGTAAAGGAATGGAAGAAGGCACAGTTAGAATTGGACCCTCTGATTATGTCGAATGGCTAGAAGATCGTAAAAAAGCTTTTATTAGATTAGAAGGAGAAGCTTTTGGAGGAGTTCCATTAAATATTGAACTACAGCTAGAAGTTTGGGACTCTCCAAACAGTGCCGGTGTTGTAATCGATGCAATTAGATATATGAAGTTTTTTGCTATGAAAAATGATTTAAAGTCTCTAGATTTAGTTTCAGCTTGGTTGATGAAAGCACCTGCTGAAGCTGCTAAAGATACTGAAACTTTAAAAAAACTTCATGAGCTTACACATATAGACTCTAAATAGAGTTTACTGAATCACTAAAAATTTCCATTGCTTCTTTAACTTGATCAACGGGTGTAGTTAATGGCCCCATGAATCTAATCACATTTCCTTCGAGACCACAATTAACAAGAAGTAAGCCATTATTTTTAGCAGTATCAATTATTTGCATAGCTAGTTCTTTTGATGAATTTTTTAATTTTTTATCAGTGACTATTTCTACACCTATCATTGTTCCATATCCTCTAACATCTCCAATAAAATCATTTTTATCTTGTAGAAGAGATAACATGCCATTCATTAATTCCGCATGATTGATAGCTTTTTGTAATAAATTATCCTGATCAAAAACTTCAAGCACACCAAGGGCAGCAGCACACGATACAGGTGAGGCACCAAATGTACTTCCTATCCCAGCATCATGTATTGAATCCATGATTTCACTTCTACCAACAACAGCAGCTAGAGGAAATCCTCCACCAATTCCTTTAGCTAAAGTTGCCATGTCTGGTGTAACCCCTACTGTATTAGCTCCAAACATTTGACCAGTTCTTCCGTATCCAGTCTGTACTTCATCAAAGATAAGTAAAATATTATTGTCATCTGCAATTTTTCTAACTTTCTTTAGAAAATCTTTTGAAGCAGGAATATAACCGCCTTCACCTAACTGTATCTCCATCAATATTGCAGCAATATTCGAATTGTTAACTTTAGTAATATTTTCTTGTAGGAGTTCTAAAGCTTTTTCATCGGTTAATCCTCTGTAGTGATATGGAAATTCCGTATGAGATATAAAATCAGGAAATGGACCGAAACCTTTTTTGTAGGGATTTTCTTTCCCAGTTAGCCCCATTGCCATGTATGTTCTTCCATGAAAACCGCCCTTGAATGCAATAATATGTTGTTTACCTGAATAATATCGTGCAATTTTTATTGCATTTTCTACTGCTTCTGCGCCACTGTTAACTAAGAAAGTCTTTGTATCACCATTAATTGGGTATCTTATATTTATTTCAGAACAAAGATCAATAGCATTTTGATGAGGAGCGTACGCAAAACATGAGTGGGTAAAATCTTTCAGTTGATTTTGAACTCTTTTTATTACTTTAGGATGTACGTGACCAGTATTTAAAACTGCATAACCTCCAACATAGTCAAGATACCTTTTTCCATCTTGATCCCAAACTTCAGCATTATTTGCTCTTTTTATCGGAGAATCTAGAGAAGGAATCCATGCCTTTGGTACATTTGATTCAATCTGTCTTAAAGTTTCTTTTGACATACAAGTCACTGTAACTGAAATAAAATTAATACTCAATTTAATTACTACTAAAATAGAATTATATGATTAGTAACTTTCATGGTGTTTGGGCAATAATAAGTATTTGGGTCGCTGGAATAAGTGGTCTGGTATTGATCGGTATTTATATTTCAAGATCAAAGAAGTTTGAAAAAATTGGAAACTATTTAATAAATCTTTCAATTTCAACAATTCTTATTCAAACAGCTGGAGGGTTGATTTTGTACTCTCAAAAAATTGATCCAGGATCGTTCCATCTTTTTTATGGGGTTGTTGTCTTGTTTACACTTACATTTTTATATGTATATAGATCTGAGATGAGTAAAAACTATCATTTATATTGGGGATTAGCCCTTCTTTTCCTTATGGGTCTTGAAATAAGGGCCGTAATGACCCTTGGAAGAATATTAGACTAGATGCCTCTTCATTTACTATCAGATGGTTCTACATTTGCGTATTCGAATGTAGAAAAACCTAAAATCTGTTATTTGCATGGCTGGGGTAGGGATAGTAAAGATTTTAAGAATATTATGGAATTCTTTCCAGGTATTGCAGTTGACCTCCCTGGTTTTGGCAAAACAAAAAATTTAAATCAAAGTCTTGACCCCTCCGAGTATGCAATTTACCTAAATAATATACTTCCACCTGAAATCACAACCGTTGTCGGGCATTCATTTGGGGGAAGGGTAGCAGTTCACCTCTCCTTGTTAAGAAATATCCAGAATTTAGTTTTAATTGGCGTCCCCTTATTACTTAATAAACAAAATACCAATGGATTCAATAAATTATCAATCCTGAAATATCTAAGTAAATTTGGTCTTGTTTCTAATAAAACTATTGAATCTACTAAAAATAAAGTTGGATCGTTTGATTACAGAAATTCTCAAGGAATAATGAGAGATACTCTCGTAAAAGCTGTAAATGACGACCTGACCAAAAAATTAGAATTAATAGATTCTAACGTTAATTTAATTTGGGGTGAAGATGATACCGAAGTCCCAGTTTCCGTTGCGATTCAAGCTAAAGATTTATTCAAGAACTCGAAATTAACTATTATTCCAAATCAAGGGCACAATATACTAAGAAGTAATTCACAATCTATATCCGAGGTGCTGAGTAAATTATGAACACAAGTTACTTATTAGTCTTACTAGTTTTAACGTTTGGATCTTTAATTAATTCAATTAAATGGGCAAGGTTTGCTCAAAGAGAACATTATCTCGGTGGTTCAGTAACAAAGTTTTATTTTCGATGGGTAAAATCTAGAACTTCAAATTATCTTTTCTACATTGCCTTGTTAATTAGTGGAGTGGTTTCCTTATGGCTATATTATTTTCCAATTATCGTTGTAGTTTTGACTTTAATAACACCTTTTGGATTAAGTTTTTCAGCGAGAACATCCAAAGTTGAAAATACTGAAAGATTACTCAGAGTAAATAAAGTTTATTACTTTATCATAATCTCTATTTCAGCAGTTTCTCTGGTAGTAGAACTTGGATATCTGTTAGCTTTGTTAGCTAATATGTTTAGCTATTTTGTTTACGACCAGTGTTTAAAAATATTATATAATTACGAAAAATCTCTTACACAACATTTTGTTGACGATGCCTCGTCCAAACTCAAAAAATTGCAAATACCCATAGTCGCAATTACAGGTTCATATTCAAAAACTACAACAAAAAATGTATTGCATCAAATATTGAGTACTCAAAACAGTGTTTTTTCTACAAAGGAAAGTTTTAATAACAGATTAGGTATAGCTAAAGCAATTAACGAAGACTTGAAGGATTCTAATGAATTAGCAATTATCGAAATGGGAACTTACGGAATAGGGGAGATAAGGGAGATCTGCTCTTGGGTGAGACCCCACATTGCTGTAATTACTGGAATAGCTCCTGTTCATTTGGAGAGAATGAAAAGTTTAGAAAATATTCTTGATGCAAAATCCGAAATAGTAGAATTAGCAGGCTCAGTTGTTATAAATGGTGATGATGAGTTATTACTTAATCAAGCCCGTTTGTGGACTAACCAAAAAATCGTCTTTGATTGTTCTATTACCAGTAATCAAGCTATGGTATTTGTTGATTTTCAGAATGGTACACACAGTATATTTGTAAAAGGAAAAAAATTATTAACAGTTGACGCACCAGAGCTATTACAGTTATCAATTGCATTATCTACTGGAGTTCTCTTAGCACTTGATTTAAATGTTTCAGAGTATTTTTCAAAAATAACATCTCTGGATAAAACCTCTCATAGGCAATCTGTTATCACCAGTGATCTCGGACACAAAATAATTGACAATTCTTTTAATTCCAACCCGATGGCAATTGAACATTCCTTAAAGTTATTTTCAGATGAATCGACTACAGACTCCAAAAAATATTTAGTTACTCCAGGAATGATTGAACTAGGAAGTGATCAATTCTCATTAAATTATGCTTTCGGTGTAGAGTCAAGTAAAGTAATTGACCAAGCTCTTGTTATAGGACACACTAATAAAAATTCATTATTGTTGGCTTTTCAAGAAAATAATATACCGGCATATTGGTTCCCCAACAGAACTGAGGCTGTAAACTATTTGAATACTATTATAAAAAAAGAAGATGTTGTATTATTTGAAAATGACTTACCAGACCACTATCCATAAAAATGAATTATAAAATTGCTGTCATTATTGGTGGACCATCACCAGAACATGACATCTCAGTATTAACTGGCTTGCAGAGTGCGAGGGTTTTATCTTCTAAAAATGACGTTTCAATTATTTATTGGACAAAAGACAATAAGTGGTATCTACTAGATCCCAGATTAGAATCTACTGATTTTGTTAACAATTCAAAAATATACAACAAAGAACTTACCCTTAATTTGGGTAAAAATGTTGGGTTTTACCATAAAAGAAAGCAACTAAACTTTGACGTTTTTGTAAATTCTTGCCATGGGGGACCTGGTGAAGATGGTACTCTTCAAGCACTACTTCAAATAATGAATGCTAAGTATACTGGACCAAAAGTTAGTTCCGCCCAACTATGTATGGATAAATACTCTTTTTATACTGTAATGAAGGAAAATAATCTTCCAGTTCTAGAGAAATTTAAAATCCAAAAGGGTAAAGAACCAACTTTTGAAGGTCCGTATGTACTAAAACCTCAATTTGGTGGTTCTTCTATTGGTGTAGAAATAGTTGAAAACTACCAAACTGCATTGAAAATTATTGAATCATCTGACTTATATGAAAAAGGAGCCTTACTTGAGAAATATTTAGAGAAAGCTGATGATTTACTTATTGGGGTTAGAAATTATCCAGAATTTAACTACTCTCAAATTGAGAAACCTATTAGAAACTCCGAACTCTTTTCATATGAGGATAAATATCTAAACAATGGTGGTCTCGAAGGCTCAAAGAGAGAATTACCTGCAGAGATTAGTCTAGAGCTGAGTAATGAAATAACTCAATATGTAGAACAAATTAATAATGTTATTCCTGCTCGTGGAATTGTACGATACGATTTCTTAAAGTTTGAAGATAAAATATTTATAAATGAAATTAACACAATTCCTGGAAGCCACGCATTGTATTTGTGGAAAAATATGAATACTTCAAAATATGACCTATTACTTGAAGTTGTTCTTGAAGCTCTAAATGACACACAAGAAGAATGGAGCATTCAGGGATCAAGTGGACTAGCTTTAAAAAATGCTACAGACATACAATCAAAACTAGGATAAAAATCAAATTGATAGGCATCTACTGGGACTGCGACGGTACATTAATGAACACTGAAAGCGCATATGCTTATGCCTGGCAGGAAGTATTGAAAAACCGAAACTTGAATTTACCTTTAGAGATTTTTGATGATTATGTAGGAATAGATGATAAAGTCGTATATCAAAAGTATTCTTCTCAGGTTACCCTTCCATCATTTAGTGACACGATGGATGAAATTGCCTCAATCATAATTAATAATTTTAATGCACAAACTTTATATGAAGATGCAAAAACTTGTCTTGATTATTTCCACACACATAATTGGAAACAAGCATGTGTTTCAGCTTCTCCTCAAAAAGCCCTCGAAGATAAACTCACCAAAGCAGAAATTACAGATTACTTTGATTTTATTTTAGGAGGTGACTCAGTAAGACCTAGAAATAAACCTTTTCCAGATATTTACAATTTGGCGATATCTAAACTAGGTACAAAAAAAAATATAATTGTTGAAGATAGCCCCCCAGGAATACAATCTGGCAAAGCGTCAGGAAACTATGTAATAGCTATTGATAGAGGAATATTCAATAAAGAAGAATTAGTTGCAGCCGATGTTATTGTTAAAAATTTATCACCAGATCTTTTTTTAGATATAAGCAAAAGCCTTTAGATATTGATGAAAATCATTATAAATTACAAAACTGACTTAGGCGCCAATTGCGACTAAGTCTCAGATAGTAACAAGACTGGAATTGTCCTTTGAGTCCGTTTCTGATAGTTTTCGTAACCACCATTATTTAGATAATCCATTTTTTTCCACCACTCTAATCTCTCATCATCTGTAATTTCTCTAGCTGTAACTTCTATTTTTGTCGTACCAATATAAATAGTTGCTGAGGGATTCTTTTTTAGATTGTGGTACCATCCTGGATTGTTTATGCTACCTCCTTTAGATGCAACTATACATATTTCATCATTTTCCTTTAGGTAAACTAAAACATTTTTTCTTATTAATTGTGTTTTAGCACCAGTGCTCTCAAGTATTAAACATGGTCGACCATTCAATGATTTGCCAATTCTTCCTTTTGAGTAAATATAAATATAGTTATGAAAAAATAGAAATGTGAAAATTATATATCTTCTCATTGAGTTAATACAATATTCTTTTTCCAGGATGTATAGCTTTTAGGGTAGAAATCAATAGGCTCCACTAACCTTCGAGTAGGAAATTCAACTACAGGCATATTTTTACTTATTATATCTTTGTATTTTGGAACACATGCATGTGTGGATGCATAATTGTAATTTTGTAGTATTTTTTGTGGATCTCCGACGTGTACAACTAGATTTTTTTTGACCGCAAGCTCTTTTAATGTATCGAGTAGGAAATTTATTCTTTTTGTTGAAATCTGTAAGTGTTTTAACAAAATAGAGTCAAATATAAACAACACAGGTAAATCTGGATACGATTTCATTGCTGGGTCGTCATCTCCTAATGATTCACCCGTAATCCATACTATTTCAGGTTTCTTACCTGTGTCAACAATATGTTGTGGACCAAATTTAGATATGATATCAAAATCAAACTTTTGGTTAACATCCTCAAACCTATTTTCATCTGGCCACATCATTATTGGACAATTGTATTGAAGAGAACACTCCTCACATAATTTTTTTGCTCTATTTTTAACTTGTGATTGAGCAAATCCATAAAGTTTACCTGTTTGACTACCCATCACCCAATGCCAGCCAAGTCTATTTGCGAACCTTGAACCATCTACCAAATGTCTAAACATAAAGTCTTCATATACCTTCCAATTATTTTCTGCTCTGAAAGCATGGTGTGATGAGAACCACATTCTTGTTTGATTTACCATATAACCTGTTTTTGTTAGTTCTTCAGTAATTGTATTGATGCAATTCATCTCTTGAGTATTCACAGTTTTATTGGTATTTATCATCGTGTAGTTAAGGTTCTTTGACATTTTTTTTCCCATAATTGCATAAAGATGTCGTGAAAATTCTTGCCAAAGAAGTTCATCTCTAAATTTTACTTTATCTTCATAAGGGTAATCTTCAACAACACTCCACACTTCATTTAAAGATAACAACCCATGCCTTATATAGGGAGATAGATTAGACGAACCTCTTTTTCTTTCCGGATATACGTTATTTCTTTTTTTTGCATACCCAGTAATATCAAGACTAGCCAATTTTTCATCTGCGGCAGTTTGCCCACCACTAAATATTGACATCGTAAACTCATCGCAGACTAAATCTGCAAAATGTTTTTTACATATTGCTTGGTTTGAGTCCTTGAGGTTAATTTCAGACATTAACTATTTTTAATATCCACCTTGTCCAATTTTGACATTTGATATAGTTTTCATCCCATCAATATCAGAAATTTGAAAATTTATTCTCTGACCTTGTCTAAGTGTTCTAAAAATAGAGCCTTTAAGAGATCCTGGTTGAATATAAACTTCAGATTTATCTGTGTCTAAAACAACAATACCATTGCCCGAGTTGGGGTCGTATGATTTAACTACACCTTGAGCCATTTAAACTTTTGTTACTTTTCCAGCTTTCAAGCAAGATGTACAAACCTTTACTTTTTTTGTATTCGTGCTGTCAGCAACTTTTACTTTTTGTATATTTGCAGACCATTTTTTACTTGATCTCTTATGAGAAAAGGTAACTTGTTTTCCAAACCAAGGACCTTTTCCACAAACTTCACATTTTTTTGCCATTTTTTTCCTCTGAATTTACATTATAACTATAACTAATCTATTGACTATTAGGTACTTTGAATTAAAAAGTTTTTAGCTATTGTTTGAATGTGGTTAAAAGAGATATAAGTTATTTAAATAATGTTGATGTATCCGAAATCAAGGGTTTTGGTGAAAAGCGAATAAAGTCACTTAACAAATCCGGCATTAACAGCATAGTTGATTTAATTAGGTTCTTTCCAAGAAAACATATTGATAGATCTAGCATTTTGACTATTGAAGAGGTTAGGAATTTATTTGAAATTAAAGAAATCACTATATTAGTTGAAATCAATGATGTCTCTGTATTTACAACACGTAGTCGGTTAAGAATTGCAACACTAACTGTAAAAGATGATACAGGTGCAGCTAAAGCAAAATGGTTTGGTCCACAGTACATAGAAACAAGATTTAAAGCTGGTGATACAGTCGCAATATCTGGAATACCAGATATTAAAAAAACAGGTTCTGTGGAATTCAAAAATGCAACAATTGAAAAATATTTAGACTCCGATGAGTTAAATGAAACCGGTGCCCTCATACCAATTTATAAAAAGATAGAAGGACTCTCAAGCTCTTTGATTAGAAAAGGTATTAAACATGCTTTAAAAAGAGCTCCTGAAATAAATGACTACTTACATCCAGACCAATTAAAACTATATTCCTTAGTTAACAGAACAAAAAGTTTTAATGATATACATTTTCCAGAGAATTTAAATGAGTACTACGAAGCAAAGAAGAGATTAGCATTTGATGAATTTCTTTACCTACAAACGATATTTAAAAAAAAGAAGACCATTGATAAGCAAAAAACTGGTAGTGAAAAAATTAATTCAGAGAACAAACTAATTAATAAATTTACTCAAAATCTTGATTTTGAATTAACCAAAGCACAACATAGAACTATTAACGAAATACTTAAGGATATGAACAAAAATTCACCAATGAAAAGGTTGCTTCAAGGTGATGTAGGTTCAGGTAAGACAATAGTTGCTGCAAGTGCGGTATACGCAGTTATTAATTCTGGTTTTAAAGCTGCTTTGATGGCTCCAACTGAAGTATTAGCTGAACAACACTTTAATTCATTAAATCCAATACTTCAAAAATATAAAATTAAAACTTATCTTTTAACATCATCGGTTAAAGATAGGAGCGAGATGATTGAACAAATGACATCGTCAGAAGCAGTATTTTTTATAGGCACACATGCCTTAATTCAAGAGAATATTAGTTTCAATAATTTAGGATTAGCAATCATTGATGAGCAACAAAGATTTGGAGTAGACCAGAGAAGGAAGCTAATTGAATCTAGTAATATTGTACCCCATCAAATTGTAATGACTGCTACACCAATTCCCAGGACTACTGCATTAGCTGTATATGGTGATCTAGACATATCAATCATTGATGAATTGCCTCCTGGTAGAAAACAAATTGAGAACATCCTACTTTCTGGTTTAGAAGATGACAATAATGCAGTTGTCGATCACTGTATCCAGCATTTGGAGAAGAATTCTCAAATATTTATAGTATGTCCGTACATTGATGAAAGTGAAAATAAAGACATTAAAGCTGCTGAAAAAGTCTATAAACAGTACGAGAATTTATTTCCTCATAATAATGTCGAACTTTTGCACGGAAGAATGAAATCTGAAGAGAAAGAGGCAATTATGGAGAGAATGAATGAGTCAAAGATAGATATTCTTGTTTCAACAGTTGTTATTGAAGTAGGCATAGACATTCCAAATGCGACTTTAATGATAATTGAAAGTGCAGAAAGATTTGGTTTGAATCAATTACATCAACTCAGAGGGAGGGTTGGTAGAGGAAGTAAAAAATCTCAATGTATATTCCACATAAGCAGCAAATTAGACATGAGTTCTATAACTGATGTTGGAAATAAAAGATTAAATGCAATCATTTCTACAAATGATGGATTCAAACTATCAGAACTGGATTTACAAATCAGAGGTGAGGGTAAAGTTACAGGAACTGATCAGTCTGGACTATCAGACTTAAAAATTGCTGATTTACGATATGATTTTGACATTTTAAACAATTCTAAAATATTCTTCGAAAAGGAACTAACTGAAGAATTAGAAGAAAAGATATACAATGAAGCAATTTTATTATTTCCTAATTTTGTAAAAACAGAAGACACAACATGAAAATTATTTCTGGTAGCCACAAAGGGCAAAACATATTAACGATTAATGATTCAAAAACAAGACCTATGATGAGCATTGCAAGAGAGGGCATCTTTAGTTCTTTACAGTTCCATCTATCAGATGCCATGGTTCTTGATTTATATGCTGGTTCTGGAAGTATGGGAATAGAAGCTTTAAGTAGAGGGGCCAAGTATGTTACTTTCGTAGAGTCTTCAGATAAATGTATTAATATTATCCACAAAAATTTGGTGAGATTCGATACAAACTTTAATATTCAAAAAATGTCAGTTGACACTTATATTTCCAATGCCTTTGATAAATATAATATTATATTTTATGATCCACCTTTTGACTTTGAAGACTCTAAGATTTCAGATGAAATTCTTGCCCTCGAATTACTACTTGAAAATACTGGATACATTATATGCCATAGGCACACAAAGTCTCATACACAGATTGAATCAAAAAAGCTTGAAATATATAAAGAAAAAGTCTACGGACAAAGTAGAATTTTAATAATAAAGAAAATATGAAAGTACTTATTCCAGGTTCATTTGATCCACCAACTAATGGTCACATTGATGTAATCAATAGATGTTCAAAAGTATTTGATGAAGTTTTAGTGGGAGTTGTTGTTAACCCCTCTAAAGAGTCTCTCTTTACTACTGAAATAAGAGAAGAGATGTTAAACGAAATACTTGCTAAGTCCAACAATGTACAAATTAAAACTTTTGAAGGACTTCTAGTAGATTTTGCTAAAGCTAATAAAGTCCAGGCTATAGTGAAAGGCCTCAGAGCCATGACTGATTTTGATTACGAGTTCCAGATGGCTCAGATGAATTCAAATTTAGCTGATTTTGAAACTATTTTTATACCTGCTTCACCTGAGTACGGCTATGTGTCCAGTTCTATGGTTAAAGAGATAAATTCTTATGGAGGCGATGTTACTAAATTAGTTCCTCAAAATGTTTTTAAAAGGATGAATGATGTCTGATAGTGAAGAGATAAACTTTAAGGATGTAATTAGCGGTGAACAAAAAATTCAGTACGTTGATCAACTAGAAAATTTAAGAGAGAAATTAAATTCTGGAAGTTTTCTAAAAAGCAGGTCTAGTAAGAAAGAGCTAATTGGTATTGTTGAAAATCTTATTGATATACTTCCTGTCGAGATGAGAACTGCACGTTGGCTCGTAAGAGAGCAAGAGACTTTTCTAAATGAAGCTAAAGAAGAATCACAAAATATAATTAATAATGCAAAAAGAGAATCTGAAAACTTAATTTCTAATTCCTATGTACTACAAGAAGCAGTTGTTGAGGCTAATACACTTATTAAACAAGCTGAAAAAGAATCTCAAGCTTACAGAATAAAAATTGAAGATGAGATGGACACTTTATTTACAGAATTACAAACAAAAATTGAACAATTAAATTTATATATTACTAATGAAAAAAATTCTCTAAGAAAACCTCGAGAAATTATTGAACCAGAATAGTTATGTCTAAATTAAATACTGTATTTAATATAGATAAAGTACTTAATACAAATACAGATTTATCTATTAATGAAGCCGGTCTATTAAATATCAGATACTCTGGCACAACTGCCTCTCAAGGTTCAGATGCATTAATGACGGGTATTGTTACTCTTGATGGCGAATATTTACTTCTGGATTTATTAATATCTTATTTGGCTGACAGTGAGTGCTCTAGATGTTTAAAAGTTTCTTCAAAACAACAAGAAATTTCAATAAATGAAAAATTATATATTCATAATGAAAATGAATACGATATTGACTTTAATGATGAAAATATAGATATTTATCCGATAATCTCTGAAAAAGTTATCGACAATATCTCATTAGTTACTCTTTGTAGTGATGAGTGTTTAGGACTATGCATTATATGTGGCAAAGAGCAAAATTCACACCAATGTAAACACGAAGAAAAAAACTTAAAAGAAAGTCCATTTTCTTCTCTAAGTGAGCTAGATTTGTAAGTTGAAAGGAAATTAAATGGCCGTACCTAAGAAAAAGATGTCTAAATCTAGAACCAGAAGAAGGAAAGCTACTCATAAAGTCAGTAAACCTCATTTTATGATAGATCCTGAAACTGGTGTTGCTAAGCAATCACACAGAGTTAATCCAGTAGATGGAACATACAATGGACGTCAAGTAAAAGAACCTGAAACTAGTTAATATATAGTTTATGAATACTATTGCTGTCGATGCAATGGGCGGTGATTCTGCTCCCGAAGAAATAGTTAAGGGTGCAATAAAAGCTAAGAACCTAGGAATAGATATTATTCTATGCGGGGATAAAAACCTTATCGAACCTTTCCTGGAAGGTAATCAAATTCCAGTAGTACATTTTCCTGAAGTGATTTCTATGGATGAAGATCCAGCAAGAGCTATAAGGACTAAAAAAAATTCTTCTATTGTGGGCGCTATGCAACTAGTTAAAGAAAATAAAGCTTCTGCAGTATTTTCCGCTGGTTCGACTGGTGCCAGTTTAGTTGCTGCTATATCTGTACTTGGAAAAATGAGAGGTATAATTAGACCAGCTATTGCTTCTGTTCTCCCATCAATAAAAGGTGAAATAGTTTTACTTGACTCTGGCGCTAGTTTAGAGGTTAAACCTAAAGTCCTACTTCAATTTGCAGCTATGGGATCAAAATTTGCAGAAGTTATTTTCAACATTCCATCACCAAGAATTGGTTTACTTAATAATGGGGAAGAGTCTACAAAAGGACGTGATTTAGAAAAAAATACTTATAAACTTCTAAAAAATTCAAATTTAAATTTTATTGGAAACATTGAAGGTAGAGATTTTGGACTAGATACAGCTGACGTATTTGTTACTGATGGATTCACAGGAAATATGGTTTTAAAAACAATGGAAGGGACAGCAAGATTACAGCAAAAGATGATTAAAGAATCATTTCTTGAAAACTTATTTAAACCACTTTTATTACCTGTAAACAAAGCTCTTAAACCAGTCAAGGATAGGCTTGATCCTGACAAAACTAACGGTGCATATTTATTGGGTGTTAATGGAATTGTTACAATTGCTCATGGTTCGTCATCTGCTGAAGCTGTAAAGAATTCTATTGTATTTTCCAATAAAACTGTGGAAAGTGGATTTATATCAAAATTTACAGAAACGATTTCTAAAATATGAGCAATAGTCCTATCTCTTTTTTTGAGGAGATTATTGGTTACACATTTCAGAATAAAAAGTATTTAAAAATTTCTCTAACGCACAAATCTTTTATTGATGAAAACCCAACTTATGAATCTAATCAGAGGTATGAATTTCTCGGTGATGCAATCTTAGATTTTGATTTAACAAATTATTTATTTAACAAGTACCCAGATCTTGATGAAGGGAGTCTTACAAAAATACGTTCCAGCGCCGTTAACCAATCAGCATTGGTTACTCTTGGGCATAGTATATCAATTGGAGATTTCTTATTTTTAAGCAAAGCCGAAGATTCAACTGGTGGACGAATGAAGGATTCTATAATTGAAGATGCTGTTGAAGCACTTATCGCAGCTCTTTTTTTTGACGGTGGTTTGGATGTTGTTAATGTTTTTGTTTCAAGATTCATTTACCCAAATATTAAAGAACTTTCAGAAGATCCAGGAGCTAAAGATTACAAAACTAGACTTCAAGAATATTATGCAAAAAAGGGTAAGAAAGTCTCTTATGAAGATAAGTCTGAAGGCCCAGATCACAATAAAGAGTTCTTATCTGAAGTTATTTTAGACGGCAATATTATTGGAACAGGTAAAGGCAAGTCTAAGAAAAGCGCACAGCAACACGCAGCAAAACAGGCTTTAAGCAAGGTAAGCTAACTAAATTAATTGTTGTTATAATTTCCTACTATGGATGGATATACAATAGTTCTTACTCGAAACAATATTTCCGAGTCCTATCATGAAGTTGATATAGTTAATGACACTTCTTCTGAAAGCTTTGATTTCTTTCCAAGGTCTGCGATAAAACCTTTTCAGCTAATTCCAATTGTTCAAGAGATGTTAAATCAAAAAACAGAGATTGATTTAAGTGAAATTGCCATTTTCTGTGCATCTCACTCAGGTGAAGCATTACATACTGAAAAAGTTTTGAAAACAGCAGAAAAATATCTACTTAATTACGAGGATATTTACTGTGAAAAACAAATACCTTTTCATGCTGAAACCTATAAAAGTATGATTAAAGAGAATAAACCTTATACAAAATTACATAATAATTGTTCAGGTAAACACATTGGCATGCTTCTTTTTTGTAAATTATTAGATTTGGAAATAGAAAACTATCAAGAAATAACACACCCCATTCAGCAAAAAATTGATCTCTTTTATAGAGAGCTTTTCAATTTAGAGAAGATTACGTATGGTATAGATGGATGTGGTTTACCAGCTCCATATATAAATTCCAACATATTTTTATCTAGTGTTAGTAAGTTAAATAATTCAAAGATTTATGAAGAATCTTGGAAAATTATATTTAATGCTTTCTATAGCCATCCGGTCCATACAGCTGGGTCTGATCGCGTTGATACCATTCTTATGCAAAACAGTCCAAATGACGTACTCATTAAAGCAGGGGCTGAAGGCTCAATGTTCTTTACAGATTTGAAAAAAAGTACACTCCTGAAGTGCAAAGATGGCTCTAAGAGAGGAGTAGATATTGCCTCTATGTATTTTGGTCTTAAATCAAGTTATATCGACGAAACTACATACAACAATTTCATTAAATCATTCACGCATAACAATCAAAACACTAAAGTTGCAGATGTAAAAATCTTAGAAAAATAGTATAAATACCTAAAATCTATCGAATCTTTAGTATAATTCTATTAACAACAGGGTAATAATGTATTTAAAATCGATAGTCGTGAATGGCTTTAAGTCATTCGCTGAAAAAGTTAATATCGACCTTTCAAACAAGGTCAATGTCGTTGTAGGACCAAATGGTTCAGGAAAATCAAACGTTGTAGATGCTATTTCTTGGGTGTTAGGTACGCAAAGCCCCGGAGCACTTCGTACAAACAAAATGGAAGATGTTATATTTGCTGGTACGGAAAAGCTTTCTGAAAAAGGATTTGCAGAAGTATATCTTAATTTTGTTGTAGATCCAGAAAAATTTAATGGCTCTGAAGAAATTTCTATAGGAAGAAAACTCTACAGAGATGGAGCATCTGAATATTTTATGAATGGTCTAAATTGTAGACTTCTAGATATTCAAGAATTCTTAAGCGATTTAGGAATTGGTAAACAGCAGCACACAATTATTTCACAGGGTCAAATTGCTGAAATATTAAATTCAAAACCAGAAGATCACAGAATAACAATTGAAGAAGCGGCAGGGATACTCCCGTTTAAATTAAAAAAAGACAAAGCTTTAAGAAGGATTGAATCAGGAGACAAAGAAATTAAAAGAGCAAAGGATGTTCTTCGAGAGATTAACAAACAACTCAAGCCTTTAAAATTACAGGCCGAACAAGCTCAAGAGCATGAGACACTCAATGCTTCATTGCTAAATCATAAGACCAATATCAATATGCTCAAATATAGTATTTTTAACAATAAAGAATTAGACATCACCGATAAAGTGGATGCAATAACTAAAAAAATGGAAGACATCTCAACTTCTACCGAAGAGGCGAAAAAGCTAAAAACAAACCTCACCTCCGAGTTAGGTCAAGGGGTCTCCGTCAGTTCACTTTTCAAAGATTACTCTAATAAACTATCTACAAAATCTGAGCAAGTAAAATCTGTTGCGCAAATTGCAACAGAGAGGTTAGATAATTTAGAAAGAGAAAATATCAGAGAAGAAAAACGATTAACTGATCTTCAAAATAAAGTACTTACAAATACGCTTACCATTAATGACCTCTCTAATAAACTAATATCTAAAAAACACACTCTTACTGATTTAAATCAAAATCTCGAAATTTTAAATAAACAAATAAATGAGAATAATAAAAGCCAATCAGCGTCACTTGAAGTAAATGAAGCCATCCTTGAAAAAGATTTAGACTATTTAAAAACTATCAACTCTAAGCTCGAGGAAAGCCTTTCTTTGTCAGAGAAAGCTTTTGAGAAATGGCAGAAAGATAAAACTGAAACCCACATCACATTAGAACACCACTCCTCATTAATTTCTAAAAAACTTACTCTTAGAAATTCATTTTCAAAGGTACGAAAAAATATAAACACAATCGTTGATAGGGAACTGGATGCAACTACAG
This sequence comes from uncultured Candidatus Actinomarinales bacterium, assembly GCA_943840565.1. Taxonomy (GTDB): domain Bacteria; phylum Actinomycetota; class Acidimicrobiia; order Actinomarinales; family Actinomarinaceae; genus Actinomarina. The sequence goes on along the minus strand of CALSUY010000001.1, from coordinate 495,355 downwards.
AATCTTTGACCATGCTGAGATCAGAATATGACAAAAATCTTGAAATATTAAATTCTAAAATTGATCAACAGAATGTAATTTCAAATAATACATCTTACAAAGATGAACTTAAAAACCAAGAGACAGTTCTTCGTACAAATCTTAAATCTCTAGAAGATGAAATAACTTCAAGATCTAATCAACTTGTATCTGCAGCTGAACAAATTAAGTTTCTTACCAATGAAAATTCTGAATTGCAACTCACGATAGATGAGATTCACTACGCTCCAAATACAGATTACAAAAAAGAACTTGAAACTATTATTTCTCAATCAACAAAACTTATTGAAGTATTAAATAAATCTGCAGAGTCCATGTTGTTACAAGCTGATGTTTATGAGCAAAAACATGGAAATAAAAACTCAAAAATAACAGAGCTAGACGATAAGATAGACAACTATAACAAGGAGTATATTTCCCTTAATGAAGAAAAAGGAAATCTTTCAATTAACAAAGCTCAATATTCTTCTGAAAAAGCTCATCATTACTCTACGTTGGTTAATTTGTACGGCGTCGAAATAGATACTATTGAAAGCTTCAACCCTTCAGACCATAACCAGAAAGAACTTGAAACAGAAATCACTTTAATCGAACAGAAACTTGAAAATATCGGAGTTGTGAATTATCTAGCAAAAACTGATTATGAGCAATTAGATACACGTCACCAAGAAATTTCATCTTCAATTGAGGATTTAACTTCTTCTAAGAAAGAATTATTACTTCATATCAAAGAAATTGAAGCAGAGATAGAGTTTAGAATTGACTCATCATTTAATTCGATATCTGTTCATTTTGGAGAGATTTTTGAGCAATTATTCCCTGGTGGAAAAGGTTCATTGGAGCTAACGGATAAAGATAATTTATTAGAAACTGGAATTGAGATTAACGTCCAACCTAAGGGTAAAAAAGTCAAAAAACTCAGTCTTTTATCTGGTGGTGAAAGATCTTTAGCAGCAATTGCATTCCTTTTTGCAATTTTCAAATCATTTCCAAGTCCTTTCTACATTTTAGACGAGGTTGAAGCAGCTCTTGATGATGCAAATCTTCACAGAATGATAAATCTTCTTAATTATGTCAAAGATGATGCTCAATTTATTATCGTCACTCATCAGCAGCAAACTATGCATGCAGGAGATGTTTTATATGGTGTAACAATGGAGCCTGGATCAGGATCTAGGATATTCATCAAAACTAAATCAGAATTTGAAAACTTGATAGCAGGAGAGGCAAATCATGATGAACGAAATTGATATCAAATTAGCGAAAATGGCTGAAGATGTTGCTAAAACAGCATATGCTCCATATTCAAAATTTAGAGTTGGTGCTGCACTAATTACTGAAAGTGGAAATATTTATACTGGCTGTAATATAGAGAATGCTTCATATCCTGCAACCGTCTGCGCGGAAGATGTCGCTGTATTTAAAGCAATTTCTGAAGGTGAAGTCAAAATTGATACACTTGCAGTTGCGTGTATAGATGCTGATCTCGAGCCTATTTTTCCTTGTGGAGTCTCAAGACAAAGAATGTCGGAGTTCGGAACAGAAAATGTGATTGTTGTTCATAAAGGTGAATCTAATAAATATAGATTTGAAGATGTTCTTCCATTTGATAATAAAATCAAATTTAGTGATTAAAGATTTTCAATAAGTTTTGGAATAATATTTAGAGTATCCCCAACTATTCCAAGGTCTGCAATCTGAAAGATAGGAGCTTCTTCATCTTTGTTGATGGCAATAATATATTTTGAATCTTTCATTCCAACTTGATGTTGAGTAGCACCAGAGATTCCACAAGCAATATAAACATCAGGTTTAACAGTTTTACCTGTCTGGCCGACTTGCTGAGAATAAGGCATCCATCCTGCATCTACTATTGCTCTTGTTCCACCTATAGCTGCGTTAAGTTTACCTGCAAGATCTTCTATATATTTTAGATTTCCTACATCAACCATACCTCTTCCAGCTGAGATCACAATTTTAGAGTCTTCAAGTTGTGGACCGGTTTTTTCTTCTATAAATACATCAAAAACGTTAACAGTTAGATCATTTTTTTCAACTGAACTTGTAGTGTAGTTTTCACTTAATGTCATATCACTAGCTTCAAACGATTTTGGTCTTATGATAAGAATTTTTACATCTGAAGTAACGTTTGTAAAATATTCACTTTCTCCACCATCTATTGAATTAGTAGTAGTTAGGATAGAACCGTTTATTTCAAAATTAATTACATTAGCTACGGGACTTGAATTTAAATCAACTGATAAAAAGCCGGAGATATCTCGTCCAACATATGTTGAAGATGCTAAAACAAGTTCGATCGAATCCGTTTTTATAGTTTCAACAAGAATGTCAGCTGCTGAAGACAAAGATAATTCATCAGGACTAAGTTCTAGATAGATTACTTGAAAATTGTCGGAACCTATTTTAGGATTATTTTCTGTACCTATGACAACTAGTTTAAAATCTAAATTATTTTCTTGTGCTTTAGTGATAATTTCCAATGTTCCTGAGGAAAGGGTTCCGTTGCTTACTTCTCCAATAATTAGTGATTTCATATAGCTTTAATTTCTTTCAATTTTTCAATAATAAGATTAAAACTATCACCTTCATCAATGTGTTTTTCACCGCTTTTATTGCTAGATATTGATTTAATTTCAACAAATTCTTGATTTTGTTCTGCAGTAAACTCTAAAGAGGATAATTCAACTATCTCGACTTCTTTTGATTTAGCTGCCATAATATCTTTGAAATTTGGATATCTAGGTTCAACACCACTTGCTGTTACTGAAATAACACACTTATTTGGCATTATAACTTTTTCAGAGCCTGCAATTGTTTGCCTAGTTAATTCAGTTTCTTCACTTATATCTATACCTTTAACATAAGAAATACAAGGAAGTCCTAAATATCGTGATACTTGTTGAGGAACTACACCAGAATAACCATCTGAAGATTCAGTTCCAAATATGACAACATCAGCTTCAGCTAGTTTTGCCATACCACTGAGTATATTTGATGTCATTAAAGAATTAGAATTTTCAAGTGCAGGGTCCTCAATTACGAGGGCTTTATCGGCGCCCATTTGAAGTGCCTGCTGGATACCTTTTTGAGTTCCAAGTTTACCCATACTAATCACTGTTACTTCAGCATCGTATTTCTCTTTTAGCTGAAGTGCTACTTCTATTCCGTACCTATCAGTATCGTCTAAAACTTGCTCATCAGGTCTAACTATTTTTCCATCTGCATAGGTCACAGAGATTGCGGGATCAGGTATTTGTTTCGCACATACTGCAATTTTCATATTTTAATATTCTAATAATTGTTTTTGATTTAGATAAATGTATTTTACTTATTTATTATTGATTGCTTTATAGAACGAAGTTCCATCATCAAAAATATCTTGGATTCCAAAAAAATCACAAACTGTTGAAGCAATATCTGCAAATGAAGATCTATCACCAATTACCTTACTTTCAATATTATTTTTGTATGCCACGATTGGTACGTATTCTCTTGAGTGGTCAGTTTTTCCATCTGTTGGATCTGTTCCATGATCTCCAGTTATTAAAAACAAATCATCATCGTTTAGTTGTTCTAGTATCTTCTGAAGTCCAGAATCAATAATTTTTAGTCCTTCATAATATCCCTGTGGGTCCTCTCTGTGACCGTAGACCATATCTAAATCAACTAGGTTAACAAAATAAAAGTCATATTGAGGTGTTTTTAATAAATCAATTAATTTATTTAAACCATCAGCATCACCTTCTGTATGAATAGAATTAGTTAGAAATTCTTCACCAAATAAATCACTTATTTTTCCAACACCAAAGTTTTTATAACCGCTTTCACTGAGATGTTTTAATATGGTATTTCCAGGGGGAGTGATTCCAAAATCTTTTCGATCGTAAGTCCTTACAAATTTATTCGGTTTACCTTTAAATGGTCTTGCAATTACTCTGCCAATGTTAAATTTATTACAAACTTCTCTTGCTATTTCTGAGACTTTATATAGTTCCGATATGCTCAGAATACTTTCGTGAGCAGCAATTTGAAATACTGAATCTCCAGAGGTGTAAAGAATTAGAGCGCCAGTTTCAAGATGTTCGTTACCAAGGTTGTTTATTATTTCAGTTCCAGATGCATGGGTGTTACCTATAAAAGTATGACCTGATTTACTTTCAACTTCTGAAATTAGTTCTTCAGGGAAGCCATCTGGAAACACTTTAAAAGCTTCATTGGTCACAAGTCCTGCAATTTCCCAGTGGCCTGTTGTTGAATCGTTGCCTAATGATTTTTCTGCAAGTCTTCCTACAACACTTGAAAAATTGGCAGAAGGAACTCCAGCTATATCTGTCATTTGTCCAAATCCTAATTTATCAAATGTAGGAAGTCGTAACGGGCCAACTGATTTGGATACATTACTAAAAGTGTTTGCATTTTCATCTCCGTATTCTTTTGCATCAGGAGCTGCACCTACACCAAGGGAATCAATAACTAATAAAACACATTTTTTCTTTTTCATGGTTGTTAAACCGTTCCAAAAAGTCGATCTCCCATATCACCGAGACCAGGGATAATATAAAAATTTTCATTTAATTTTTCATCTACCGATCCTGTTAACAAAGTTATGTCAGGGTGTTTATCAGAAATGTATTTGATTCCTTCAGGTGACGAAATAACAGTTAATGCATAAATTTTTCTAGGGTTATATTTTTTAACTGTATCAATAGCATATGACAATGACCCTCCAGTAGCTAGCATCGGTTCAAGGATGAAAATATCCTTATCTTTTACTTCTGGTAAGTTTTCATAATAATTTTCAGGTTCTGCAGTTTCTTCATTGCGTTGAACTCCAATGTACCCGAATGTCATATTTGGGATTAAATCTTTAGGCCCATCAATTAAACCAAGACCAGCTCTTAATACAGAAACTGCAACTGTATTAGATGATAATTCTTTACCACTGGTAGGTATTAGTGGTGTCTCTATCTCTTTATCGTCAAGTTGTAATTCTTTAGTTGCCTCAATGATTAAAAGATAGGATAACTTTGACGCAGCAAGTCTAAAAGTTTCAAAAGTCGTATTCTTATCTCTTAAAATCGTAAGATAATGTTGAGAAAGTGGATGTTCTAATTCAATAATTTCCATTAAAGATAGAGTAGTTAATTTTTAAAATGATTTCTACCTTTATTATTTTAAAGATATATTATTAAATCTGACTGTTTAAGATGCAGTTAAAGTAATATAGAATTTCGTAATTAATAAGGAAATACATTATGGCAGTAAAAATTAGGCTCGCTCAAAGAGGTAAGAAGAAAACTCGTACCTACAGAGTTGTAGTAGCTGATGCTCGCTCACCTCGTGATGGTAAATTTATTGAAGATTTAGGTTTTTATAATCCACATGACAATCCTTCTACAGTTGAAATCAATGTTGAAAAAGCAGTTTCATGGTTAGACAAAGGTGCACAACCATCAGAACGAGCTAAGAAATTACTTGAAATATCAGGAGCATGGGCTCAATGGAGATCAACTAAAGGTGAAGTAGTTTCAATCCCAAATGCTCCAGAGCCAAAAATTAAAAGTAGCTCAAAAGCAAATAACAAGAAAAATGAAGCTTCGGAACAAGCCGAAACGGAAGCTTCAGATAGCGCAGAGGGAAGTGAAGAAGAATAATGTCTGAATCAGGAAATATAGTTAAAAATGTTGTTGAATATATCGTTACTCAAATCGTTGAAAATGAGGATGAAGTAAAAGTAGAAGTAGCATCTTCAACAGATGACAAAGTTGCAATTGAAGTTAGAACTTCCTCAAACGACATGGGTAGAGTCATAGGTAAAAGAGGCCGTGTAGCACGAGCAATAAGAACAGTTGCGCAAGCTGCTGCTGATGAAGAGGGTCTAGATTCATCAGTCGAATTTATTGACTAAAAAAAACCTTTTTCCTCTAGGAGTACTTGGTAAGCCTCACGCACTTAATGGTTACATTTATCTTAATCATGACGTATACTTTAGAAGTTTTAACTTATCCGGGTTAGATGTATATATCAATGATGAAGAATATAAAATAGAAGATTTTAAAACCCATTTGAAAAATCGGTATCTCGTAAAGTTTAAAGGTCTTGATTCAATTAATGAAATAGTTAATTTTAGAGATCAAGATGTTCTTATCTCTTTAAGTGAAATAGATAATTTCATTTCTAACAATCTTCCTTGGCCAGGTTTTTTTGTAGGTTCACAAGTTAATACTGAATTTTATGTACAAAATTATTTTTATGCTGAAGAATTAATATATCTAACTTTGAAAAAAGATTCAGAAATTATTATTCCTTACAATAGTGATTTCTTTGAATATAAAGAAAATATTTTAACTCTGATTAATCTTGATTTAGCTCAATAGCCATTTCATTAAATCATTAGTAATTTCGTCATCAAGCAAGTTTTCTGGATGCCATTGTATTCCAATGACTTCCCAATCGGTTGTACCTTCTATACCTTCAATTAAATTATCTTCCGAAATAGCATTAATTTTTAGATTTTCTCCAAGTTCGTTAACTATTTGATGATGAATACTGTTCACAGCAACCAAGTTTTTTTCTGAGACTTTATTTAAAGTAGTATCTTCTAATATGTTGATATTGTGTATGTGTTTTGAAGCAGCTTCGTTAATTTGTAGATGCTCTATATCTGTCTCAAAACTTTCACTAATATCCTGATGTAGGGACCCACCTTTGTATACATTCAGCAATTGGTGGCCTCTACAAATAGCCAATGTTTTTATAAAATTATCTTCAGCTAGTTGAAGAAGATTAAGTTCGGTCTGATCTCTTTCATCTGAAACCCTTTCAGTTTTATCATTTAAATCTTGTCCATATCGCTTAGGATTTATATCTCCACCACCGGTAATGATTAAGCGATCAAAGCTTGCATTTGTAAAATCTACAGATAAGTCCTGTGGAGGTACAATTATGGCTTCGGCACCATATTTATTACATAGGGTGACAAATGCCATGTTCAACACTGAACATTCTATTTCACCTGGGGACATCGTTATACTTTGAGTCCCTGTTGAGATTGCTACTAATTTACCCATTTAACATAAAAATAGTCTGTACCTCAACACTAACATTTAACGGTAAGCTTGCTACTCCAACTGCAGATCGAGTAGCTTTTTCATCGTAGATTTCTGATAATTTGTCTGTAAAACCATTTAGGACACCAGCATGATCAGTGAAAGAAGGATCTGAATTTACAAAACCGACAACATTGAGGGGAGTTAGTGAATTCAAATCATAAGCTGTACTTAATGTAGATAAAGTTAGCTCCGCACATAAAGCCGCTGCTTTATAGGCTTCTTCAACGCTTACTTCACTCGGAACTTTTCCTGTAAATTTAATAGATTCGGTTATTGGTATATGACCAGATGTATAAATTAGATTTCCTGCTCTTTTTACCGTTATATAATTGCCAACTGCTTGCGGAGGATTTGGTAAATCCATTTTTACTTTTTACTCACAAGCATATTAACAAGGTCAACTATTCTGTTTGAGTAACCCCACTCATTGTCGTACCAACATACAACTTTTATATGATTGCCATCTAAAAGCTGTGTTGATGATGCATCATAAATACTTGAGTGTGGATTTTGAAGAATATCAGTAGAAACTAACGGAACAGAAGAGTATTCAAGTATTCCTTTAAGCTCATTCTCCGAAGCTTTTTTAACAGCATTATTGACATCTTCAATTGAAACATTTTTTTCAAGTTCTACAACTAAATCAACCACACTGCCATCTGGAACAGGAACTCTCATGGCCATACCGTCTAATTTACCATTTAATTCAGGAAGAACCATACCAACAGCTTTTGCTGCCCCGGTTGATGTAGGAATGATATTTTGTGTAGCACTTCTTCCTCTTCTAAAATCTTTATGTGTAGTTTCTGCTAACGCTTGATCATTTGTATATGCATGGATAGTTGTCATCAAACCCGATTTTATACCAAAATTATCATTTAACACTTTTGCAATAGGGGCTAAACAATTAGTTGTACACGAAGCATTGGAAATTAATTGAGATTCATCTGTAATATCTTCATCATTTACACCAAGTACAACAGTTGCATCTATAGCGTCTTTTGGTGGTACTGTTAACACGACTTTTTTTGCACCAGCTGTTATGTGCTTTTCGAGTGATTGTCTATCTGCAAAGATTCCAGTTGATTCAATAACAATATCTACGTTTAATTCATTCCACGGCAGCTGAGAAGGATCTGCTACGGAAACTAATTTTATCTCTCTTTCATCTATTTTTAATATGTCACCATCAAGCTTTACTTCATGATTTAATACACCCATAACTGAGTCATGCTTTAAAAGGTATGAAAGGTTTTCATAATTTCCAAGGTCGTTGATAGCAACTACGTTTAGATCAGAATTGCTTTCAATAATTATCCTAAGAATAGATCTTCCTATTCTACCGAAACCATTTATTGCGATGTTATTCATGAGTACTACTTTCTGCGAGTTTGTTTATTGTATCAATTATTCTTGCGCTGTAACCCCATCCGTTATCAAACCACACGAGTAGTTTAATTTTATTTTGGTTTATTTCCATAGTTGCTAATCCATCAATGATGCCTGAATGCGAGTTACCAACAACATCAGATGAGACTATTGGGTCAAATGTAATATCTAGAACTTTGTTATACGGTAGGTATTTGACTGCTTTTGAGATTACTTCATTAACTTCATCTGCGGTAGCTGGTTTGTTAATATCAATAGTTAAGTCAACAGTACTTCCATCAGGGACTGGAACTGTCATGGAAGATGAAGCAACTTTATCCTTCATAAATGGTAAAACAGTTTCAATTACTTCAGAAGATTTTGTAATACTAGGAATAATATTTTCTCCAGCTGCTCTATTTAACCTGAACCCCTCTCCAGCTACATCTGCTAAACGGTTTGAGTTTGAGTAGCCATGAACAGTTGTTAAAAATGCCCTTTCTACTTTAAAACTCTCATTCAAAATTTTGAGTAGAGGAGATACAGCATTTGCTGTATTTGAACCCAGTGAAATTTTCTTATCTGAAAAGTCAACCTCTGAATCATTGGCACCAGGAACATATATTTGAATATCGCTTCCAGGTTTAGGCGTTGATGCTATTAATACTCGTTTGCACCCTTTTTCTAGGTGTTCATTTACTTCATCAATATCTTGTTGCCTTCCGGTAGATATGATTAATATATCGGTTTGTACATCTTCCCATGAAGCTTCAGATGCATCTTTCCAGTTATTGAATAGGATTTCTTTACCATTTACTTTGAAACCTGTTTCAGTATTTTCAATTTCTGCATCAAGCTTTCCATAAATAGTGTCATACTTCAGTAAATAAAGAAGATTTTCTTTGTCTGCAATATCAGAGATCGAAACTATATTTATTAAGTCATTGTTGAGAGTTTGTCTAAGAAGGTCTCTACCTATTCGTCCAAAGCCTAAAATCGAAATGTTCATTAATACCTCTTACAATCAAATCATAATCATAAAGGATTCAGTACATAAATTGTGTTAAATTTATTAAATATTTGTTAACTCTAAAGTGTTATTAGGAATGTTAAAAGAAAAAGTCGAAAATTATCTATTTGGAGCAATCCCTACCTCTGATTTGACGTCAGAAGCTTTTGAGATAAAAAAAGTAAATTTTGGAGATAAAATAACATATAGTCCTAAAGTTTTTATACCCCTTACAACTTTATGCCAAGATTCATGTGCATACTGCACATTTGTTAAATCACCAAAAGAAGGTGGAACATATCTCAGTTATGAAGAAGTTGAATCAATCGCATCCGTAGGAGAATCTTCAGGATGTTTTGAGGCGTTATTCACATTAGGTGATAAGCCTGAAGTTAAATGGGATTTTGCAAAACAGCAGTTAAATAGCTTTGGTTTCACAACTACAAACGAATATTTAACTGAAAATATGAAAAGGATTCACGAAAGATACAATATATTCCCACATGCAAATCCAGGACTTATGACATCGGATGAGATTTCTAACTATAAAAAATATTCTCCATCAGGAGGCTTAATGCTAGAGAGCTATTCACCTAAATTATTAGAAAAGGGGAGAGCACATTACAAAGCAAATACTAAGCAAATCGACCTCAGAATAAAAACACTCAATAACGCACAGGAAATGAGATACCCCATGACAACAGGTTTACTGATTGGAATTACAGAAACTAAAAACGAATTAATTGAAGATATTGTCCAATTAGTTAATACATGTAAAGAAAATGCTGCAATTCAGGAAATAATACTTCAGAATTTTAGAGCTAAACAAAACACATTGATGAGAAATAATGCGGAGGTAATTAATGATTTGTTTCTAAGAATTATCGCAACTGTAAGGATTTTACTCCCAACACAGATATCACTACAGGTACCTCCAAATCTGTCACCAGATATAGAAATGTATCTTACGAGTGGTATAAATGATTTAGGTGGCATATCTCCCAAAACTATTGATTGGGTTAATCCCGACCATCTTTGGCCTGATATTGAGAACTTAGAGAAACTATCGCAAGTAAGTGGCCAAACTTTAATTAAAAGATTACCGGTTTATCCAAATTTCATAAATAATGAATGGTTAAGTCCACCAGTTTTAGAAAAAGTTAGTAATGTTATTGATGAAGATGGGTATCCAAAGCAATGATAGATAAAAATATCTCATATTTAAGAATACGTCCATGTGATAGTGACAATGAAATATATTTAAACTCAAGAGCAAAAGAAGGTACTTCTACTTTTACATTAAAAAGTGAAATCCCCGTTAATTATGAAAATCTTTTAATTAAAGGATTTCAAACTCTAGCTTCAGATCTTTCAATAAGTTCGTCAGCATGGTTTATTACTGATGAGAATGTTACTTCTAAAATAACCCACAATTCAAAAAGACTTATTTATAGATACAAAGGTAATAAAGAAAATGCACTAGAGATAATCTCTAGAAACAAGCCTTCAACAATATTAATAGAGGACATAAGTGACGTTGCTTTTTTACAATCTATAAACGGCGCTACCAATTTTAATATCTCGATTTATGCGAACTCTGTGGATGACGCTATAGAAGCTGTTGAAAATGGAATAGATGATTTATTTCTACGAGACTGGAGCAAAGACCAGATATTTGAATTACAGGGCAAGACAGAAGAACCAGTATATGAGAGAACATTATTATCACCGTTATTTGATGTCAATGAGGCCCGATCGAATCTAGAAAAAACAGAGTTTACAAATTATTTACAAACAAGAAATGTACGAGGTTACAAGAGAGAAACCACAAAATGGTATCCGGGTAGCGGAGTACCAATCCCAAAATTAGTAAACTTTTCCTCTGAAAGTTTATCTGATTATAAAACTTCTAATTTTGAAAAGATTTTAGATAATTTCGACAAAACAAAAACATTAAGCGAAAGTGATCTTTTAGAACTCTTTAAAACATCTGGAAAATATGTGAATAGAGTTGCGGAAATTGCAGATGATTTAACAAGAAGTGTTCACGGCAATAAAGTCACTTTTGTGAAAAATCGAAACATTAACTATACAAATCAGTGTTACTACAAGTGTGGATTCTGTGGTTTCTCAAAAGGTCCTCAAAGTTTAGACCTCAAAGAAAAGCCATACACTTTAACTCCTGAGGAAGTTTTACAACGAACTATAGAAGCTCACCAAACTGGAGCATCTGAAGTCTGCTTACAAGGAGGGATTCATCCAAGCTACACCGGGGATTTTTATATTGATTTAGTCAAAAAAATTAAAGACGAGTTACCAGATATGCATATTCACGGTTTTACTCCTCTAGAGATATGGCAAGGTGCAAGTACAGTTAATAAATCTGTCGAAACATATTTAACAGAACTTAAAGAAGCAGGGCTTGGAACCCTTCCTGGAACAGCAGCTGAGATACTTGATGACAGGATTAGAAAGTTTTTATGTGATGATAAGATTACCTCTTCTCAGTGGGGGTATGTAATGGAAGTGGCTCACTCATTGGGAATTAAGTCTACGGCAACAATTATGTTTGGACATATTGATGATTTAGAATCATGGGTTAATCATTTTAAATTAATAAAAAGCATACAAATCAAAACACAAGGATTTACAGAAATTGTCCCACTTCCGTTTGTCCATATGGGGTCTCCAATCTTCCTCCAAGGAAAAAGCATGCCAGGTCCTACTTGGGATGAGATTGTACTTATGCATGCGCTTGCCAGAATTTATTTTTATAACACAGTAGACAACATCCAAGCCAGTTGGGTAAAACTTGGACATGATGGTGCAAAAGTTCTTGCTTAGGTCAGGTGTAAATGATTTAGGCGGAACATTAATCAATGAAAATATAAGCAGAGCTTCTGGTGCTAATCATGGACAAGAAACTACTGATTTAGAATTTATAAATCTTATAAAAGATGCTGATAAAATACCTTACTTAAGGAATACACTTTACACTTCATTTAAAAATCTTGAAGATGTGAGTTCTGAAAATGTTATCAAAATATAATATCGTTACTTTATTTCCAAATTTAATTGAAGCATGGTTAGAAACAGGAATCATATCGAAAGCACATGACAATGATTTATTCAATATCTCCACAACTGATTTAAGAGAGTATGGCTTGGGTGATTATCGGCAAGTTGACGATGCTCCATATGGAGGAGGACCAGGTATGGTCTTAATGCCAGAACCGTTAGATAATGCAATATCTTCTATAACTTCAGATATCAATATTTTTTTAACCCCATCAGGAAAACAACTCGACGAACCGTTAATTGAAGAACTTCATACATTTAAATCAGCGAATATTATTTGTGGACGATATGAAGGTTTTGATCAAAGAATTATTGATATCCACTCTGATTATCAAATTTCTGTAGGTAAAACAGTAGTATCTGGTGGAGAAGTTCCTGCCATGTTTCTTTTAGAAGCGATGATAAGAAAAATACCTGGAGCACTTGGGAATTCAGAATCATTACTAACTGAGTCTTTTACAGATGGGAAACTAGATCATCCTGTATACACAAGGCCAGAGATTTATAAAAATATGGAAGTACCAGAGGTTCTTTTGTCCGGAAATCATAAAAAAATTGAAGAGTGGAAAAAGAATAATTTAAGGGACATATAAAGCAAAATAACTTATATAATCCTCTACTGGAGAAGTTATGAATTTAATTGAAGAAATAGAAAAGTCAAACCTAAAAGAAGAGTTACCTTCCTACAAAGCAGGCGATTCCGTTAAAGTAAATGTAAAAGTTTCAGAAGGAAACCGTGAGAGAATCCAGACTTTCGAAGGTGTAATTATTGCAACCAATGGTGTTGCGATAAACAAAACTATAACAGTTCGTAAACTATCTTTTGGAGTTGGTGTCGAGAGAATATTTCCTGTACATGCTCCTATTGTTGATTCCATTGAAGTAACAAGAAAAGGTAAAGTTCGAAGATCTAAACTCTATTACTTAAGAGACAGAGTCGGTAAATCTGCAAAAATTAAAGAAGATCGTTCATAACTTATTAATATTAGAATATCATAAAAATCTTTAAGAATTTAGTAACACTCGTTGTAGCACTATTACTAGCTACCCTAGTAAGGACATATTTTTTTCAATTATATGTTATTCCATCCGAATCGATGACCCCTACAATTTCTGTTTCTGACAGAGTTATTGTTGTAAAGGATGACATTTTGGATATTGACTATAAAGTTGGAGATGTTGTAGTTTTCTACCATCCAGAAACACATTCAAATAATTCAGAGACAGAAAAGCTTATAGATTCTTTGCAAGTGTGGGATAGCTTATTCAACGGTCAAAATGAAATAGTCTATATTAAAAGAATAATTGGTTTGCCAGGAGATAACATAAGAATTGATAAGGATGGGGATATTTACAGAAATGATAACTTACTTATCTTTAATGGTCTTATAAACGAAACCTACAGTTCAATCTCTAACTATTCAGTGCCGGATAATCAATATTTTCTACTTGGCGATAACAGAAGCAACAGTCAGGACTCAAGAGTTTTTGGATATGTGCCAATTGAAAATTTATTAGGAAAAGCATTTTATATCGTATATCCATTCAACAACTTCTCAAATCTATATGATTGAACATACTATTTGGGAACAAAACCCGAATCAGTATGTAATAGGTGCTGATGAAGTCGGCAGAGGTTGTTTTGCTGGACCTATCGTTGGATGTGCAGTCAAAATTAATCAGAAAGATTCCAAACATCTTTCAGAAGTAAAAGATTCAAAAAAACTTAGTCCCAAAAAAAGAAACGTAATCTTTAACCAGATAAAAGATACAGATATTATGTATGCCATTTCAATATGTGACAACAATCAAATAGATAAATACGGTATACAGAAAGCCAATGAGGTTGTGCTTTCAGAATCTATAAATAAATTAATTAGTGGTTCTGAAAAAATTTATGTTGATCATTTCAATATTGATATAGGTAACGCCGAATCATTAACTAGGGGAGAGGATAAAAGTATCTCTATTGCACTTGCAAGTATTATTGCAAAAGTGAGTAGAGATAATTATATGATTAAAATCTCAGATAAATATCCAGAGTATGATTTTGCTAGTAATAAGGGCTATGGAACTTTGAAACATAGAGATGCGATATTTAAAAATGGATTAACAGAACTCCACAGGAGCTCTTTTAACTTAATGCCCAAATAATTGCAATAACTGCAAGCACTATAGAGAGAGCTATGTTTACATAATCTGTTCTGTTTGCTTTGTAAGGTCTATTTGGATCAAATCCCATACTTACATTCTAAGTTAATTTCTATTAAACTTCGAATATGGTTTTAGAATCGACAAATAAAGAAAATACTCTAGTTCTTACCTTCAATGATCCAAAAACTAAAAACTCTATTTCAGCAAATGACTGGATCGAATTACGTAAGGAAATAATCTCTTTTGATAAGAGCGATCTTAAGTATCTGGTCTTGTCTCATTCAAATGGTAATTTTTCATCTGGAGCTCAACTTGGTGAAAACCTCAATGCTTTAATGGACGATGTATCCGCAGCAGCACAGACTTTGTGGGATTGTAAGAAACCTGTTATTTCTGTTGTAGATGGAATATGTGCTGGAGCAGGTTCGAATATGATACTCCTGTCAGATTTTATAATTGCAACACCGGATACTAGATTCATTGAAGTTTTTGCAAGAAGAGGGTTAGTCGTAGACTTTGCAGGTTCGTGGATGCTTCCAAGAATTATTGGGGTACAAAAAGCTAAGGAATTAATGATGACCACTGAAGAAATTGATGGCCAAACAATGAATGATTTAAATATGCTTTACAAGCTTGTCGACTCTGCACAGTTAGAGAGTGAATTAAATACTCTAATCGAAAAACTAGATAGTTTAAGTTTCATCTCTATTTGTATGAATAAAGAGCAAATCAAAAATGGTTTAAATACCACATTCTCGGAATCATTAGAATTAGAAGGCATTAACCAAAAAAGTAGATTTATTCATTCTGATGCTGCGGAGGGAATGCTTGCTTTTATGGAGAAACGTCAACCGGACTATAAAAATACATTAGATGCATAAAAATTCTGAATAAATATTCATGTTTATGTATATTTATGCAATACTTATCACTTAACTTAAACGGAGGTTTAGAAATTGAAAAATAAGAAAACACTTATTTTAATATTTGCTCTCGCAATGGTGGCTACTGCTTGTTCAGGTACTGCTACTCCCTGCGACGAGGTAGATATTACAACTGGTGATAACGGATTACCAGATCTTGGTGGATGTGAATTTACATTCGCTGTTGAGAACGCATATCTTCCATTCAACTATATTGACGCTGAAACAGGCGAAGCTTTAGGTTGGGATTATGACGTTTTTAATCACATGGGAGAGTTGATGAACTTTACCCCTGTATATGTTCCAACAGCATGGGATGGAATGATCCAAGCAACAGCTGACGGTCAGTTCATGATTGCTGGTGATGGTATAACAATTACATCTGAAAGAGATGAAATTGTTGACTTTTCTGATGGTTACATAAACTTAGCTCAAAAGGTACTTGTTGCAGTTGATAATTCAATGGTAATGAGCATTGATGACCTTAAAGCAGGAGACTATACAGTTGCTGTACAAAAAGGTACAACAAACTACGAGTTTGCAGTTGGAGCTTTAGGTGAAGATAAAGTCAAAGCTTTTGATACTTTTGATTTCGCTATAGCTGCTGTTATCTCAGGAGACGCTGATGCATCAATTATTGATGAAACAGCAGGTCTTGGATACATGGGCGCAAACAAAGATAAAGTGAAACTAGTTGGTGGAGATCTTACTTCAGAACAACTTGGATTTGCATTTCCTAATGGAAGCCCTCTTGTTGACGTAGTCAATCAAGGATTAGCTGCTATGAAAGACAGTGGAAAACTTGCAGAGATTAATGCTAAATTCTTCTCTCCTGATTTTTCAGTAACTTATGATGATATTGCAGAATGTGATGAAAACATTCCAGCTGAATATCTTCCTGAGGACTGTGAAGTATAACTTTTAAATTTATAAAAATTTAAATTGTAATAGGCACGGAAATCCGTGCCTATTGCTTTAATATGGTAAAGAATGAAACTTAAAAACCTTTTCAAACCTGAAAACTGGTGGATGATAATCTTATCTTTCATTATCGCTTGGATGTTTTATATAATTGTTGTCGATCCTGAATATAACAAAGCCTTTTATTTCATACTTCCTGGTTTAAAACTTACCTTTTTATCTACACTTGCATCTTTCGTTATTGCATTATTTCTTGGTCTAGTTTCTGGAATAGGTCGTATTTCTAAAAATAAAGTTGCAAGTACCTTATCTAGAACCTACATCGAATTTATCAGGGGTGTTCCAGTTCTCATTCTTATATTTACTGTAGCTTTTGTACTTGTTGCGAACACTGCTGAATTTTTCAATATCAACAATGGCAATGTCCCAATGTTGGTTCGTGCAATAATTGCTTTATCTGTTTTTTATGGTGCTTATATCGCTGAAGTTTTTAGGGCAGGTATTGAATCAGTTCCTCAAGGACAACGTGAAGGGGGAGCATCCCTTGGATTAACCGATAGACAAGTAATGAGATTTATTGTTCTTCCTCAAGCCTTCAGAAATATGCTTCCAGCTCTAGGCAATGATTTTATTTCAATGATGAAAGATTCCTCATTGTTGTCTGTGTTAGCTGTGGAGGATCTTACTTATAGAGGTCGATTATATTCTGGTAGTACGTTTAGATTTGCAGAAACCTATTTGGTACTAACAGTTTTGTACCTATGTATTACATTGTTTCTCTCAGCCCTTCAGAGACAGTTAGAGAAAAGACTTGAAACTAACCAATAAACAAGATCAGAACTTATTGCTAAGCGAATACTTAGTTACGATAAAAGATTTAAAAAATTACTCTGATCACACTGTTCTTGCGTATAAAACAGATATTAAACAGTTTTATAATTTTATTAATATTTCAAACTCTTTAGATCTAGAGAAATATATTCAAAATCTAGCAATGGAGAATTATTCAAAGAGAACGTTAAATAGAAAGATTGCCTCACTCACATCTTTTTTGAACTGGTGTAATAAGTCTAAAAAAATGGATATCCCTGATAACTCTAATTTCAAAGCATTAAAAACTGAGAAAAAACTTCCTAATGTTATGACTAGCAATTATATAAATTCTCTAATGAACGATATACCCGTAACCACAGTAAAAGAGATCAGAGATCGCTCTATAGTAGAGCTTTTATACTCGTCAGGATTGAGAGTTTCTGAATTAACAAATCTTCAACTACCGGATATAAAAAACAATATGTCGGTACGGGTACTTGGAAAGGGTAGTAAAACACGAATACTCCCTATGACTAAACAAGCATATAAATATTATTTACTCTGGTCCGAAAATAGACATAAATTAGTTACCCCATCATCGGATAATTTTCTTTATTTAGGAGTTAAAGGAAGCCAGATAACCGATAGAGAAGTAAGAAGGATAGTTAAATTACGCTTAGGAACATTTCCACACAGTATTAGACATACGTTTGCAACACATTTACTGGATGGAGGAGCAGATCTTAGAGTTGTACAAGAACTCTTGGGCCATACAGATCCAAGTACTACTCAGATTTATACACATGTTTCAAAAAAACAACTTAAGGAAAAATTTAAAAGAACTCATCCTAGAGGTTGATTAATAACCATTCATGGTTATCATTTAAAAAGAAATAGACACCATATCTTTAAAGCTTCCTTGGTGAGCGAAAGCTTGGAAGCCGCGAAAGTAATAGATGTGGGATGAAACAACCAAAGGAGAATAATGAGTACGAACATGAAAGAACTCTTAGAAGCAGGAGTTCACTTCGGCCATCAAACACAAAGATGGAACCCTAAAATGGATAAATTTATTTACGGGGACAAAAGCGGAATTCACATTTTAGATTTACGCATTACTTACGATGCAATTGCAGAAGCAGAAGCATTCGTTCAAAAAATTGTAGCAAATAGCGGGAAAGTACTTTTTGTAGGTACAAAACCTCAAGCTCAAAATGTTATTCAGGAGCAAGCAGAAGCTGCTGGTATGCCTTATGTAAACCATAGATGGTTAGGTGGAATGCTTACAAACTTTAAAACTATTATAAAAAGAGTTATCTATCTAAAAGAACTTATCTCTCTTGAAGATTCTGGTGAGATTAATGCCTACCCTAAGCCAGAAAGGCTAAGAATTAGAAGAGAGATTGCAAAGTTAACCCGATCAATCGGTGGAATTGTTAACTTAAACAAACTTCCTGATGCAATATTTATTGTTGATCTTATGAATGAATCAACTGCTTTGACTGAAGCTAATAAACTAAATATTCCTGTTATCGGTATTGCAGATTCAAATGTGGACCCAACTGGTGTAGATATTGTCATTCCTGGAAATGATGATGCTATAAGATCCATAGAAGTAGTTACTGCAGCGATTGCTGGAGCTTGCGCTAAAGGTGCAGGGCTTCAAACTGAAAAAGCAGAAAAGGGAGATGATTAATGAGTATTTCAGCTTCTGATGTTAAAAAACTTAGAGATATGACTGGTGCAGGAATGATGGATGCTAAAAAAGCTTTAACTGAATCCGAAGGCGATTTCGACGCAGCGGTCAAATACTTAAGAGAGAAAGGATTAGCTGACTCGAAAAAAAGAGCAGATAAAGAAGCTAATCAAGGAACCATAGGTGATTATATTCATTACCAACAAGATCGAGCAGTATCTGGTGTATTGGTTGAACTTGCTTGCGAAACAGACTTTGTAGCTAAATCTGAGGAATTTAAAGATGCAGCAAAGCAAATAGCCATGCATATCGCAGCTATGAAACCAACTTACTTAAACATTGAAGACATCTCAGAAGAGAAACTTCAAGAGGAAAAAGATATCATTTCAAAACAATCAGAAAATGAGGGTAAACCTGCTGAAGTTATTGAAAAGATAATCGAAGGTCGTATCGTCTCTTTTTACAAAGACAATGTTCTTAACGAACAAATTTTTTGCAATCCTGAGATATATGAAGGAAAAGTTAGCACTATGATAGAAGAAATGTCAGGAAAACTAGGAGAAAAAATCTATATTAAACAGTTTTCTAGGGTGGAAGTAGGTTCCTAAATGACCAAGAGAGTACTTTTAAAACTCTCTGGAGAATCATTTGCTGATTCAGATACCAATTTTGGTATCTCACCTTCAATTTTAACAAATATTGCTAATCAGATTTCTAAAGCTAATGCTGAAGGAATTGAGATTGCAGTAGTTGTAGGTGGAGGAAACTTTTTTAGAGGTGTTCAAGAGTCTGCAAAAGGCATGGCTCAAGCAAATGCTGACTACATGGGTATGTTAGCAACTGTAATCAATGCTGTAGCTTTAAAGGATGCCCTTGATAGAAATGGAACTCAGACTCGTGTTCAATCCGCAATAACGATGACCGCTGTTGCTGAACCATACATACGATTACGTGCTATTCGTCATCTTGAAAAAGGACGTATTGTTATATTTGCAGCAGGTACAGGTAACCCTTATTTTACAACTGACACTGCAGCTTCTTTAAGAGCAAATGAGATAGAAGCAGATATAGTACTTAAATCAACAAGAGTAGAAGGTGTGTATTCATCTGACCCAGAAGTAGACAAATCTGCAGAACTTTTCGCTAACATTTCATATACTGATGTTGTTGAAAAGAAGTTAGGAGTAATGGACTTAACAGCTATAACGTTATGTGAAGAAAATGAAATGCCAATAAGAGTATTTGATGGAACTAAGGACAACAACATTTATGATGTTTTAACTGGGAAAGATTTAGGAACACTGATCAATTAATTATGAGCCAAGAAATAATTACAAACGTAGAGAACAATATGAAAACTTCAGTAAATCATCTTGTTGAGGAATTTACAAAAATAAGAACAGGGAGAGCTAACCCGTCTTTAGTTTCAAATATACAAGTAGATTACTATGGCACAAAAACACCGCTTCAGCAACTTGCGTCAATAAGCGTACCTGACCCAAAATTACTTTTAATTCAACCCTTTGATAAGGGATCATTTGAAGATATAGAAAAAGCAATTCAAAATGCAGACATAGGTCTTAACCCCGCAACAGATGGGGACGTAATTAGGATTCCTATACCATCATTATCTGAAGAAAGAAGACAAGAGCTCAGCAAAGTAGCTTCTAAATTTACAGAAGATTCAAAAATCTCTATAAGATCACATAGAAGAAACGGTATTGATGATCTAGAAAAAACCAAAGATGATATTTCTGCAGATGAAGTAAAACGATTTGAATCCCAAATTCAAGAACTAACTGACAAGTATGTAAAAAAAGTTGATGAACTTCTTTCAGTTAAACAAAATGAACTTCTCGAAGTTTAGATCTAATTTTTCATCCGATGACGATGGGACTTTTTGGCCTGGAGTAATTGAACTTCCAGTTGACGAAACTTCTGAACCTGAAAAACAACAAGGAGATAATTTTTTCACCTCTAATCCCAGAGTGTTTACCGCTGCTGGACTCTTAGTTCTCATATCAGTATTTTTCACAAATAAAAACTCTGCTTTTTTACTTCTTGTGTTTGCAGTATTCATTGCTTCGAAAGAGTGGTTTGATATGTTTGACTACGGTATTGTTATACCATATCCCTTCTTGCTATATTCTGCACTTACGCCGATGTTCATTGTGTATTATTACGATTTATCACTTATTTATGTCTCATTTTTCATGTTGCCAATTGGTCTTATAATTTATACAGGTTCGTTCATCTCTTATGGTATATATGAAAAATTTGGAAGCCTTTTTATCTTCCATATTTGGTTTAGCTTAGGTATCACATCGGTCGTATTTGTATTAAAAAATTATTCACTATTGTTTACATACTTAGCAATCATTTCTATATCTTTATCCGATACTCTTGCATATGAAGTTGGTAGGCGATACGGAAAGAGAAAATTGATTGAACACATTTCTCCTAATAAAACTGTAGAGGGATTAATAGCAGGCCTTACTATTGGGACTATTGCAATGTTCTTAAATCTCTATTTTAATTCAGATACTGGAATCCTAATATCACTTGTTCTATCTTTTATTTTTGTTTGCTTTGGTGTGCTTGGTGATTTATTCGTATCTAAAATTAAACGTACCTTAAGTGTTAAAGATTCAAGTTCACTTCTTCCAGGTCACGGAGGTTTGTTAGACAGAGTTGATTCTTATTTATTGTCATTTCCAGTCTTGTTATTGTTTTCTCTGTTTTCTTATTTAAACCCGTAAGTGAGATAATAAAAGTATGAATGGTTTTTTAACAATTGTATTTCTTACTGTATTTGTCGTTTTACATGAATTTGGTCACTATATATCTGCGAGAAGATCCAAAATTGCAGTATCTGAGTTTTTTGTAGGTTTTGGTCCTAAAATATTTTCATTTAAAAGAAACAATACAGAGTATGGACTTAAAGCTATTCCCTTGGGTGGATATGTAAAAATCCCAGGAATGGATGAAGCAGAAGATACAACTGGTTATGAAGAATCAGAGGTTTTTCATAATGCAAAATGGACTACCAAATTTTATATAGCTATATCTGGCATACTCGTTAATTTTTTAACAGCTTGGTTAATACTATTTGCAATACTTTCAACTAATGGTGTTAATACTCCAACACTTGAAATTGCGAGTGTAGGGGAGTCTGTACAAGGAAACAACAGATCGCCATCTATGAATGCTGGGTTAATGCCAGGTGATGAAATAGTTAAATTTGCCAATACAGAAGTTGAAACCTGGAATGAATTAGTTTCTATTATTGAAAATAATCCTGACACAAGGGTTGGTATTTCGTATATTAGAAATAATCAATTAATCCAATCCGATACTGTTTTGGAGTCAAGAACCTTAAATGGTGATAATGTTGGCTATCTCGGTGTTACTCCAAAAATTGTAAATGAAAAATTAGGCATAATATCTTCTGTCAAGAGCACCACCATACTAGAAGCACAAATGACAGTTGCAGCAGTTGATGGCATAATTACTTTATTTAGTCCTGATAATATTAGAACTCTTTTAGGAACGTACACAGGACAAGAAGTCCCCGATGAGGTAAGACCACTTAGCCCAATTGGCTTAGCACAAGCTGGTAATCAGATTGCAGCGGACAGCTATGTTAACTTGTTTAGCCTGCTTGCCTTTGTAAATATTTTCCTTGCTGTCTTCAATGCTCTTCCCTTTATCCCACTTGATGGAGGAAGGGTAGTGCTTGCTTTGATAGAGGGAGTTACTGGAAGAAAAATATCGGATAAAAAACTATATCCAATCGCAGCCGTGGTCGTCGGAGTCTTTATATTTCTAGGAATAACAGCATTCTATTTAGATATAACACAACCAATTAGATTATGACAAACACGAGACGTACAACCAAACAGTTAATGGTCGGAAAGGTTGGGGTAGGTTCCGAGTATCCAGTTTCAGTACAATCTATGACAACCACCAAGACAAGAGACACAGATGGTACTCTAGAGCAAATATATGCACTTGCCTCGAATGGTGCTGATATAGTTCGAGTGACATGTAATGAGATAGAAGCTGCTGAATCACTTGTTAAAATTTGCACTCGTAGTCCAGTACCTATCATTGCTGATATACATTTTCAATATAAGCTAGCGCTTGCTGCAATTGAAGCTGGAGTACAAGGCCTTCGACTTAATCCCGGTAATATACGTAACGAAGATCAAATCAAACAAGTAGCAAAAGAATGCTTGAATGTTGGCATTCCAATAAGAATTGGAGTTAATGCTGGATCATTAGATAAGGACCTATTAGAAAAATATGGTGAGGCCACGCCTGAAGCATTAGTAGAATCTGCCCTTAATGAAGTAAGGTACCTAGAGGAAGTTGATTTCTACGATATAAAAATCTCTGTCAAACACTCCAATGTTCCTTTGATGATTGATTCTTATCGGTTACTGGCTGAAAAAGTTGAATACCCCCTCCACCTTGGAGTTACCGAAGCAGGGCCACTACCAGGTGGTTTAATCAAATCAACTGCAGGAATTTCTACATTACTTTCTGAGGGAATTGGAGACACAATAAGAATGTCTTTAACTACAGATCCAATTGAGGAAGCTAAACATGGAAGACAACTTTTAGAATATTTAGGATTAAGAGAACGAAAATCGCTAGATTTAATCGCATGTCCAAGTTGTGGTAGAGCTGAAGTTGACGTTATAGCTGTTGCTTCAGAAGCTCAAGAAGCTCTAGAGAAAGAGGGATTACCGATACAGGTGGCTGTTATGGGATGTGTTGTAAATGGGCCTGGTGAAGCACGTTCTGCAGATATAGGTATTGCTGCAGGCAAGAAAAGGGGACATCTTTTTATCAAAGGAGAAGTTGTAAAAGTTGTAGACGAAAAAGACATGGTTTCTGCGCTTGTTGAAGAAGGAAAGCTTCTAGCGAAAGAAGGTATAGAGGCAAGATTAGCTGCAGCAGACAAAGATGCTGCTTTAATAGCTCAAAAAGATGCAGAGGAATTAATGGGTATCCAAGGGGACATTAATAATTTTGAAGAGAGAACGAAGTCCGTTGTCGAGATTACCTCAAAACAAGATAAAGAGAAATAAAACATTTAAGATATAACCATGGTAAAAAAGCTTACTCCAATGTCAGAAGATTTTAATCAATGGTATACCGACATTATTCAAGAAGCACAATTAGCTGATTATTCACCGGTTAAAGGAACTATGGTAATTAGGCCTTATGGATATGCTCTCTGGGAACACATACAATCCTATCTTGATCAAAGGTTTAAAGACACAGGTCATCAAAACGCATATTTTCCTCTTTTCATACCTAAATCATTTATTCAAAAAGAGGCCGAACATGTGGAAGGGTTTTCACCTGAGTTAGCAACAGTTACTCATGCTGGTGGAAAAGAACTTGAGGAGCCTTTAATTGTAAGACCTACATCAGAAACAATAATTAATCATATGTTCTCTAAATGGATAAAGAGCCATAGAGATCTACCAATGTTAATTAACCAGTGGGCAAATGTAGTTAGATGGGAAATGAGAACCCGTTTATTTTTGAGAACTTCAGAGTTTTTATGGCAAGAAGGACATACTGCTCACCAAACAAAAGAGGAAGCTACAGAAGAAGCGTTACAGATGTTGGATATTTATGAAGAATTTACACAAAACATAGCAGCTGTAAAAGTGATTAAGGGCACCAAATCTGAAATAGAGAAATTCGCAGGTGCAAAAGTTACATACTCTATTGAGGCTATGATGTTAGACAAGAAAGCTTTACAGGCTGGAACCTCTCATGAGTTAGGACAAAACTTTTCTAAAGCTTTCGAGATTCAATTTTCTGATGAAAATAATGAGTTACAACATCCCTATCAGACAAGCTGGGGTGTAAGTACACGCTTAATTGGTATGATAATTATGGCTCACGGTGATGATAAAGGCCTTAAACTACCTCCAGCTTTAGCACCAATTCAAGTAGTAGTGATACCTATAATTCCAAAAAACAGCAATCCTGATGAAATCCTTAAAGCATCAACTGAGATTAAAGATTCTCTTCAGGGAGTTAGGGTAGAGTTGGATGATAGGTCAGAAGTTTCTCCAGGTTTTAAATTTAACGAATGGGAACTAAAAGGTGTTCCTGTACGAATTGAAATAGGACCTAAAGACATTGAGAAAGGTTCTGTAGTTGTTGCAAGACGAGATGTTGATGATTCTAAATCTGAAGTCTTAATCGAGAATTTAGCCACAGAAATACCTGAGTTACTGGATACAGTACAAAATGATATGTTGAATTCAAGTGAACTTTTTCTTTCAGAAAACACTCACCATGTAGATGACATGGACAGCTTAATACAGCAACTTACAGAAAATGATGGATTTGTATCATGTTATTGGGTTGAAGATAAAGAAGATGAGTTAAAGATAAAAGAACTTACTAAGGCAACAATACGATGTTACCCAATTGAAAATACTGATGAAAAACAGTCTGTTAATAAAGCTGATCAACCAGGAAAATTTGTAATTTTCTCTAAATCATATTAAAAACTTCTTTCTCTTTATTCTGTAATTTGTTAAAATAGCATTAGACAATTTAGCTACATTTGGTGGGTGTCACGGCCCACTTTTTTTATGAACGGAGGAAAGATGGAGTACACTGAAGTCGACATCAAAGATTCCGTAATGGCATTTCTTAATGAAGAAAACCTCGAGTTGTACGATATAAATATTGTTAATTTTCCATCAATAGATAAAGTTGAGATATTCATTTTTTCTGAAGATGATATGAACTACTCCATTATTGAAAGGTTGAACTATCAATTACAACGTCATTTAGAAGAATTTAACTTATTTAAAGGTGATTATGAATTAGTTATATCTACACCTGGAATAGAAAGATCATTAAAAACTGAAAGACATTTTGAGTTAGCAATAGGTGAAGAAATTAAACTTAAACTTTATTCTCCAATAAAAGATATATATACGTATGAGGGAGAGCTAATCGAATCAAACTCAGAAATCGTAACTCTTCAGTTAGAAAATGAGCAATTATCAATAGATTTAGAAAATATTAAAAAAGCAAGAGTAAATTACAACAAATTTAAACAGAAAGTTAAATAACAGAGGTAGATTATGAAATTAGGTGGAGATATAAAACAAGCTATTGAATCATTAGCGCTAGATAAAGGCGTTACTGTTGACAGCATGTATGAAGCTTTGGTTTCAGCTTTTAGGTCCGCATATATGCGTATAGATGGAGCTGCAGAAGAAGCCAGAGTAACTTTAGACCCTGATAGTGGTGAAGTTACCGTATACGCACAAGAGCTTGATAACGACGGAAACGTTCTTAAAGAGTGGGAAGCTGACATTAGTGATTCCGATTTTGGTCGAATTGCAGCACAATCATTTAAACAAATGATGACAACAAAAGTTAGAGATGCAAAAAGAGCGACTGTACTTGATGCATACATAGGTAGAGAAGGTGAACTAATAACAGGGATAGTGACACAGTTTGATTCACGTTTCAATCAGACAATCATTGACCTTCAAGATGCCGAAGCTGTAATACCTTCTAGCGAAAGAATACCATTCGAAAGGTTAGAAAGAGGTAACCGCATCAAGGCACTTATTACAGAAGTGAGAGAAGACGCCAAAGGCATACCAATTATCATTAGTAGAAATCGACCAGAGTTTATTCAAAAAATGTTGGAGTTAGAAGTACCTGAATTAAATGACGGAACAGTTGAACTCCGTGCAATTGCCCGAGAAGCAGGAAGTAGGACAAAAATAGCAGTATTTTCAAATGATCCTAATGTTGACCCCAAAGGAGCATGTGTAGGTTCACGTGGATCAAGAGTAAGACAAATTGTAAACGAACTTAAAGGTGAAAAACTAGATGTTGTTGAGTGGAGAGAAGATAAAGTCAGATTTATCATTGAAGCTTTAGGACCAGCAGACATAGAGATGGTTGATATTGATGAACACACAAAAAGTGCAAAGGTTACCGTAAAGGATAATCAACTATCACTTGCAATAGGTAAAGAGGGACAAAATGCTCGTTTAGCTGCCAAGTTGACAGGTTACAAGATTGACATACAAGGTCTTGGAGATTCACCAGTTGTAGAAGAGGTACAGGAAGAACCAACCCAAGAGGAAGAGTAATGGCTAAAAAGCGTATTCATCAAATTGCTAAAGAGCTCGATGTCGCATCAGCTGACATTGTGTTCCTAGCTAATGAATTAGGTATTGAAGTCAAAACAGCTTCATCTGGTTTAACACCAGAAGAAGAGGAATTAGTTCTATTAGCTTTCAATGAAAAAAATTCAACTCAAGAAGATACTCAGCCTGACGTAGTAGAGACTAAACAGGTAGTTGAAAAAGAAGATTCTAAAACAGAAAAAATAGAGGAATCAGAAGATAAAGCTGTTATACCAAGTACTGAAAACAATGTAGATATCCAAATAGTAGAGGTTCCATCAGGCTCAACTCCAGAAGAACTCTCTTCAATAATTAATATTGAAGCTACCCAGATTGTTGGAGACCTCATGTCTTTAGGAATTATGCAATCAATGACTTCCGAATTAAAAGACAGCGAAGTAGAGTCTTTGCTAGAAAAATATGACTTAATGGCCGAGATGGTTGAAAAAGTCGAAATTAAACGTTCAGAGATATTAGATATTGAAGAATTTGCCGACGAAGAAGAAAACTTAACTGTTCGAGCACCCATTATTACAGTTATGGGCCATGTTGATCATGGAAAAACAAGTTTGTTAGATTATATAAGAAATGAAAAAGTTGCTGATGGTGAAGCTGGTGGGATAACCCAACATGTTGGTGCATATAAAGTCGAATCAGGTGATCTTGGAATAACATTCATTGACACACCTGGTCACGAAGCTTTTACTCAAATGAGAGCCAGAGGAGCTAATGTAACCGACATAGTTGTTCTTGTTGTTGCTGCAGATGACGGTATCATGCCACAAACAATTGAGGCGATTAATCATTCTAAAGCCGCTGGTGTACCAATAGTTGTAGCAGTTAATAAATGTGACCTACCCGACGCAAATCCTTCGTTAGTAAAAGCTGATTTAACAAAGTATGAGATTATTGCAGAAGATCTTGGTGGGGATACACCTGTAGTAGAAGTTTCTGCCTTAAAGGGTGATGGAGTTGATGATTTATTAGAAACATTATCTTTAGTAGCAGAAATCGAAGAATTAAAGGCTAATCCTAATACGAACGCCTCTGGTTATATCATTGAATCACGAATGGAAGTTGGCAGAGGTAATGTTGCAACAGTTGTAGTAACAAGAGGAACATTAAAACAAGGTGATTTTCTTTATGCTGGAGGAGCATTTTGTAGAGTTAAATCAATGTTCGACCATACAAATAAAACTCTAAAAAATGTAATTCCTGGATCTCCTGTAGACATTATCGGCTGGGATGAGTCACCAAATTCAGGTGATCAGTTTGTTGCAGTTAAAAATCAAAAAGAAGCAAAAGCAAAAGCTGAAGAAAATAAAACATTATTAAAAGATTTTGACAGCTCAGCTTATACAGTTCAATCACGAGTGTCAGAAATGATGCAACTACTCCAAGAAGGGGAGTTAAATACAATAAACATTATCTTAAAAGCTGATACAAACGGTTCAGTTGAGGCAATTAAAGATGGATTATTAAAACTATCTTCAGACGAAGTGCAAATACAAATTGTTCACTCTGCAGTTGGCGGTATCGTCCTTTCAGATGTAGATCTTGCAGGCGCAACCAGTTCGTTAATACTTGGCTTTAATGTCAGGCCTGATAGCCAGGCTAGAAATATGGCTCAAAGCAAGGGTATAGATGTTAGAACATATCAGATTATTTATGAATTATTAGACGATATCACTGAAGCATTACAAGGTGAGATGACTATTAAGACAGAGGAAGCCGTGATTGGTATGGTAGATGTCAGAACAACTTTTAGAGCTCCAAAAGTCGGTGTTGTGGCAGGTTCTATTGTTACCGAGGGACGAGTCGAGTTAAATAGCAAAGCAAGGTTGTTACGAGATGGTGTTGTGATATATGAAGGAACAGTAACGTCATTAAGAAGATTTAAAGACAATGTTGAATCCGTGTTAGAAGGTCTTGAGTGCGGTATTGGATTAACAGACTATAAAGACATTAAAGAAGGCGATGTAATTGAAATCCTTGGTGAAGTTGAAATAAAATAATAATGATGAAAAAACAAACTAGAGGTGGAAGAATTAACAGGATTAATCCACAGATTCATCAAATTATTTCTCAGGAACTATTACGAAGCTCAGATCCTAATTTAAATAAAGCAACCGTTACACATGTTTCCACATCGCCTGATTTAAAAAGATGTACAATTTATGTTTCTTCTTTAGAGAATGCAAAAGGAACCTTATCAAAAGCATTAGATAAAAATAGAGGAAAGATACAAAAAGAATTAGGCAGCCAATTAACTACAAAATTTATACCAAAAATACAATTTGAAATTGATTTTACTTTTGAAAATGCAGATAAATTAAATGAATTAATATACAAAGCTAATGAAAAATAATTTTAAAGAAACCTTTAATGGAACACCTATTCTTATTACTGGACATATTAATCCTGATGGGGATGCAGTTGGTTCCGCACTTGCGTTGAAACTTCTTTTAGATTCTTTAAATATTGAATCAACAGTAGCCTTTGATGTAACTGGAGAACTTCCAAGTAATTTAAACCATTTACCTTTTAATCTGATATCAACACCAGATAAAGATGTGTATAAAACAACGTATGTATTTGACTGCGGTAGCTCCTCAAGATTGGGCAAATTAGAATCACTAGTTCTCAACTCAGAAAAAATTGTTGTTGTAGATCATCATATTGATCCTACATTTGGAGATCTTCAGATAATTGATCCAAAAGCTGCAAGCACCACACAAGTCCTATATAGAATTCTTATAGAAGAAGATCTCTCTATTACGCAGGAAATTGCAGATTGCCTTATGACTGGTCTGATTACAGACACAGGTAGATTCCAGTATTCAAACACAAATTCTGAAGTATTTTCTATTGCAGCAGATTTAATGAGTAAAGGGTCAAATTTAAGTTCTATCAGTGAGAATATTTATGGCTCTATAGAATTAGATGCACTAAAACTACAAAGTAAGGTAATTGAACGAATCGAACTGGACAGAGAATTACGATTCCTACATTCTGTTGTGTATCAAGAGGATTATTCAGAATTTAAAACCACACCTGCAGAAACTGATTTTCTAATTGATGTTGTCCGACTTGCTAAAGAATCAGATATTGCGCTTCTGTTAAAAGAACAAACCGATGGTTCGTTTAAAGGAAGTTTAAGATCTAGAACAGATTTTAATGTGCAACAATTAGCTTCATTCTTTGATGGAGGCGGACATAAAGCTGCAAGTGGTTTTTCCTCTGATTTAAGTATCGATGAAATCATTCTAAATATTAAAAATGAAATCAGAAAACAGATCTAATTTTTATCTAATAAATAAACCTAAGACTTGGACCTCTCAAGATTTATGTTCAAAATTTAAATATTTATATAAATTCAATAAAGTTGGTCATGCTGGTACGTTAGATCCAAATGCTGAGGGATTGATGCTTATAGCCACTGATAAATATACGAAACTATTCAACTACACCAATGAAACAGATAAAA
Source organism: uncultured Candidatus Actinomarinales bacterium (assembly GCA_943840565.1). Lineage (GTDB taxonomy): Bacteria > Actinomycetota > Acidimicrobiia > Actinomarinales > Actinomarinaceae > Actinomarina. Next base: position 464,539 of record CALSUY010000001.1, on the reverse strand, counting down.
CATATAAAGTTAGAGCACTTTTTGGCCACTCCTCTGATTCTATTGATACCGACACTGAAGTTATTAAGAATGAAGAAATTGATCTAGCTAACTCACATGATGAAATTCAAGTTTTATTAAAAAGTTTTCTGGGACTATCAATGCAAAAGCCACCACTATATTCAGCAGTTAAAGTTGATGGCAAGCGTTTGTATAAATACGCAAGGCAGGGAAAAGAAGTAGAAGTCCCTGAAAGAGAGATTAATATTTCAGATTTCTCTCTACTTAATATCGATGGGGCAGTAGCTGAATTTATCATTACAGTTAGCAAAGGTACTTATATCAGATCTCTAATTTTAGATCTCGCTGTAAAACTTGATACGACTGCTGTAGTAACAGAAATTTTACGAACACACATTGGAAAACTTAGTGTAGAAGATAATAAATTCATCAAAGATGTAAATGAACTTAAGAAAGAAGAGCAACCAGATCCTATACATTGGAGTAAAATCTTAGATTTTCCTATAGTTAAAATAGATAAAGAAATGAGTGAAAAAATATTGCATGGTGAACTTTTAAACAGTGCAGTATTTGATGGTAGTGAAATGACAATAATGGAATACAGTAATCAAATTGCTGCACTTTATAAACCATTCAATGATAATTTTTACAAGCCAGAGAAAGTTCTTTTATGAATGTCTACAAAGATTTTAAACCAGGGGACAGTGTTGACTCACATTCTCTAGTGACTTCAATAGGAGCCTTTGATGGTGTACATCTTGGACACAAGGCATTATTTGAAGAGGCTTTTAAAGTTTCAGCTGGTGAATTTCAAATTGTTACTTTCAATCAAATACCAAAAGTTTTTTTTAATTCCTCATTAGATCCACTTTTAGATCAAGAAGAGAGAACTAAAATGTTTGAACAGTTAAATCCTAAGAATATTGTTTTTTTAGATTTTAAATCAGTTAACACTATGGACGCTTCAGATTTTTGTGATTTTCTAAAAAATAATCTCCAAACAGAAAAATTAGTCATAGGAAAAGATTTTAAATTTGGAAATCAAAGAGTTGGAGATGTTAACACTTTAATTGGATATTTTGGTGTAGATAATGTGATACTTCTTGATGATTTTTTAATTGATGCTGAAAAGGTCTCAACAACCAAAATTCGCTTATCTTATGCACAGGGTGACATTAAACAAGCTGAAAAACTTTTAGGTCGTAAGATTTCTTATAAAGGCATTGTTTCAAAAGGAAAACAACTAGGAACTTCAATAGGTGTACCTACTGCTAATATCGCTATAAAAGAAAATGTACAGATGCCTAGATTCGGTGTTTATGCCGTAAATGTTTATCTTGACAATAAGACTTATCTTGGTTGTTTAAATATAGGAAATAATCCCACTATTGATGACGATATCGCGATAAAAACAGAAATTCATATTTTGGATTTCAATGATAATATTTACGATCAAGAGCTCTCCTTTGAATTGATTGATTTTATAAGGGATGAACACAAATTTGAATCATTGGACGCCTTAAAAGCCCAAATATATGAAGATATTGAAAAAATAAAGAATAACTTTTAATTACAACATTAGATTAAGTGGGTACTATTATTATCTCGAATGAATACTAAAGAAAATATAATTAAAGAATACGGAAAATCTGATACTGATACAGGATCAACTGAAGTACAGATTGCTTTATTAAGTGAAAGAATTAGTCACTTAACTGATCATTTGAAGGAACACAAAAAAGATCACCATACAAGAAGAGGATTGCTTATGCTTGTTGGTAAAAGAAAAAGGCTTCTTCAATATCTTCAAAATCAAGATGTCACAAGATACCGATCTTTAATTGAAAAACTAGGTATTAGAAGATAAATAAATAAATAAAACATAAGACGATGAGTTGTTAATTGGGAGCTTTTAAAGAAGGCTGACAATTAATAACCTCCGTCTAGAAAAGAGGATACATGTCCGTAACTAATGTCACCTGTGAAATTGGTGGTAAAACTATAAAATTCGAAACTGGAAAACTAGCTCTGCAAGCACCTGGTGCTGTAGTAGCAACTTCTGGAGACACAAACGTTTTGGTAACAACTGTTGCTAACAAAACTGTTAGAGAGGGAATAGACTTCTTTCCACTAACCGTTGATGTTGAAGAGCGTATGTACGCTGCAGGAAAAATTCCTGGTGGATTTTTCAGAAGAGAAGGAAGACAAACAGAAAAGGCAATCTTAGCTTGTAGGTTGATTGATAGACCCCTAAGGCCTTCATTCGCAGAGGGTTTTCGTTGTGAAACACAAATTATCGCAACAGTACTCAGTGTAGATAATGAAAATGAATATGATATTTTGTCATTAAATGCAGCATCTCTTGGATTGCAATTAGCAGGTGTACCACTTGAGTCACCAGTTGGCGCAGTCAGGATGTCTTTAATTAACGATAACTGGGTAGTTCAAGCTACAAACACTGAACAAGAAGATTCAATTTTTGACATGGTGGTTGCTGGAAAATTAAACAACAATAATGAAATAGATATTGTAATGGTTGAGGCAGGAGCAGCAGATAATGCATTTGAAAAAATTGATGCAGGAAGTGTTGCACCATCTGAAAATATTGTTGCAGATGGAATTGATCTATCAAAAGAATATATCTTAACATTAATCAATGCTCAAAAAGAGTTAGTTGGAATGAACGAAGTTCCAGTTGTTGAATGGCCGTTAATAGAAGATTATTCAGCTGAACTAAAAAGCAGTATTGATACCTCCTACAAATCAAAAGTTGAAGAAGTAATGGCTATTACTGATAGAGCTGAAAGAAGTGAAAAACAATCAGAGCTTGAAACTCAGGTCATTGAAGAATTCACTAATGAAGAAGGCGATAATACAAAAGCTGTAAAGTTAGCCTTTAAGTCACTTGTAAAATCTGTCGTTAGAGATAGGGTTGTTGCTGGTGGACCAAGACTGGATGGAAGAACTCCAACAGATATAAGAAATATTTCTGCTGAAATAAACCTCTTACCAATGGTTCATGGGTCATCATTATTTTTACGCGGTGAGACACAAGTTCTAAATGTAACAACATTAGGAATGTCAAGACTTGAACAAATGCTTGATACTATTGATACTGTTACTTCAAAAAGGTACATGCATCATTACAACTTCCCTCCATACTCAACGGGTGAAGCTTATATGATGAGGGGACCAAAGAGAAGAGAAATTGGTCACGGAGCATTAGCTGAGAAAGCAATGATTCCTGTAATTCCTGGAAAAATTGATTTTCCTTACACAATACGAGTTGTAAGTGAGGCAATTTCTTCAAATGGATCAACTTCACAAGCATCTGTCTGTGCTTCCAGCCTTTCATTGATGGCTGCTGGTGTACCAATAAGAGAACACGTTGCAGGTATTGCAATGGGTCTTATTTCAAAAGACAGCAACTATGTTACCTTAACTGACATCTTGGGTGCTGAAGATGCACTTGGAGATATGGATTTTAAAGTTGCAGGAACACGAGGTGTAATCACAGCTTTACAATTAGATATGAAAATTGAGGGACTACCTTCAGACGTACTTAGAAAAGCCTTGAATCAGGCAATGGATGCACGTCATCATATTTTGGATGTTATGGAAGATACAATTTCCGAACCAGCAGAAAAGCTATCTGGTAACGCGCCAAGATTAGAAACTGTTGAATTACCTAAAGATAAGATTGGTGAAGTAATCGGTCCAAAAGGTAAAAATATCAGAAAAATTGAAGAAGAGACTGGCGTTAGTGTTGAGATTGATGACGATGGTATCTTAACCCTTGGATCAACGGAAGAAGAGGGACTTGAAGCTGCTAAGGAAATGGTTATGTTGATAATCGATCCTCCTGCAGTAGAAGTTGATACAGATTATGATGGAGAAGTTGTAAGCATTGCTACTTACGGTGCATTTATTAATATATTGCCTGGTAGAGATGGACTATTACATATTTCGAAATTCCATTCTGAGAAGAGAGTTTCAAACCCTGAAAACGTCTTATCTGCAGGTGACAAGATTAAAGTACACGTTGACTCCATTGAAAATGGAAAAATCAGTTTGTCTTTACTAGAAGATCTTGAAATCCCTGAGGAATCTGTTGATAAAGGTGGAGCAAAGAAAGATTTTAAAAAGTCTGACAACAGAAAAAGAAATGACCGTCCTAACAATAGAAATCGTAATGATCAACCAAGAGGCGACAAGCCAAGTGATGATTCACCGAAAAGAAAGAGAGTTTCTTTCGAAGACGACTTCGAAAAAGGAATCTAATTACTTTCGATTAGCGGTTAAGTTAATAGGACTAGTTGACTCAGTAGTTACAAAAGCATCTGGATTAATAGAAGAAACGATACTTAAGATACGTTTTGCCTTTTTTCTAGGTGCTACACACCAAGCTATACTTACCTGTCCTTCCATTCCTTCGCCACTGATTATTGTCACACCAAAACCTTCGTCCCGGAGTGTTTTTGCTAAACGTTGACTATCTTCATCTTGTGGTGAAAATATTCTTATCACTACGTCACCAATTGCTATCGTAGACTCGATGTAAGAACCTACTATAGTTCCTGATGCAAAACCTAATGCATAACCTACTACTAGAAATGGATCCGATAAATCCCTAATAACCTGAGAAATAGCAACTACCCAGATTGCTGATTCAACAAACCCTAGTGCAGCTCCAAAAGTTGGTTTTCCTTTATTTACATAAAGCATTCTTAAGGTTCCGAGCGTTTGATCTAAAAGTCGAAGAAAAAAGATAGAAGATACAGCTAAAAATATGTCCATCTTGTTATTGTATTGCTTCTACCATTTCATCGTATACTTTTTTCATTTTCTTATGAGTATCTGAAACTAGTTCTTCGATGGTATCTTTGTTGTATTTCTTAATATCGATTGGTTCTAATGTTTTGATCATAGCTTTACCACTCTTCATAAACTTACTACCTCGTGGCCAGATATCTCCAGTACCTGCGATAACAACAGGTAGAATCGGAACCCCATTATCTAAAGCTATATGAAATGCTCCACTTTTAAACTTTCGAAAGTCATCTTTAGGAACCCTAGTACCTTGAGGGTACACCATCAGAGACCATCCTTTTTCAAAAATTATTTTGGCCTGCTCATTAATTGAAACTCTATCATTCGGATTACTTCGATCAACTTTTATAAAGTTGAATGCTTTTGCTGCTGTTCTAAAGAAGGGTAGTTTATAGACTTCCTTTTTAGCCATAAACACCCATTTGATTTTTAAATATTTAAATTGCATCATTGGATCGAGATTGGAGAGGTGATTTGATATAACCACATAAGGCTCGTTAGTTTTATACTCTGTAGTTTTAACAAGTTCTAATTTTGCTCTAGCTGCCCACATCCATGGACTACACCACGATTTAGCAATGTAATATTTAACTTTTGTGTACTTGGCAAATATTCCAATAAACCAGATACTATAAGCAACTGGAATTGTGTACACGGCCATAATCACCATGTTTGCCCAAGTTAGGATTTTATTTTTCAATATGTAGCTAATACTATATTGAATATCAAAAGAAATGAAACGATGATAGAGAAAAATAATATTAGAGGTAACCTTCTTAACCATAATCTTCTCAATATTGAACTTTCGGATGATATCTCAAACAAACTAAATGAGTTATTGAAGGATAAAATAGTCTGTACGTATATCCCAATCAAAACTGAAATCAATGTACTTGCTTCTGTCAGTGAAAAATTAACATTGAATACTGTCTTTCTTAAAGGCAATACGTTAGAAATTTGTAGATTTTCCGAACCTTTTATTAAAAACGAATTCGGAGTCTTAGAGCCAGAGGAACCAGTCATTAAAAATGATACTCAAGTGTTCCTAGTTCCTGGAGTAGCTTTTACATCATCAGGTCATAGGCTAGGTCGTGGTGGCGGTTACTACGATATGCTACTTGAACAGTACCCTCAAACAACAAAGATTGGTATTTGTCATGATTTTCAAGTGGTTTCTTCATTGCCAACAGAAGATCATGATATATCTATGGATTATGTTTTCACGAATATAAATTATTACAAATCATCAGCATAGTATTCTTAATACATGGAATTAAGCATCAACGTTGGTTATTTTGGACCACATATCTCAGATGATCACGATCTTATTAGAAAGTTAGATGATTTAGGATTTTCTTGTATTTGGACTGCTGAAGCATATGGATACGATGCTGTTACCCCGTTATCTTACTTCTCAGCAATAACAGAAAATATTCAAATAGGTTCTGGAATTATGCAAATTCCAAGCCGTACACCAGCTATGACTGCCATGACTGCTATTACACTAGACAAATTATCTAAGGGCAGATTTAGACTTGGGCTCGGTGTCTCAGGCCCACAGGTTGTAGAAGGCTGGCATGGGCAGCCATATTCTAAACCGCTGGCTAGAACAAGAGAGTATATAAAGATCATTAGAGAGATAATTAAACGTGAAGATAAAGTAGTTTTCGATGGGGACTTTTACAACCTACCGTACAAGGGTCCAGATACATTAAATCTTGGAAAACCTCTTAAATTAATTGAATCACCACTACGAAAAGATATACCAATTTATCTTGCAGCAATAGGACCAAGAAATATTGAATTATCTGCGGAAATTGCTGACGGCTGGCTGCCTTTTATGTACTCACCAACTAAAGGAGATAAAGTTTTTCAAGAATTCCTGAATAAAGGGTTTGAGAAGTCCGGAGATCCAGATAAAGCTAAAGACTTTAACATAGTAGCGACCGTTTTTGCACGACTATGTAAAGAAGAAGAAGTAGAGGAGTATTTGCGACCAGCAAGAACAACTTACACTCTCTATGTTGGTGGAATGGGTGCAAAAGATAAAAACTTCTACTTTAATCTTATGTGTGAGTATGGCTACGAGGAAGTAGCAACAAAAATACAGAACTTATATTTAGACGGAAAAAAACAAGAAGCAGAGGAATTATTTCCTGAGGAGTTGTTAAAAGACTTGACTTTAGTAGGAACAAAAGAAGATATTGAAAAAAAGTTAAATGATTGGAAAGAGTCCAATGTTACTGAACTATCTTTATCGCTACCAATAGACTTACCAACTTTAGAATTTATTAAAGAAATCAATTGAAAATTTTACTTCTCTCATTTTATGATTTAGGCAAACAGCCAAAAATCATCTCTGAGTTATATCAAAAATTAGATAATGGTGAAAACCAAATTGATATAGTTGATTACTCCATTGAAGATAAAGACATCACTTTAAGTGAATATGATGCTCTTGGTGTTTATGCATCAATGCATACAGCTTCTGTACTAGCAGAGGAGTTTTTAAGAGATAAAACTTTACCCACAAAGCTTTTTGTTTTTGGATTGTATGCACATGTTTTTTCTGAGATGTATCCAAATTTTAATTCTATTCACAGTCTTGACAGTGATGATTTAGACAATTTATTAGATCTTAAACTAAACACTGACTATTCATTTAAGCACTCAGTTCCCGACAGAACAATTCTTCCATCTATAACAGACTATTCCCATATTGTTGACGGCTCTAATAATTTAGTTGCTGGATCAGTGGAAACTACCTATGGGTGTAAACATGAGTGTACTCATTGTCCAGTCCCTATTGAATTTAATGGTTCATTTAAAACTTTCGGTATAGAGAAAATTACCCAAGACGTTGCAAACCAAGTTGAAGCAGGTGCAAAACATATTTCATTTAACGACCCAGACTTTTTCAATGGTCCAAAACATGCCCTCAAAATATTGGAGTTATTGAATACTCAACATCCAGATATTACATATGACTCAACAATTAAAGTGGAACACATACTTAAATACCCAGAATACTTCAGAGAACTTAAAGATTTAAATATGCTCTTTGTTATTTCAGCTTTTGAAACAACGAACGATTTAGTCCTTGAAATTCTCCAAAAAAATCATACTTACAAGGATCTAAGAGACGCTGTTGAAGTATCTATTAAAAATAATATAGATATTAGACCTACCTGGATGCCTTTTTCACCATGGACAGAGATAGATGATTTAACAAATATCATTACATTAATAGAAGATTATAAACTCAGAGAAACTGTTGACCCGATTCAGTTAACCATAAAGTTATTAATACCTAAAAACTCACTTATATTAAACAGACCCGAAATTAAAGAATATTTACTCGATTATGATCCAGCTTCATTTTCTTATTCTTGGAATTATAAAAACACAGCACTAGACAATATTCAAAATGAGTTATTTACATATGTTTTACAAAATGAATCAGCTGATGAATATAGGCAGTATCTAGGCTTAGTGAAAATATTAGAAAAGCACTCTGGTAAAAGTCTTCTCAGTACAGAAAAGTACAATCAAAGGGTTGTCCCCAAATTGTCTGAGACTTGGTTTTGCTGTGCTGAACCTAATAAAATCCAGCTTGAGAGAATAAGATCAAACAAGGCGCTTATATGAGTGAGATTTCTAATGAAGAACTTAATGTAGCTACATGGAAAATACCGAGCCCATTAGGGATAATCGGTTCCGGTGCTGGTGACGATTACAACGGCATGACTGCAAGTTGGATTACTCAAATAAATATGGACCCTTTGTTAATAGCTGTTGGTATTGATAACAAAAGTGTTACGCATGACTTAATGACTAGAAGTGATTATTTTACAATTAATTTATTTTCAAAATCCTATACAAAAGTATTTGTTAAATTTTCTAAACCCGCTTTATACACTGATGGCTTTCTTAATAAAGAACCCGTTTCTTTAACTGGTAACAATGTACCAATTTTTGATAATGCTATTGTGTGGTTCGAACTTAAAAAGCAAAAAGTTGAGAACTTCGGGACACATTCTTTATACGTAGGTCAAGTTATCGATTGTAAGACACTGGAGACCGATGAACAAGTTGCCTATATGGGTGACACTCGAATGAAATATGGTGGAGTGCCTAGAGGTGGTCACTAAATTTAAATAATCCTTCAGCTGTGTAATAAAAGGGATATAGCTAAAGTTTAGAGAGCTAAAACATGCAGAATTGCTTCTATGCATTCTTCAGGGTTATCTTCTTGAATAAAATGACCTCCTTGAATAGTTTTATGAGGTTGATTCTGACATCCAGGTATTAATTTTGTAAAAGCTTTATCTACTCCATTAAAAATCTGATCTTGTTCACTGAAAACACATAGAAATGGTTTATTCCAATTTTTCAACACTTCCCAAGCTTCACGGTTCTTTTGTGAGCTAGGATTGTCTGGTGTTACAGGTACCAGCATAGGGAATTGTCTAGCAGCTTCTTTGTATGAATCATCAGGAAAGGGTGCGTTGTATGCATCAATTACATATTGATCTAGTCCTTTCACTGTGCCTCCCTTTATAATTCCACCAGCATGAAAATTCTCCACTGTTTGTGCATAATTTTTCCAGTCTTCAAATGCTTTTCCTGCGGAAATATCTCCCGTAGGTAGCGCGGTATTTGAAATAACGACGTTTTTAAACATATCTTCATTTTCAGCAACTAGTCTAAGTCCAATTAATCCACCCCAATCTTGGCCAAAGAGGGTGATATTATTCAATTCCAAATCTTTCATCCAGGTTTCCATCCAATTGACGTATTTTTCATAGGTGTAGGATGAACGTTCTGAAAGCTTATCAGACTTCCCAAATCCCGGTAGGTCTGGAACCACAACTCTTACTCCTGCAGCAACTAACGGATCTATGAATTTTCTATAAATATAGCCCCAATCAGGTTCACCATGAAGAAGGAGTACAGTATTTTCACTCGAAGATCCTTCATCTATGTAATGTATATTCATATCTCCATACTCAGTCTTTAAAGTATAGAAATGTTCTTTGTACTCCCATTCTTTTAATCCTTCAAAATCAGAGGGATCATTTTTTAATATTTCAACCATACTTTTATATTACAGATTATGAATAACGTTTGTCACAACGCCCCAAATATAGGCTTCACTTTCATCATTAATAACAATTGGGTCAAAAGCATCATTTTCTGGTTTTAGGAGAATGTTTTTTCCTTTTTTAACATATCTTTTTACAGTAAGTTCACCGTCAACGACTGCAATAACCACTTTTCCATTTTCTGCTTTTAAACTTCTGTCCACGATAAGGATGTCTTTTGGAAAAATACCTGCATTGATCATAGACTCTCCAGACGCCCTAACGAGAAATGTGGATGCAGGATGTTTTACAAGATACTGATTGAGATCTACTTTGTCTTCCAGGTAGTCATCTGCAGGAGAGGGGAATCCAGCCGAGACGCTATTTGTATATAAAGGTATTTCATAGAGACCTTTGTTTACAATTTCCGAGACATAGTCAACTTTGCTTAAAGGTATTCTCATAGCGAGTGTCTTCTCACCATACTTGCCAAGACCCTTGGGTCTTCCAGCTCCTTTTCTCGCACCACCTCTAGGCATAAAATGTCTTTCTTTTTCTTTAGAATAGTGTACAGTATTCAAAGGAGTAAGTGAATGAACAATAAAATTTTTGCCTTAGTTGACTGTAATAACTTTTACGCTTCCTGTGAGCGTGTCTTCAATCCTAAATTAGAAGGAAAGCCCATTGTGGTACTTTCTAATAATGATGGATGTATTATTGCGAGATCAAACGAGGCAAAAGCTTTAGGTATCCCGATGGGAGCTCCATTTTTTAAATACGAGCAGCTTATCAATAGAAATAAAGTTCATGTATTTTCATCAAACTACACCTTTTATGGAGATATGTCTGCACGAGTAATGACCTCATTAAAATCATTAGTTAATGAAATAGAGATTTACTCTATTGACGAAGCATTCTTAGATATAAGTAGCTTTGCTTACTGCGATCTTGAAGACACAGCAAAAGAAATTAAAAATCTAATAAAACAATGGACAGGGATACCTGTTTCTATCGGGATAGGATCTTCAAAAACATTGGCAAAAATTGCAAACAGGCAGGCAAAAAAACACACAGTAGAGAATGTCTTTGATATAAGAGATCTAGAAGTTAGAGAGAGTATATTAAAAGAACTTCCTATAGAAGAAATATGGGGAATCTCGACAAGGTGGGGCAGGAGGTTGAGAAAAATCGGTGTTGAGACTGCACAAGATTTAGCAGAGGCAGACCCAAGACATGTGAGAAAGACGATAAGCATTGTAGGGGAGAGAATCCATTATGAGTTGAATGGTTTATCCTGCATAGGCATAGAGGAAGTCAAAAATAAAAAAAGTATCATCTCCTCAAAATCATTTGGAAAAAAAGTCTCTCGAGTTCAGGAACTAGAAGAAGCAGTATCAAACTATACAGCAAGGGCATGCGAAAAATTAAGACAACAAAACTCAAGGGCACAGGGGCTGTATGTATTTTTAAGAACAAGTCCACATATAGAAAAGGATAAACAGTACAGCAACGGTATGAGCACTCATTTCACTATCCCAACAAGCAACACCTCAAGAATAATAAAAGAAGCAAAAAGGCTTACAAATACATTATTTCTTCCAGGATATGAGTATCAGAAAATAGGAGTAATGCTTTTAAATATCTCAGATGCAAAAAATGAACAAGGTAGTTTTCTAGATTACGAAAACTATAGTAAATCAGACACTGTTATGAAGTCTCTAGATACAGTGAACAAACAGTTTGGATCAGGTGCATTGATGCTCGGGGCACAGGGCATGCAGAAGAATTGGAGAATGAGAGCAGACAGAAAGTCTGGAGCCTACACAACAAACTTAAAAGATTTACCAATTGTTAAGTAATAAAGGGTTCCAGATAAAATTATTTTAAGCATTTGTGCGTCAAATGTGCGTCAAATCAGAATTATTACAGGGTAATTCCCGAAAAACCCTTGTGGGCGCTACAGGATTTGAACCTGTGACTTCTTCCTTGAATTTTTATTTATTTAATAGTTTATTTAAGTAATAGCCCAAAAAACCTTCCCAAACAGCAAAAATGATAAAATGCTGTACAAAGAAGTTATTGTTCCGGTTACTAACATAACAACAGCTGCTCAAATATCTCACTTTGTTCAGCTCAGTTAAGCCTACTTTAGTATTTCCAAGTAAGAGAAAAACAAAGAGCAAGAAATAACAAAATTGTGCTTTCTGCTCTTACAAATCAACTTCAACACTATTTGCTAATTCTGCTGTAAAATCTAACAGAAATACTCTGTATGCAATATTAGGTATGGCATATCCAAGTACTGCAAGGCAATATAAGCTACTGAGTCAGCTTTGTTAATTGTTTTCCAATCCATAGGTTAAGTTTAGCTATTTAATAGTGACTTTTTTGTGATGTATTAAGAAAAGAGTCTGTGTTAAATTATTTGAACCTGTGACTTCTTCCTTGTAAGGGAAGCGCTCAACATTTTAGACTAAAATACATATTGAAATAATAGAAGGAGAATATGCAATTACATACAGATACAGGTCAGATAAGAGTAATTATTGATGTTAGTTATTCCTCTGCAGAAGAATTTATCAATTTTATAGAAAACGAGCAATGTCAATTCATTGATAGTTTAGGTGTTGATGGTCTACATAAATTTGAATGGTATGTGGATGAAAGTGCAAACTCTGCAACATTAATTGAAGAGTTTACTGATATTGCAAGTTTTCAAGAACTAGCAACTAAAGCAATGGGAACACCTGTAAATTTAAAGTTTCGTGAAATGGCAACATTTGATAATATGTCAATTTTAGGGGACGTGTCAGAAGAGATGAAAGAGAATTTATCTGTAATGGAACCAAACTTTAAAACTTATAAAGCTGGTCTGAACTAAAGAGAAGAGAGAGAGCACATTTGTAAACGGTATTGTTTCAAGTCCATTAAAAAAGAGGGGTGACTTGACTACCCCTCTTTTACAAGCTGATGAACTCTGTCCGGAGCTCAAAAGCCATATGGCTAGTTTAGGTAAGGCAGAAACATTATGAAAAAATATTAATTATTTAAATCTAAGTTTTTCCATATTTTGCGAGTGGTTAGGTACCAGAGAAAACCAAAGATAAATCCAATAACGGGGAAGAGTTTAAATACAAAAAGAACACCATAAAGTGTTGCCAAATAGCCAATCAGCAGGGTTGAAATTGTGTTCATGAAAAAATATAAAGAATAGTCTATCCCTGCAATTCTTCCACGTAACTTATCAGGTGTGATGACTTGCAGTCCGTATGTTGAGAAAGCCCATTGAGATCCTCCACCAGAGTGACCTAAAATCAGAAGAAACACAGTTATATAGACTGAAGTTGAAAAGGGTATAAAGAAATAAAATAGCCCCCAAGCCATGATTGTGATACCAATTGTGTTTAATAGTTTTCCGTCCGTACTTCCAAAAAAATAACGAATTACAATTGGACCAATCAAAGCACCTATTCCTCTTGCGCCAAACATAAGGCCCGTTCCAAAATCACCAGTTTTATAAATTTCATATGAAAGCACAGTAAATAGTGACAACAACCCGCTTGCTGAGATGCTAAATGTTGCTTTCGTAATCACCAGAGAAAGTATCTCTTTTTTTGACAGCACGTATTTAATACCGTCAACAAAGTTTATTGTTTCTTCATTCGACGCAGTTGATTTATTTTCACTCAAGTCTTTTTTAATCGAGAAGACAATAAAAGCTGAAATCACAAACGTTAAGAAATCAACAGTGAATAACATCTCACGGCTAATTACTGTTGTTAAGTAACCACCGATACCTGCACCAAGTCCGGCCATAATTCCCCAACTTGAAAAGAAGATTACGTTTGCTTCAGCTAGATATTCTTTATCTACTACATTTGGCAGTGCTGCATCAGATGTTGGCATATAAGCTGAACTCACGACGGAGAGCATTCCAAAAGAAAATAAAATAAAGACAACATTCTCTGTGTTTACAGCATATAAAATTAATAACACAACAATCCCACACAGAAACTCTGAAATGGCGATAATTTTCTTGCGATCGTATTTATCTGCTAAGTACCCTCCAAAACTACCAAGAAAAAACAATGGTGCACTTTGGACTACAAGGACAAGAGACGTTATTAAAGGGTTTTCAGTAAGCTCATAGATGATTCCAAGCAAAGGGACTGTAAGCAACCAGTCTCCACCAAGGGTTATAAGTCGAGCCGCAAAGAGTTTCTGAAAATCTCTATTTTTTGTAATGATATGAATATATTTATCTAAATTTTTCATTAGCTATACAACTGTAACTAGATTTAGAAATAAGCACTATACTTGAGCAATAATGAAAACAATATTAATAACTGGCGGGACTAGGGGAATAGGACTGGCGACAGCCCTACGTTTTTCAGAAAATAATTGGAATGTTTACATCACTTCTAGAAAAGAAGAGAATCTTTCAGCAGTTTTAAGTGAGCATCCAAGTTTAAAAGGTTTTGTTGCCAACGCAGATAGTGAAGAAGCAGCGGTTGAGACTTGTGCTGCCATTGTGAGTGAAACCAACTCACTTGATGTTTTAATTAATAATGCAGGCACAAATCCATCAGGTGGATACCTCATGGATGTTGAAATATCTAGAGTTCAAAAAACATGGGACGTAAATCTACTTGGACCTCTTCTTTGGACTAGAGCAGCTGTAAAGGCAGGTCTAACTGAATCTGTTATTAACGTTGCGTCGGTAGGCGGGATTAAACCAGCTACCTATATGGGAGCATACAACATCTCAAAAGCGGGTTTAATTTATATGACTAAGCAGTTAGCTAAGGAGCTAGCTCCAAATATTCGAGTAAATGGAATTGCTCCTGCAGTAGTTAAAACTAAACTTTCTGAAATGCTCTGGGAAAATGACGAGCAAGCTACCGCAGATCTCCACGCCTTAAAAAAACTAGGAACACCAGAAGACATCTCTAATTTAATGTATTTCCTATCAAGCGAAGAAGCTTCTTGGATCACAGGGGAAGTAGTTACTATTGACGGCGGTTACTTACTTTAATTTCTAGTTTAAAACGAACAAAGCCAACTGGTTATATAGAGGTATTCCAAATATTACATTAAAGGGAAATGTAACACCTAGACTCAAACCAAGATAGATAGCAGGATTAGCATTCGGAATAGCATCTTTAACCACAGCAGGTACTGCAATGTAACTCGCACTCGCTGTTAAAACCATAAGGAGAGTTGCGTTACCAACACCTAAGCCAAAGTAATAGGAAAAACCTAAGGCAAGTAGAGATCCAACTATAGGTGTAATCAATGCAAAAGCAATTAACTGACTTCCTTTACCGGAAAGTTCAGACATTCTTTTTGGTACTCGTAAACCCATTACAAATAAGAAAATGATTAGAACGTACTCAAATATATCTTCTGAGACTAAAGAGAAGAATCTTTCATCTTGAATCGTCAAGAAATAACCAACTATTAGGGAAACTACAAGAACAATGTTTGGAATTTCAAAGAATGCCTTTTTGAGGTTTTCAATCTGACCATTGTTCGCATCTTTGTTGTTTTGAGAAACTAAAAATAAAGCCATAAATATTGCTGGAAATTCCATCACAACTAATACAGCAGACATGTAATTATCAAAACTCTGCGCACTAGCAACAAGATATGTATTTGCGGTCACAAAAGTCACTGCACTTACTGAACCGTATGTTCCGGATAAGGCAGCAGCATCATCGGGATTGAGAATATTTTTCAAATATAAATATGAAGCAAAAGGAATTAATAGTGCGAAAAATACACCTAAGGAGAGAATATTTACTACCTCAGGTATGAAACCAGTTTCTTGAAGGCTGTAACCACCTTTTAGACCCAAACCTAATAGGAGATAGTAGCCGAGGAACTTTGATATTACAGGTGATGGTGTAATACGTTTGAATATACTTCCTAGAATTATTCCAGAAATAAATACAACTAAAGCAGGATTTAGTAGAGCATTAATCATTAATAAGTGATGATAGTGTTTAAATGGTTGTTTTTAGTTATTAATTGAAAATATGTTAAGAAATCTTGTTTACCAAGTCAGTAACTCTTTTTAAGTCAACTGGATTATCTAAAACACCATCAGTTTTTAAATCAGTACCAACTATTCCGATATCTGAGACTTTTGCATATTCATCTATATTATTGATATTTAAACCAGAGCCTATAGCCAGCTTTCCTTCTGGTACAATTTCGCGTATTTTTTTAAGATCTTCGATATCTGTTTCCTCACCAGTTCCATCACCACTTACTATTATCACATCAGCACCAGCGCGTTCTAGAAGTTCTTTTGTATGATTTTCAATTTTTGCACCATATGGTGGGGTAGCGTGCTTAACAAAAACATCTGCATATACCTGAATGTCTTTAGAGAGAGTGCTTCTAAATTGAGCGATATCATAAGATTTACCCTCGATGATTCCTTGATCTGTGTACATAATGTTATTTAACACATTTATTCTTACAAAATCAGCATCGCAGGCTTCAGCTATTGCAAGAGCGCTTATCCCATCATTTCTTAATACATTAATACCTGTACTCAATTGACTATCGATGTTGAGATTCGAAACAACATTTGTAAAACTTACCAGAGATCTTTTTGATAGGTTGTCTTTCACAAAGGGAGCATCACCAAAGTTTTCAATAATCACTCCATGAACGCCACCCTCTGTAAGGACATCTATGTCGTTTTGAGCTAGCTTGATAATTTCATCTAAACTTAATGAATTTGAGGTCGAACCAGGTAGACCTTTAAGGTGAATAACGCCAAAAATTTTCATTATTAAATTTTAACGTGAGTAGTTTTTAACAGCTTCTTTGCAAAGTCGCCTTCAACTGTAAGATTCGGCTTGAAGCCTTTTCCAGTTCTACCAGTTACAACTCTGCACCAGTCACTAGCATTTCCCTTAATAGTGTTTTCTGCTTTTTCGTCTCCGAACTGCCAAGCCCTATATTCAGGGCCAATTAGTTCAACTCTGATATCTTCATACTTAAGTTTGTTAATTTTTGCAGTTCTCCCAGCATTTAAAAAACCGTAGAGAGCAATATGCTCAATTCTTGTTGTGTCTTCATATTCTTTTTTCATACATTCGTATATGTCTAATCCATGAGACCAAGTTTCTGAAAGTTTTGTTGCTGCAAAGGTAAGATAATCAATTTCATTATTCCACCATTTAATTTTCCTACCAGGAGTCGAGTCAGCTAATGTCTCAACAACCTTAGCTCTTGAAAGCCTCCACCACTCAATTACATCTTGTGGACGCATATCTTTACCTCTGTCGATACACATTTTTTCAAACTTTCCTAATCCTGAAGGACCTCTGTATTTATTAAAATCTGTACCCTTTTTCTTGAGTGCATTAAAGGCTAAATCTTCAATACCAGCTAGGTAGCTAACATGTTCTGTTATTGTCCAGTTTTTAAACGAGGTCTTGGTATTCCAGTTCCTAACGGGAATGCTTTGTAGGTACTGATCTAAAAGTTGTTGTTCAGCAACAAGGCTGCTTAGGATTTCTTTCACATGTTAATTCTAATTGTGTAATGAGAAAAACGAAAGAGGATGATTAATAAAACTTCTTTATTTATAACTTAATCTGACGTACAATCTCCATATGAAGAAAATAGTTAAATTAGCAGCTTTTTTATATGCAGTAAAAGCTTTATTCGACCTTTTTAATGAAAATTCAACAATAAAGTCACAGATCGACAGATTAAAAGAAGAAATCACAAAACTCGAAATGGTAGACATTGATAAGAAAATCAAAGATTTTCAAAATAAAATCGATGGCTTTAGAGACAATATTCAGGATTCATAGGTTCTAAAATCTGGCGTATATTCGGTAAGGGTTTCTACTACTGGCCAAAGTGGTTAGTGAAGTTAATAACTTTTCTACACGTTAAAAGCATAAAATTTAATCATTCAAAAGTTGGACAAATAATTATTGGTTCAAATATTTTACTCTTAGAAACCAGGGGAGTTGTTTCAAATAAAATCCGCAAAACACCTCTAACGTATGCAAAAACAGAAAACGGCTATGTTGTTGCAGCATCTTATGGCGGTAGAGATACAATCCCACAATGGTTTAATAATTTACAAGACAATTTAAATTACATCACAGTGGAAAGTACACGCCTAAAGGTAAAACATGAAATCATTCCATTGGAGAACAGAGCTCCATATTGGGAGGAATTAATTAAAGTATATAAAACTTTTGAGCAATACAAAGAAAAAACTCAAAGGGAAATACCACTCGTAGAATTTACTAAAGTTTAGGTTTTAAATTCGGACCGTTTCTGACGACTGTATTCCATAATGTATTGTAGTGATCGATATCTTCACTATCTACATGGGGTATGACCATATTGTTCCATGCATCTAATAATGGGTCTGATGATTCTCTATAGAGGTCAAGACCAACAGGGATTCTTTCAACTATGGTACGAAGGCTCATTGGTGTTTCAATATTGACACTAATGTCGTCTGAAACAAAGGAGTTGTTTATCTCAATTGCTAATTTAATAATTAAATCGACAAACTCTGTTTGTAAGTCTGGATATTTTTTCTTGAATATCGATTCAAGTTGTACTTTATTAGGGAATGGTTTATCCCAAATAACCCATCTGTCAGCAAATGCTTTGTTTAGAGTTTGTGTACCTGCATAATCTCTTAAGCTTGTTGGGTTCATAGTTCCAAAAATGTACGTATCATTTCGAAGTTCAATAACCTCACCATTAGGTAACTCGAGTTTTTTATGCCTGTCTAACAATGAATGTAAAGCAAATAATACTTCTGGCCCAGCAGCATTTAACTCTGAAAGATTGACGAATGAAGGGCCTCTCAAGGCTCTTGTTAATTCTCCGTCTTGCCATTTACTATCGGTTCCACCAATGCCGTCTCCATATAGCTGTACAGATCCGAGTAATGTTACGTCCCTAACTTCACCAGAGAGTGGAATTCGATAATAAGGATATTTTAATTTCGCTGCTAACTGTTCTATGTCGTGGTCCTTACCAGTTCCCATGTGACCTTTAAGTGCTATATGTATCGGTATTTCATTGTTAAAAGTTTTCTGCTTACTTTCAATAATCTTTGCTAGCTTATATTGCGTTCCTAGATCGACATAATTCTTATCTACTTTAGGAATTCTTTCAGACCTAGCCGCATGGTCTGGTAATTTATTATCAAGAACACACTCATCAATTGAAACAGTATCTTTACCGTTTGGATCTTTAAAATTTTGTTTAGCCATCTTTAAGCTGCTCCTGATGATTCTTTAACGTTTCTTATAAGTATATCCTTTGTGATGTTTACTATTGAATGAATAAGCTCTTCCGGCCTACTAATTTGAGTTTTATTTTGATATTCCTTCCATGTCCCTCTATCACCAATTCCTATTCCAATCACATCTATTCCAAATCTGGTGGAGTAATCTATCGAACTTTTTAAATCTGACAATGTACCTCTAGTCATTCCATCTGACAACACAGCCAAGAGTTTTGTATTGGATCCGTGTTCAAGTAGTCGCTTTGTAGAAAACATTATGTTTCTTTCATCAACATTTGTTCCACGTTCAAACATACTCGCAGGCGGGTGTTCTTCTGAGGTAGCTAAACTATCTAGGGAGCTTCTTAAATTTCTTGAAAAATCAATTAACCCAATAAATTTTTCGTACTGATTTTTCCATGAGTCATCAAACTTCTTAATAAAATAGTGGTTTGTTGTATTGAAATAAAACTCTGCATTTGAGCCATAGTTACTATTAAGCATTGAAGAAACAGCCATTTTTCTTTTTAAATACATATCTTCATTCTCATTTTCATTTGCTAGAAATGCTCTATTAAATATTGCGACTTCAAAATCTACATTAAGCTCATGACAAATCTGAGATAAATAGTTTGCTCCAATCAGTGCTGCAGATAAAGACCATGGATACACTTCACCTTTTTTTCTTTCGAGCATGGATCCACTTCCATCTATAAGCAAAGAAACTGCGTATGATTTATTTGATAATCTCTGTTTTTGTTCAAACATTCTTTCATACCTTCCCGAAGCAAGCAAAAGAGGGACATGGGGAGAGAGGTCTCCCTGGTCATAGCCACTTATACGTTGTCTTTTCTGGTTGTGTATAAAATATGGCTTAATCTTATTGGTAACTTCGTTAACAGGTAAATTCCACTCTTCTAATAAATTGTTATAGGTCTTTATGCCTGTCGTGTAAAGGTTTTTAAAGCTATGTGGTAAGTCTGTGTTTATTAGCTTTGACACTTTACCATTGGGTAGATAAACAGTCTCGGAGCTACCAATTTTTGAAACATGATCGTCCATAAAGTTAAGTTTTTCATCATCAGACTCTTTACCTTTTTCGCCTAAAAACTTTTCTAGCGTATTTCCTGTTGTAACGTTTGTTGAGGAGGGTATTAATACTTTATTTAATTCATCAACGATATTGTCATCCATACTTTCTAGAATTTCCCTCTGTTCTCCAAGGGAGTATTCTTTAAGATCAGGCAGTAAGTTGTTAACTCTACAGATATCAATAATCTGAATTGTTAACTCAATAACTTCTTCTAAATTTTCTTTGTCATACTCAAAAGAGGTAAGAATTTTTTCAGACTCTGAAATTGACCTAGATACTTTTTTATTAAATTGAGTCTTATCGAACTCTAAGTAATTTGTAATTACATGAAAAAGTAAAGATAAGAATTGATTAAATGCTTTTAGATTTTTTATTTGATTAAATGATTCTTTATAGATGTCTTGGAAAATTGAACTTAGACCATTGAATTCTTTTACGAAGAGGTGTTCTTCATAAGAGTGTATTAATATTTCAAAGACATACTTTCCAAAAGGTCCAGCGAGTATTTCTAATACTTCCTCAATATTATTCAAGCCAGTTACTTCCTCTGCGCGAATCTTTAGATCTTTTTCAATCTCGAATTTATAATCTTGCATTGAATGAATAGCTTCGTGTACAACAGTGCCTATTATCAGTTCTTTAAAGTCCAACTTCGAACTTGAAACGGAGTTAACCAGTATTGACGGATTGATTACAATTTCATTTGAATTGACTCTTTTAGATTTGCCAAGGTTGATAATAAGTTCTTTATTTTCAGTTTGAGATTGTAGTAGGCGAGTGATAGCGGGCCTGATTTTTTCAAATTCTTGAACTATTTCAGATTCAATATTTTTATCACTAGGTTTCATTATTAATAACATTATCATTAAATACTGTGGTTATAAGAAATTAGAATAAGAAATATGAATGATCAAATAATAGAAATAGCAATATCCGGAGGAATGGGAAAGATGGGACAACTTGTCTCTGAATTCATTGAGAGCAAAGAGGGATATAAAGTCTCTGGTATCTATGATCCAGGTAAACAAAGTAATGATTTTGATAATTTTGAATCAATAGATGAAATCACTGCAGATATATTATTTGAGTTTTCACCAGCAGATCAAATAAATAAAAATCTATCACAACTTATGGATAAAGATATAAATTTAATAATTGGTTCTTCGGGTCTAGATCCAGAGACTATTAACGAATTGGAAAGTACTATTTCCGAAAATCAATTCATTTGTGTAATTCCAAACTTTTCAGTAGGTGCGTCACTGCAGAAAATAATCTCTAACATAGCTGATCAAAATTTTAAGAACGTAACGATTGAAGAAAGGCATCACATCAATAAAAAAGATGCACCATCCGGTACAGCAATAGATCTTGCTACCTCATTAAATACTGTAAATGAGGAATCACAAGAGGATAGTTCTTCAGATAATTATGAATCTAATACTGTCAATAACGTACATATTAAATCCATTAGAGGAGAAGAATACGTTGCTGAACAAACTGTTACCTTCAAGAATTCAAATGAGTCACTTACAATTGATCATGTTGTGAATGATCGATCCGCTTACCTCCAAGGAATAAACTATATTCTCGATGAGCATTCATCATTGAAAGGTTTTCATCACGGATTAGAAAATATTATGATTGATAGGTTTAAGATATAATTATGGATCACTTTGGACAGCTACTTACAGCTGCAATCACACCTTTTGATGACAATGGTGTTATGGAAACAGATACCTTCTGGAGACTTTGTAAAAAACTTGTTGCAGATGGATCAGATGGAATAGTCCTAACTGGCACAACTGCTGAATCGCCAAATTTATCAGAGTCTGATCGAATTAACATATACTCAACTGCAAAAGATGCGGTAGGCGAGGTTGCCAATCTCATTGCTGGTACAGGTACTTACTCCACTAAAGAAACAATTCATTTTACAAAATTAGCTGAAGAAGTAGGAATGGACGGCATAATGATCGTTACTCCTTACTACAACAAACCATCTCAACTAGGGATTTTAAAACATTTTGAAGCTGTTAAAAGCAATACATCATTACCAATAATGGCATACAACATACCCGGAAGAACGGGAACTCTTATTGAGTTAGATACAATTGAAAAACTGATTACTGATATTGGAATACATTCAATAAAAGATGCAGTCGGAGATTTTGAATTTTCAAAAGAAGAGTTAACTAGATTCAAAGATGAAGTCTATGTCTACTCTGGTGATGACGCCTTAACAAAAGATTTCATGAATCATGGTGCAGTTGGGGTTGTGTCTGTTGCCTCCCATTTAATTGGTCGTCAGATTAAGTCCATGTTAGAGCTGATAAGAGAAAATAAATCAACAGAAGCAGATGTTCTACATGAGTCGTTACTTCCACTTATTTCAGCTATATTTGAAGAACCTAGTCCTGGACCAATTAAGCACCTCCTTTCAGAATCTTGGGAGAACGTAGGAAAACCTCTGCTTCCTATGACTGAGGTATCAGAAGAATTAGCTGAAAAACTCAATAAAATATACGCCAAATTAAATAACTAAAACCTTTACCGCTAACAAAATATGGTATAATGTAATGTGGCTGTGAAGACATCCACTCGCAAAAGGGTAAATGGGCGTAAGCGGGTGTCAAAACAAAACAATTTAATAAAAGTTAACAAGGGCTTTAAAACACTTAACTCTTCTCTTTCTAGTGTTCTAAAAAAGTTCTTTAATTCCTATCAATCTGTTGCAGCCTTTATGTTCATAATTGCTCTATTTACTGCATTATCAAGTGTTCAAAAAGCTGGCCCAATAGGTGAACTATTTTATGGTCTTCTAACATGGTGTTTCGGTTATGGAGCATTAGCTCTTCCAGTCCTAATGTTTTATGGTGCGGCTATTCTTGTCAGAGATAAGGACACAATTAAATCTCAAAAGGTTTTAGTTGGAACTTTTTGGGTACAAATATTTTCATCAGCACTTTTTCACTTCTACATACATCCACAACCGTTACCAATTAGCGTAGGTGGAGATATCCTTCAACGAGCAGGAGGGTTTGTTTCTGCATTTATTGTATTTCCACTAAATAATTTAATCGATGTTGAAATGACTCATGCTGTTCTCTTAATTGGACTTATTATTTCAGTACTCTACATGACTGATATCGAATTAAAAGATTTAATTGGTGGGGTTCAAGCTATCTTCGCATACATCTTCAAATTTATAGTCGCTTTTTTCAAGGCACGTAGAGAAGCATCTAAAGTTAACTTTGATCAGATGCTGGCTATTACTGATGAAGATACTGAAACTGCTTCAATCAAAGATAATGTTTTAAAACTAAAACCTAAGAAAAAAGAAAAAGCTATCAAGAAAAAACCTGAAATTGTTGCAGAAGACAAACCCGTTAAGGCAAATACTGTCAAAAGAAAAAATTCTGCTTACAAGCTTCCACCTGTTTCTTTACTTGAAAAAGGGTCTTCTGTCTCCGCATCTAAAAAACTCTTACAACAAACTGCTACCGATTTAACTAATTTACTTAAAGAACATGGTGTTGAGGCTGAGTTAACAAACATTGTTCCTGGCCCTACTGTTACACGATATGAAATTGAATTAGCTCCAGGCGTTAAGGTCTCTAAAGTTACTTCACTTTCTCATGACATTGCATATGCTTTAGCTACTCCAGATGTACGTTTATTAGCCCCGATACCTGGAAGAAGTGCAATCGGTATTGAGATTCCTAACAGGCAACGAAAACTTGTCTCACTTGGTGATGTCTTACAATCAACAGAAGCAAAAAACAATCCACATCCATTATCAGTCGGTCTTGGACTAGATATTTCAGGTAAAGCTAGATTAATAAATTTATCCGAACTTCCACATGTTCTTATTGCTGGACAAACTGGTGCAGGTAAATCTTCTTGTATTAACTCAATCGTTACATCTCTTTTAGTTAGAGCTAATCCTGATGAAGTAAAGATGGTCATGGTTGATCCAAAAAGAGTTGAACTTGGTCAGTACAACAATGTTCCGCACCTTTTAACGAAAGTTATTACGAATCCTAAAAAAGCAGTTGATGCATTGAGTTGGGCTGTTTCAGAAATGGATAGAAGATACGACCTTCTAGCAGATAGCTCAGTCAGAGATATTAATGGGTATCACGAAAAATATGATGCAGGTTTATTAGATGAAGAAAAATTTGACCGATTCCCATATATTGTTGTTTTCATCGATGAGTTAAATGACTTGATGATGGTAGCTGGTCGTGAAGTTGAATCAGCAATTGTTAGATTAGCGCAAATGGCTAGAGCTATTGGAATCCACCTTGTTGTTGCTACTCAGAGACCATCAGTCGATGTAATTACAGGTGTCATGAAAGCTAACATACCATCTCGACTTGCATTTTCTGTTGCATCTACAACTGATTCCCGAGTAATACTTGATCAATCTGGAGCTGAAAAACTAATTGGTCTTGGTGACATGCTAGTAGTAACAGCATCCAATCCCAGACTTGAACGTATACAAGGAGCTTGGGTTACCGAAAAAGAAATTCAAGATGTTGTTTCATGGGCAAAAGACCAAAAAGATGCTGAATACGATCCAGCAGTAACTGAAGAGAATAAAACTACAACCACTATTGGTGGCGATGACTTCGGTGAAGATGAAGACCTTATTCAAGCAGCTAAAGATCTTGTTATTCGCTCTCAAATGGGTTCAACTTCTATGCTTCAACGAAAATTACGAGTTGGTTTCGCTAGAGCTGGTAGGTTAATGGATATTTTAGAATCACAGGCAATCGTTGGTCCATCAGAAGGTTCTAAAGCACGAACAGTATTAATTACGGTCGAAGAGTATGAGAGTGCCAGTTTACCTTCCATTGCAGAAGATAATGATGCCACACCACAAGAAGAGTTTGAACCAGTAGCTGAAACTGAAGATAGTGTTTCTGTAGAATCAACAACTGATGAAGAAGACAATAGCTGGTACGAATAACTAAAGCTAAATCTCTACTGATCTATTTTTATTGATCTTCCTTTAATAATTCTTCTTCTTATTGCAGCAGAAATAGTATCAACAGTTAACACTAAAACTACTGTTGCAACTAATACGGTGCCAGCTCTTGGAAAGTCTCTAAATCTTAATTGATTTATAAGTTCTGCACCTACGCCACCTGCTCCAACAACGCCTAATACAGCTGATGCACGTAAGTTTATTTCAAATCTGTATAGCCAGTAAGAAGTAATGGTTGGCATAACCTGTGGAACAACTCCAAATAAAAGTTCATTTATCTTTGATCCACCAGATGATTTGATTGCCTCAAGTGGTCCTTCATCTATACCTTCAATAACTTCAGAAGATAGCTTACCTAATGTACCGATTGAGTGAATACCTATTGCTAGCGTTCCAGTGAGTGCACCTAAACCAGTAATTGGAAGAAATACGAATGCGAGGATAAGTTCTGGAAATGCTCTTATTCCATTTAGTATTTGTTTTGTTGCTTCAGATACATAGTTAACTGCAACATTATTTGCTGCTAAGAACGCTATCGGGAAACTAAAAATTGCTCCTATAACTGTTCCTGCCCAAGCTATGAAGAGAGACTCTGCAACCTTTGGTAGGATTCTTTCAATAGCTTCTTGGCTTAAGTCTAAAGGAAACATAGCACCAACTAATATTGCTATCTGTTCAGGTGCTTTAAGAATTTTCTCGAGAGTTATCTCTAAACCTGAAGCTGACCAGATAGAACCTGCAACGATAAGACTTGTAATGGCATATTTAAGAACTTTTTGTTGTACGGGTTGTTTAGGGAGATTCATAGAATTCGCCTCCTCAACCAGACACTAAATTGCTCTATCAAAATGACTACTACTAGTATCAAAACAATAATTGGTGAAATTCTATCAAATCTTAAAAATATTCTCTGTGTTTCAATTATCCTACCAACACCACCTGCACCAACAAGACCTAGAATTACACTTGCTCTTATGCATAGTTCAAAGATGTAGAGAAAATAAGCTGTAAAGTTCGGTAAGACTTGAGGTAGTGCGGATGTGAACACCGATTGATTGTGAGATGCACCCGAAGATTTTGCAGCTTCTAATGGACCCGGATCAATACTGTCAATTGTCTCTGAAAGAAGTTTACCCATAATGGCTAATGAGAACATTACCAGTGCTAATACTCCAGCAAAAGGGCCAAGGCCTACAGCAACAGTAAACATCATAGCCCAAAACAAATCGGGAATTGTTCGTACTAGGTTCAGGAAAGACTTGTACAAGAAAAATGAAATCTTGTTTT
Organism: uncultured Candidatus Actinomarinales bacterium; assembly: GCA_943840565.1. Taxonomy (GTDB): domain Bacteria; phylum Actinomycetota; class Acidimicrobiia; order Actinomarinales; family Actinomarinaceae; genus Actinomarina. The sequence goes on along the minus strand of CALSUY010000001.1, from coordinate 437,969 downwards.
GGTTTGTAGTTTGTGAAGCATAGAAAGATAGAGGGAGCGCAATAAAACAGCCAACAATACTGGCAAGGATAGCAATCTGTATAGTTTCAATTATTGCTTCAGAAGCATTTTCAATTGCCCAACTCCATTTTGGATTAAAAAGGGGATCTGTAACTATGTATCTATTTTGTAGATTTTCTCTAAAGTCTGATAAGTTAAATCCAACTTTTGAAAAACAATAGTAAGAAAATAAAAATGCTGCTGGAATGCCTAAGAATACCATTAAAGATGGTGGTGGTTTTTTAGGTAGGTTAATCATCTTCTCCTATTAAATCTGATGACTTTATAGACCTACCATAAATATTCTCAAAATCTGCATCGGAAACGTCATCTACACTTCCGTCATAAACTAGATTTCCCTCCCTAAGTCCAATCAACCTTGTGCCAAATTCTTTAGCGAGGTCGAGAAAGTGAAGGTTTACTATTGTAGTTATACCAAGATCCTGATTAATTTTTTTTAGGTAGCTCATTACAACCCTTGAAGTTACTGGGTCGAGAGATGCTACAGGTTCGTCAGCAAGCATAACTTTTGGTTTTTGAGCAAGTGCTCTAGCAATTCCAACACGTTGCTGCTGTCCACCTGAGAGATTTGATCCGCGTACATATGCTTTCTCCAATATCTCAACTCTTTCAAGAGCATCAAAAGCAATTTGTTTGTCTTCTTTTGGCCAGAGACCAGTGATAGATCGTATTGTTGAAACCTGGCTTAATCTGCCTGTAAGAACATTTTTAAGAACACTGGAACGATTTACTAAATTGAATGTTTGAAAAATCATACCAATATCAGAACGTATTTTTTTCAATTCTTTTTTTGAAGCATTTGTTACTTGGTTTCCATCTACAACGACATTCCCGCTAGTTGGTTTTACAAGATTATTAATTGATCGAAGTAATGTTGATTTACCTGCTCCTGATAAACCAACGATAATAACAAAGTCACCTTCATTTATCTCTAAATTTATATTTTCTAGTGCTTTTACACCGCCGGGGTAGACAACACCTACATTTTCAAATTTTATCATTTTTTCCCAAAAAAAATAAGGGGCAGTTTCGAACCACCCCTTATCTCTATATTTTAATTATCGTATAGACCAAATTCGTCCGCTGCTTGTTTTACAACATCGAACTCTGAGTTCACTGCTGGAACAATATCTGTCCAACCGTAAATCTCGTCCATTACCGCGTATCCTTCATCTGTTGATATGTAGTCTTTTAATATTGTATATATTTTAGCTTTCATATCTTCAGGTAAGTCAGATCTTACTGCGACAACGTCATTAGGAATTTCTGCAGTTATTCCAATTGCAATGACCTTTTCACCAACGTCTAATGCAGTTTTTCTTAGAGTTCTTCTTGCATCATCGTAAGCTACACCAAATTTGTGGTCGCCATTGTAAAGAGCTGTAATAACTCCATCATGAGAACCTGCAAACACTTGTGTAATGTCCTTGGTGTAGTCAATGCCCATGTTCTTTAATTGCAGTGAAGGGTATAAGTAACCAGATGTTGATCCTTCTTCGACAAAGACCACTGTGTTACCAACCATTGAATTTAAATCTGCTTCACAAGCATATCCAGGGCTAACTGTTCCATTATCTCGTACCTCTGGTTCAAGACCATTATCTCCAAAGCTCCAACCAACTTGTAGCGCTGCTACAGGTGGTGGTGAAGTTTCTGAACCAGGTATTAACGTTTGAACACCATTTACAGTTTCAAATGCTCCAATAACTGGTGGAGAAGTACAAACACTTACGTCAGTTGTCCAAAATGTACCATGATAAGATCCTGATCCATAACGCACAACTTTAGCAACCGCTTCAATTCTGGTAGGAAATACATTCAGTGCGTTAACGTACCCTAAGGTGTTAAAGGCACCGATATCAGCTTGACCTGATCCCATTGCAACTAATAAACCAGAGAAATCACTGGTTACAAATCCTTCAACTTCAATACCTAAGCCATCAGATAGAACTTTCATTAATGGTTTTATATTGTCTTGAAGATCTGTTTGTTCTGCACTGGGAATAAATCCGAATGTTATCTTATCAAGAACTGGAGCAACGGTTGTTGCCGGTGATTCAAGTGATTCTGATTCTTCCACAGATGCAGTTTCTTCTACTGTCTCTTCTGCTGAGCCGCCACATGCGACTAACAACATAGAAAGACAAAGTAGAATAAGAAATGTTTTTTTCACATTACCTCCGCTTAACTTACTCTCATACTAACGAATCTGATAGAAGAGTATTTAAAATTAAGGTAAATTTAATTCGTAGGTATGTATCCAAATTCTCTACTGAGAATATTTCCATTCGTGTCAAAAATAATTGATATTGGTTGACCTACTACTTGTAGTTCATCTCTTAATTCACTAGTTGAAAAACCAATTGTTAATTTTCCTGTTAAATTGTTTTGTACCCACTCCATAGTCGGATCAACTTCACTGTGTGCAAGCGCAATAATGTCATAAGTTTCTGAAAGTTTTTCTAAATTCTTTTCTAAGAGAGGCAACTCCTCTCGACAGATACCTCAGTAGTCAGCCCAGAAAACAATTAGTGTTTTCTTGTTTGTTAAATCTTCAATAACAAAATCACCTAACTCGTTAGTGTATGTCAATGTAGTTGGTGAGGTATTGACTGTATCATTAGGTATATCTGCTGCAGAATTATCTACAGAAACTGAAGAGCTACAAAAGCTAAAAAACAGAATAAATATTAGTTTTTTCATAAGTTTATTTTACTTATATACGGATTAAACATTGTTATCCTAACCATATGAAAATCGGACTGTTATCTGTAGGCACTGAAATTCTGTTAGGTGATACCATAAACACAAACCTCTCAAAACTTGGGAGCGAACTATATAATTCTGGAAATACACTCACACATGAAGTAACAGTCTCTGATATTGAAGATGAAATAATAGCAGGATTTAATTTCTTATATACTTCTTGTGATGTTGTGATTACTTGTGGGGGATTGGGGCCAACTGAAGATGATATTACTCGAGAAGTAATATCTAAACACCTAAACATAGAATTAGAGCTGGACGAATCTCATGTAGAATTCATGAAAAAAAGATGGCAAGCTAGAGGGCTTATGATGCCAGAAACCAATATGAAGCAAGCTTATCTTCCTAAAAATTCCATAAAACTAAACAACACACAGGGAACAGCCCCCGGAACTTTAATAGAGTCCGACAATAAAAAAATATTTATACTACCCGGGCCACCAAGGGAATTTATTCCAATGGTTCAAGATGAGATAGTCCCACTATTAATAGAGACATCAAATGAGAAACCAAAAAACTATCAGTTTGTATTGTTTTACAATCAGGCAGAATCTTCACTTGCTCAGTCAATAAATAAATTTAAACCTGAAGGTATAGACATCGCATATTTAGCAAGTAAAGGAATAATCAAATTACGTTATGATAAAAATACAATTTCAAATGATGATGAACAATTGTTTATAGACACACTTAGAGATGTGTTTTCAGACGATATCATTGCTTATGAAAATATAGATATTTCTAAAATTCTTTTAGATTTACTTATAGAAAAAGAACTCACAATCTCTTTTGTTGAAAGTGTTACTGGTGGAGAGCTATCTTCTAGATTTACAAAAAATCCAGGTGCTAGCAAAATATTAAAGGGAAGTTCTATCACTTATACAAATGATGCAAAGAAGTTATTAATTGACGAAGAAGTCGATTATAAAAATTGGCCAGAATTAACTGAGGTCTTGTCTGAAAATGCGTTAAATCATTATTCTACAGACCTTAATCTAAGCATATTAGGTGAGGCAGGTCCAATAACATCAAGTAAGTATGGAATTGGTGATATTTTTATCACTATCTCAAATAAAGAAAAATCTGTATCTACTAAACATAAAATTAATGGAAACAGACAAGAAATAATTGAAAGATCAGTAAATAAAGCCTTTTGGGAGCTTATAAAATTTCTTAAAAACTTGTATTAGAACAAATGTTCTAGTAAAATTTGTCTTACATAGATGTTTTAATTAATAATAATTAATCTAATTAGGAGATAAAAATGGATAAAGACAGGGCAAAAAAACTAGATACAGTATTCGATCAAATTGAGAAACAATTTGGTGAGGGTTCACTTATGAAACTCGGTGCTGATAATATTAAAAAAATCCCAGCAATATCAACCGGAGCACTATCTATCGATTTAGCTCTAGGTATAGGTGGAATACCAAAAGGAAGAGTAGTTGAAATTTATGGGCCAGAAAGTTCTGGTAAGACAACACTTTCTTTACATGTAGCAGCAGAAGCTCAAAAAGCAGGTGGCGTAGCAGCATTTATAGATGCAGAGCATGCCCTAGATCCTGTTTATGCAGCAGCTCTTGGTGTTGATATCGATGAATTATTAGTCTCACAACCTGACACAGGTGAACAAGCTTTAGAGATTGCAGATATGCTTATTGAGTCTGGTGGTGTTGACGTTGTTGTTATTGATTCAGTTGCTGCACTTGTCCCTAAAGCAGAGATTGATGGTGAAATGGGTCAATCTCATGTTGGACTTCAAGCACGATTGATGTCACAAGCATTACGTAAACTAACTGGTTCAATCCATAAAACACAAACAACTGTAATTTTTATTAATCAAATTCGTGAAAAAATTGGCGTTATGTGGGGATCTCCAGAAACTACTAGTGGAGGTAGAGCGCTTAAATTTTATGCATCAGTTCGTATCGATATAAGAAGAATAGAGACACTCAAAGTTGGTGCTGAGATGATAGGTAATAGAGTAAGAGCAAAAATTGTAAAGAATAAAGTTGCTCCTCCGTTTAAAGAAGCACAATTTGATATTATGTTTGGAAAAGGAATATCTAGAGAAGGTAGCTTGCTAGACGTTGGTGTAGAACATGGCATCGTTCGTAAAGGTGGTGCATGGTTTACATATGATGAAGTACAACTTGGTCAGGGTAAAGAGAACTCTAAAAACTATTTAAGAGAAAATCCAGATCTAGCACTTCAGCTTGAAAATGATGTGTATAAAGCGGTAGGTTTGATTGAATCAGACACGGAAGATGTAACAACTGATGAGGTTGAAACAGATGACATTTCAGTTGATGAAACAAAAGAATCAAAAACCACTAATAAAGAAAAATAATATATATATTTTCTAAAAATATCCATATAATTTAATTGTGAAAGCAGCAATTGAATTAAACAAAACTCCAAGGGCCAAACCGTCAAGGAGCGGATTAAATTATTTTGTTAAAACCTTTGGTTGTCAGATGAATGAACATGATTCTGAACGTATCGCTGGACTATTTGAATACGATGGCATGTTAAAGGCTAATTCTTTAGAACAAGCTGATGTATTATTTATCAACACATGCACAATTCGTGAAAATGCAGATGACAAGTTATATGGAACACTCGGACAACTTAAAAAATGGAAAAGCGAAAAAAGTAATCGTAAATTATTGGTAGGTGGCTGTGCTGCTCAAAAAGATAAAGAATTAGTCAGAGAGCGTGCTCCATGGGTAGATGTTGTTATTGGAACTCATAATCTCACTAATATTGTAAACCTTTTAAATCAAAGCGAAGATTGGGGGCCGATTACTGAAGTTATTGATGAGATAGAATCCCTACCCACAGATGCACCTTCAATACGTGAGTCAGAAGTATCTGCTTGGCTAACGATTCAAATTGGATGTAATAACAGTTGTACCTTCTGTATTGTCCCATCTGTACGAGGTCCAGAAATTAGTAGGCGTCCTTCTGACATAGTTAATGAGGCTACAGCAATGATAGATAGTGGAGTTAAAGAGATTACCTTACTGGGACAGAATGTTAACTCATACGGAAGAGATTTGAAAATTAATGGTTCTTCTAAACCATATTTTACCGAACTATTAACGGAATTAAATAACGTAGAAGGATTAAAACGTATAAGATTTACATCACCTCACCCAAAAGACTTTAAACCTGAAACACTTATTGCAGTAAATGATCTAGATAAAGTAGCGAACCAGATCCATATGCCATTACAAAGTGGTAGTAATAAAATATTGAGAAAAATGCAACGTGGATACACTCAAGAAAAGTTTCTTGAAAAACTTAACCTAGCAAAAGAAACAATAGAAGATGTTTCACTAACAACTGATATTATTGTGGGCTTTCCAGGTGAAACAGATGAAGATTTTGAAGAGACATTAAAAGTTATTAAAGAATCACAATTTGACGCTGTATATATGTTTAAATTTTCACCTCGCCCAGGAACAACAGCAAACACAATGGATGATGATTTTATTGAAAAAGAAGTTATTGACTCAAGGTTTATGAAACTTAAAGAAATACAAACTGAAATCAGTCACGTTCGTTACAAAAGATTTATTGGAACAGACCAAAAATTACTTGTAGAAAAATACTCTAAGAAAACGAATACATTTATGAGTGGAAAAATAGATGGAGGACAGACAGTACACATACCTTCTCAGGACGTATCAATAGGTGATTTTCTTGATGTAAGGATTATTGAAGCTACTCCCTTTGCTTTAACCGCGGAAATTATCTAATTGCTCTATTTTTTAACTGGCACAACTGCATCTGGAAAGACAAATGTTGCACATGAGATTGCAATTGAGCGAAATATTCCACTGCTTTCCCTTGATTCCATGGCAGTGTATAGAGGTTTAGATATATTAAGCGCCAAACCAACTGATGTAATGCAGGCTCAGGTTGAATATCTTGGTATTGATATAGCAGAACCTGACCAAAACTTTTCAGTAGTAGATTTCCTTAACTATTTATTAGATATTGATTTTCCAAAAATGACCTACGAGAGAGATATTTTAGCAGTTGGGGGAACTGGATTATATTTTTCATCAATGGTAAAAAACTTTGAATTTCGTCCTACTGATCCATCTATTCGAGCTGAACTAGAGCAACTTAATTATGGACAACTTCTTAAATTTCATGACGTTTATAAAATTGAGCTCCCAAATGTTGAGCTAAATAAAAGAAGATTAATTCGAAATATTGAATCTAGTCTTCTTGAAGATTCAAAATATATATTCCCACCATTAAATATAAGTAAAAATAAAGTTGGTATTTTTTGGAACAACCCTGATTACAAAGCAAATATTGAACAACGAACAAAGTTGATGATAGAAAATGGTTTAGCTAATGAACTATCATCACTTTTAAATCCATCTAAAACCATACTTCAAGCTATAGGCATGAATGTAAATACAGACATAGAATCTAACATTAATCAGAAAACCTTTAAATTAGTAAAAAAACAAATTACTTGGTTTAAAAAAGAAACATCTCTTGAACAACATTCAACAAACGACCCTAATTTTATAAAAAATAAAATGATAGAGTTAATGGATGAGTAATTTCGCTTATATGTCTGGTACAGGAAATGATTTTATTGTTTCTCCTTACACTGGCCCTACTTCGGAGATTCAAATTATTTCTCTTGTTGCGGATTCTGATTATGAAGTAGATGGGGTCATTTTTGTCGAATCTATAGATGATTCAACTGTAAAAATGCATTATTTTAATAGTGACGGAACTGCTGCTGAGTTATGTGTCAACGGTGTCAGGTGTACTGCTAAGTACGCTTATGATAATGAACTCGTAACCGCACATAAAATGACTGTCGTAGCTCCTGTCGGTAATCTTACTGCAGTTGTTGAAGATTCAGTAGTCACAGTGAATGCACCATTGCCAACTTACTCAAGTGAATCAATACTAATTGATGATATCGATGGTATTAAGTCACAAGTTGGTAACCCACATTTTTTAGTTAGTGTAGAAAATGTAGAGACTTTCGATTTGGCAACTTTTTACAATAAAGTTAATGAATCTGAACATTTCTCCGAGGGGGTCAATGTTGAAATTTATGAAGTTGTTAGTGAAAATTTTGTTAAAACAAGAGTATTCGAAAGAGGTGTAGGGGAGACTGATGCCTGTGGTTCCGGCGCATTGTGTTTATTTAACTATCTTTACTCTGAAAAAATTGTACACAACCCAACAACAATTCTTTTTCCTGGTGGAGAGTTAGATTTAGAATTTAAAGATACGAACCTGTATATAAGCGGAATCGTTACATATCTCTAAATAGAGACACAACCTTACCAACTATTGAGATGTTTTCATTTACTTCAATATTTTCGTAGTTTTTATTGGCCGGGATTAGATACTTCTTATTACTTATTGTGTCTATATATTTTACTGTAGCCTCAGTTCCTAGTACAAGGAATGCTCCTATATCTCCATTCGTTGGTTGTTTTGACTTATCTACAACTACTAGATCTCCATCATGTATTCCAGCATCAATCATGGAATCTCCATTTATTTTTAATGCAATAAGCGAGTCATTAAAATTGCTTTCTGGATAAGGAAGCTCTCCAATTATATTTTCCTCTGCAGCAAGCGGTAACCCAGCTGCTATTTCTCCAACTATTGGGATAGATCTAAATTCATTTGTTACATCATTAAGATGTAGAGATCGTGATTTACCTTCAGATTTATTAATAACGCCTCTTTTTTCTAACTTGTTTAAGTGGTATTGAACGGTACTTGTTGATTTTAACCCTACTGCTTCACAGATCTCTCTTACAGAAGGAGAGTAGCCATCATTTTTAAGTGTAAAATTTATAAATTCAAGTATTTCTGTTTCTTTATTACTCATACTCCATATTAGCACATATGTTCTAATAATAAAAGTGTCATACTTGGTTTCTACTATGTAATCATGGAAAACATTAAAAATACAATTTATCTATTAGCATTTGTGATTTTATTTTCAATAATCACTACACCATTAATATTAACTGATGTCTCTTCTAGAGATCATTCTTCAGAATTAACATATAAAGTACAACATGGCGACAACTTATGGGTAATTGGTAACAAATTAAACGTACAAAATGTCTCAGAATTTGTATTTGAAGTAAAAAAAGCTAATAATTTAGAAGAATCAATATTATTTGTTGATCAAATTATAAAAATACCATAGATTGTTTGCTTAAATCATTAGGAATCTTTATAATATACCATATATGGTATGCCCTTTCTGTCAAGCAGAAGAAACTTCAGTTGTAGATTCAAGAAAAAACACTGAAGGTACTTCAATTCGTAGACGAAGGAACTGTTCTTCGTGCAAATCTAGGTTTACAACTTATGAAAAAGCATCAATTGGCCAAATTGTTATCAAAAGAAATGGAAATCGTGAGGAGTTTAACTTAGAGAAGCTATACCAAGGTGTGCAAAACGCCTTTGGAGGCCAGGAATTAAGTGAAAAGAAATTAAAAGCATTAGTAGACACTATTTACAAAGACATACAAGAGCAAGGGAACAAAGTTCAATCAGAGTTTATTGGAGAAACGGTACTTTCACACTTAAAAGAGGTAAACCAAGTAGCTTATGTCAGATTTGCCTCTGTGTATAAAGAATTTTCAGATGCTTCAGACTTCGAAAAAGAAGCTGCTGAGTTTAATTAGTCTAAATCCTTAATACTTTTATAATCTGCAGACTTATTTGTATTAAAAATTGATAGTGAGTTTTCAAAAGCAGATAACTCTGTTTGCTTATTAAGCAACAATGCGCTTGAAATTGAGTTAACTACTTCATATTCATTGTTACGTAATGCAGCAAGAAGCCTTCCGTGTAGATCTTCAGCAGTTATGATTGCAACCTCAATTAAGTTTTTATGATTAATCATTTCTTCAATATCTGGTAATTCAGAAAAGTTTCTCTTGCTTATTGCTGTTATCTCTGAGAGTTTTGTAGTCAATACATCTACTTCGGTTGTTTCATCTATTTCAAGCAAGGTGTCATAAATTAATATTTCAGAAACTAAAATTCTATATGCAAGTAGATCATCAAGTTCATTGATTAAATTAAAGATTGTTGATAAATTGTAATTAATATCTTGTAGGTTTACATTCTCTTTTTGAGTTATCAAGGTTTGATATTCTAAAGTGGATGACTCTACAGACTGCAGATAAGCGCTTGCGTTAGAGATGTCATATTTTGAATAAAATGTATCCGTTGCGATTTCTAGAACGTTTTCTAGACCATTGATTAATACGTTGGTGTCTGAAGCTAAATTAGAACTAATTTCGATTACCTCTTCTTGGGCAGCATTTCTCGAAGTAAAAGTAGTAATTGCTGTAGCTATAACCGTTATTGCTATGATACTTATTGTTAACGGCATCACCCACTGGCGCCGAGATTCTACATCAGTCCATATCTTTTTTATTTTATTTGTTACGTTTATTGGTTTAAATGTTTCAGTTGGCAATTCTAAACTATCTGATTCCTCTGTTGTGTTGGATGAATATATCTTTTCAGTTTCTGTTATGTAAGCCTCTACAGATGATTGCTGAGGCACATCACGTTTAATATCTTTTACATCATCATAAATGTTGAAATTGTTAACTTCCTGTACCTCATCTGCATCTAGATAATTTTCAGGAGCCTGTGTGATTATTGTTTCAGTTTCGAAACCTAACAGCTCTAATATTTTTATTCTATCTGTACTTTTTGCTTTATTTATAAAAATAAAATCTCTAATATTCATCAATGAAAGGTTACCATTGTGTATGAGTAAAAACATTCAAATTAAATTACTGATTAGTGATGCTAAAATTCCTCAAAAACAACATTCATCTGATATAGGTTATGACTTATCTTCCATCGAAGAAGTTAAATTACCAAGTAAAGAGGTTACTTTAGTTCATACAGGTATATCGATATCTTTACCTGAAGGGATTGCTGGGTTTGTTTTACCTAGATCAGGATTAGCAACAAAACATCAGATTACATTAATTAATTCTCCAGGACTTATTGATCCAGGATATACAGGTGAAATATTGGTCCCATTAATAAACCACAGTAATTCTGATTATCTTATAGATAAGCATGATAGGATTGCACAACTTGTATTACTAAGTGAAGAGCATGTAAGTTTCGAAGTAGTAGATGTACTTGATGACTCTAAAAGGTCCGATAAGGGTTTTGGATCTACAGGATAATTTCCTTATTTTTAAGCTGACATTTAGCTAATATTATATTTATGCGGTAGTAGCTCAGTCTGGCTAGAGCGTCACCTTGCCAAGGTGAAAGTCGAGGGTTCGAATCCCTTCTACCGCTCAAATGGCGACGTGGCGGAGTGGCTACGCAGCGGTCTGCAAAACCGTGTACACCAGTTCGATTCTGGTCGTCGCCTCCAAACTTCGGAGTAAAAATTGATAGCAGTTACAGGTTCAGGTGAGTATTTATCAGGCATATCTTATGCTGATGCAAAACTGTTGTCTAAACTAACAACTAAAGCAAATGTTTTAAGCTTCCCTACAGCTGCTGGTAAAGAGAACTCTTCAAGAATTGACTACTGGTGTGATCTAGCTACAGAACACTTCACTAAACTTGGTGTCGAACATCAAAATATCCGTGCTTTAAAACGAAATGATTTTTTTGATGAAGATTTAATCAATAAAGTAAAAAATGCGAACTTTATTTACTTCTCTGGAGGTAATCCAAGTTATTTGTATGAAACAATTAAAGAAACTCCTTTTTACTCTGAAATTTTAGATACTCATCATAATGGTGGAGTCGTTGCAGGTTGCAGCGCTGGTGCCATGATTATGGGCGAAAAAATGATAAAAGGATATGGATTTAATTTAATAAATAATGTGATTGTGATACCACATTATGGGGAGTCATTTTATTCTTGGATAACTAATACTGTAAAATTGTTAAATCGAGGTAATTACAAACTTTTATGTTTGGAAAAGGATACATACTTCACAATCGACAACAACCAAGTAGAGATTATTGGAAAAAACAACGTACACATTATATTTAAAGATGAACATAAAACATTTAAAGATGGAGATATCTTGGACAAGAAAGATTTAGCGATATAAATGTGTGGTCGATACTACCTCGATTTAAACAATCTTCTTAATGAAGAATATGAGTTAAGTGGCGAAATTACATATGAGACAAATTTTAACATTACACCACAATCTCAGGTTCCTATAATAATTGAAAATAAATTAATCATTGGCACCTGGGGCTACTATCCAGATTGGCTTAAAAAACAAAAAAATTCAAAACCACTATTTAATACTCGATGGGAAACTATACAAGAAAAACGTACATTTCAGACAGCATTCAAAAAACATCGTTGTTTGGTACCAATATCAGGATGGTACGAATGGAAAAATGTCGATAATGAAAAACATCCATATTTTTTCCATAACGAAAAAAATATTTTAAAAGCCGCAGCCCTTTATTGGAAAAGATCAAATGGTGATATTGAATTCTCAATCATTACTCAAGAAGCATTTGGCACCTTGGCGACGATTCATAATAGAACTCCTTTGATTCTATCAAAAGAAAAACAAGTAAAATGGGTGTCAGATCTTGAGACAGAAAGTATTTATCAGGATATTTCAAATCAACAAGATATCGTTATTAATTTTCATAGAGTTAGTAAATCAGTTAATAATCCAAAAAATCAAAACTCATCTTTAATAAATGAATACACAGAGGTCCCGTTCTAATGAATTCACAATCACCGATTTATTCATTTAGATTTACTATTTCCTGGATTTTAATATATATAGTCATCGTTTATGTCATTACTAAAGTTCTCACACTTTTTTTGGCTCTTTATATCGGTCTTTGGGTGTTGAACTTTTTTATTGAACTTGCAGAGAGATTATTGCTTAAATTTGGGAGACGTATCTACACAGTCGAACGATAGGATTTACTTAAACTAGTATCTTTGCTATATTTGAAAAAAGGGAGATTAGCTCAGTCTGGCAGAGCGCTACCTCGACAAGGTAGATGTCACAAGTTCAAATCTTGTATCTCCCACATTACGATGAGTGAGTTCCTAAAGAAATTTGTTTTCATATATAGAAGACATGGTCATATCTGGATAACAAAAAGACTTGAGATTGTTATATGGACGTTATTTATACTTCTGTCTTTCTACGCATATTTAAGTAACAATTAAATCAATTATTGGCTTAATAAATTATTTGCTATATAGTTATCATGACCGTTTATTTGGGTAGTATTCAACTCACTTAAATATGTATAAAGGAATTTACAGTGGTCATTTAGAAAAGAGGGGTTTCTCCAGGATGGGAATTCCCTTTTTTCTTTTGTAACTAAATTAATCATTTACATAGACTTAAACTATGACATCAAAGAATATAGGACATATACGATTAATTTTCTTTTTCACAACAATAATTTTGCTTCTATCTTTAATTGCACCCAATACTGATATAAAAATATTAAACCTCAATATTTTGCAATTTGTTTTGCTTTACGTCTGGTTAGTTCAGGTCGTATCCTTTATTTTTGCTTTTATTTACCAAACTGAAAAATACTATGATTTCATTGGAAGTTTAACCTACTCATCCTCAACTTTAATTGTTTATTTCTCCTTACCAGTTAAATCACAAACAGACAATATTTTGTTAATACTTGTATTAATCTGGTCAGTCAGACTTGGTCTATTTCTTTTTAGACGAATACTAGAAGATGGTAATGACACTAGATTTGATAAAGCCAAAAAGTCATTTTTTCATTTTTTACAATATTGGACAGGTCAAGCTATGTGGGTCTCATTTACATGTATATCCGTTTATGTTGCAATGATTTCTGATGAAAGTAACACACTCTCTATTATTTCATTAATAGGTTTAATTATATGGATTGCAGGTTTCGCAATTGAGGTAGTAGCCGATAGTCAAAAAAGAAATTTTAGAAAAGATCTAACTAACAAAGGTAGATATATTTCATCTGGACTCTGGAGTAGAAGTAGACATCCAAATTATTTTGGAGAAATTACTTTATGGACTGGAGCAGCTGTAATTGCATTTAGTAGCTTAAGTGGTTTAGGTTATATTGCTTTAATCTCACCTTTATTTGTTTACGCCTTACTTTCAAAAGGAAGTGGAATACCTCTTTTAGAGAGAAGTGCAGAAAAAAGATGGGGAGAAGAAGCTGATTACAAAGAGTATAAGAAAAATACCCCTGTTTTATTTCCTAAATTGTTTAACAATATAAAAGACCCCAACAGCAATAGCGAGTAATTGATAATAGGGTAGAGTTTCGTATCTTATAACAAAGTTATATCCGATACCAATAATTCCAAGACTTACGGCTAATTTTTGCCAGTTCTTCATTAGAGTGAGTCAAGCTTTTCTAAGAGTTGATCTTTTTCACCAGGTAACATTTGAACAACATGATCACTATCGGGATATGTACTATTATCAACTTCATCTTTGAATCCCTTAATTGCCCTCGATCTCTCTGCATTAAGTTCTTCTTTAATTGCTTTACCGTCACCCCAAGATTTTGCATGTCTTGGCATCTTTATACCAACAGTTTCACCGCATATATCTTCAAAGAAAAGAAACATAACATCACCACCAGATCCTGAACCAAGCGAATTTAATACCAGTGAAGTATGTTTACTTATTTCTAATAATGCGTCTTCAGCAACACATTCTACCTCTGCACCAAAAGCACCAGCATCTTCGAGTCTTTTCAAATCTTTTAATATCTCTATAGCTTCATCGGCTGTTTTACCTACTGTTCGAATACCTCCGTATTTTGTTGACATAGAAGGAACCATGCCAACATGACCTTGAACCTGCATTCCTTCGTTAGCTAATAATTCAACAACTTCAAAACTTCTAGGAGTTAGTACAGAGTCAGCACCCGCCATTACAACATCAAAGGCTCCACGAAGAATTTCATCATTCGTAATAAAACGACCTGCAAATAATGCTGCAGTTATGAACAAGTTTGGCGCTCCTTTTCTCACATCTGAATACCAATCGCTACCAGTTATTAGCATATCAATATTTTGCGAGGCTACTATTTCCGCTTCTTCTTGGTTAGCAGCAGTCACCTGTGTCATTTTTGTATTGTTTTTTTTATTATTAATAATGTCGCCTACAGTAATATTTCGCTCTACCTGTTCATGACCAAAAGTATATATCTTTTTCATGAGTGCATTATACAGGAGCACTTGTCTGAAAAACAAGGGGTCGGCAGTTCGATTCTGCCTCTGGCCACAATAAACATAGACTCTATTGCTCATCACTAATACAAAATGCAAAAGTTAGAACAAATTTAGAACTGCTCACTTCTGAAGTATGTTTTATTTATCGCTCACTGCGATATATTGGCTATTTAGGTGGAAAAATTGTTTGGGGTTAATTACAAAAACTATTGATTTATTCTTTAGATTTGGAAAAATGAAATTACTTTTCTTCTAATGTTGAAACAAAATCTTTCATTGTGTCTCTATTTTTATACCACCAGTATTTCATATATAAATTGAAGAATATTGCAACTACTACAAGAATACTCCAAAGTATTATTGTGAATAAATCACCTTCATCGTAGTAAAAACTAAATGGCATATTTAACTTTTCTTCGTAACCACATCTCCGTAGCAGTATGGACAATATTCATCAATTTTATAATTTTCAGATGCTATTTCGTCTTTATTCAGTGGCTCGCGACATCTGAAACATAAAACATAATCGGTTTCATTTAGTTCTTTATCTAGTGCAACACGATCATCAAATACAAAGCAATCACCTTTCCAATGTGCTCCACCAGTTTCTTTAAAGTAGTTAATTACACCCCCGTCAATTTGTTTTACATTTTTGAAGCCACTCTTAAGCATTAACGCAGAGGCTTTTTCACAGCGTACTCCTCCTGTGCAAAACATAACTATCTCTTTGTCTCCAATTTGTTCTCTCAAGCCGTTAATCTTTGTTGGAAAATCTCTAAAACTATCAAGATTTAAATCAATTGCATTTTCAAATGTTCCAAGTCTCACTTCATATTCATTCCTTGTGTCAAGTAATATGACATCTTCTCCAGCATCTAATTTTTTATTTAGTTCAAATGGCTTTATCTTTTCTCCAGTAAATTCATAAGGATTTATTTCATCAACACCCATTGATATAATTTCTTTTTTAATTCTTACTAACATTTTTCTAAATGGTTGATACTCGTTAAATGTAGTTTTGATGTCTATATCACTAAATTGTTCATCTTTTTTGATTACCTTCAAAAAGTTACTTGTATTCTCTATCAAACCAGCAACTGAAAAATTTATGCCTTTATCACTTATGAGTACGGTTCCTTTAAGATTGTTCTCTTCAGAGAGGTTAATAATTTTCTCTTGAAGCAACTTCGTATCAGTTATTGGTGTAAATTTATAACCAGTTATATTTGCAATGTTCATAATAGATTTGAATAAAGAAAGTAAATAAAATACTTACTTTCTTTTACCTGTTCTTCCTGTTCTAAAATCTAATCGCCCTTTTCTTTTTGCGACGTGTTTCTTTTTTCTCTTTTGCCTTCTACCTTCTGGTATTGAAAAATCTTTCATATTTCTATAATACTAAATTTCAATTATTCTTATTAAAAATAGAAAAGGGAGTCGGCAAACCCCCCTTTCATTTGCGAAGTACTAGTGATAGAAACTTCGCCACTCACATTTTATACTCAGATTTAACTAAACTTAGATAATCTTATATCACTGATACATCTTGTGTTATAAGATATTAAGAAGGGGGAGTTCTCTGTCTGAGCTCCTCTTTCATAGAGGAAAGGTATTAATGTCGATACATTCTAATATTCCACAAATTGGACTTGGTACATATATGATGTCACCAGAAGAAGCTGAAGAAATGACCTATGAAGCTATAAAAGTTGGCTACAGACACATAGATACAGCGGAAGTTTATAGGAACGAAAAAGGAGTTGCTAACGGTATCAAAAAAGCAATTAATGAAGGACTCACAACACGATCAGATTTATTTATCACCACTAAAGTTTTTCCAGGGAATGAAATGTGGGGTCAGGAACAAAAAAAATATGATGATGTAATAGAAGCATTTCAGAAAAGTCTTGCACGACTTGAGTTAGATTATATAGATCTTTATCTCATTCATTCAGCCCATGCAAACAATACAAGGATAGAACAGTGGAAAGCTCTTCTGGATCTTAAAAGTGATAAAAAAATACACTATGCAGGTGTTGCAAACTGGAATATAAAACATATCCAGGAACTTATAGACCTAGATTTACCGACTCCAGACACAAATCAAATTGAATTACATCCTTGGGCTCAACAACCAGAATTAGTACAATTTTTAAATTCTAAAGATATTCATATTATTGCATACAGTAGTTTGGTACCTCTTTCAACTTGGAGAAAAAAAGAAGGTGAAAATAGCCTTAAAACTAGGGAGCTTGAAGATGAAGTTAAATCTGCAAATTCAATATTTAAACAACTCGCTACAAAATATTCTGTTACAGAGTCACAGATACTGTTACAGTGGGCGCTGCAGCAAAATTATGCTGTACTTCCCAAGACTATAAAAATTCCAAGATTAAGAGAGAACTTTGATTTTTCATTTTCGATCCAAGATTCTGATATGGATATGATTAAATTAGAAAACAAAGGTGGGGGAATAACCTGGGAATGGGGAGACCCGTTACTTGTAGACTAGTCTTTCATATCTCTTATTTTGAATAACCATAACAAGGCAATTAATATTGATATTCCTAAAACAACTAACCCGAAATTTTCATTTTCCAACAATGAAACATTAGAATTCTGTAAAAATAATCTATCAATACCAGTTGAAAGTAGACTCAAAACCATTCCTGAACCTATTAATGCTATGAAAAATCCCGTAAATTTTGAAGGTAATTTATCTTTCATTTAAAAAATTATATCAATTTTATTTTCAAAATCATACCATATCTGATGAGGTACAAAATCTAGTTGATTCTTTTAATTATTCTCAAGATCAGATACGAAAAATTTACCTACAACACTATTGAAGCTGGTTTTGTCAATGATTCTAAAAAAACAAGTTGCTAGAAAGGTTGTAGTTTTAGCTATAGAGAATCTAAAGTAATTTCAACCATGGTTTTCAACCCTATTTCTCTTTCTTCAGAAGACATTTGAAGATTTTTAGAAATCACATCTGATACAGTTGCAACTGCTAGAGCATCAGCACCATATTCAGCTGCAACGCCGTACAACCCTGCAGCTTCCATTTCAACAGCGAGTATTCCCATTTTATTCATTAATTCGAAAGTCTCTTTTCTTGGGTCATAAAATAAATCACCAGAAAAAATATTTCCAACATGAACATTCTTATTTAAATTCTCCGCAGCATGTACAAAGTTATGTAATAAATTCCAAGAAGCGGTTGCAGAAAAGTCTGCATTAAAAAACCTAGACCTATTAACAACAGAATCTGTTGAAGCACCAACACCTACAACTATATCCCCAAGCTCTAAATGATCAGCAATTGATCCTGAACTACCAACTCTAATTAGAGACTTAACATTGTATTCAGTGATTAATTCTTTTGCATATATCGATATAGATGGAATACCCATTCCTGTCCCCATTACCGATACACGTTTATCTTTATATGTGCCTGTATATCCTAAAATATTGCGTACATTTGAAACCTCTTTAGGGTTATTGAAAAAAGTTTCAGCAATAAATTTAGCTCTTAGAGGATCACCCGGTAATAAGATTGCTTCAGCGAAAGCTCCATCTTCTGCGTTAATGTGTGGTGTTACCATTTGATAATTCTAACACCAAAAACAATAATCGAACATCTAACTTTACTACTATCCAATATATGAAATATTCGAATGAAGAAATATATTTAATGAAAAAAGATAAAATTTTAAAAAATGTGATTCAAAAAAATAACTCAATTAAATTTAAACCCAGAAAGAGTTCATATTTTAATTCTTTGATAAATATTGTAATTTCTCAATTTATCTCAACTACTGCAGCATCTGCTATTTCAAAAAAAATTTTAATTTATTTTAATACCAAAACCTTCTCACCTGATCAATTTATAGACTTAAGTATTAAAGAAATAAAATCATTTGGATTATCAACTAATAAATCTAAATCCATAAAAGAAATTTCTAAAATTTTCCACGAATCAAACCTTGCATATAAGATCAATAGCTTCTCAGAAGCTGATCTTGATAAAATATTACTATCTATATATGGTAGTTGGTCCATGGTCCGTACAGATGTTCAAGTTATTTAGATTAGGTTATACAGATATTTTCTCAAGTAAAGATGCAGCACTGAGAAAAGGAATGGAAGTAGCTGGAATGGTAAATTCCAATTCACCAGAAGATGCTTATGACAAATACTCTGAAAAATGGATACCTTATCGCTCAATTGCTTCAATTCACCTATGGTCATCTATTAATTAATTACTAAGATTCCTTGTTACTAAGATCATAATTTAAGTTATTATTTGATTAGGTAATAAGCCTGTTACCTCAAAAAAGAGTTCGAGAAATCGGACTCTTTTTTACATATTTATAGTTTCAATTACCTATTAATAATTCTGACCTTTAAATTAAGATAATGATAGAAGTTGTGCTTTCAAGAATTATCCAGGGTGGTTTGTCTGGTATAGGGATAGGATTTATTTTTTATTGCTATCCTTTTGTTAGGCATCTCGTATCAAGAGATTACAGATTCCGGTTCTATCAGTCTGATGATAAAAATCTCGCTTTTAAAAAAGAATGTATTAAATATTTAAAAATTGGTCTCACTTATGGTTTTATTTATGGCTTTATCATGGGCACAATCATTGGTCCATTCGGGCAAAGGAATGGAATCTAGTTTAGTTAGCCAAATAGTATCCTTATCGACAATAAAATTGAAACAATTACAAGAACAGGTCTCACAACTTTTTCACCATTCGTAATTGCAAATCGAGAGCCTAGATTAGCACCTCCAATTTGCGCGACCGCCATTATTAAGCCTAATTCCCATATTACATAACCCTTTAATGCAAAAATTATGAATGCTGCAAAATTAGATGCAAAATTTAACAATTTTGTAATAGCAGTAGCTTCCATTATTGAAATACCTTTTATGATCACGAATGCTAAAACGAAGAAAGAACCAGTACCAGGACCAAAAAAACCATCATAAAATCCTATAAGAATAACTATCACATTAAAAATATAAATCAAAGAGTTGTTGTTGTCTGATGTTGATGGGCCTCTATTTAAGATAAAAAAGATTGCGGCAGAAATCAGGAGAATAGGGATTATATTTTCAAGGACTTCGTTAGATATTCGACTAACAAGTAATGTTCCAACCATCGATCCCGCAAACGATAAAAAGAAATATATAAACCTTTTAGGTTCAGTCAGAAATCCGTTTTTGTAATAGTTATACGTGGAAGTAAATGTACCAAAACATGATTGAAATTTATTTGTAGCAAGTGTGTTCAAGGGACTTATGCCAACTAATAACATTGCTGGAGTAGTGAGCAAACCTCCACCTCCAGCTATAGAATCAATTAACGATGCAAGAAAAGCTGCAATAAATAGGATTACGTAAGTATTAAATTCTAAAGAAAATTCCATACAAGTACTTTAAAGAATATTTATTAATGAAGATATTAAAATTAAGAAAAAACTCACTTGTTATAATTACAATATGCAATATTTTGGTGCCATTGATCAAGGAACGACAAGTACAAGATTTGCTATATTTGATAGTGAAGAGAATCAGATTGCTATTCATCAAATTGAAATTGAACAAATTTATCCTGCACCAAACTATGTTGAGCACAATCCTGATGAAATATGGGAGAGTGTCAATACTTGTATATCAGAAGTAGCTAAGAAATTTGATCTAAATAAACTTTCTTCAATAGGAATTACAAATCAACGAGAAACAACTGTCGCATGGTCAAAATCAACAGGTAAGCCACTTTACAATGCAATAGTTTGGCAAGATACAAGAACACAGGATATTTGTGATGAAATAATAAATATAGAATCTCTTAAAGACGAAATATTACATACAGGTCTGCCAGTAGCAACATATTTTTCGCTTACAAAAATAGTTTGGCTACTTCGAAATGTAAAAAAAATTCAAGATGCAGCTCAAAAAGATGATTTATGTTTTGGAACTGTAGATTCATGGTTGCTTTATAAGCTTTCTGGAAAACATGTTACTGATATCACTAATGCAAGTAGAACACTTATGTTTAATCTACATACCTCAGACTGGAGTATGCCAATAATCGAAAAATTTAACATACCGTTTACAAGCCTTCCAAATGTACAGCCATCCTTATCTCTTTTTGTTGAAAATACTGAGTTATTAAAAAATGTACCTATAACAGCTGTTTTAGGTGACCAACAAGCATCTTTATTCGGGCATAAAGCATATCAAGTAGGGGATAGTAAAAACACGTACGGAACTGGATGCTTCTTATTGAGCAATACTGGTACTGATATAGTTCAATCTCAAAATGGACTTATATCAACAGTCGCATATCAAATCGAGAACGAAGAGCCAGTTTATGCACTTGAGGGATCTGTCGCTATTGCTGGATCATCAGTTCAATGGTTAAGAGATAATATAGGTTTAATAGATAAAAGTAGTGATATTGAAAATCTTGCACTTTTAGTAAAAGATAATGGTGGAGTATATTTTGTACCAGCATTTTCTGGATTATTCTCACCTCACTGGGACCCATCTGCACGCGGAACAATTGCAGGTATGACTAGACACACTAATAAATCGCATATTGCCAGATCAGTTATTGAATCTGTTGCTTATCAGGCAGACGAGTTACTTAAAGCTTTTGAGTTAGATTTAGGTGTTAAACTCTCTACACTCTCAGTTGATGGTGGAATGACTGCCAACAATTTATTGATGCAGTTCCAAGCCGATATAAGCAACTTGCAAATACAGTCCCAGAAAATTCAAGAAGTTACTGCCTTTGGCGCTGGTTTAGCTTCATATGTTTACATAAATGATATTCGATTGGATACAATATCAGCAAATCAATCAAGAGAACAAACATGGTCACCTAATATGAACGATAATATACGTTTTGATTATCTAAATAATTGGAACAAAGCTATTGGTAAGGCCAAAAATTGGATGTAGTGAAATTATTAACTTACGCATATGTGATTTTTTTTATTCTTGCAGGTTTAAACCATTTTATTAATCCTGGATTCTACGATGCTATAGTTCCACCGTTCATACCTTTCCCCAGAGCCGTTCATCAATTTACTGGTTTTCTCGAAATTCTTATTCCAATGTTTTTATTAACTAAATGGAGATCAGAAGCAGCCTTAATAATGATTGTTTTTCTTATTGTTATATACGGTGCTAATTTATACGTGTGGGTAGAGAATTTACCTTATGGAAACCGAGTATTCACTAACCTACAACACTTTTATAGAATGTTAATCCAATTTGCATATGTAGGTATAACATATATTATTTATCGGTATGAGTAAATACACATTTCCTAAAGAATTTATTTTTGGCACAGCAGTTGCTTCCTACCAGGTCGAAGGTGGTATCTATAACAATGATTGGACACACTGGGAAAATAAAAAAGGTACTGTATGCGCAGAACCATGTAATGATGCATGCAAACATTATGAATATTTAGAAAACGATATAGATTTAATCAATACCCTTGGAATCAAAGCTTTTAGATTCTCTATGGAGTGGAGTAGAATCCAGCCATCTGAAGAATCTTTTGACGAGGTCGCAATCAACCATTATGTACAGAAAGCAAGAATATTACTGAAAAATAATATAACACCTGTAATTACTTTTCATCACTTCACAACACCTGATTGGCTTGAAAAGTATGGTTACTGGGCATCACCAAAAACAACTGAAGCCTTTGTTAATTATGTTTCTAAGATGATGGATGTCTTGCCTAAAGAAGTTCAATATTATAATACGATTAATGAACCCGGCATCTTTAGTATGTTTGGATATTTTTCTAAGAAAAAATTTCCACCTGGGATACGAAATGAAAAAATATTTATCACAGCTTCAGAAAACATCATCAAAGCACACAAAAAGGCATTGATGGTAATCAAAGAGAAAAATCCTAACGCAAAGGTTGGCATGACGCATGCTTTACATGAATGGGATGATAGTGACAATAGCACTTTCAATAAGTACTTAAAATACCATCTCGAAGATAAGTTCTTTTATGCTTCAGATCTAGATGACTTTATAGGTCTGCAGACGTATTCAATCAAAAGAACAAGCCCAAACCTTATCTATAGGTCTTTAGCGTGGTTATTAATCAAAATTCCAATACTTAGAAATTACTATTTTCCAATTTTTCTTGATACATTTTCTGGAAGAAATGATTACGTACCACCCAAGGCTAGGAAAACAAAGATGGGTTACGAATATAGGCCGGAAGCTATAAAATACAATCTTCATAGAATTCATAGTAAATTCCCTGACAAGGATATCTTTATTACTGAAAATGGTATAGCAACCGACAATGATGATGAGAGAATAGAGTTTGTCACTGAAGTATTAAAAGACGTACATGATTACCAAAAAAATAATGGAAAGGTTATAGGATATCTTTACTGGTCTTTATTAGATAATTTTGAATGGGATTTAGGTTACAATATGAATTTTGGACTTGTAGAAGTAAACAAATCTACGTTCGAAAGAAAACCCCATCCTTCAGCATTCTGGTTTGGCGAAATATCAAGTACGAATTCTTTTTCTGATTAATCTGCTACTAACTAACATATTAAGATGACATACATTATTGCAGGAGCTACTGGTACAACAGGTAAAGCAATCGCTAAGGAGCTATCACAGACTGAAACTGTACATTTGATTGGTAGGGATGATTTACAACTTAAACAACTCTCCGAGGAACTGAATGCTACTTATAGTTTGATTGACCTTGATAATCCTGTAGATACAAAAGAATTTCAAAAAACTGTAGAACATGAAGAAATAAAAGGATTAATCAATTGTATAGGTTCAATTCATCTCAAACCTTTACATGGTTCAACAATTCAAGATTTCAGAGATGTTATTAATATCAATTTATTTTCATCATATTATTTATTGTCTTCTTTTGCTAGAAAAATGCCGAATGGATCAGCTATATTTTTTTCATCTGTAGCTGCAACTAAGGGCTTATCAAATCATGAGTTAATATCGGCAGCTAAATCTGGTATAGAAGGTATGGCAAGATCAGCAGCTGCAAGTTATGCTAAAGATAATCTAAGGGTAAATGTTATCGCTCCAAGCATCATGGATTCGAATATGTCACAAAAAATATTGTCAAGTGAAGCTGCAGTCGAGTTATCAAAATCTATGCATCCTATTTCGAAGATTGGTGATACTAGTGATATAATTCCTGTTGTAAAGTGGTTGCTGTCAGATGATTCTAAATGGATTACTGGGCAAACTATACATGTTGACGGTGGTTTTTCGACAGTAAAACCTAGATAGGAGATTTATGAGTGAAATAAAGTATTTAGAAACACACGAATGGTATTCCTTGACAGAAAATAAAATTACAATTGGGATTTCAGATTACGCACAAGGTGAACTTGGAGATATTGTGTTTGTTACATTACCTGAAGTAGGTCAGGAGTTTTCCAAAGGGGAATCTATGGTAGAGGTTGAAGCAACTAAAACAGTTGCAGAAGCATATGCCCCAATGGATTGTGTTATTGTTGAAATAAACGACAGACTCGAATCAGAACCTGAGGTCATTAATACTGATCCATGTGGAGATGGTTGGATGGTTAAGGCTGAGGTCGTTAACCTTGACGATTCTGGAATGCTTTATCAAGAGTACGAAACATTTATATCTTAAATGCCAGACTCTTTAGTATCACCATTACATAATTACCATACCTCGCAAAATGCAAAATTTATCGACTTTGCTGGTTGGTCTATGCCTTTTTCGTATGAAGGAACAATAAAAGAACACAATTACGTAAGAGAAGATAAAGGATTCTTTGATGTTTCACATATGGGGAGATTAGAAATCCAATATAATGATATCGCTATTTTACAGACCTTAATCTGCTCTGACATAGAAAATTTACAGGTTGGAAAAGCTTTATACACAATTTTCACTAACAATAACGGTTGTGCAATCGATGATGTTATATTTTGGAAATTTCAAGATAAGATTTTACTTATCTGCAATGCAGCTAATACATTAAAAATTAAAGAACATCTAATTACATACTCGATTTCTTTTAATGATGTAACAAATTCAACAGCATTAATTGCAATACAGGGACCAAATGCTATTCAAATTATGAAAGGTCTTGTTGATATACCAGATTCATTTTCATGCTTACAAAATGACCAATACACTTATGCTAGGACAGGCTACACGGGTGAGGACGGATTGGAAATAATGGTTTCTTTAGATTATGTAGATGAATTATTAGATTATTTGAAATCTAATAATATTTCTCCTTGCGGTTTAGGCTCAAGGGATACGTTAAGACTAGAAGCTTCTTTACCATTGTATGGTTTTGAATTATCAGATGAAATAACCCCTGTAGAGGCCGGTTTAAAGTGGACGATAACGAACAAACAGCCATACTTAGGATCAGAAGTGATTACTGAACAATTAAAGAATGGACCCAATAAAATTCTGAAAAAATTTGAAATAGACACTAGAGCAATAGCAAGGACAGGTACAAAAGTTTCTGCAGGAGAAAGTGGAGGAGTTGTTACATCCGGAAACTTTTCCCCTAGGCTACAAAAATCAATTGGCTTTGTGATGTTTGAGAACCAACCTTCTACAGATTTAATAGTATTTGATATTCGTGGTAAATTGGTTGAAGGTAAAATACTAAAGAAAAGGTTTTTAAATTAATGTTTGTACCACATTCCAATATTGACCTCAATACTATTTTTGATGAGTTAAAAATATCATCACTCGAAGAATTGTTTTCACATATACCTAAAGAGTTATTAATAGATGGCGGACTTGATTTTGATGAATCTCTTTCTGAACTTGAGGCTACAGAATTATTTGAAACAATCGCCTCAAAAAACGCAAGCAAGTTAGTCTGTTTTGCAGGTGGTGGACATTACGATATATATTTACCACCTACAGTTAAATCTCTCACAATGAGACCAGAATTTATGACCTCTTATACACCATATCAAGCTGAAATATCACAAGGTATATTACAAGTGTTATTTGAATTTCAATCTCTTGTTTGCGATATAACTGAAATGGAGTTGGCAAACGCATCTCTTTATGACGGTGCAACCTCAATCGCTGAAGCTATTTCAGTAGCTATTAATAAAACTAAACGTGACAATATTATTATTTCACAGGGATTCAATCCAAACAGTAAAGAAGTAATCAACACTTTAATAGATGGTGATAAATTTAACATTAAATATATAGAACTGGATAACTATCTTTTCCCCGAAGACTATGAATTTAACGAAGATGATGCTGCATTTGTTGTATCTTTTCCCCACTATGAAGGATCAGCCCAAGATTTAACAGAACTCGTCAACAAAGCACATGCCAAGGGGCTTATTGCAATATGTTACGTAGATCCATCAATGTTAGGTGTTCTAAAAACTCCGGGATCAATGGGTTTTGATATAGTCGTTGCAGAAGGCCAATCAATAGGTACTCCACTATCTTTCGGTGGTCCTACTGTAGGTTGGTTTGCAACAAAAAAAGATCTTGCACGTTTAGTTCCAGGAAGAATAATTGGCGAAACTATAGACAGTAACCATAAAAAGACTTACGTGATGACTCTTAGAGCAAGAGAGCAAGACATACGCAGAGAAAAAGCATCGTCAAATATTTGTACAAACCAAACCCTAAATGCTATTGGTTCTGCAATTCATCTTTCATGGATGGGTCCGGAGGGAATTTATCAAGTTGGGTATCAAGCAATTCAAAAAGCTGCCTATATGAAATCTGAACTTAAAAATTCAGGTTTCAAAATTAAAAATGAATCAACATCTCTAAGAGAATTTCTTATAGAAACGAAAATACCAACTAGTGAGGTATTAACAAAGATGGGCCAAAAAGGATTTCTTGCAGGTATTAGTTATAGTGACAATGAATTACTTATTGCACTAACTGAAAAACGCACAAAAAAAGAAATTGATAATTATATAGATTGCTTTAAAGAGGTGAATAATGGTTAGCGGTGGTAACGCAAGTTCACTTCCATTAGTAGGTGGTTCAGCGGAACCTACTATTAGAGAACTATCAAGACCAGGAAGAAAAGCTTCCAAGTATCCTAATCTAGATGTACCTGAGGTAGATCTTAATCATCCTGCTTTAAAAAATGAGAAAGCACCTCTCCCAGAAGTTTCTGAACATGATTTGGTTATGCACTATTCACGACTCGCACATAGGAATTTCGCAGTTGATCTTGGTTTTTATCCACTTGGATCATGCACCATGAAATATAATCCTAGGTTTGCTGATTATGTTGCATCAATTCCCAACTTCTCCAACACACATCCAGCTACTCCTTCAGAATTCACACAAGGCTCGCTTGAGATTCTACATATTTTAGAAGATTATTTAACAGAGATAACAGGTATGGATCACGCCAGTTTTCAACCACCAGCAGGTGCATCCGGAGAGTTAACTGGACTGTTGATAATAAAGCGTTATTTACAAAATCAAAAACTTGATCACAAAAAAGATATTATTGTTCCTGATTCAGCGCATGGAACTAATCCTGCATCTGCCAAAATGGCTGGTTTTAACGTCGTTGAAGTAGCTACCGATCAAAGAGGTATGGTAAACATTGAAGACTTGAAATCTTTGGTCAATGAAAATACTGCCGGTCTGATGCTCACTAACCCAAATACTGGGGGGTTATTCGAAGAGGAGATTCTCACAATATCTAATATTATTCACGAAGCTGGGGGATTACTCTACTACGATGGAGCAAATCTAAATGCTATTGTCGGTGTATGCAGACCAGGAGATATGGGGTTTGATATTGTTCATTCTAATCTTCATAAAACTTTTGCAACACCTCATGGAGGAGGTGGACCTGGTTCTGGTCCTGTAGCAGTCAAAGATTATCTTAGAGAATACTTACCTGGACCAATTGTGGTTAAAAATAGTGATAATTATAGCTGGTACACTCCAGAATTCAGTATTGGAAGAATGCATGGTTATCACGGAAACTTTCTTGTTGCTCTGAGAGCACTCGTATACATGAAGCTTTTAGGAAAAGAAGGATTGGACACCCTAGGTTCCTATGCAGTTCTTAATGCAAGATATCTAAGTTCAAAGGTTTCAAAACACCTTCCATTAGCTTACGATGAACCGTGTATGCATGAATTTGTTGCTACTGTTAAAGAATTAAAAAAATCACACAAAATTAAAGCATACGATGTTGGTAAAGCTCTTCTAGATAAAGGATTTCATTCACCAACAATATACTTCCCGTTAATAGTTGAAGAAGCATTAATGTTTGAACCTACAGAGACACAAACAGTTGAAACATTAGACGACTTAGCCGAAAGTATAAAACTTATCGTTGAGGAACTTTCAGCACCAGGGGTTAACCTTACTGATTATCCAAAAAATTTACCGGTTGGAAGACCAAATGAATTAATACCAGCTAAACATCTTACTGTTCATTGGGGTGATTTTGAGCTTTTGGAATTAA
This sequence comes from uncultured Candidatus Actinomarinales bacterium, assembly GCA_943840565.1. Taxonomy (GTDB): domain Bacteria; phylum Actinomycetota; class Acidimicrobiia; order Actinomarinales; family Actinomarinaceae; genus Actinomarina. The sequence continues at coordinate 409,364 of CALSUY010000001.1, read as the reverse complement.
CTGAATAGATTTTGAAGTTAGGTTAATAAGCAATAAACTAGCTTTATGGTGGTTACAACTCTTGAAGTAGATAGAAATATCTCAAAACTTAGACTTCATTCAAAGGCTTTTTCTGAGGTCACTAATAAAGAATTAGCAACCATGTTTGAACAATCATTACAAAATTTAAAAAGTATTGCTTATTTTTGGGCAACTATAGGAGCCGATAACAAAGGTGTAAAGGAATCTATAGCTGAAGGAGAGGAATGGCTTGGCGGACCCTTTGCTTCGACACTTGGTCTTCAGTACTATATTGACTACCTACTCAAAAATAATGATTCACTAATAAATGAATCTGAAATCATAGACAACAAAATAAATATCTTTCCTACTAAAAATATAGAAAAACTACTTTTCCCTTTCATTACAGCTGATCTTCATTTCCATAAAAATATGTCCAAAACAGACATATTAGAAACAAGAGGATTTGGAAATAGACTTGGATTCACTAAAGGTATTACGTTAATTTTAGGTGCTGGAAATGTTTCATCAATTCCTTTATTAGACACAATATACGATATGGTAGTAAACCGCCATACAATTTTACTTAAACTCAATCCTGTTAATGAGTATTTAAAACCAGTATTTGAAAAGGTTTTTGAAAATTTTATTGAAAAGGGATTCTTAGTTGTTACTCAGGGTGATATTGATATCTCTAAATATATGACAGAACATTCAGGTATAACAAATATGCATTTAACAGGTTCTGACAAAACGTATGAGAATATTGTATATGGACACACACTTACAGAAAATGAAAAAGGAAAGAAAACACTTAAAAAGATAAATAAAAAGTCATTTACCACTGAACTTGGAAATGTTACCCCTTTTATTATCCATCCAGGAAAATGGTCTTCATCAGAAATAAAATATCAAGCAAGGAAAATTGTCACTGCGAAGCTAAATAACAATGGATTTAATTGTATATCTGCGCAAATAGTTGTATTGCCAAAAACATGGAAACATACCCCAGCTTTAGTCTCTGAAATTAAGAAACAACTTAAAAAAGAGTCAGATAGATTAGCTTACTACCCAAATAGTAGTGAAAAACTTCAATCACTTAGATCGGACAAAAGGTACACACAAGAGAATGATGAGTCATGCGCAACACCCCACTTAACAAAGGATTTAGAATTAAATGATCATTATGAAAATAATGAAGTATGGTCTTCAACGTTGTTTTTTAAATATTTAGAATCTGAAGGTGAAGAAGATTTTGCTAATAAAGCAATTCTTTATGCAAATGAAGACTTATGGGGTAATTTAGGTGTTTCAGTATTGTTAAAGAATCACAATTCTAAAAGGAATAAAAATATTCTTTCGAAATATGTAGAAAAACTCAAATATGGAACAGTTGCTATTAATGAATGGTCAGCGTTAGGTTTCATAATACCAACAATGCCCTGGGGTGGATTTCCAGGCAATAAAGACTCAGACATACAAAGCGGACAGGGTTATGTTCACAATGCATTTTTCTTTGAATCCCCACAAAAAGGTGTTTTATACTCAAAATTTAAACTTCCATTTGTGGACCCTGTGTGGTTTACATCAAATAGAAAAGGGAAGAAGATTTTTAAAAATCTTACATATTATCAGCTTGAGAATTCAAAAATAAACCTTATAAAGTTAATTTTTTCAGCACTAATATAACAGTATGAAAAAAATTAACATTCTAATGCTTGCATTAGTATTGATAGCTTGTTCCTCTAGTAACGAAGTAACCGAGGAAGCAAATCCTACAACCACAACATTGAATGATTCCATTGAAGTGCCAGCAACTACAACAACAACTTCTGATACAGGAGAAGTTGTAGAAGAATATAATTTTGACATAGAAAGAATGTCTGCTTTAACAGGATTAGAAATATCACCAGAACTTTGGTTAAAAAGACCCAGAAGAGTATTAGCTTTTAAAATTGATAATAATATAAATGCAAGACCACAATCTGGTTTACAGGAAGCAGATGCAATCTTTGAAATCCTTGTAGAAGGCGGTATGACGAGATTTTTAGCATTGTTTTTAGATAAATCCTCCAGTTATTTAGGTCCGATTAGGTCAGCTAGACCAACAGATCCAACTGTTATAAGACCATTTGGTGGAACACTTGTAGTATCTGGTGCTACCGGAGGATTAATACCCACAATAAGAGAATCTGGTGTACCAGTTCTTGAAGAAACCGTAGCTCCTTCAATGTTTAGAATTGCAAATAGAAATGCACCACATAATCTATATGCAGACACTGAACTGGTTAGAGGTGTTGTAAACGACAAAGGATATTATTTTCTTCAACCTGGACCACAACCATTATACGATTTTGGATACAACCAATCTAATTGGGAAGAAGGCGCAGCAAGAATAACAATAAAATACAGCGAATTTACAACTGTGATATGGAAACTCGGTGAAAAGGGTTACGAAAGATTTATTATTGATGGATACGCTCCAAATAAAGAGGCAGTTGCTCATAATTTTATTTCTCAGGATGGAAACTATAGTGATATTTTGAAAACACAAACTGTAGTAGTGATTCAAGGACCACTTTATAATGATGAAAATACTACACTTCCAAGTATTTTAACTGTGGGAGTTGGCCCGGTTACAATCTTTCACAATGGGAATTTAATCCAAGGTACTTGGAGAAGAAATGACATCAAAGAACCATTTATTTTTACAGACAACAATCAAAATCTTATCGAAGTACCACCAAGTTCCCAGTGGATTCATATTGTTCCAACTAATGGAGAAATTACTTGGAACAGTAATTAATTGCTGGCCTCTTTAATACTTCCATTATTAATATTTAACGCATCATTTTCTTCAGCTGAATATACCTGTGTGGATGAATATGAAAAACATCCAGTAAGAAATGAATTTATGCTCCAAATTGTTTTAAAATCATATAACTATTATGAGGGGAAAATTGATGGCCAGATAGGACCAATCTCTATAAATGCATTAAAAGAATTTCAATTATTAAACAATGCAACAGCTGATGGAATACTAGGGCCTGAAACATGTACAAAGTTATTGGATAAATCAGTACTTGTTAGCAAACAAAAAAGTACTTCTACAAAAGTAGTTAGCAGTATTAACCAGTACTCAGAACAAACAGAGCAAATACAAAAACTCCTTCAGAACCTTGGTATTTATTCAGGTAAAGTTGATGGAATTAATGGACCTGGAACCAAAAGGGCAGTGAAAACTTTTCAAGCTAAAGCAGGTTTAAGTACTGATGGTGTTGTTGGACCAAAAACATTATCTGCTTTAAATAAAGGTGAAAGTTCTTATATTGCTGATGATACTAAAACTATTGATATATCTAATGAGTCAACAACAACAATATCAACACCAGTAGTAGCTAATTCAGCTTTAGACCTACGCTACTATAATCCTAGTCTCAGTTGTATCGATGGATATGTAAATAATTCTGATGTATGGGTCCCAGATCCATGTTTTTACCCTGTTTTCGTATATCGATTTGGCAACATTGCACAAGTTAATTCACAAAATGAACTCGATTCTTACTTACAGGCAAGATGGTCACTAACCAAAGAAAAATCATATTCATCTATCGGACCCGTGGAGACTCAGAACTACACCCCTGGAGTAAATTCTCCTGTAAACGGGTTGCTTATGCCAGCCGGTTCGAATAATTCAATAGTCATCGGAATAAAAAATGATAATAATGTTAGAGCTAGACCTCAATCAGGTCCACAAGACGCAGATGCAGTAGTTGAAGTGTTGGTTGAAGGTGGCATGACGAGATTCATTAATATCTTTTACCAAAGTGATACAACTTATCACGGACCTATTCGATCAGCGAGACCTACTGATCCTACAGTATTAAGACCATTAGGTGGAGTTCTTGTAGCAAGTGGAGCGACCGGAGGTCTTATTCCAGAAATAATTGATATGGGTGTTCCCGTCATTAGCGACAGAAGACCAGAATACTTTCGTATTTCAGATAGAAAAGCGCCGCATAATCTATATGCTGATACTGTAAAACTAAAGAAATTAGCTGTTGATAAGGGATATGTTAAATCATCAACACCACAACCTCTTTTTCCTTGGGGGGAGCCCTCTCTCTCTAGCTGGTCATCTAATTCTTATTTAAACTTAACGTTTTCATCCCAGACAAGTACGACATGGACCTGGAACGGAAACTCTTATGTGAGAACATACTATGACGCTTACAAAGGTACTTCAAAAAACAATATCCATAACTGGGTAGATAAAAATGGGAATCAGGGGCAGATTTCAACAACAACAGTAATAGCTCTTTTATGTGAACCATATATACATCCATTGCAACTTCCATCAGTAAAAACAGTAGGAGAAGGTAGAGCAATCATCCTTCACAAGGGAAAACTCTTAGACGCATTCTGGAAACGTGGATCAAATCTCGATCCTTTTCATATTGTTGATCAAAATGGAACTAAACTTTTTGTCCCTAAGGGAAAAGTCTGGATTTCTTTAGTTCCAAACACTAAAAATCCTAGTTTTGGCTAAATAACTTTACTTTTCAACATTTCTCATGGTATTCTGATAGTGCGTTTCAATTAAGTGTGATACGCAGCCCTGTTGGGAAGCCCTCTTCATTGGGGGCTTCCGTATTTCTAGAGCTTTTCTTTAAGAATGTCTAACGTATCTCCCCAGACAATATCAGCTATATAGGCAATTAAATAACTACAGCCATGTGATTCAAACTCATCAATTTTTTCAAATACTTTATTTTTGACCCCAACTAATGGCTTGCTTAAATACATATCTTTTGGAATGGATGTAAACTCTGAGATCTTTTCGATCTTACTATCGAGATCAGCTTGATTTTCACCAATAATAACATTGGTGTGCAAGGTCCTGCCAATATCAGAAAACTCTCTATTTTCATTTTCACAATGTTCTCTAAGTATGTTTGATTTATTTATAAACCCCTCTACGTCAACATCCCAATTTCCATAATCACCATATCGAGCTAAGAGTTTAAGTGTAACTTTTTCGCCGCCACCACATACCCAAAGTGGTGGGTGTGGTTTTTGAATAGGTTTTGGCTGATTTATTGCTTTATTAATTTGATAATATTCGCCCTCGAATGAAGCTTCATCTTCTGTAGTCATTTTTTTATAAATAATTAACGATTCTTCAAGCATTTTTAACCTAACACCAGCTGATGGATAATCATATCCATATGCTTTGTATTCCTGGTCATACCAACCTGCACCAATTGCATACTCAAGACGTCCGCCGGACATAACATCGATAGTAGATGCTACTTTTGTAAGATAGGCAGGATTTCTATATGAGTTACACGTACACATCTGACCTAGTCGTACTTTAGAAGTTGTTTGAGACAAAGCTGCCATCAGTGACCAACATTCATATGTAGGGTCTTGAGTAGGAGATGGAACAGTATGAAAATGATCGTATACCCACAATGAGTGATAACCTAATTCTTCAATCTTGTTAGCGGAATTTATTATTGTTTCCCACTGTTCGTTAATAGGGACTCCAGATAAGTCCATTCGCCATCCCTGAGGTATAAAAGCACCTATATGCATAATTTGATTATAGAGATTTATTGTTTCTTCGTCTTAATATTGTCAAAAGTGAGCTCATGTCTTCAAAATTGTCTTTATTTTTGAAAGCCTTATAAGCATAATAAAACATAAACATTAGAAAAATAATAGTAAGAATTGAGGTTGTAAGGGTAACCATTGCCTGGTTCACACAAATAGATCTGTTCATACTTAAATTTTTATTTTGTGAAAAATCTACATTATTTGTCAGTAAGTCATAGATAGTTCCACATTCAATAGTAAATTTCTTAAAACTATATAGAGATACTGTGTTGAACTCTATTTGAACGATTGCAAATATATTGTATATTGCTATACCTATTAAAAAAGTAATAAACCATAATGTGTATTTTGATTTAAACATATCTTATATAAACTTTAACCTGTGGATAAATTAACAGTTATTAGAGAACAATTGCAAAGAATGCGACAAATGAATCGCTATTATCATCAACAGTTTCTTATAGATGTCAGATTTCTTTTTGCGGCCTCGATCTTATTAATAGTTATTCAAGAAAATATTGTTTTCTATATCATTCCGTTTGTAAGCTTATTCGGTGCAGTAATACTTTCATTTCATGCACATTACTTAATATTTTCTAGAAACTTTAGTCAATACCTTGAAAAGAAAATTAACCTCGAAACGGGAGATGAGTTATTGATAGCTCATCAACTTGAAAATAGATATTTTTTTCCTATTCAGGATAGAAAAATTGTAGTCGCAGGGTTCGGTAAATCGTTTAGTTGGTTTGGATTTGTTACCCTTTTCATTACTTCTTATGGCATAGGTTTGTTTGTTTATGGAATTTTAAATGTTAATTTATTAGACTCGATAATATATACAATAACATTAACTTCCTCAACTTTATTAACTGTCGCAATTGGTTTTTGGTGGTTTATTAGAGGTGAAGGTGAGAAACGATTAAAGGACGTCTATGGACAATATGAATGAGATGCAATTTACCGAAGGTACTTTTGACGCACTTTATGGACATAAGATTATAAAAATCGAAAGAGATAGCATTAAAACAGAACTATTAATTACATCAGATCATCATCAACCAATGGGACTTGTCCATGGTGGCGTGTATGCATCTATGGCTGAAGCTGCTATTTCATACGCTGCATATTTTACACAAGAAGGTGTTTGGGTTGGAGTCAATAATAATACAGATTTTTTGAAATCCGCCAAGGAAGGTCAACTTATTTGTGAAGCAAGTCCAATAAAAATAGGAAAGCGTTCACAACTATGGGAAGCCAAGATATACAATGACAGTAACTTATGTGCAATATCCAAGGTAAGGTTGAGTAATTTAAATGTATAAAAAGAAATTGTTCTTAATAATTGCTTTGTCCCTTGTATTTGGATCTTGTACAGAAACTGGAGAAACTGAAAAAGTTGAATTAAATGAGATAGTGGAAGATAAAAATGAAGGAGAAGAAACAATGGATAACGAAAAAGTTTATTCCTCTATGCCAGAGATGACAATAGACACAAGTAAAAAGCATACGGCTGTTATTTCAACAACAAAAGGGGATATGACTGTCGAATTTTTTACTGATACAGCACCAATGACTGTAAATAACTTTATATCACTCTCGAATGATGGTTATTATGACAATATTATTTTTCACAGGGTAATATCTGGTTTCATGATTCAGGGTGGAGATCCCAGCGGAACAGGGCATGGTGATTATGGAAAATACCCAGGATACACGTTTGAAGATGAATTAAATAATCAACAACCCTACGAAAAAGGGATATTAGCGATGGCTAATGCTGGACCAAACACAAATGGTAGTCAATTTTTTATTATGCACGTTGATTATCCGCTCCCGTATCAATATACAATTTTTGGTAAAGTGACTGATGGTCTTGAAGTAATAGATTCTATAGCATCTGTACAAACAGCCGAAGGTGATAAACCGGTAGAGGATGTAACTATATTAAGTGTGACTGTTTCAAGTAATTAATAGTTTTTGTAGTGAGTATGCCTCCAGGTAGACCCTGTGAGGAATTCTTAAGGTAACCATTTTGAAAACACTCTTTTACTAAGTTTTTAATATATGTCTGCTTGTAACCAGTTTTCTGTTCTAATATCTTTGTAATATTTTTATCATACGAGAGACATGTGTTGACATAATAAAGAGAAAATTGTGCAAGAAAGTTTTTTTTAGTCAGTTCTTTGTTTGTTTTATGGATCAGTCTCAACACATTTTTAAGGTCATAGTCAGCTATGTATATAAATTCTAATTTCTCGTAGGCATTTGACTTATCGAGATTAATAAAAGAATTAATGAGTCTTATCGATCGTTTATTTAATGAGTGCATGTTTATATTGCGAAGTTCTGTAGAAGTAAGGGAGACCGGCTTATTTTTTGTATTTTGCACAGAAATTTTGCTCATACTCAGTTGGTAGATGTTTAGACCTACATATTCACAAATTACTGTGTGATTTTTTAGAACGTCGTTGAACGATATTTCTATACTTTTATTATTTAAAGAAATATTTACTTTTTTACTCACTATCTATTAAAACATAAAAAATCGATGTTTTTTTTACTTGAAAATAATAGTTTGTAAGTATCACTAATATTATAACCAATGAGTATTGAAATAAAGTTACCAGATGGCACAGTAAAAAAATACACTGAACCAGTTTCTGGATATGAAATAGCTTCTGATATTGGTTCTAACCTAGCTAGAGATGCTGTATGTGTAGAAGTTAATAAGGAAATATTTGATACTTCGTACCTAATAAGTCAAAGCTCTGATATAAGAATACTCACAAAGAAAGATCTAAGTTCACTAAAAATATTAAGACATTCATCTGCTCACTTACTTGCACAAGCTGTTTTAAATCTTTATCCGGGAACTATGTATGGAGTGGGACCCGATATAGAAGATGGTTTTTATTATGACTTCCTATTTGAAAAAACAATTAGTGAAGACGACCTCAAAGAAATAGAAAAAGAAATGCATAAATTATCAAAGGAAAATCAACCCTTTGTAAAGTCGTATATGAGTAAAAAAGACGCATCGAAATTATTTCAAGATCAGAAATTCAAAAAAGAACTTATTGAAGCTGCAGATTCTAATGAAGGGGTTCAAGGTGAGAATGTTTCAGTTTATTCAAATAACTCATTTATAGATCTATGCAGAGGTCCGCATGTCCCTCATACAGGTTTTATTAAACATTTTAAATTAACTAGATTAGGTGGTGCTTACTGGAGGGGCGATGAGAGCAACCCACAACTCCAAAGAATATATGGGACGAGTTGGTATAGCGACAAAGATCTACAACAGTACCTAGAACGAAGAATAGAAGCTGAAAAAAGAGATCATCGCAAACTTGGTAAAGAGTTAGAACTTTTTACAACAGCAGATGAGTTAGGACCAGGTCAGTTTTTATGGAAACCAAACGGTGCGTTACTACGAAATATTATAGAAAACTACAGTAAGTCTGCACATCTTAATAATGGATATAAATTTGTTAACACTCCTCACATAGGAAGATCAGTACTGTGGGAAACTTCTGGCCACCTTGAACACTATGAAGAGGGAATGTATCCACCTCTCAACAGCAAAGATAATGATGATAAATATTACTTAAAACCGATGAATTGTCCATTCCATATACTTATCTACAAAAGTGACTTAAGGTCATACAGAGAATTACCGTTAAGACTTTTTGAATTAGGCTCAGTTTATAGATTTGAAAAGTCAGGTGTATTACACGGACTATTGCGAGCAAGAGGGTTTACACAGGATGATGCACACATATTTTGTACGTTCGATCAAATCAATAAGGAAGTAAATAATTTATTAAGATTTTCAATTGCTTTGTTAAATTCATTTGGATTTACACAAATTGAAGCAGATTTATCAACAAAACCTTCAAAGGCTATCGGTGAAAGTAAAGATTGGGAAATAGCAACATCATCATTGGAGAATGCTTTAGAAGAACAAGGTATAGATTTTATTACTGCAGAGGGTGAAGGAGCATTCTACGGTCCCAAAATAGACCTACATGTTAAAGATGCTATTGGTCGCAGATGGCAACTTTCTACAATACAAATTGACTTTGCTCAGCCTACTAATTTTGATCTAGAATACGTATCGACCGAAAATACTAAAGATAAACCTGTCATGATACATAGAGCTCTACTAGGTTCTATTGAAAGATTTACAGGAATTTTGATTGAACACTATGAAGGAAACTTTCCATATTGGTTAGCACCAATACAGCTCAAGATACTGACAATAGGATCTGTCGATGAATACGTACAAAAAATAGCTTCAAAACTTACAAATATACGTATTGAAATTGATGATAGAAATATAAGGTTAGGTGAAAAGATTCATGATGCTAACAAGATGAGAATTCCACAAGTATTAATCATCGGAGAAAAGGACTTAGCTAATAATACTGGCTCGTTGAATAGAGTAGATTCTGACGACATAAACGATGATGATATAGACTCATTAATTTCTATAATAAAAGAGTCTTCAAAAGAGCCTAAGTTCAGTTTCTGATGATAGATGGTATTGATATATCAAAAGACGATGCTGAGAAACAAGTTGTCCCAGAAGACCTAAATTCGTTAGCAGTAGGCAGTTACATCATTCCTAATCCAAAAAGAAGAAAATTATATGGTTTCGTGCTAATTGTGACAGGAGTATTATCACAAATTGTATTCAGTTTAACTGGATGGTTGTCTGTATCATCAGGCTCATCACTAATCGTAATGTTTGGATTATTCATATTGTTGATAGACAATTCAGTAAACATTAAACAAAATGAAGTCATTAAAAATATAGAAAATAACGTTCCACATTCTATTGGTTATTATTCAATAGCTTTAACTTTTGAATTCATTAATTCATACAAATTTTTAAAACCAATTTGGACAGTAATAGTTTACGATCATAAAAATCCACCAACTAAAAAAACAATAATTGAAATAGATGCAGCGAATGGTGACTTAGTGTCGGAAGTTTACACAGAGTCTATACAAAATGCTTGAAAAATACTTCAAAGGTGCATCTGAAAAATTTGCTAAACCATTTATAAAGATATGTATATTTTTAAAGATTAAACCGAATACTTTATCTATATTTGGAATTTTAGTTGTTATCCTAGGTACAATTTATTTTTTAACCAACAATAAAAATATCGGAATTATCTTAATTTTTTTAGGAAGTGCAATCGATGGTCTTGACGGACCACTGGCCAGGACATTGAATTTATCCTCTAAAAAAGGAGCTTTTCTTGATTCAACAGTAGATAGAATCGGTGAGCTTTTCATTTGGGGTGTCATCGGTATCAAATACACCAGCAATGAAATTGAGCTTTTTACGGTATTTGCAATTCTCACATCTTCAGGATTAATTCCTTATATTAGAGCTAAATCAGAGATCTATGGTTTTGATAACAAAGTTGGTTTAGCGGCAAGACCTGAAAGGGTATTGTTTGCAGTATTTTTTATGTATTTTGAGTTTTCTTTTAATTTCGTATATTTGTTTGCTCTAATCACGTGGGTCACAGTTATGCAAAGATTTACTAAGCTATATAAAAACCTATGATTAAGTACCTTCAATACTTACTTATTATATTTACACATAACCTAGTAAAACATCTCAATCTTAGATTTTTACTTGTACTTTCATATATCGTTGGACCAATTTATTATCTATTGTCATTTAAAAACAGTATCAACCTCCATAAAAGAATTTCACGATTTCAAAAGTTTGGTGAAATCAGTTACAGTCCAATTAAAGTTAAGATTAACTATGTAAAGTATTGGCTTGAGACACTATGGTTAACAAAAACAAATTTTCAAAATAAAATTCTTAATAATGTTGAAATAGTTAACGAACATTATATAACAACTTTAAAGACTTCAAATATTGGCTTTATTTTTGCTCTACCACATGTTGGAAATTGGGAAATGGCAATACCTGTTGGTAATAAACTTGATTTGAAACTACTTGCTGTTGCTGAACCTTTAGATAATCAAAAAGTTATGACATGGTTTAAATCATTGAGAGAAGAACTTGGTTGTGAAATTATACTTGGAGGAAAGGGTCAAAATACTTTTAATCTGGTACAGGAAAAAATAAACAATGGTTACCATGTTTGCCTTCTATCAGAAAGAAGTGTGAATAAAAGTGGAGTAGGTACTGAGTTTTTTGGTGATCTAGCAGCATTCCCCAAAGGTCCTGTTGCACTTGCCCTAAAGACAGGTGTACCTATTGTTCCTGCAACATTTATAAAAATTAATAATAAATATACCTTATATTTTGAAAAACCATTTTACGTCCCCCATTTCGAGAATGAAGCACAAAGCATACAACAAGGCATGAAGGTGCTTGCCAAATCTTTTGAAAAACTTATTTCTTTAGATGCCAATCAATGGCATTCAATACAGCCTGTATGGACAGATGAGTACTAAGGTTTTACTTATCTCACCATACAGTATGAACTATTATGGAGGAGTACAGAATCAATTATCATTAATAAAAAAATATGCAAGTAGTCAAGAATTAGATATAAAAATACTCAGTCCTGATTCAAATGATTTTGATATAGGTGAGATATTCAAATTTAGGTTTAATGGATCCGTTGCACCAATTAAATTATTTCCACGGCGTAAAATTGTTAAAAAAGCACTTTTATGGGCTGATGTTATACATATTCACGAACCATTTATACCTGTTTTTTTTTGGCGTATCCCTATAAATAACAAGACAATATTATCACACCATGCTGATCTTTCGCCCATGTTGCAATATGTACAAAAAATGCTTTTATATAATGAAAAACAATCATCTGCTGTAACAGCAGTTAGTAATGTTGCTAGAAAATCTATCTCATCAAAAATAGCAGTAGGAATAATTCCGAATGCTATTCCGGTGCTTAAAAATGAATATAAAAATAATGGCAATACAAAGTTCTTGTTTATTGGTAGAGATGAGAAAAGAAAAAACTTCGATCTTTATAAAGAGTATGCAGAAACAAAAATCAATAAGAATTCTATATTTCAAGCAATCGTGAATCGTGATAAATTTTCAAAAAACATTATTACGCATGTAAATCCTGACAATGAACAAAAACATCAGATTTTATTAGAATCAGACATATACCTTGCTGTTAATTCACGTGGTGAAAGCTTTGGCATAACACTAATTGAAGCTATCAGCTATGGTTGTGTGGTTGTATGCAGTGACATCCCAGCATTTACCGAACTATTAGGTAACACTGGTATATACTTCAAAAATAAATCGCTTGAATCACTTTCTGAAACAATAGATATATTATTAAAAAGTAATATCGAAGACATTCATAGAAAACAACTTGTACATATAAACCGTTACTCAATTGAAAAAGTAATGGAGTGTTGGATTTCTCTCTACTTTAAAATATAGTTACAATAAAAATATGAAAATTGAATCTACATTTAAAGTAAAAAAAGGTTTTGCAGAGATGCTCAAAGGTGGCGTTATCATGGATGTCGTTAATGCTGAGCAAGCTAAAATTGCTGAAAAATCTGGGGCAGTTGCTGTTATGGCACTAGAAAGAATTCCGGCAGATATAAGAGCCGAGGGCGGAGTTTCAAGAATGTCATCTGTTGAAGTCATTCAAGAAGTTATGAACACGGTTTCTATTCCAGTTATGGCTAAAGCAAGAATTGGCCACTTTGTTGAAGCTCAGATTTTAGAAGAACTAGGTATTGATTTTATTGACGAAAGTGAGGTTCTTACACCTGCTGATGAGGTTAATCATATTAGTAAACATGAAATTAAAACACCTTTTGTAAATGGTGCTACAGATATAGGTGAAGCGTGCAGGCGAATTGGTGAAGGTGCTGCAATGATAAGAACTAAAGGTGAAGCCGGAACTGGCAATGTCATAGAAGCTGTCAGACATATGAGAAGTATGACCAAAGGAATTAATGAAGTCTTATCAGCTGATGAAAATGAACTCATGGCACTAGCTAAGAATTATGGGGCACCTGTTACGGTATTAAATTCAATAAGAGAAAGTGGCAGATTACCTGTAGTAAATTTTGCAGCAGGAGGTATAGCAACGCCAGCTGATGCAGCCTTAATGATGCAGCTTGGATGTGATGGAGTGTTTGTTGGCTCCGGAATATTTAAGAGTGGAGATCCATTAGAAAGAGCTGAAGCAATTGTAATAGCTACAACTAATTATGACAATCCTGCAAAATTAGTTGAAGTATCCAAGAATCTTGGCGAACCTATGGTTGGTATTAACATTGATGATCTACATGAATCGGAGAAGCTCGCTAAAAGAGGTTGGTAGTTGAAAACAGGTATCCTAGCACTTCAAGGAAGCTTTCAGGAACACCTTGAATCTCTTAAATTAATCGAGAGAGATTTCATTTTAATCCGTACAGTTGACGATTTAGAAGAAGTTGGTTCAATTATCTTACCTGGTGGTGAATCAACCTCTATGATTAAAATTCAAGAAAACAATGACTTATTTAATCATCTTAAAATTAAGATTCTTACTGGAATACCTACGCTTGGAACTTGTGCTGGATTAATACTGTTAGCAAAGAATTCTATTTTAGGTAAAAGTACACTCAACATACTTGACTGTGATATTGAAAGAAATGGTTACGGTAGACAGAATCAATCATTTGAAGGGAAAGTTCAATTTAACAACTTTAATGATAATTATTGTTTCATTAGAGCACCTAAAATTACAAGTGTAGGCAGTGGGGTAAAGGTGATAGCTAAAATGGAAGATGAAATCGTAGGTGTTCAATCAAACAATATTGTTGGTTTAACTTTTCATCCAGAACTAAATAATGAGCAAAATTATTTAAATTGGTTAGATAATTTTGTAATGAAAGGATCAAATGTCGGGGCACTCTAAATGGTCAACAATTAAAAGAAAAAAGGGAGCAAACGATGTTAAAAGAGGTAAACTTTTTGCAAAACTTATTAGGGCAATAGAAGTAGCAGCAAAAAACGGTGGTGCGGACCCATCAAGCAATGCATCTCTTTATCAAGCTATATCAAAAGCTAAGTCTATGTCTGTCCCCAACGACAATATAGAGAAAGCACTCAAACGTTTAAGTGGTCAGCAAGAAAGTGATAACTTTGATGAAGTTTTCTATGAAGGATATGGACCTCATGGGGTAGCAATACTTGTAGAATGTCTAACTGATAATCGGAACAGAACTTCTGCTGACGTAAAGTCGATTTTCTCAAAGTTTGATGGGTCCACTGGAGCCCCAGGAAGTGTAAATTATCTTTTTGAAAGAAAAGCAGTGTTCCAATTTGATGAAAGTAGCGATATCCTGATAGATTTAGCAATTGAAAACTCCTGTCTTGATTTCACTGAAAATGAATCGAGTTTAACATTTGAATTTCTTCCCCAAGATTTCAAAAAAATAAATGAAATATTTATAAACAATAATTTTAAAACTACGAATTCTGAAGTTGCATACATTCCATCAACTTTTGTTATGCTAGATTTGTCAAAATTTCAAAAATTATCCAAGTTAATTGATTCACTAGAAGATCTCGATGACGTTCAAAATGTATATACAAATTTTGATATTGAAGAGAATCTTATGGATGCTGCATTAAATGAATAATTTTTGTTAAAATTGCTAGATGGTAAATAAAGCAAAAAAACAAGGTACTAACTACGAAACAAACATTGTAAATAGGCTTAATAATGTATCTAATTTTAGAGCTCAAAGATTTGCAGAAGGTGGCTCTAACGATTTAGGAGATATTCAATTATTTATAGGAGAAGAAGAATTCTTTATAGAAGCTAAATCACGTCAAAACCTAAATCTACACCAAACTCTTGATAAAGCTATTACAAAATCTGGTGATACTAATACTCTAGTATTTTGGAAAAAACTCAAACGTAAAGACAATAATTCAAGAAGAACAAACGATGGTATACCCGAGGTAATATCAATGTCATATGACCTGTTTGTTAAACTTTTAGAAAAATAATTGTTCAATACACCGATAGATGATTTAGATTACAATCTAGAGACATCTTCAATTGCACAGAACAGATATATCGAACCCAAGAATTCAAAATTATTAATTAGTGAATCTAAAAAAATAATTAAGTTCAGTCAGTATATAGAAACTCTTCAAGAACAATCTGTTTTTATCTTCAACAAATCTACAGTTAGAAATGTAAGAATTAAAACAAATAAAGTAGACACACAGGGTAAAGTTGAACTTTTTGTATTAGTTATAAAAAACGACTACCAAGCTGAAGTTCTTATCAAATCATCAGGAAAAATAAAAATAGGTGACACTTTAAATACCGAAATAGCTGAAATAAAAATTCTGAATAAAGATGCGAGTACTTACACTATAGAATTTAGTGAAAATGTAAATAGCCTAATAGACAGATTTGGTACTGTACCTTTGCCACCATATATAAAAGATGATTCATCGAAATACAAAGATTACATTAATGAATTCTCTAGTGGCGGCTTTTCTGTTGCATCTTCTACAGCAGGTTTACATTTTACCTTAGACATGATTGAGCAATTAAAGTTCAACGGACATGAAGTAATTTTTATTAACTTAGACATAAACCTTGGTACTTTCAAACCAATAGACACAGAAATAGTTGAGAACTACAAAATACACTCTGAATATTATCGGATAGAGGAAAGCGATTATAAGAAAATTCTGACTTTAAAGCAATCTGGATATAAAATTGTTCAGGTTGGAACTACTGTCTTAAGAACTCTAGAAACTGTTTTCAATACGGGAGTCTATGAAGGTATGTCCAATCTTTTTATAACTCCTGGTTATAAATTTAATATAGGGGATTACCTAATAACAAATTTTCATGCACCGAAAAGTACATTGTTATCAATTGTTAAATCAATTTATGGAGATAATTGGAAAGAACTTTATGAATATGCACAAAATAATAATCTTAAGTTTTTAAGTTTTGGGGATGCAGTAATATTCAAGATTGATGAGTAATTTAGATTTTAATATTGTTAAAAAAGATAGCTTTGCAAGAGCTGGAATAGTCAAAATCAATAACAAAGAATTACTGACGCCTACGTTTATGCCAGTCGCTACAAAAGGCTCATTAAAATCAACTCCTCACGAAATGCTCGATAAAACAACAGTTCTATTAGCAAATACATACCATTTATATCTAAGGCCTGGTGCAGATTTGATTAATGAACTCGGTGGTCTTCATAAGTTTATGAATTGGAATAAGCTTATTCTTACTGACTCAGGTGGTTTTCAGGGTTGGTCATTACCAACTAAAAAAATACAAGAGGGAATAGAGTTTAAGAATATATATGACGGGTCTACTTTTTTAATGACACCAGAAGTTTCTATTAAAACTCAAAACCTCCTGGGAAGTGATATTGCAATGATATTTGATTATGTTGTAAATATTGATGCCCCAATTGAGAAACAAGAAGATGCGATTAAAACAACTGAGACGTGGGCTAATATAGCTAAAAATATACATGCTAACAATAATCAGTCTCTTTTTGGAATCGTCCAAGGTGGGTTAGTAAAAGAATTAAGAGAAAAATCTGCCCTCTCTATGACAAAGTTAGAGTTTGATGGATATGCACTTGGTGGTCTTGCCCTAGGTGAAACAAGAGGAGAAAGAAAAGAAATAGTTAACTACACTACGCAATTTTTACCTGAAAACAGACCAAGATATGTAATGGGACTTGGAGATACATTGGGTTTGATTGATTTAATTGAAGAAGGTATTGATATGTTTGATTGTGTATGGCCTGCTAGATTAGCCAGACACGGAAAATTAATAACAGGAAATACTTATTTAAATATAAAGAATAAACAATTCGCTAATGATCCATCCCCGATATACGAAGGATGTCCATGTTTTACCTGCAAAAATTATTCAAAAGCTTACTTGAGACATATACTTAGAAATGAGCCAACAAGTGCTTGGTTATATTTAACAGTTCATAATTTAATTCAGACTGAGATTATGCTTGATGATGCAAGAAAAAGTATATTAGAATCAGATTTTGCTAATTTTAGGAAGAGATACGTATGAATGAATTAATAAGTGTATTACCTTTAGTCATCGTATTAATCGTTTTTTACACAATTCTATGGGTTCCTCAGAGAAGGAGGAATAAAAAACACAATCAAATGCTTGATCAACTCAAAATTGGAAACAACGTTATAACTGATTCAGGTATGCATGGAAGAATTGTTGCCTTAGATGAAAAAACTGTCACTCTTGTATTAAAAAAAGGTGAAGTTGTAATCGCAAAATCAAAAATTAATGGGTTGTTGTGAAAAAGTATTTTAACATTTTGTTTTTACCGATTATTTCAGCATCTCTGTTTGCTCTAGTTTACATCCAGGAATTAACACCAAAACTAGGACTTGATTTACAAGGAGGTATTTCAGTAATACTTACCGCAGATGATGATACAGATCAAGAACTTATAGAGCAGGCAGTTGAAATAATGAGAACTAGGATTGAGGCATTTGGAGATGTTCAAGAACCAGAAATTGCAATAAGCGGTGAAAATTCTGTGCTTGTCCAGTTACCAGGTGTTACAGACCAAGAAAGAGCTATTGAAGCTTTAGGAACAACTGGACTATTAACATTTAGGCCAGTACTCGACTCATCTCTAACAACTGGATACTCACCAGCACTAAGTTTAGAAGTAAATCCTGATGACCCTGAAGATGTGAGCACTAAAATAAAAGAAGGAGTAACCGGGGTTGATGAAGTTATTGGTATATCAATTAATGATAATCCTGAATTTGAATCTTATATATTATCAGTGAGCGGTGGATATCCAGTTATATACCAATTAGGTCCTGCAGAGTTAACTGGTAATGATATTTCTGATGCGATTGCAGTGTTTCCAGAAAATGAATGGATTGTTTCCTTGGAGTTTAAAGAAGACTCTGCACAGCTATTTACTGAATTAACTAAAAAACTTGCAAGCCAAAATGGTGAACAGAGAAAGCTAGCTATAGTTCTAGACGGAGAAGTTGTTTCAGCACCTGGTGTTGCCTTTGATGTAGATCCTTCAGTTGGTATAACTGGTGGAACTGCAGCAATATCTATGGGTAATGCTGATGGAGGGGAATCAGCAAATAACTTAGCTATTATTCTAAGGTACGGAGCTTTGCCAGTATCATTTGAAAGATCTTCTATAGAAAAAGTTTCAGCTACTCTTGGTGAAGATACCTTGAACTTGGGTCTACAAGCAGGATTAGTAGGTTTGGTTATTGTTTCAATGTATCTAATTCTTTATTATCGTACATTAGGTCTTGTAGCAATTCTTGGATTGAGTTCTTTTGGTTTGCTTTTCTATTCTGTAATAACTCTGCTTGGCGAATATCAAGGTTTTACCCTAACTTTATCCGGGATTGCTGGAATCATTGTTTCTATTGGATTAGCTGCCGATTCATACATTGTTACATTTGAAAAGTTTAAAGATGAAATTAAGATTGGTAGATCATTTCAATTCGCGGCTGAAAAAGCTTCACAAGATGCATGGAAAACAATTTTGACAGCAGATTTTGTATCATTATCAGCTGCATTATTATTGTATGTTCTAGCAATAGGGCCGATTCGCGGATTTGCACTTGCACTTGGAGTAGCAACTATCTTTGACTTGATATTTACTAGAATCTATACAAGAAATGCTGTACCTGTAATAAGTTCATTATCTAAGAGCCCGAGAGTATTCTTCCCAATAAAAGAAAGTGATTTAATAAATGATTAAACGTCTGTTTCTCGGATCAACTAATGTTGATTTTTTAAAAGTTGGAAAATTATTTTATAAAGTATTTTTAATAGAAGTGGTCATTTTTTTGGCTGTATTAATAATGTCTTCACTGGGTGTATTACCTGTAAATCTTTCTGTTGACTTTACTGGTGGAACAACGTATCAACTAGAAGCCAACTATTCAGATGAGGATATATCAGAGGTAATGAATTCTTCAATTCTTGATGTTTCTAGATACCAAACATTTGACAATTCTGACTCAATAATTTTCCGTGCAACAGAAAATACTCAACAGAAAGAGACAGAATTTCTTTTTTATCTTTCAAATAAATTTGATGTAAGCGATGAAAATATTGATTTTCAAAGGGTTGGCCCTACATTTGGAGATGAGATTACTTCTAAAGGCCTTCAAGCTTTACTCATATTTTTAACTTTAGTTATATTATTAATCTCTTACAGGTATGAATTTAAATACTCAATAATTGCTTTAATTGCACTCATGCATGATCTATTGTTAGTATTCTCAATTTATGTGTTACTAGGGTTGGAAATAACTCCTTCAACAGTAATTGCGTTACTTACGATTTTAGGGTACTCACTATACGATACAGTTATACTTTTCGATAAATTGAATGATACAGTGAAGACTTCAAGATTTTCCTATCTCTCCGATGATTCACTTAATAAAACATTTAATGAAGTTCTTATGAGAAGTCTGAACACATCAATTACTTCAGCTATACCCATAGCCTCCATTCTATTCCTGGGTAATTATTTAGGATTATCAGGCACTCTTACTGATTTTGCACTTCCATTATTTATAGGAATACTTTCTGGAACTTATAGCTCTATATTCGTTACAGTTCCATTTTTAGCAAAGATAATTAATAAATAAATTCTTTACTAGCATATAGGTATGGGTGAAAATCTTAAAACAAGTACTGTTGATGATTTAATAGAAGATCTTAGATCGAGATATGAGGATAAAGAATTAGATATCATTAATTCTGCCTACAATATGGCATTTAACGGTCACATTTCTCAGAAAAGAAAATCCGGTGAGCCTTATATTTCCCACCCAGTTAGTGTTGCAATCTATCTTTCAGATTTGAGTATGGATATAGAAACAGTAACAGCAGCTCTTTTGCATGATTTAATAGAAGATACTGATATTACTTATAATGATATCAAAAAAAGTTTTGGTGCAGATGTTGCAAACATCGTAGATGGTGTAACCAAATTAGATCGTATAAAATACAACACAAAAGAAGAAGCTAAAGCGGATGCCATTAGAAAAATGGTTGTTGCTATGTCTAAAGATATTAGAGTATTGATTCTCAAACTTGCAGATAGATTGCATAATATTGAAACATTGGAGCACTTAAATGATTGGAAACAGGAAAAAATAGCTAATGAAACATTATACGTTTATGCTCCGTTAGCTCATCGACTAGGATTGCAAAATATAAAACATACTCTTGAAGACACCTCTTTTGAAATCTTATTTAAGAAACAAAATTTAGAAATAGAAAGCCTGATTAATAAAACTTCACCCCATCGAAATTCTGAAATAAAGAAAACAACCAAAATTCTTACAGAACTATTAGGAGACAATTCTATATCTGCCGATGTAGTTGGAAGACCAAAACACAATTACTCTATTTATAAAAAGATTATAAATAGTGGTTTATCTTTCCATGAAATTAATGATCTTATAGGTGTAAGAATTATTACTGATGATGTTAAAAACTGTTATTCAATACTTGGGCTTGTTCATGCGAACTTTCAACCTGTCCTTGGAAGGTTCAAAGATTTTATATCAATGCCAAAATTTAATCTGTACCAAAGTCTGCACACAACTGTTTTGACTCCAGATGGGAATAAGGTTGAAATTCAAATAAGAACAAGAGAGATGCATTATAGAGCTGAATTTGGAGTTGCTGCACATTGGAAGTATAAAGAGAAGCCCTCTAACGATTTAAAAGAATGGACAAATGATTTAAATAATATTTCTTCAGAATATCCAGATCCTAATGAATTTTTGCAACACATGAAATTAGATTTATATGAAGACGAAATCTTTTGTCTAACACCAAATGGTGATGTTGTGACACTTCCTTCAGGATCTACCGCAGTGGATTTCGCATTTGCAGTTCATACAGAAGTCGGTGAAAAAATGATTGGTGCAAAAGTTAATGGAAAATTATCTAACTTAGGTAACACTATTAAAACTGGTGATATTGTCGAAGTATTGACAACTAATGATTCTACAAAAGGACCCAGTAGAGACTGGCTAAATTTAGTAAAAACATCAAGAGCTAGATCAAAAATTAAACAATGGTATCAGAAGCAAATGAAAGATGAGGACATACAAAAAGGAAAGCAGATACTCAACACATGGCTAGATGAAAATACTGATGTATTAAATTTTGCAAATAAAGAAGATATTTTAAAAAATATACTTGATGTAACTTCATTACCAAATTATGAAATGTTTTATCAAAAATTAGGTAATGGTAATTTAAAAATTAATAATATTGGAAATAAAATACGGAACTATGTATTTCCAGAAGAAATTACTGACGATGAAGATATATTTACACCGGAAGCAAAAGACTCTGAGAGTTCGGATCTTATAATTGTAGAAGGATATGATGATATTCAAGTAAGGATGGCTAAGTGCTGCGTTCCTGTTCCGGGTGATGATATATTAGGATTTGTAACAATCACTAATGGTATCTCTGTGCATCGATCAGATTGTATGAACGTTCAAATTGATAGCACAAAAGGGGAACGTATTATCGATGTTACATGGGGCTTCCACACACACACAGGTAGCATTATTTGGTTAGAAATCGAAGCTATTGATAGGCCATATCTCTTAAGGGATGCAACTATTGCAATTTCAGACAATGGGGGAAATATACTCGTTGCTAAATCTGTTACAAGTAGTAAAAGGATTGTAAGTTTAGTATTTCAAATAGAAATTAGTGACAATAACCAACTAGAAGAGATTATTAAAGATGCTAAAAAGATAGAAAATGTTTTTGAGGCATCAAGAATATTCCCAGGTAAAAAATGAATTCTGAACTATATAGATTTACAAGTTTTACGTCCTCAAATTGTTACATACTAAGACCATTTAACGATGACGTATGCTTTTTTGTAGACTTGCCACCGGATTTAGATGAACCAATTAACTATGTTAAAAAGAATAACTTAAGTATTGGGGGAGCATTGGTAACCCACGGTCACTTTGATCACTCATTGGGGATGGTTAACTTTGAAAGCAAAATTTTTATGAATCTTGAAGATGAGTTTCTTGCTAGAAACCCACAAGAACAGATTGCTTCATTTACGAATAACTTTATTCAGAGCGAAACATTTAATGGTGAAATAATTGATGTTAATACATTAAATAACGACTTAATTAATATTTACCATAATCCAGGTCACACAGCAGGTAGTACTTCCTTTGAATTCCCTGATCTTGGAATTATTTTTACAGGTGATTTTGTTTTTAAAGAAAGTATCGGTAGAACTGATCTAAAAAGTGGTAGTAATTCCGATATGATATCGTCAATTAAGAACGTGTACTCTAAATTTAATAAAGATTATGAAATTCTTCCAGGCCACGGACCATCTGAAAAAGTGAGTATTATAAGTAAGGAAAATGCGTTTATAAGGGAATATTTAAATGATTGAACAGGTAAAAGGTACTCAAAACATAGTTGATGAAAATTCGACGAAATACCTCTATATAAGAGATCAATTCCATAAATCATTTATTAATTATGGATATTCATATACTCAAACACCTCATATTGAATATACCGAATTATTTGAAAAATCTATAGGTGTAAATTCAGAAATTGTGTCTAAACAGATGTATCAATTCGATGATAAAGGTGGTAGATCTCTTGTACTTAGACCTGAAGGCACATCAAGTATTGTAAGATATCACTCACAGTTCAATAAAGAACAAACTAAACATTACGCATATTTTGGTCAAATGTTTAGATATGAAAATCCGCAAAAAAATCGATACAGAGAATTTACTCAAGGTGGTATTGAAATTTTAGGTCAAATTGACGAATATTCTGATTTTCAAGTAATAAGTGACTCAATTAGATTTCTAAAAAACTTAGATCTCGAATTCACTTTGGAAATTAATACAATAGGTTCACTTGAAGATAGAAATGCATATATTGATAATTTGCATAAATATTTAACATTAAATAAAGACAAGCTATCTGATGAAAGCCTTGAAAAGTTAAATAATAATACTTTACGGATACTAGATTCTAACAATAAAACAGATTTCGATGTCATTAGAGATGCTCCTGAAATTTTAGAGTACATTAACGAAGATTCAATTCTAAAGTTCAATCTTTTGAAATCTCTTCTTAATAAAAACAAAATAGCTTATAGAGAAAATACAAAGCTTGTTAGAGGTCTTGACTATTATAATGACTTAACATTTGAATTCATTACTAAAGATGGCCTAGTTCTTGGAGGCGGTGGGAGGTACGACCGTTTATCCGAAATACTTGGTCTTGGTACGTTTAATGGTGTTGGAGTTGCATTTGGGATAGAAAGAATAATGAATACAATTGGAACAGTTTCTGCAGACCCAACTATATATTTAATTGGTTCTAATATAAATAAAATTACAGAATATGCATTATTTTTAGACGATAAAAATATTAATTACTTTAAACCACCACGTATATCCAAATTGAATGCTCAATTTAAACAGGCTAAAAATCTTAATGCAAGGTACGTGATTAACACAGATGAAGATACAATTAAAGACTTAGTTAACAACACTTCCGTTGATTTTGATATAGAGGTATTAATTGAGAATTAAAGATTTAACTACTACTGTCGTAGATTCAAATATTACTTCTTTGCGTGGGTGGGTTGATAACGTAAGAGATCATGGAGGTTTAACTTTTATAGATTTAAGGGATTTTGAATCTACAATTCAATTGGTATTTGATAAAGAATCCTCAATTGAAGTGAATGTTAAAAGTGAGTACTATATAGAAATTTCAGGTATTTTTAAAAAAAGAGACAGTGAATTAATAAATAAAAAAACTTTACTTGGTGAATTCGAAATTACAGTTAACGAAATAACAGTTGTAAATCCAAGTAAGTCATTACCTTTTCAGATTGAAGATGGTATAGAAACCGATGAAACAATACGTTTAAAATACAGATATCTAGACTTACGTCGAAATGAAATGAAACATAATATTGTCGCAAGGTCAAAAACTTTTAAGAGTATTAGAACTATCATGAACAAATTAGACATATTAGAAATAGATACACCCACATTAATTAAATCTACTCCTGAAGGTGCAAAAGATTTTCTTGTTCCTTCTAGGAAATCTCCTGGTTCTTTTTATGCGTTACCACAATCACCACAAATGTATAAACAATTATTCATGATGTCTGGGTTTCCAAATTATTACCAAATAGCAAAATGCTATCGTGATGAAGATTCGAGAAAAGATCGCCAACCAGAATTTACCCAGTTAGATTTAGAGTTTTCGAATGGTAACCCCGAACTAGTAAAGAAGAATGTAGAAATTATTGTAAAACATATATTTGATGAAGCATTTGATATTAAAATAACCACTCCGTTTAAAACTATTTCATATCAAGAATCGATTAAATTATACGGGACTGATAAACCAGATTTAAGAATTGCATCGACAATTAGTGACTCTACTGAGATTTTTGTAAATACTGAAATAAAGTTTATAAAGGAAAATCTATCTAACAATGGCAAAGTTTTGTCACTTCATACATCAGAATTATTAACACGAAAAGAGTTGGATAGGTTAGATCAATTAGTTAAAGAGATGGGTTCTAATGGACTTGGTTGGTTTAAATGTACTGATAACGAATTAACAGGTCCGTTAGTTAAGTTTTTAAAGGAAGAGGAAATTAACTCTATTCTTTCAAAGGGTAGTGGTGTGACCATATTTCAGTCAGGCGATTTGTTAGAAATATCTAAATACATGGATGTTCTTCGTAGAGATATTTTTAAAGGTGAGGCAACTGAAGCAGCTAGTTTTCTCTGGGTAGAAGATTTTCCATATTTTGAAAATGAAGGTGGAGTTCTACAGCCTTCGCACCATCCATTTACAGCGCCTAAAGATTCTGAACTTTTTAAAGAGGCTCCTGATGAAGCTATTGCGTTACACTACGATTTAGTTCTAAATGGTGTGGAATTAGGTTCAGGCTCACAAAGAATTAACACCCCTGAAATACAAAAACTTGTTCTTGAAAAATGGGGATTATCCAATGAAGAAATAGACACTAGGTTCGGATGGTTTATAGAAGCTCTTTCATACGGAACCCCACAACATGCAGGTTTTGCAATTGGAATAGATAGACTTGTTGCAGAAATTCTTAAGCAACCATCTATTAGAGATGTCATACCTTTTCCTAAAACACAATCAGGCATGGATCCATTAACAGAAGCTCCTTCTTCAATAAATGAAAATGAACTATCAGACTATAATCTAAGGTATATTAGCGATGAAAAGCAATGAAATAAGAAGTAAATTTCTTGAATATTTTCAAGAACATAATCATAAAATTTTATCCTCTGCATCTTTGATACCACACGATGATACTCTGCTGTTTACTGCTGCCGGAATGGTACCTCTTAAAGATTACTTCTCGGGAACCAAAACACCAGATAATAGAAATATGGCTTCTTCGCAAAAATGTATCCGTACTGTTGATATAGATATAGTAGGTGACACAGACAGACACCTTACATTCTTTGAAATGTTAGGAAACTTTAGTGTAGGTGAATATTTTAAGAAAGAAGCAATTAGGTATTCCTACGACTTTATAACAAATATATTAGGAGTAGATCCAAACAAAATATGGATCACAGTGTACAAAAATGACGACGAAGCATTTGATATATGGAAAGATGAAATCGGAATATCTGAATTAAGAATACAAAGAGGAGATAAAGATAATTTCTGGCACATGAACATTCCTGGACCATGTGGGCCTAGTTCAGAAATATTTATTGATCGAGGCTCAGAATTTGGAGAAGACGGTGGGCCTATAGGTGGGGGAGAAGATCGTTTTATTGAAGTTTGGAATCTTGTCTTTACAGATTCAATTCAAGATAAACCCTATGAAGTGGTTGGAGAGTTGCCGAGTAAAAACATAGATACTGGGATGGGCCTAGAGCGTATGGCTATGGTTCTCCAAGAAAAGGATAACTTATTTCAAACAGATCTTTTTGCACCTATTCATGAAGTTCTTATTAAGAATATTGATGATAGGAATGATAAGTTTGAAAAAATTATATTAGATCATATGAAATCAAGTACATTCATGATTTCTGATGGTGTGGTTCCTACTAATGAAGGTAGGGGTTACATATTGCGTAGACTTATAAGACGTACTATTCGTGCATACCACCAGTTAAAAAACGAGATAAACTCACTAGATTATCTATTAGAAGAGATTATTAATTTATATAAAAGTTCCTATCCTGAATTAACAGACAACAAAGCGAAAATAGTCAAACTTTATAAAGCAGAGGAAAATTTATTCCAGAGAACTATTGAAAAAGGGGTTGTTGAAATTAATTCGATTATTAATAAAAAAAACAATATTGACTCTAAAGATGCCTTTTATTTATTTGAAACATACGGTTTTCCCTATGAACTTACTAACGAAATAGCTATTGAAAATAATTTCATAATAGATGAAAAAGAATTTTTGGAACATTTCGAAGCCCACAAAGATAAGTCAAGTAAATCTAGACAAGCTAGCTCTGAAGTACTATTTAACGTAGATAAGAATCTTTTCACAGGTTATGATTCTCTGGAGTCTGTATCTGAAATTTATGATATTAAAGATGTAGATGGAAAACAGATTCTATTTTTTACTGAGACACCTTTCTATTATGAAGCAGGAGGTCAAGTTTCTGATGAAGGAATTCTGATTAGTGATGAAGTTAAGTTTAATGTTACTGAATTAGTTCAGACTAAATCTGGCGCTACAGGTCTTGTTACTTCAAACACTAATTTTCAAATTGGTGATAAAGTTACTCAAGTTGTTGACCATAAGTTTAGAAATGCTGTCTCTAAAAGTCATACTGCAGCACATATGGTACATGCATCATTACGTAATATATTGGGCTCTCATGTAGCACAAGCAGGATCACATGTTGCACCTGGCAGATTTAGGTTTGACTTTAGCCATACGAATAAAGTCGCTCAAGACGAGCTAGATTCTATTTTTAAAGAAACAAACAAGCAGGTATTTTATGATTTGGAAATAGAGACGAACATTATGAATATTGAAAAAGCAAAAGAAGAAGGTGCTTTAGCATTTTTTGGTGACAAGTATGAAAATGATGTTCGTGTTGTATCTATAGGTAACTTTAGTAAAGAACTCTGTGGTGGTACTCATGTAAAGAATTCTAATGATGTAGGTCTAATTGTTCTCACTTCAGAATCTTCAATTGGGTCAAACCTTAGGAGGGTTGAAATGCTTTCTGGTATAGATGCCTACAATTTTCTATCAAATGCATATCAATCATACGAAAGTGTTAGTCAAATTTTGAAAACAAACATTGAAGATGTTCCAATAAAACTTCAATCATTTTTAGAAGATTATGAAGAGCTATCATCAAAACTTAGTCGTTTTAAGCAACAGGAACTAACTAATTTATCAAAACAGATTGTTGATTCAAGTGAAAATATTAACAATAAAAAAGTCTACATTGGCCTGGTAGAAGTTGAAACAACTGAAGATCTTAAAAATTTAGCACTTAATTGCATATCTACCGATAGTGTCGATATTGTTGTTATTCTTTCTAAAATTGGGGACAAAACAGGTTTAGTAGGTGCTGTTAATAAGGATACTCAAATTGATATCTCGAATATTATAAGTGAAGCCTCGCAATTTTACAAAGGTGGAGCGTCTAAAGATCCGAAATTATCTATTGGCGGAGGTCCTGGTAATTTTGATGATGTCAAAGTGCTCTCTCACATCGAAAACCTTTTACTTAAAATGATTTAGTGTGAACATTTTAGCAATTGACTTCGGCGAGAGGTATATAGGTTTAGCAGTATATACAAGAAAATCCAATACCTCCTTTGCTTTAAAAGTTATAGATACTAAAAAAACAAATTTGATTGAAGAATTGTCAAAAATAGTTGAAAACTATGAAATAGATCGGATAGCTATTGGGAATCCGATAGGTCTGAATAATAGCGAAACAAGAATGAGCAAAGAAACAGATCTTTTTATCAAAGAAGTTATTAATGAAAATTTTAATATAACAGTCATTAAGATTGATGAAAGAATGACTTCTTCAATTGTAACAAAATCAAATAATGAAAGAGTAGATGACATATCTGCATTACAAATTCTTGAAACTTATCTTTCTAATGTTTAATACATATCTTAAAAACCGCACCAATTTTATGGTCTTAATAACAATAAGTCTTATTTTTATTGCTGTAATAACAACTGGGAATTTAGCGAACTCAATAGAAAAAGTTGATGCAAATTTTAATAATTCAAACTCATCAATCGTTCAGATTATAGATGTTCAAATCCAACAAGGATCTTCAGCTTCTGAAATTGCCTCTCTTTTGTCATCTGAAGGAGTTATTTCTTCAAAACTTGCTTTTGAATTATATTTAAGAAATGAAAACCTTACTGATAAATTACGTGCAGGAGAGTATGAAATTCCTAATAACTTAGAATTTTCTGAGATAACAGAAATACTCCTGAAAGGACCTCCATTAAAGACTTATACAATAACAGTTCCAGAGGGACTTTGGATAACTGAAACATTGGTATCTATATCTTCGCAAACAGGTTTCGATTACGACCTACTAAAAAACTCACTTTTGTCTGGTCAGGTAAAGAGTAAGTATCTTTATTTAAACGACCCATCAAATCTAAACAACTGGGAAGGTTTACTTTATCCAAATACATATCAAATAAACATTGACTCAAACGGTGAAGATATCCTTCAATTAATGGTTAACGAATTAGAAACGGTTGCAGATAGGTTGCTCTTAAGCACTTCTCTTCCTTCGTGGATTAATTCTTATAACGAATTTTTTACTATTGCTAGTTTGGTTGAAGCTGAGTCTAAATTACAGGAAGACCGCCCTCTTGTTTCTTCAGTTGTAAAAAATAGACTTGATGAAGACATGCTAATTCAAATTGATGCCACTGTATTGTACGCACTACAAAAGAGAAAGTCACAGGTTTTATTGGTAGATTTACAAGTAGATTCCCCTTACAATACATATAAGTATTTAGGGTTACCACCTACTCCTATATCAGGATTCGGAGAAAGGTCTCTTCGTGCAGTGTTGGAAACACCTGAAAATGATTATTTGTATTACCTTTTGACTGAAAAGAATGGCAAGATGTCCTTTACAAATGATTATACGGATTTTATAAATATGAAAAATAAAGCAAAGGAAGAAGGAGTGATTCCATAATGGTATCTACTAATGATATAAGACCAGGTCAGTCAATTCTTGTCGATAATACTCTTTACTTAATTCTTGAATACCAACACGTTAAACCAGGTAAAGGTAGAGCTTTTGTTAAAACAAAATTAAAAAATTTATCAAGTGGTGGTGTAGTTGATAAAACTTTTAGAGCTGATGAAGACGTTGAACAAGCATACATTGATAAACAAACTTTTCAATTTCTCTATCAAGATGGGGATAATTATGTATTTATGAACACTGAAACCTATGTACAAATATCACTTACTCCCTCTATTGTTGAAAACAAATATCTTTTTTTAACTTCAAACCAAGAGGTAACTATTCAAATGTACAATGAAACACCTATAGATATAGTTTTGCCTGCAACGGTTAACTTAAAAGTTACTAAAGCTGAACCTGCTGTAAAAGGGGACACTGTCTCTTCTTCAACTAAATCTATAACCTGCGAAACTGGCTTAGTTCTAAATGTACCTATGTTTATTGAAGAAGATGAGACTATAAAGGTCGATACAAAAAACTCAACTTATATGACACGAACATGATGAAAGATTTTAGAGCTGTTTCGTTTGAATCTTTTTTTAATTCCGATCTTGATTTTCAGAATGTTGAGATTGTTAAAAACAACTTAGAAGAAAATCAATTATTACGATGTACGCAACTAATTGAGAATACAAAATTAAACAATGAACGGATAATAAATTCAATAGAAACTTACAGCAAAAATTGGAGCTATACCAGAATAGGTAAAGTTGAAAAAAGTTCCTTGATTTTAGGAATATCTGAGTTAATTATGAACTTAACTCCAAAAAAAGTCATAATTTCAGAATGGGTAAAATTAACAGATAAGCATTCCTCACAAAGTGGTGCTAAATTCGTAAATGGTATTTTAAATTCAGTGAGTACTGAAATTGAGTAAATTTACTGAAATTGTCGCTGATATAAGTTTAAAAAGGAAAGAATTTATTTCAGATTTTGAAATGAATTCTGATTTTATAGTTAAAAACCTTGAGATGGCCTATAAAGATAATGAACTTAATTCTATAAGGGTGCATAAGTATCTAACAGAAACTAAATTCTTAGGAAAAGTGGAAACTGCTCGATATCTCGATAATATAGGTTTAACCGAAAAAACTATGATTAAAGAACTAACAAACGAAAATATTATGAACATAAAAGTTTTTATAGATTCGAAATGATTTTTATTTTTTCTGGTCCATCAGGTGTTGGTAAATCAACAATCATCGATGCAATACGGCAAAAAAGAGACTTCCAATTTTCTGTTTCTTATACATCAAGAAATATTAGAGAGGGAGAGTATAACGGTGAAGATTACAATTTCGTTACAGAAGAAGAGTTTTTAAGACTTATTGACGATGATTTCTTTGTTGAATATGAAAAATATGGAAGAAACTACTACGGGACAAGCAAAAATGCTGTAAATAATTCTGTAGGTTCCCTTATTCTTGATCTAGAAGTAAACGGAGCTACAAAGCTTTTAGCTTCAAATCCATCTTTTACAGGAATATTTATAGATATAGATGATGAAGAATTAATCAAACGACTAATAAAAAGGGGGCACGATGAAGCATTCATCGATGAGAGGATGCGTCTAGCTGAATACCAACGAAGCTTTATGGACAAATTTGATTATCAAATTAAGAATAAGGATATAAATACTACAGTTAATAAGATATTAGATATAATATATAGTCTGGAGGAAAGATGATAAAACCACCTATTGAAGAATTGCTTAAAGAAACACCTGGAAGATTTGCACTCGTAATAACCTCTGCAAAAAGAGCGAAGGATATAAATTCATACTTTAACCAACTTGGCGAAGGTATAGGAGCGTACACTCCACCTCAAGTTCAAAGCTTAAGTAGGAAACCATTGACTGTCGCTTTTGAAGAAATAGCTGCAGGCAAAGTAGAGGTTTCAGACAACGAATAGTCGCGATGAGTAACAAAATACTATTGGGGATAACTGGTAGTGTTGCTGCTTCAAAATCCGAATTACTGTATAACATTTTAGCTAAAGAGAATAATGTAAAGGTAATAGCTACATCTGGTGGGAAAAGGTACCTTTCAAAGAAGTTTTTAGATAATGAATCAGTTTACACTTCTTGGGATGAGTTACCTGGCTCTCCTCATATAGAATTAGGGCGCTGGGCAGACAAGTTTCTTATTTATCCAGCAACAGCAAACTTTATATCGAAGATGGCAATGGGAATTGCTGATGATTTATTGCTTTCAACCATTCTCATGCATACAAAACCTGTGTACATAGCACCCGCTATGCATCAAGAAATGTATTTAAATCATAATATACAATCTAATTTGAAATTTTTATCTAAAAACAACATAATCTGTGGGCCTCGTTATGGAAACTTAGATATAGGAGACAAAGGAGAAGGAAGATTAATTGAGCCAGAAGAATTTGTTACTTTGATTAGCGACAAAAAGACTAAAATTGTCGTTACTTCGGGTGGAACAGTTGAACATATAGACTCTGTGAGAACAATCACCAATAATTCATCAGGAAAGCAGGGGAGAGCAATTGCGTTAGAACTCCTTGCAAGGGGTTATGAAATTACTTACATTCATGCATCAAACATCGATGAAATTCCTCATGCTAATAATATAGAATTTACCAATTCAGAAAGTTTAATGAACATTCTTGGAAGAGAAGTTGTTGATGCCTCACACTTATTTATGGTTGCTGCAGTATCTGATTTTGTTACCGACTATACAGATAAAAAGCTCAGTAGGAAAAATGGCGCTCTTAATATAACGTTACGTCCAAATATCGACATTATAAAAAGTATCGTGAAAAATAATCCCAATATTATATCTATTGCTTTTTCTGCACAACTTGATGATGAATTAAGATTTGAAAAATTGAAAGATAAAAATGTAAACTTTTTAGTAATTAACAATATTAAAAATAATCAAGTGGGAAGTGACTACAATGAAGTGTCTATTATAAATTCAGATAGATTGTTAATAAAGACCAATAGGCTTTCAAAGTATGAAATTGCAGTTTTAATAATCGATAATACTGTTTTATAGTCGTGTTTATAAACCTTGAAATTATATTCAATAACACTTATGGCTTTAATCAATTTACATACAAAGTTCCTGATAAATATGCAGATAATATCCAAGTTGGGGATATCGTAACTGTCCCATTTAGAAACACAACAAGGAACGCAATAATTACTGAAGTAAATTTAGCAACTAGTTCAGTAAGCAATACTAAAACTCTTTTTAAAAAGATAGGAAGTATCAATAGGAACCAATACAAATATTTAGAAAGATTAGCTGTGTCAAATAATCTTAACATTGGGATTTTACTAGATAAACACATAAGCTATGAGTTGCTTTCTAAGCAAAATAAAGTGAAAACGAACAATATTTTTATTAAACCAAATTCTGATGTAGCAATTTATCTTAAAGAGTCTTATAACATCATTTTTACATCTTCATTAGAAGAATCAAAACAAGTAGCTGAGCATTTAAAAAATAATGGGAAAAAAGTAAGCTTTTATCAAAAAACTGGTGGCGTTAAAGAATTTACTTCATTTTGGGAGAAGAATAAAGAGTTTGAAACGATAATTGTTTTATCAGTAAATTTTGAAAGAATTAATGTTGATGATAAGCTTACTTTCCATTTCTTTAATTCGAACAATATTAGCTACAACCTACCAAAATTAAATAATTTAAATATCATTGAATCATCTTTAATCAAACATAAGGTATTTAATGGGTCTTTTTATTATTACAACGAATTCCCATCCTTAGAGTACTTTTCTAATGTTAATGAATATTTTTTGGAAATACCTGAAATTGACATTACTTACATTTATGGCAACAGCCTGGATGAATGTTTAGAAATTTTTGATCTAAAATACCAAGATAAAGATCTAACCATATTTTCTTATGTCCAAGATTTACAATTTATTTCAAAAAACCATAATTTAACCACAGATCCAAAAAATGCAGCAATTACTTCGGCAATATTATACAATCCAACAATTTCATTTAATGGAATATTAAGTTCTAACAGATTGATAAGTTTTATTAGGAATATCACGCGTTTCCATAAAAAGAATATAGCTATCGTGATATTCACAACTAAAAAAATTGATTTAATTACTAAATTAAAATCTAAACAACTGTCAAAGTGGGCTGAAAAAGAAGCGCGTGAACGAGCTAAATATGGACCAAACTTAAATATAAGAATCTACAAAATTACTTCGAAAATTAATTTAGATTTTGTTAATAGTAACAAATATATAATTGGACCAAAAATTACAAATAATCAATACGTTTATGAAGTCAAAATAAAACTAACCGACAATATAAATTACAATGAAATTATTAATCTATTTAAGAAATTAAATAAATCAACTGTTGAAAGGGTAAAAAGTCTGTAATGAAGGAGATAGTTAAATTTGGTTATCCTTCTTTAAAAATGAAGTCTTCAGACGTTACTATTTTTGATAACTCTATTAAATTACTTGTAGATGAAATGATTGAGATAATGTACGCTGCACCCGGAGTGGGTTTAGCAGCTCCACAAATCGGGATTAATAAAAATATTTTTGTTTTTGATTCGGGAGATGGCCCGTATGTTGCTATCAATCCACACAATTTAAATACTAAGGGTTCAATTACATTCATGGAAGGTTGCCTGTCGTTACCAGGATATTATTGGGATATTGAAAGGGCAGAATACGCATCATTGGATGCTTATGACGAAAAGGGTAACTTAGTTACATATGAAGGAGACGATTTACTTGGCAGAGTACTGCAACATGAGCTAGACCACCTTAATGGAAAGCTTTTAATTAGTTCTTTGAAAAGGAAGGAAAGAAAAGCTGCGCTAAAAGAAATTTCAATAAATGGATTTCCTGGGAGACATGTTTAATTATTTTTTTGGCTCTGATGTTCGAAGTGTCCCTTATTTAAGAGTCTTATCGAATCAGACAAAAATATTAACTGTGATAACAACCGAACCTATACCAAGTGGAAGAGGTAGGAAGATATTACCCAATCCTGTTGAAATTTTCTGCAAAGACAATGGGCTAAATTTTCAATATTTCGATAAAAATGCAAAATATCTTGATATGACAAGAGGGTTGTGTGTAAGTTTTGGGAGAATATTTTCTGAAAATTTCCTTCAAAATAATAATGCGATTTATAACATTCACCTAAGTTTACTCCCTAGTTATAAGGGACCATCTCCAGTGGAATCAATTATATTGAACAATGAAAACACTGCAGGTTTAACCGTTTTTAAAATTAAAAAAGAGATCGATGCCGGTGATATTGTTTACCAAGATTCCTTTAAGGTAGATAGCTCAACATACGCATCAGATATTTACAATAATTGTGTACAGTCGTTCCAAACAAACATTGGAGTAATTATTGATGCAACTGAAAAAATAGTTATCAAATCACCTACAGTAGATTCAACTACAAAGAAATTTAAAAAAGTTGATTTCTCTCTAGATGGGAAAACCCTTACCGAAGCAAAAAAAATAATACGTGCGTTTGATGTTATGGGTCCAGCATTTATTACACACAAACAACACATTTTTAAGATTCATAAATATACAGATGAAGAACATAATTATCCAATAGAATTAACTGACGGGAAACTTTATCCTTCATTAATAACACCTGAAGGAAAAAAAATGATGAGTATAAACGACTACATGAGAGGAAATTTATGAATATTGGAGAAACAGTTAAGAAACTTCAAAAAGATTTTCCATCAGTTACAATCTCTAGACTTAGATTTCTTGAAAAGGAAGGATTGATAGCTCCAACTCGTTCAAAAGGTGGGACAAGAAATTTCAAAGATAAGGATATAAAGAGAATATTAAAAATTTTAGATTTACAAGAAAATCAGTTTTATACACTAAAAGCTATTAAAAATAATCCTGATTTATTTAAATCAGGAGCAAAAGTTAACATTATTATTCAAGATTACTCTTTACATGAAGCTTTAAAAAGGTCCGGGTTGTCAATAGCTCATTATGAAGATCTTATAGATTACCAACTAGAAAATAAAAAGGATTTATACACACAAGATGACGTTAGAAGATTCTTAGCTTTTGCTTATTTCTATTCTTTAGGCTTTACTGCTAAAAATTTTTCCATATTTAAATCTATGTCTGATAGGGGAGCTGGCTTTATGGAACTAGTTAAAAATAATATTGATGATGATTCAGAGTTAAATATTGCTATTGAAAATTTTACAAGTATTATCGGGAGCTTTATATCAGAAGATTTATAATTTTATTCCTTGCATTCACTGTTTTACCAGGAACAAATTTACTTAGTGCAGAATTAGAAAATGAGGAAATAACAACGGAACACTACCTTTCTTACGACCTGGTTAATGAAATTACTATGTACTCAAAGAATATAGACGTACAAATAGCTCCGGCTTCTATTACAAAAATTATGACAGCACTTGTTTTTCTTGACCACTTTGAGTTTGAAGACTTAATAACAATTTCATTACCTGAAAACTATGAATATGCTGGAAAGGTTGCATATCTAAAGAATGGGGTAACAATAACGGTAGAAGATCTTCTTGAATTTCTTCTAATCTATTCCGCAAATGACGCTGCATATGCAATTGCAATGGCTGTATCCAATGATGTAGATTTATTTGTTGATAAAATGAACAAGAAAGCAGAAAATCTTGGTATGTTAGATACTAACTTTGTAAATCCTGATGGTTTGGATGAAGCAAATCATATGACAACTTTAAGTGATCTACTATTAATGTCTTTAGATTTTATTGAAAACTATAAACTAATAGCTATAACAAGTAAGAGTAGTTTTTCTGATGATGTGTCTGGAAATGAACAAGTTTATTATTCAACTAATCAAATTATCGATAAAGGCTTTATTGGTATAAAAACAGGATGGACTGCTAATGCGGGACTAACCTTTGCTGGACTTAATTTAGATAATGATAGACAAATCATTACAATTGTTAACAAGTCTTTCGTGGATGAACTTAAAACAAACCATTTTATCGACACAGAGTTACTGTATTATGAGTCTCTTAAAAATTTTGGATACTTTCAGAATTTTAAAATTGACCAACCGATTTACTCTATAAGAAACTCAAGTTCTCAATCTGTCAGTACGTCAAAAGATGAGTGGAAAGATTTTTTAAATCTAAAAGACAAGCTTTCGATAAATTTTATTAAGTTCAATGAAAATACATTAAATTTCGATAATACAATTTCAAGTAGACGAGTACGTGTAGATTCAAACAGCTATGAAGTAATTTGGAAATTTAAGTTCCTAGATTTATTTTCTATTTTTGCAAATTAAATACTGGAAAGTATACGGCCTGACTTTTTCATAGTTATATTTTTTATTAACCTTAATCTATGACTAATAAAATACAAGTCGCTGTTAATAGCATAAGATTGGAAGAGAACTCCGACACTCCAATAATGATACTTTCTGATCCAATATCTAATAAAGTTCTACCGATATGGATTGGAACAATAGAAGCTGTTTCAATTGCTTATGCTCAAGAGGGTGTCCTACATGAGAGACCCCAAACCCATGATTTAATCATTGATGTAATTGAGTCTCTAAATGCTGTTTTAAAAGAAGTTAGTATCTCAAATATTAAAGATAAAACGTATTACGCAGATTTGATACTTACAACTATAAATGGCGACATCTCTCTCACAGCTAGACCTAGTGACGCAATTGCCTTAGCATTGCGCTCAGAAGCCCCTATAACGGTTAATAAGGACGTTTTTGAGGCTAATTCAATCGATTTAATAAAAGATAAATCAGAGGATATAGAAGAGTTTAAGGAGTTTATTGACAACATAACTCCTGACGATTTTCTCTAAAACCTTGATAAAAAAAATAATTATAGTAGATTAACAATATGCAACAGGGATATACCGGTCCAGAGGTATGTAAAATAACTGGAATAACTTATAGACAATTAGATCATTGGACAACAAGTAAATTAATTTATGCTTCTATAAGAAATCTAAAAGGTTCTGGCTTCCATAGAATATATTCATTTCAAGACATTATCCAAATAAAACTTGTTAACAAACTACGGGAAGCTGGAGTAAGTCTTCAGAAAATAAGAATCGCATTAAAAAATATTGAAAACATTTTAGGTGATGATACACAGATCTCAGATGTTTCCATTTTTTCTGATGGTAAATCGATTTATGTCATCTCTGATAATGATCAAATGATAGACTTGCTTAAAAGTGGTCAAGCTGTTTTTGGAATATCACTAGGCCCTGTGACACTAGAAGCTGAAGCTGAGATTTTTTCTCTATACCCTGATAAAGTTTCTTCTCAAAACGCATGACATTCGCACATAACTCTGAGGAAGTTTTTGCAGAACACTTAGATTTATTTGGAATTGAATGGATATATGAACCAACAAGTTTTCCATTAAAGTGGGGTAGTGGTTCAATAAAAATGATGTTCACACCTGATTTTTTTATTCCTTCATTGGATACTTATGTTGAAATTACAACAATGAATCAAAACCTAATAACTAGGAAGTCGCAGAAAATTAAGAAAGCAAAAAAACTTTATCCAGATAAAAATTTTAAACTAATAAACGAAAAGGAATTCTATAACTTTCTAGAAATAGATAATCGCGACTTAGTTCAAAAAACTATAGCTAGCTGATTTAACAAGCAATTCTTCAGGATCCTTAACTCCAGCGATTTTAGCAACTTCGATTTCTTCTTTGATTGTTGTATTACTCATTAACCTATTATCAGTATTTAAAGAAACTTGAAAACCTAGTTCTATTAATTCATTAATTGGGTGTTTTTCAGCAGTTTCATACATATTGGTATGGAGATTCGATGTAATGCAAACTTCTAATGGGATTTTGTTGTGTAAAATATACTCTGCGGTTTTTCCTATTTTATTATTTTGGATGTCTATATCTTCAATAATGCGTACACCATGACCTATCCTTTGAGCTCCATTATCCAATGCCTCCTGAATTGAAGTGACATCGTCACCTTCACCTGCATGAATAGTTATATTTATACCTGCATCAGCTATATTTTTGAAGGTTTTACTAAATAAACTAGGCCTGAAGTTTAATTCTGGCCCAGCTATGTCGAAACCAATAATTTTGTCAGAATTTGCCAGGGCAAGCTCTTCAACAAGTTTCACGTTTTCTGCATCATGTCTCATCCCACAGAGAATCAAACCACATTTCATACCAAAAGTGTTTTCTGCTTCTGCAAAACCTGTATTAATTGCACTAAGCACATCCTCAGGGGACAAGTGCTCATTTACTGAAAAGAAAGGGGCATATCTGCTTTCATATAAAGTTATCCCATTGTTATGCATATCCTCAGCAGCTTCAAAAGCGATACGAACAAGGTTTTCATAAGATTGCATCAAAGCAATAGTGTGTGTGAAAGCTTCTAGGTATTCTTCAAGGGACGAACATTCTGATCGATCAAAAAATTTTGATGTATCATCAACGTCAATAAGTGGAGTGTAATTTAACTTAACGGCTAACTCTTTAGCTGTAGTGGGCCTCAGGCCTCCATCTAGATGATCGTGAAGAACTGCTTTATTCATAACGCAACATAATATATATTATAGGACATATTAATAATCTTTATTAAGACTATAGATTTCATTTAATACACTCTCCTTATGTGTGTATGGCAGCCAGTGACCAGCACCAGATATTTCCTTAATGTTAACAAGATCAGCTTCATTGGTTAGTCTTTCTAACATTTTTTCATTCAACAAGACTGCCATATCTTTTTCACCAAACATAAATGTTATTTCTTGGGAAACTTCATTGTTTATCCAATTTTTTGATATTTCAATGTTTTCATCTAAGTTTTTATACCATGAAATTGGCCCATAGAATCCATTAGCTTTGTAATGTGATGTAATACTTTCTATCTGAATGTCAGTGAGTGCATATTCATCGTGATTGATATCGTTAAATAATGATTGAATAGAGAGACTCACATTGACTTCCTTATTTTTTGTTCTATATGCTCCAAGTATTGAGTTCCTAATATTCTCATCCATTAAAATCGCAGCATTTTCCGGTTTTTGAAATGAAGTGATGTAATGATCGCCATCTTCATAATTAAGGGAACTGTACACTTTAGAACTTGGAAAAAGGGTACCACCACAGATTGATAAAAGTTTTTCTACATGAACTTTATTTCTTTTAACTAATGCCCAGGCAACTACTGTCCCCCAGTCGTGTCCTACTATTGTCAATTTGTTATTTAAATCTAGATTTTTTATCAAGATTTCTACATCATCGCATAATTTATCGATTGTAAAATCATTTGGTCTCATTTTCTTAGAGGAAGATAAAGGATAACCTCTCTGCTCAATAACCGTGGTTCGATAATCTTGATGATTTAGTGCACTGGTAATTTCATCCCACATGTACATATTTGAGGGAAACCCATGTAAAAATAATATATCCCTACCCTCACCTTGGGTGAGATAAGCTATGTCATAGGAACCATTTTTAAAATGTTTAATCATATGAGTTTATTCTTCCTCAAAACAACAACCGCTAAACATATAGCAAAAAATATCCACTGAAATGCATATCCAAGGTGAGGTGCTTGGTATTGATCTAAGGTATCGATACATGTTATTTCAGATCCACAATTTTGTGATAATTGTAGATAGTAATTTGGAAGTATTACTTCAGTTTCATTTTGAAGAAATATTTTATCGATTCTAAAAATATATTCAGATCCAGGTATGTCCTCCTGACCAAATCTTGGTATTTCATCGTATGTATATAACATTCCAGTAAATGACATTTCAGTATCTAAATTGTAATTATCAACATAAGCAGAGAGAGGAACCCACCCTCTGTTTATTAAAATATGCTCATTCATATCATTTTTAAAAATTGTTATTACATGGTATCCACTTACACCATTATTTACTCTAGACCTTAATAACCATGACTTTACAAACTGAAGTTTCCCCTGTGTGGTAATCAGTGAAAATTCATTACTAATATTTATTTGTGATATTAATACTTCTGTAGGTTCTTGTGGATACGATATTTGAGCAGATAGTTCTCTTTCTTCCAGGTAGCTTGTGAACTGCCAATATGACAGTGATATAAATATAAAAACAAAAATTAGACCAAAATAAAAAAGATATTTATTTGGTAGATTATTTAGTCTATTTAACATTTGTCCATGCCGAATCTCCCCTACGAGGATCACCTTTAGCGAATAGTTGTTCCTCTAAACCGGTAACACAAACACCGCCAAAATACATATCATTTTTATTAGTAGTTATTTGCTCTGGGAATGAAAAATATGTATCTGGTTCGCAACGAATAGTGCCATCAATATTTACGTGGAACCGAGGTTTTTCAATTGCTTTAACCCAATCAGCTTTTAGTGAATAGTCATATAAGACCTGTGCTAGTGCCGAACTAATTCTATCAGCGCCTGGTGAACCGATTGTGAATATACCTTTGTGATTCTTAATAACTAAAGGGCTCATATTTGAGATTAATCGGTCTCCAGATGTTTCTCCTAAAAACCCCTGTGGATTAAGTTCAATTTCACCAAGTGAATTATTAAGAAACATACCTGTCTCCGAACATTGAACACCAGAACCGTATCCACTTGAAAAGGTTAGTGAGAA
This sequence comes from uncultured Candidatus Actinomarinales bacterium, assembly GCA_943840565.1. Classification (GTDB taxonomy): domain Bacteria; phylum Actinomycetota; class Acidimicrobiia; order Actinomarinales; family Actinomarinaceae; genus Actinomarina. The sequence goes on along the minus strand of CALSUY010000001.1, from coordinate 367,729 downwards.
ATGATTATTTAATTCATCCGATGTGTTGACTTGAATTGTAGAACTAGATTGTGATATTTTGGATATTTCATTATCTATAAACGTAGTTCTATTTCCAAAGAACTCATAATAATTTTTTCTATCTTCATATACTTGCATTAGGTTTTCTTTAATCTTTATTTCATCACCAGCAAGTGCATGTAAGTATTTCAAGACCATTAGTCCCCCTATAGAGGGTCCAGCATGACCAGTTAGCTCCAACCCACGAAATTCTGTAGTAAATTTACTGTTCTCAATTAACCCATAGTTAACAAAATCATCCACAGTGGCATGACCACCCTCTTTTTGTACCGTAGATATAATTTCTTTACTAATGTCTCCATAATAAAAATCACTAAAACCTTCATTCGCCATATGGCTGAGGCTATCGGATAATTTTGATAGAACCACTACCCCATTCTCTAAATCGTTAAATACACTTTGCAGTGTACTTTTGGATGTAGGATGCCACATAAACAATGGCTCAAGTGAATGAATTAAGTAATCTTTAGATGGCTGAGGTAACAAAAATCCATTTTTAGCTAATTCAATTGGGTATTCAAAAAGTTTTTCAAGTGGGATACTGCCAAATCTTGTATGGATTAGTTCTAGAATTTTATAAATCCCTGGAATTGCAAACGTATTGCCCCCTTTACAAGTTTCGACGTAACCACCATATGACATTGAGATTTTATGTTCCTCATGATCATTACCATTAAAATTTTTTGGAGAAACAAAATATCCATCAACAGTATTAGTACTGCCATTTCCACCATCATAGTAAGTAAGCAACCCACCAGCTGTAGGTGAAACAACTCCTAGATCAGTAACCATAGAGGTTATCACACTAGTTACCATTACATCTGCTGCATTTGGTGATAAGTCTTTAATTGATTCAGCAGCTTGAATGGAGTAAAGCGATGTAGATGATAATGAAACTTTCACACAAACAATTGTAGTTTATAGAACTGATATGCAAAAATATATATATGCAACCTGAAATAACAAAATTTAACGATAGCGTCTACCAAATTGATGTACTCATGGAAGACAAACCTGGGAGGATGTCATGTTACTACATAGACTCATCTGATCCTATACTCATTGAAGTAGGTCCATCTAACTCTTTTCCTTATCTGGTCTCAGCATTAAATAGCCTAGGGATAGAAAATGTAAACAGGTCGGCAATAACACATCTGCACCTTGACCACGTAGGAGGTATTGGTCATGTGGTAGAAAAATATAAAAATCATTTTGTATACATTCATGAACTTGGATTAAAACATCTTCCAAACCCTGAAAAATTATGGAATGCGGTAGCTGCAATTTATACAGAGGATTGGTTGACAGAAAACTGGGGCAAGATTAAACCGACTCCTATTGAAAATATAAAAATACTTAATGATGGTTTTAATTTTGATTTAGGAAATAATAGAAAACTATCCTCTATTTACAGTCCTGGTCACGCAAAGCATCACTTTAGTTTTTATGATTCATTATCAAAAACTATATTTATGGGTGATACTCTTGGGTTAATTTATCCACATGGTGACTTTGTACAACCAAATCTCCCACCGCCTGATTTCAATAGAGATGTACTAATTAAAACACTTGAAGACATAAGCAAACTTGAACTTAATTACATTGGTATCGCTCACTTTGGAATTCATGAAAACCCTTATAAGTTAATTGATGATGCGATTAATAGTATTGATAAATGGGTTAATTTTGTTAAAGACATACCTGAACTTTCTAATCAGGAAGCTGCTAAAAAATTACAAGAATGGGTAACACAAAATTATAAAGCATTAAAAATTGATAATCAAACTATTTCAAACTACATGCAAAACTCTAATTTTGAAATGCAGATTTGGGGTTTAAGGAATAGTTCTATTTAGATTGATTTTGGATCATTTTCTTTATAAAGAAAAGAACTGGAGCAGCAAGAAATTCTGGTGGGTACGCAAGTACTGTAAAGGGCGTAACGGACAAACCATCAGCAATAATCGAGATAATCCTCATACTAGATATAAAAATAGAAAGTACTATAAACGTATCAATGTATTTCAAATCATTTGAACCTAAATACATAAAACAAATATAAATTGCATATAGATACAGAACACTTGGATAAGTTATAAAATTACTACTGCCATGATTCATTCCAGGAAACAAATCGTAAAACTCATAAGCGAAAGTTCTTGAGAAGTTAACTATGATAAATAAAGCTGCCAAGCCAACGATTGCAAAAATCATAGAAAACCTAAGAAATTTATTGTAATCAATATTTTTCATAAACAGATTATAGATTATTTCTAAATATAAAGAAAAACCCCTAGTTTCCTAGGGGCTCTTCAATAAAAGTCGGCAGTGTCCTACTCTCCCAGGGGGTTGCCCCCCAAGTACCATCGGCGCTAATTGGCTTAACTTCCGTGTTCGGAATGGGAACGGGTGTATCCCAATTGCTATCACCACCGTAATAATCAACTTCTTAAAAATTCTATAGCAAGCGTTCTTGTTCAGTATTCAGTTCAAGCCCTCGACTTATTAGTATCAGTCAGCTACATACATTACTGTAATTACACTTCTGACCTATCAACCTCATGTTCTATAAGGAGTCTTAATCGGTTAACCCGATGAGAAATCTTATCTTAGAAGGGGCTTCGCACTTAGATGCTTTCAGCGCTTATCCCGTCCGATCGTAGCTAACCAGCGGTGCTCTTGGCAGAACAACTGGCACACCAGCGGATCGTTCATCCCGGTCCTCTCGTACTAGGGACAACTTTCTTCAAATTTCTTACGTGCGCGACGGATAGGGACCGAACTGTCTCACGACGTTCTGAACCCAGCTCGCGTTCCTCTTTAATAGGCGAACAGCCTAACCCTTGGGACCTGCTCCAGCCCCAGGATGAGAAGAGCCGACATCGAGGTGCCAAACACCCCCGTCGATATGGACTCTTGGGGGGTATAAGCCTGTTATCCCCGGAGTACCTTTTAGCCGATGAGCCATGGCGCACCCACATGCAACCATGGGATCACTAGTTCCTACTTTCGTACCTGCTCCACTTGTTTGTGTCACAGTCAAGCCACCTTTTGCACTTACACTCGATGCGTGATTGCCGTCCACGCTGAGGTGACCTTAGAGCGCCTCCGTTACTTTTTAGGAGGCCACCGCCCCAGTGAAACTGCCCACCAGACAATGTCCCTGATCCGGATAACGGATCTAGGTTAGAAGGTCAATATGGATTAAGTGGTATCTCAAGGTCGACTCAATAACAGCTAGCGCCATTATTTCATAGTCTCCCACTTATCCTGCATAATGCATACAAACATTCAATATCAAGTTGCAGTAAAGGTTCCGGGGTCTTTCCGTCCTGTCGCGCATAGTGAGCATCTTTACTCACATTGCAATTTCGCCGAGTCTCTGGTTGAGACAGTACTCAAATCGTTACACCATTCGTGCAGGTCGGAACTTACCCGACAAGGAATTTCGCTACCTTAGGACCGTTATAGTTACGGCCGCCGTTTACTGGGGCTTAATTTCAAAGCTTCGCCGAAGCTAACCTATCCACTTAACCTTCCAGCACCGGGCAGGTGTCAGAGGGTATACGTTGTATTCGAACTTTGCACCCTCCTGTGTTTTTGATAAACAGTCGCTTGAGTCTGATCACTGCGGCCCGTTCAAGCTAATGAAGTTAATCACTCACTTTACTGGGGCGTTCCTTCTTCCGAAGTTACGGAACTATTTTGCCGAGTTCCTTAACCAGAGTTCTCTCGCTCGCCTTAGTATTCTCTACTTGTCCACCTGTGTCGGTTTGGGGTACGGGCACTATATAAACTAACTAGAAGGTTTTCTTGGAAGTATGGAATCAATGACTTCGCCTAAAAGCGGCTCGGCATCATGTCTCAGGTTTCATGATCGATGGATTTACCTGTCGATCACCCTACGCATTTACCCCAGGTCAACCATCGCCTGGGCTCATTTATCCTTCTCCGTCACTCCATTGCTAATCTAATAATATGTGGGTCGGTAGGCCCGAAGGCTTTCCTTAGCGACATATATTCGATTTTGGCGCTTATATAGTGGTACAGAAATATCAATCTGTTATCCATCGGCTACGTCTCTCGACCTCGTCTTAGGTCCCGACTAACCCTGGGCGGACGAACCTTCCCCAGGAACCCTTGGACATTCGGCGGAAGAGATTCTCACTCTTCCTTCGCTACTCATGCCAACATTCTCACTTGTATGGTCTCCACAACTAACTCTCGTTGCTGCTTCATTGCCCATACAACGCTCTCCTACCCATCATATTTCCTGGATCGAAATCTGGATTAATAATATGATGACAAAGCTTCGGCTGTATATTTAGCCCCGTTACATCTTCCGCGCGAAAACATTCGACCAGTGAGCTGTTACGCACTCTTTAAAGGAATGGCTGCTTCTAAGCCAACCTCCTGGCTGTCTGAACACTTTCACATCGTTTCACACTTAATATACAATTAGGGGCCTTAGCTGTTGTTCTGGGTTGTTTCCCTCTCGTCCGTGGAGCTTATCCCCCACGGGCTCACTGCTATATTTAAACACTTTGGCATTCGGAGTTTGACTGAGTTTGGTAAGCTTGTTGGCCCCCTAGATCAATCAGTGCTCTACCTCCAAAGCGCAACATATAACGCTGTCCCTAAAGACATTTCGGAGAGAACCAGCTATCACCAAGTTTGATTGGCCTTTCACCCCTATCCACAAGTCATCCCCTGATTTTGCAACATCAGTGGGTTCGGGCCTTCACAAAGTCTTACCTTTGCTTCACCCTGCTCATGGATAGATCACTTGGCTTCGGGTCTATCGCATACGACTAAACGCTCTATTAAAACTCGCTTTCGCTGCGGCTACGGATTTACTCCTTAACCTTGCCATATACGGATAACTCGTTGGCTCATTCTTCAAAAGGCAGGCAGTCAGGATATAAATATCCCTCCTACTGCTTGTAAGCTAATGGTTTCAGGTACTATTTCACTCCCCTCGCCGGGGTTCTTTTCACCTTTCCCTCACGGTACTTGTTCACTATCGGTCGCTGGTTGTACTTAGCCTTACGAGGTGGTCCTCGCAGATTCACAAGGAATATCCTCCTTGTTACTTGGGGTGACTCTAATAAGTTATAAAGTTTTCGAATACATGACTATTACATTCTGTGGTTTACCTTCCCAGGCAATTTTTCTAACTTTATATTTTGTAACTTATCGAAAGATCTGATGCTCTTTCTAAGAGGCCCCGCAACACCGACTAAACAATAACATCAGTCTTGACATTTAATCGGTTTAGGCTCTTCCCGTTTCGCTCGCCACTACTCAGGGAGTCGCTTTTGCTTTCCTTTCCTCTAGGTACTGAGATGTTTCACTTCCCCTAGTTCCCTCTACCTACCCTATATATTCAGGTAGGAGTAATTTATTAAAATAAATTGGGTTTCCCCATTCAGAAATCCACGGATCAAAGCTTGTTTGACAGCTCCCCGTGGCATATCGCAGCCTTCCACGTCTTTCATCGGCTTCCAGCGCCAAGGCATCCACCATTAGCCCTTAGTAGCTTGAACTATATGAATACTTTGCAATTGCGCTTGCTATACAATTTTCAAAAAGCCAAAAAGACTTTTTCACAGCTGAGTAGAAATATCAGTCTATACAGACAACCAGTGATTGACCTTAGAAAATTTATCACAAGTGATAAAAGTTCTATTCTCCTTAGAAAGGAGGTGATCCAGCCGCACGTTCCCGTACGGCTACCTTGTTACGACTTAGTCCCAGTTACCAACCCTACGTTCGACAGCTTCTTCCCCAAAGGGTTAGACCACTGGCTTCGCGTATTGCCGACTTCCGTGACTTGACGGGCGGTGTGTACAAACCCCGAGAACGTATTCACCGCAACTTTGCTGATTTGCGATTACTAGCGACTCCAACTTCAAGGAGTCGAGTTGCAGACTCCTATCCGAACTGAGACAAGCTTTAAGAGATTTGCTCCACCTCGCGGTATTGCGACTCGTTGTACTTGCCATTGTAGCATGCGTGCAGCCCTGGACATAAGGGGCATGATGACTTGACGTCGTCCCCACCTTCCTCCGGTTTATCACCGGCAGTCTCCTATGAGTCCCCAACATTACTTGCTGGCAACATAGGACAGGGGTTGCGCTCGTTGCGGGACTTAACCCAACATCTCACGACACGAGCTGACGACAGCCATGCACCACCTGTATAGGGCGCTTACGCACACTGGATTTCTCCAGTTTTTCCCTATATGTCAAGTCCAGGTAAGGTTCTACGGGTATCATCGAATTAAGCCGCATGCTCCGCCGCTTGTGCGGGGTCCCGTCAATTCCTTTGAGTTTTAGTCTTGCGACCGTACTCCCCAGGCGGGATACTTAACGCGTTAGCTACGATACAGAAACCGTCAATCCAGTTCCTACATCTAGTATCCATCGTTTACAGCTAGGACTACCAGGGTATCTAATCCTGTTTGCTCCCCTAGCTTTCGCTCCTCAGCGTCGATCACGGTCCAGTGAACTGCCTTCGCAATTGGTGTTCCTCCGAATATCTACGCATTTCACCGCTACACTCGGAATTCCATTCACCTCTACCGTATCCTAGTCACAACAGTATCGATCGACATTTTAGGGTTGAGCCCTAAACTTTTACGACCGACTTGTTGAACCGCCTACGAGCTCTTTACGCCCAATAAATCCGGACAACGCTTGACCCCTATGTATTACCGCGGCTGCTGGCACATAGTTGGCCGGGTCTTCTTGTGGAGGTACCGTCATTTTCTTCCCTCCTGAAAGTGGTTTACAATCCTAGAACCGTCATCCCACACGCGGTGTCGCTGTGTCAAGCTTTCGCTCATTGCACAATATTCCCTGCTGCAGCCTCCCGTAGGAGTCTGGGCCGTGTCTCAGTCCCAGTGTGGCTGATCGTCCTCTCAGACCAGCTATCCGTCGTAGCCTTGGTAGGCTTTTACCCCACCAACTAGCTGATAGAACGCGAGCTCATCTTAGTTCGGCTGACCTTTCCTTAAAACTTCATGTGAAAAAATAAGAATATCCGGTATTAATCCGAGTTTCCTCGGGCTATCCCAGTAACTAAGGTAGATTGCTCACGCGTTACTCACCCGTTCGCCGCTCAGTCATTTCTAGTAGTAAACTACCAAAAAGCTTCGCTCAACTTGCATGCATAAGGCGCACCGCCAGCGTTCGTCCTGAGCCAGGATCAAACTCTCCAACAAAATCTTTGAATTTTAATCTGACCAAAGAATCAACATGGGTTTTATCCCATATTATGGTTTTTAAACCATCACTAACTCTTAATAAAAAGAACTAGCCATCAACTTTTAACTTAAAAGTTGACAAAAAAAGAGTGCTAGAAAATTAATTCTGCACTACCGGCGTTCATACTCTACTCAGTTGTCAAAAAGCCAAATTTCGTAATTTAAGAGTAACACCTTCTTGTTTAAAGAGGGTATTATTTTTTATTTATTCTTAAAAATTTTCTTTTACCAATCTGTAGGATTTTTCCATCTAATTGTGCGGCTGATATGTCCAATTCAATATATTTAACATTGTCAATTTTAAAACCACCTGAGGCAATAATACGTCGAGCTTCAGAATTGGAGCTAGTAATATCATTTTCTGTTAATAAATTCGGTAAGTGTACTTCCCCATCAGATATGTATGCATCTGGAATTACATCTGGGATATTTTTATTAATAGTTATATCATTAAAACTTTGCTCAGCTTGAGTAGAGAGAGTTTCATCGTAGAGTTCATTAGTTATAATTTTTCCAAGGCTTTTCTTAACATCAAATGGATTCATTTTTTCGTCTGCAACAAGAGATCTAGTTTCTTCGATTTCGTCTAATTCTAAATCTGAAAGCATTAGAAAATAATCCCACATGACTTCATCAGGAATACTCATAATTTTCCCATAAATATTATTTGCTGATTCAGTTACTGAAATATAATTATTCAAAGACTGAGACATTTTTTTCTTACCATCGGTTCCAACTAAAAGTGGGAATGTAATAGCAACTTGGGGACTGATATTATAAAACTTTTGTATCTCCCTGCCTAACATAAGATTCCAGAGTTGATCATTGCCACCAATTTCGATGTCTGCTTTAACAGCTACTGAATCATAACCTTGAAATAACGGATAAAAGAATTCAAGTAGGGATATTGGATTTTTAGAATCGTATCTTTTTGAAAAATCTTCACGCTCTAACATTTGTGCAAGTGTTGTTGAAGACGCAAGGTTCATCATTTCTGAAATAGTTAATTTAGAAAGCCATTCCTTATTAGAAACTATTTCAAGGTTATCAGAATGTAGAATTGATTTAATTATTGGTAGTACGCCTTTTGCATTTATATCAATTTCATTTTCCTCTAAAACAGATCGTGTTTCTGATTTTCCAGATGGGTCACCGACTTGTGCAGTAAATTCACCTAGTATCAATACTGCAGTGTGACCATATTCTTGGAATTTTCTTAATGCTCTTAAAATGGCATACCAACCTAGTGTTACATCTGGAGCTGTTGGATCGACACCTAGCTTAACTCTTAGTTTCTTTTTAGATTTAAGTAAATCTTCATAATCAGCAAGTGGATTAATTACAGAAGATCTGTCTTCAATATATTTCATTTTTGCACCAAAGAATATCGCCAAAGATTTTTATCTTTAGGTTTTGCGTTTTTTCTTTGAGTAGCAATAGCTCTATCAACCGGATGTATACGAGGAGCTAGATTGAGGGACCCAAAAAATAAATCTTCGCCATCATTGACTAAATCTATACCGAGTCCTTTAGTTATATTTCCAGGACCTGTCACTTTGTTAGTTTTCATTTTAACTTTTCGTCTCGACTCAACGTAACTTTTACCCAAAAGTACTTCACCTGAACGTATTAATACTGCTTCACACGAACCTTTTTTAGAAGTTAATAAATACAAACTTCTGTTCTCTCCATATGATTTGAGTACAAGAATATGAGGTGGACCCTTTGGTAAAGATTCAGGAAATTTTCTGTTAAACATATTAACGAGTGACATTGGATCTGTTTTTTGTCGACCAAAAGCTTCTGTTTCAGTGATCATAATTTCAGTAAATTTACTTTTATAATTAGTTGAAAGTCTCATACCAAGAATATCAACTGCAACTTTTGATGACTTCTGAGAAAGCATTTGGTAAACTCTGTTGTTTAAACCAGTTGTTTCGACCATTTAGTTTCCCTTATTTAGTTTTATTGAGAACTTATTTTCAAGCACATCAACTACCTGATTAAGTATATCTGTTACCTCTTCTTCGCTATAAGTTTTTGAATAACTTCTCGTATTTATTCTAATTCCTAAATTCCTACTTTTCTCATTCTTGAAATCATCAAAAATAGTTATTACATTTTCATTGTTAATTAAGAATTTTTCAACTTCCTGTATTAATTCACTTGCAGCAAATGCATCTGGAACCATAAAAGATAAGTCAAACTTTACGTAAGGATACGGAGATAGTGGGGAATAAATTATATTAATTAAATCTTCGGAACTAATTGAGGTTAGATCAATACTAAAAAGGAATATGGAATTATTTAGTTCATAAGACTTTTCTAATTGTGAAGCTAGTTGGCCAAGATGTCCTATAACTTTATTATTTTTTAATATAAGGAATGATAAGTTTTGATGAAATCCAGGTTTGTGAATTTGTTTTAATTCTATTTTGCCAAAACAATCTATTAAAATTTGTTTAGCAAAATATATATCATTAATAGTAGGGTCTTGTCTCGTGTCAGAATTCGTTAATTTAGATGGTATTAATGCTGATAAGGAATATATTTGATTGGGAATGGAATCAAAATTTTGATGTTCTCCAGCATCAAATATATTGTTAATTTCAAAAAACATTTCAGATTGATTGTTCTGTTCAATATTATTTTTATACACCTCAATTAATGAAGGGTGTAAGCTTGTTCTCAAAAACTTATTTGTTTGATCGATAGGATTGTTTATTTCCACACTCTTTTTTTCAGGAGTAAAAATTTGGTTTATCTCTTGTGAAACAAAAGAAAGTGTCTGTATCTCATACATATTCATTGCAATGAGTTTATCGGTGAGGCTCCTTTTGAGATGCCAATATTCACCTAGATTATTTTTATTATTACCAATTGGTAACGTGCTCTCAAAATTATTGAAACCATAATGTTTAGCGAATTCTTCAATTAAATCTATAGGTCTTTCTAAATCATAACGCCAACTAGGTGATTGAAATACAATATCGTTGTCAGTTAATGTGTAATTAATTCCTAAATACTCAAGCATATTTTCAATAAAATCATTTTCTAGTTTTATACCCAATATTTTATATATTTCATTTCTACTAAAACTTACATCAACCATAGAAAACTGTTGCTTTGAATCTACAACAGGCGAAGAGTAGGTAATATGTTGATCTTGTTGAAATATGTTTATGAATCGGTTTAGTCCCAGTAATTGAAATTGGTGATCAATTCCTCTTTCAAACCTAATAGAAGCATCTGAAATTAAATTAAGTTTTCTCGATGTGTTCATTATTGATACTTTATCGAAATATGCACTCTCAATTAAAAGATTGTTTGTTTCTTGTGTTACTTCTGTTTCAAGTCCACCCATTACCCCTGCAAGAGCAATAGGTTTATCATCAGCAGTGATAATAAGATCATTTTTAGATAATTGACGATTTTGGTTATCGAGAGTTAATAACGTTTCATCTTGTTTCGCATACCTAACCGAAATTTTGCCAAATAATTTATCTCTATCAAAAGCATGGAGTGGTTGTCCTATGTCGTAAAGTACATAATTGGTGTAATCAACTACATTATTAATTATCCTTGTACCAACCTGTGAAAGTCTATACTTTGTATTAAAGTTTGAATCCTTAATTTTTATATTTTCAATTTCGATACCTGCATAAGTATTACATTCCTTGATAGTTCCACTACTTAAAGAAAGGATGCTTTCAATAGATGGGTTTAGTTGTGATGAGTTATCAAGAAGTGGCTTTTTAAAATAATGTGAAAGTTCACGAGCAACACCTAGATGAGACATGCAGTCTCCCCTATTAGGTGTAACACCAATTTCCCATACAATATCATTTTGTGGATAAATAGTAGAGAAATCAGTACCAGGTTTAACATCGTCATCTAGTAACAAGATTCCGGAATTATCTTCCCAAAGATCTAACTCTGTTGCTGAACATATCATGCCGTTTGACTCAACACCTCTAATATCTCTTTTATCGATTAAAAAAGAGTCTTTGATTTCTGATTTAGGTAAAGCTACCGGAACGACAGCACCAACATCAAAGTTGAAAGCACCACATACTATTTCAAAGACATTATTTCCTGTATCAACTTTTGTTACTCGAACTTTATCAGCATTTGGATGAGGATAAATTTCAAGTACTTTACCGACAACAATATTTTTATAGTTAGGTTTAATATCGATTCTTGATTCTATTTCGAAACCAAGACTTTCGAGTGCTAAAGATAATTCATCACCATTGATTTTGTCTATATCAACCCAATCATTCAACCATGATTTAAGTACTTTCATTAAAACTGTTCCAAAAATCTCAAATCATTTTCATAAAAGTTTTTAATATGGTCAATTCCATATCTCAGCATAGCTAATCGTTCTACGCCTACTCCGAATGCGAAACCTTGAGTGGTACTTGGGTATTTTACATTTTGAAATACATTTGGGTCAACCATTCCACAACCTAAAATTTCTAACCATTCTCCATCTTTCCAACTAACGAGTACTTCAGCAGATGGTTCAGTGAAGGGGAAAAAATGTGGAATAAATTTAGTCTGTACATTTTTTCCAAAAAATTCTTTTACAAAATACTCAAGGGTCCCTTTCAAGTCTGAAAATGTAATACCATCATCAACAGCCAGACCTTCGATTTGATGGAATACTGGGGAGTGCGTTGCATCAAGTTGATCTGATCTATAAACCCTTCCAGGTGCAACTATATACACAGGAGGTTTGTTATCTTGCATGTGCCGTACTTGAACGGTACTAGTTTGAGTCCTTAGTAGATTTTTTAAATCTTTATCTAAATATAAGGTATCAGATTCATACCTAGCAGGATGCCAATCTGGAGTATTAAGAGCATCAAAGTTATGCCAGGATGTTTCAGCTTCTGGGCCATGGGCTACTGTGTAACCAAGAGAAGCGAAAATGTCTACTACCTCTTCCATTACATTTGTAAGTATATGTTTCCTTGTACCTTTTTTAGAAAACCAATCTAAAGAGATATCAGGATTTTCAGATTTTTCTTTTTCCGTAAAATAAGATTTCTCAAAGTCAACTTTGAAACTCTCTAATTTTTTAGAAACCTTATTAGCAAAATCTTTTAATAGTGAGCCATATTTCTTTTTATCATCATTACTTAAAGATGCTAGTTTTGCTCTTTCTTCAGAAAGAACTGATCCTTTACCTAAATACTCTTTTTCTATTTGAGTGAGTTCAGAAACATCTACTACGTCTTCAAGGCTAAGTATGAATGATGCAAAGATCTTATCTAAATTGACTTCAGCCATTTAAGTTATCTTTAGCAACATCTACTAATTTTTTAAAACCTTTTGGATCATTTATAGCAATATCTGCAAGAATTTTTCTATCAACTTTTATATCTGCTTTGTTTAAACCATTTATAAATTTGGAATATGATAAGTCATGTAATCGTGCTGCAGCGTTTATACGACTAATCCAAAGTTTTCTGAAATCACCTTTTTTATCTTTTCTATGCGTGAAAGAATCAGCACCTGCATGCATAACCTGTTCTTTGGCTGCACGTAGGGTTCTACTTCTAGCTCCGGTATAACCCTTTGCTTGCTTCATAGTCTTTCTTCTTGATTTTTTACTATTTACAGATCTTTTAATTCTGACCATTTAACTCAACAACTTTCTTAACTTTTTACTATCACCTTTAGATGCTTCAACATCTCTTTTTAATCTTCCCCAGGTGTTACTCCCCTTGGCTAATTTATAATGAGAAGTATGCGCTCTACGTCTCATAAATTTCCCAGTACCAGTAACACGAACTCTTTTGGATGAGCTTTTGTGTGTTTTATGTTTCATTTTCTACCTCCATTTGGTGCTAACACCATAGTTAATGACCTTCCATCAGGACGAGAAGTTGATTCCACTTCAGCAACTTCGCTAAGTTCATCCTTCAGTTTATCTAATATTCTTTGTCCAAATTCAGGATGCTCTGCTTCTCTTCCTCTAAATCTCATTGTGAATTTTACCTTATCACCATCTCTTAAGAATTTTCTAGATTGATTTAATTTGATATTGTAGTCATTCGTATCGATTTTCGGTTTAAGTTGAACTTCTTTGACGCTTATCTTAACTTGATTTTTTCTTGATTCTTTTGCTTTTTGAGAAAGCTCATACTTATATTTACCATAATCCATTAATCGAGCAACTGGTGGTTTGCTTTCGGGAGATACCTCCACAAGATCTAACCCAAGTTCCTCAGCTACAATAATTGCTTTTTTTAATTCTAAAACTCCAACTTGTACGCCATCTGGAGCAATAACTAACAACTCCTTTGACCTAATGTCTTCGTTTATCTTAAGTTCTGGTATAACTTTCTCCTCTCAATAAAAAAAACAGCACGAAGCTGTTAATTTACCATACTATTTTTCACAGTAGGTGGAACTTTGTTCGCTTGACTTTAATTATATACTATTAAAAAGTATATCAACTAAAAATATCTTTTAATGCCAATGCAGCTTCTATACCTTTATTGTTGCCATCCTCACAGCGTTTTGCCGCCTGTTCAAGATTATGGACGTTCAATATACAATTAGCAATGTAGACTTCTTTGTTGATTGTAAGATCCATGAGTCCAGTTCGCAACAGCTGAAGAAATATATTCATAATGATCTGTATCACCCTTACAAATAATACCAATGACAATAAATTTATCATAAGTTGCAGTTAAGGAATTGACTTTGTAAACAATATCCCATGCACCTTTAACTCTAAAAGTCTCATATTCAAAGTCACCATCTAAGCTTGAGGTTGCACCGGCAAGAAGTTTTTTAGTGTATTCTCCGTAATAATCAGTATTTATTATTGCTACCTTATTCTTCATCGTAATTATGGCCCATCTTATTTTTTTTGGTCTGCAAATAATGTGTATTGTCCTCTGTGATCTTACCCAAAAGAGGTGTCCTTTTTATAATATTTAACCCAAAACCTTCTAAGCCAGCCCTCTTAGAGGGATTATTGGTAAGTAAGTTCATATTTGTTATTCCAAGTTCTCTTAAAATAAGCGCACCAGTTCCATAATCTCTTTGATCCATTTGGAAACCTAATTCGAAGGTTTGCATCTACAGTGTCGCTCCCCTCATCCTGAAGAGAATAAGCCTTGATCTTATTTCCCAGACCGATTCCACGACCTTCGTGACCACGAACATAAAGAATAACGCCAGATTCATTTTCTACAATTGTTTTAAAAGCAGCTTCAAGTTGATAACCGCAATCACATCTTTTTCGAAAATAAAACATCACCAGTAAGACACTCTGAATGAACCCTGACCATCGTTGCATCTTCTGATAAATAATCACCGTAGGTCATAGCAATATGTTCTGTATTGTCATTATTATCTCTAAACACATGGCGCATTAAAGTCACCGTATTCTGTTGGAACTTTAGATTTTGATATAAAAGATACTAGGTGTTTTTGTCTCCAGCCTATATTCGATGAGAGTCTTTAATCGTACCAATCGGTAAATCATGTTTTTGTGCGAATAACTCAAGGTCTTCAAGTCTAGCCATTGAGCCATCATCATTTATAATCTCACAGATAACTGCAACTGGATAGTGATCAGATATTTTACATAAGTCTACTGCAGCTTCTGTATGCCCAGCTCTTCTTAAAACTCCCCCATCCATGGATTGCAATGGAAAAATATGACCTGGAATACTGAAATCATTTCTTGTGGCATCTTTATTAGTAAGACCAATTATTGTCTTATATCTGTCTTCAGCAGAAATCCCTGTGGTAACACCTTCACCTTTAAGATCAACTGAGGCAGTAAATTGAGTTTCCATTTCATTGTTAACTCCTTCCATAAGAGCAAGTTTTAAATTAGATGCAATCTCGGATGAAATTGGTGCGCAAACTAATCCTTTTGCATGAGTTATCATAAAATTAATATGTTCAGGTGTTAAGTTTTTGGAAGAGATTACTAAATCACCCTCATTTTCTCTGTCTTCATCATCAATTAAAATAATCATCTCTCCATTTTTAAAGGTAGAGATAATATCTTTTATATCACTTATCATCAAGAGCTCTTTCAACATATTTTGCCATAATATCGAATTCTACATTCACAGGTGAATCTACTTGAAGATTATTAAAATTTGTTCGATCGTATGTTTCGCGAATAATTGCAACAGAAAATTTATCTTCATTTGGGTTAACAAGAGTAAGTGAAACTCCATTAATAGTTATAGAGCCTTTATCTACTAAATATTTATAATTATTGTTAACAAAAAAGAAATTCCAAAGATCATCAGAGACCTGCTCAATATTTGAAACTGTGGTAATCGTATCAACGTGTCCTTGAACAATGTGCCCACTTAGAAAAGTTTCCATAGTAAGTGGTAGTTCTAGATTAATAAAGTCCCCGATAGTGTAATTCTTTATAATAGATCTTGAAATTGACTCGTTGGAAACTTGGAAGGTTAGATTGTTTTCATCATAACCTCTTAACGTTAAGCAAACACCGTCAACAGCAATACTTGTTCCTAAGTCATGATTTAGGAATTTATCTGAATTAGTAGAGATAATTAAGTTTTCTCCATCTAGAGATGTAACAACTCCAACACTTTGTATTATTCCAGTAAACATTAACTCTTAGTATAAGTAGTTAATAAATTATCTAAAAGAGC
Organism: uncultured Candidatus Actinomarinales bacterium; assembly: GCA_943840565.1. Taxonomy (GTDB): domain Bacteria; phylum Actinomycetota; class Acidimicrobiia; order Actinomarinales; family Actinomarinaceae; genus Actinomarina. The sequence goes on along the minus strand of CALSUY010000001.1, from coordinate 351,733 downwards.
ATATCTGTTATTCAAAAGAAAGTTTTTATCTATCTGCTTTGTATACTCACTCCCAATATGGATTCCATTTTCTATGGATGAACTACTCTTAAATTCATAAATTGAATCAATTTTGCCATCTTGGAAAAAAGAATTAATGATACCTTTGCCGCCTTCAATAAAAATGTTTCTGAATTTTCTTTTAAGAAAATAGTCTTCAACATCGGTAAGTGAATCTGTTGAGCAATATATATTATTATCTCGAGATGGCATGCTACTTAAGAAAGTGAAGTGTGAATATTTTTCCATTGTAGACGTCAGATTCTCTGTTGACGTGCCCCACAAAACAATCGGAACAGGATTGTGGTCAATATTATTAACACCTGATATACGAACATTAAGTTTTGGTTCATCATTAATTAGTGTATTTTTACCAATGACAATACAGTCAGCCGTTGCTCTTAAGTAATGGACAATACTTAGTGATAGTTCGTTAGTGATGTACTTTAACTCAGAAGCATCGTCAGTTATATAATCATTCTCAGATATTCCAATCTTTAGAAGGTAGTGAATATCTTTTAATTTCTTGTGTTGATTTTGGTAATAGGGATTAAGAAAATTATTAGCATTCGGTTCTATTTGTACAGATATATCATTATCTTCTAATAACGAAATACTTCTCCCGTTTGTTCTGATATCAAGATCTATATCCCCAATGACAATATTTTTAACGCCCTGTTTTATAATCTCTACCGCACAAGAGGGAGATGTATCGTTATGAAAGCACGGTTCGAGCGTAACATAAAGGGTATCAGAATCTTCAACTTCCACCTGATTAAAAATATTAATTTCAGCATGATTAGTACCTTTTTTTGTATGATTAGCTACTGCTTTAACATTCCCATGATTGTCAACTAAAAGTGCACCTACTCTTGGATTAGGGTACGGATTAACTTTTAATGCTTCGACCATAGCTAGGGCCATAGGCTCTGAATAACCTAAATATTGAAAGTTATTTTCCAAATATAGCTCCACCTTGTACGGCAATATTTACTCCATGAGATTCAAGGGGGCCTAAATCATTCACCGTTACACCGCCATCAATGATTAACGTATAATCACTGTTGCCTATAGTACTTTTAAACTCATTAATTCTATCAATAAGATTTACTGCTTTCGGCTGATTGGAAAAGCCGGGGTTGACAGTTAAAAGTAAAAAAGTTGATGTATATTCAGCATAAGATTTCAAACGTTCAATTTTAGTTGTAGGTAATATACCAATCCCAATATTTTCAAAATTACTAGTTAAGAGTTTAAATTCATCAATTTCTGTTGATTCACAATGAACCGTAACTATGTCCGCTCCGTAATCAACAACTCTTTCAACATATTTAGTGTTTTCTTGAAGCATCAAGTGAACATCCAGTTTATAGTCTGTACTGTTTTTCATCTTTGAAACAATATCCAAAGATAGACCTATATTATTAGTGAAGTGTCCATCAGTAATATCTACATGTAGTTGATCGAATTTGTTTGCATTAGTTTCAATATCTCTAAGTAGATCGAGTTGATTCGCAGCTTGAATGCTTGCAGAAATATCCATTGCTAATCTGTTTTAGTAACGATTAAAGAAAATTTACCAACTTGTAACCTATCACCACTTTTAAGGGTTGATTCCGTTAACAGCTCTCCATTTATAAAAATCCCGTTAGTCGACTCTTCGTCAGTAATAGAGATTTCTTCGTCATCTACAGTTATGAAAGCGTGATGTCTGGAAACCGTAACATCATCTAAAATAATTTCTTTTTCTGGAAGCCTACCTATTTTATGTAAGCCATTTGGTAAAAACCATGATGTTGAAGAGACTTCCTCATTAAGCAATGAAAGTATATATTTAGAATTTTGATTAAATATTAAAGAATCTTCTAATGGTATTGTTTCATTGTTCATAATTAAATACTAGGTAATAAAGGTATTCTAATGCAACAAAGTAATAAAAAATCATGACTGGAAAGGCGATAAAATTAATTAACCCTGTGCTCAAACTAATATCCAACACGTATAAACATATTGTAATAAACATAAACACCGTAGCTAGTTTTCCTTTTTTTGAGACTTCGATGGGTTTCTTTGAAAGTAAAACATATATACCACCAAGTAGAACCAATATTTCTCTCGCGATTAGTGCTATGAAAAAAATGTTTGGAAAAATATCTTGGAGCCAAATAACTAATAAGATGAACACTGTTCTGTCCACAAAAGGGTCGAGAATGATGCCAAGCTCACTTACCATGTTAAACTTTCTAGCAACAATGCCATCAAGTGAGTCACTTAAACCAATAACAGCAATAACTATAACTAGTAGGTAATTATTTATATCTAAGGGATGAAAGATTTGAAAAAGATAAACCGAAGCAAATAATCTAAAAAAAGTTATCAAATTAGGAGGTAGGAAAATATCTTTAAATTTCAAATAAGTAAATCCTTGACATCGTGTGTTGCTATAAAATGCTCATCACCGATATCTACCATTGGTAAGTTATCTGTATTATTTTCAATGATTCCATCAAGTTCTGTAAAATCTAATTCGTATTTTACTCTTGTGTATTTAGGATCTGGCACTGGTATTGAAGAAATTAATCTCTTTGTATATGGATGTATAGGATTACTAAGTAATTCTTCAGTTTTAGCGATTTCTACAATTTTACCATTAAACATGACTGCAATTCTATTACACATATATCTTGCTACCGCTAAATCATGAGTTATGTATAAATATGAAACTTGTAAATCTTTTGCTAGGTCTAGCATCAAGTCCATAATTGAGATTCTTATTGAGACGTCTAGCATAGAAGTGGGTTCATCGCATATTACAAATTTTGGGTTCATAATCAAAGATCTTGCTATGGAGACTCGCTGCCTTTGCCCGCCAGACAATTCATGTGGGTATCTTGGTAAATAGTTTTCTGGAGGGGTTAATCCTACAGTTTTCAAAATTTCAACTACTGCTTCAGTTCTATTCTCAAGTGAGCCGATATTATGAATGTTCAACGGTTCTAATATTATGTCTTTAATTGTCCATCTTGGATTTAATGATTCATAGGGATCTTGAAATATCATCTGAGTATTTCTGCGAAATTGTTTTACCTGTTCTTCAGAAAGATCATCTAAGTTTTGCATCTCATTTGCTTCTGAATTGTAAAACTTAACATCTCCAGAAGTTTTTGGATCAAGTAGGCATAACGCCCTAGCTGTTGTTGTTTTACCACAACCACTTTGACCAACTAAACCCAAAGATTCACCTTTTGGAATACTGAAACTGATACCATCAACCGCTTTTACAACCTGTTTAGTGCGTGAAAAAAAGCCACCCGATACATCGAAATTTTTAACTAAATTATTTACTTCTATTACATTATCCATTTATCACCCACAATTTACACAACACTGGTCGGCCCAGTGTCCAGTTTCTAGCTCTATTAGTTTCATATCAAGTTTTCCATTACTGCAATCCTCTGAAGGGTCTGGACATCTAGGCGAAAATGCACATCCGCTTAAGCCATTAATAAGGCTTGGGGGCTCTCCATCCAGAGCTCTTAATTTCTTTTTTTCACCAACTACCGAAGGTGTAGACTCTAGCAATAGTTTTGTATATGCATGCCTTGGGTTAGTAAAAATTGAGGAAGTAGGACCCATTTCCACAATTGAGCCAGCATACATGACTGCCATATTATCTGTCATCTCTGCAATTACAGCTATATCGTGAGAAATATAAATTAGACTTAAGCCCAATAGTTCCTGAACTTTTTTTATCTCTTTCAAAATTTGGTCTTGTATAACTACATCAAGTGCTGTTGTCGGTTCATCTGCTATTACAATTTTTGGATCACAAGATAAAGCGAGTGCAATTACAGCCCTCTGTTTCATTCCTCCTGATAATTCATGTGGGAATCTATCCATAATTGAATCCTCAAGACCTACTATTTTAAATAATTCAGATATTTTTTCTGTATTCTCTTTTTTAGTATTCTCAGGATGATGCTCTCTTATAGCTTCTCTAATTTGTTCGCCTATTTTTATTACTGGATTCCACGCATTCATAGCTCCTTGAAATACGATACTTATGTCATTCCAACGTACCTTACGTAATTCAGATTCGGACATACCTACAAGTTCTTGATTCTCTAGAAGTATGCTTCCTGAGGAAATTACTGCATTGTCTGATTGAAGTTGTAATAAAGTAGAAGCAACAGATGACTTACCACAACCTGACTCACCGACTAAACCAAATGACTCACCCTCTTTTACTGTAAAAGATACATTATTTACTGCCATCACATTTCCTTCAAGAGTTTCATAATGCATATTAAGATTATCTACAACTAAAATATCTTTCATCGAATTACCGTTTCCTTAAACGAGGATTGAAAACGTCATCAAGTCCTCGGCCAACTAAATAAAAGCCACCTGCAAGAAAAGTTACAGAAAGACCAGCTGGAAGTATCAACCACCAGTATTCCAAACCAGAAAATATAAATCCATCAGTCTGTGAAAGGTATATCATTAATCCCCAACTCATATCTATGTTTAATAATCCTAGAAATGATAGAACTGATTCTGAAGCAATAGCACCAGTAACACTAAAGACCATAAATAGTAAAGCTAGCGGGGCTACGTTTGGTAATACATGTGAGAACATAATTTTTCTTTGTGAGCCACCTGTTATCCTTGCTGAATCTACAAATGGTTTTACTTTTACCTGAAGCGCTTGTGACTTAATAGTTATAACTGAGCCTCCAAGACCACCAAGTACTCCCAGAACAACAGCAAGATGCCAAATCTTCAACTCTGCAAAAGCAGAAATTATAAATAGTAATGGTAAAGTTGGTAGCATAAGGACTAGGTCTGATTGTCTCATTAAATATGCATCGATCCTACCACCAAAAAAAGCGGCAATTGTTCCAAGTATTGTTGATATTCCTACACCTAAAGTTGCACTGAGTAAGCCCAAAACAAATGCTACTTGACTACCTTCCATTATTTGAGAGAATACATCTCTACCTAGTGAATCTGTTCCAAGTATATGTTTAGTTGATGGAGGTGCTGGCTGTAAATAAACATCATACATATCACCAACTTCTACACCTTGGGCAAGATATAGCATTTTTTTCTGGACCTCACCGTCTCCAGGACAATCAAGATAAGTTTCATATTTAGGCGTTGGATAATCCTTAGGGCATTCAACAACTAATTTTTTTTCAATAATTTGATCATAACCAACTACAGGATGATAAATACTTTCATTCCATAATCCAGTCATGAAAAGGAAAGGTTGTAACAATGCCAAAACAAGAAAGAATAGTACAATTCCCAATCCAATCATTCCTAATTTGCTTTGTGAAAATAATTTCCAATTTCTTCTGATAGCTTCTTTTCTGAGCTGTTTTTGTAAATTCTTTTCTTTTAATTCATCAATTTCCATATTTTATCCCTGTGATTTAACTCTAATTCTTGGATCTAAATATGAATATGAAATATCAGCAATTAAGTGAGCAATTAATGCAAATACGCCTACAAAAGAAAATGCTGCCATTGCAACTGGTATATCCTCTTCCAAAACAGCTTGAAGAAGTAACTGCCCCATGCCAGGCCATGAAAAGATTTGTTCTGTAAGAACGGAACCATCGATTATTGTAACTATTGTGAAAATGAAAGACGTTACGACTGGTAAAAGTGCTGTTCTAGCGGCATGTCTATCCCTAATTCTTTTTTGGCTAATACCCTTTGCTCTTGCCGTGAGTATATAGTCTTCCTTTAAAACTTCCATCATCGTTGTACGCGTAAGAAGAGCTGTACCGGCAAAAGCTACAATTGTAACTACTAGAACTGGAAGTATCATATGATAAGCGATGTCTGCTGCATATGGCTTTCTAGCTAACGCTTCTCCTGTATTCCAATAAAAATAACTTCCAATAAATATTGCTATCAAACTTGCAAACCGTACATTCCTTCTTGAAGATAGTGCTTCTATACCTCTAGTTGCTGTGTACGCTGCGAATTGTAGCAAAGAAATTATCACTACAAATTTAATCATCATTGAGAATATAACATCACTATCAAAGGGAGCGTCATACCATTTTTCAGGATATAAGAATTTACCGATTGGAAACCAACCCATTTTATATCCAAAGAACCATAACATCATTAATGCAAACCAGGGATAAAAAACAGTGTAAGAAAATACTGAAGTGATAGTAATCCATGTTTCAGACTTTGAACCTCTTCTCCAAGCAAGTACTTTACCAATAAAAAAACCGGTATAGAAAGCAACGATGTTTACAACAGAAAACAACATAAGAGTGCGAGGTAATCTTTCTGCTATTAATTCAATAGGAGTTTTAGGGAAATATTTATATGAGTATCCGAAATCACCTTTAAAAAAGTTAACTACATAAAGCTGTACTCTTTCAAAAAGAGGTTTATCTAAGCCATAAGTTTCTAGTACTTTTTGATAGGCATCTGGAGGAAGATTAGGGATTAAGAAGTAAGTTAGAGAATGCATTACCGGGAATGGCATTAAATAGAAAGATAAGAACTAACAAGGAAAATAAAAAACACAACAACCATTTGCAATGTTCTTCTAACTATGTACTCAACCATATTCGTACCCTATTTTAGACATTTAAAAAACATAGGTAGGCCGAAGCCTACCCATGTTCAAGTTATATTATTAGCTCTGTACTTTCACAAGTGAAGCGTAACCGCCACCTGTTCCAGTTAATCCGTCTAATACATCTGTGAATGGAAATTCTACAGTATCTTTATATACCTCTAATGTAGGTACGTTGAATAATACCAAATATGGCATTTCTTCAAATAATATAGCTTCCATTTTTTGCGATAGGACAATAGCATCACTTATTGTTTTAGCAGCTTGGAATTCAGCATCTAATGCGTCAAATTCTGCGTTGTTAAAACCAGGTGTGTTATAGCCACCTTCGCATGTGTCGTTCTTGGAATTGAAGAAATCTCCAGGGTGATTAGGGAATGCACTTAAACCCCAACCAAGCATGTAGAAATACCAATCCTCACAAGTCTCTGGTGTGAACACCTTGTCAACAATAACGTTGAAACCAGTAGGTCTCGCTGTTACGTCAAGTCCAAGTTGTTGCATCCAATCAGCAATAAATAAGGACATTGTTGATCTCAATGGATCATAACCAGCACCTGGTGCATAAAGCAACATGTCTGATGGAGGTGTTTCTCCTCCTGGTCCTTTAATTCCTGTTGGAGCGACTGCTCTTTCAGCACCACCAGCATGGGAACCCCAGTCTGAAGCTGTCCAACCACCTGCTTGAAGAATTTCAACTGATTTGTTGAATCGTTCTTCAGCATTAAGGCCAGCACAATCAGCAAGGACACCTGTTACAGGTGCAACCCAAGCTGTTAACGCTTCAGGCATTTGACCATCCATATTTACAGCAACACCTTGAAGAATGTTGTTTAACACGAATTCTTTATCAGAAATACATGCAACAGCTTGTCTAAAAGATTTGTCGCTTCCAGGGAAAACCCTAGTGTTGAATGCCATGTATCGCATACCGTTACCTAAGTTGGAAACAGTTTCGACACCTGGAACTCTGGATAATTGGTCAAAAAGATTTCTCTTAACACCTAATGGGTTAAGAACGAAATCAACTTCGCCATTTTGGAATGCAAGATAAGCAGCATCTTGATCACCATATAATGTGAACTCAACAGTTCCTACATAAGGTCCTGCTGTGTATGAGAATGAATCGCCAGTTGTATCACCAAATGATTGGTTGATAGCTGGAGCTTTTCCATTATCCCATTCGACTGTGGTACCACTCTTATAAATTGTGGTAGTTCCACCATCCCACATTGTATTAGCATCATATGCCCATGTGTAAAAAGCACCTTGTTCTACTTTGTCGTAGACAAATGCGCTAGCTACTGGAGCGTCAGCTCCTGAGGCTGCTAAAAGGGTTTCTCTGTCAGTAGCATATTGCGCCCAATAACTTTCTGGAAGTATTGGTGCTTGTGCAATTTGGTACTGCCATGAAGCTAACCCGGCATCAAAGTTTAGAGTTATCTCTACAGTGTAAGCATCACTAGCAACAAGGGTTAAAATACCTTGTGCATATCCTTCAGCAGCTGAGTCTGTTCCACTACCTTGTGGGTAGTTTGTTTCCCAGTTACTTAAGAGGCCAAGATCTTTAGCGGTATTATATGTAAATACCATATCGTTGGCTGTGAGGTCTGAACCATCACTCCATTTATATCCTTCTGTTATAGGAACACTATAAGTCCATGTTCCGTCACCGTTGTCAGTTGAGGTCTCAACAAGTTCGTCTGCGATACCTGTAACTAACTGGTAGTTAGGATATGAAATAGAGAATAATGACACAGCTTGTCCGGACATCACGTATTGTGTCCACACATCTGTTTCTGTATCAAGATAATTCCAGTAATTTTGTGTTTGTGGATCTGAGAAGATCGCCATCTTATAAACACCATCAGGTCCTGATGGAGCTGCTTCTTCAGCTGCCGCAGCAGTTGTAGCAGGAGCTTCAGTTGTTTCTGTCTCTTCGACAGCAACTTCTTCTTCTGCTGTGTCGCCTCCGCAGGCAACCACAACTAATGCAAAAACTGAGAAAAGTAAGATAAGGCGCCAACTTCTGGATCCTTTGAAATTACTCAATTTTTCTCCTTTTGTATACAAAATCCACACGTAAGTGTGGATGTATTAATATTAGGTGTATTTGTAAGCATTTCAATTGAAAAGTCTAATTTTATTAAAAATAGGTTGTATTTTGTTTATATGACTAAGTTGATTAAAAACTGAAACAACCTCAATATTAGATAGAAAGCCAAACAAGAATACTCCTATTTTGAAGCCAAAGTTTTCCATATTAATTTTTAAATTTTATGTTCAAACATATATTGTCAAAATTATATGTGTCACGAAGTCTATTATCTATAAAGTTCTGATAATTAATTGGGACTCTACCACTTAATATAAAACTGAACGAAGGAGGGTAAACATCGTACTGTGTCACATATTTTAGCTTCGCTCTCCTACCTCTAAACGGATGAGGGGGAAGGTCGGGTGAAGAGTTGAGCGGAGTATTAAGATTTTTTACACCTTTACCATTAAGTGCTGAAATTCTTAAAATCTTTAACCAAGAATATTTTTTTAACAATGAGGCAATGTTTTTGTTTATAAAAAGTTTCTCTTCTTCTTTTAAGAGATCCCATTTATTCATAATTAATACTGGTGTTACTTTGTTTTCAATGCATTCACTAATTAATCTCATGTCTTCAAAATTTATCCCCTGTTTTGCATCCACAACAAGAAAAGCTATTACTGAATTTTCTAATTGACCAACTGCTAAAGATGATGCGTATCTATCTATTTGGTTTTTTTGTTTTTTACGTGGTACACCAGCAGTATCAATAATGTTATAAGAATCTGAATCGAACTTGATTGTTTCTTCTAATTTATCTCTTGTGGTGCCCGAAATATTTGAAACAATTGCTCTTTCCTCATTCAAGAGCTTATTAAACAATGTAGACTTACCCGAGTTTGGCTTTCCAATAATTGCTATAGATTTGTAAGTATTTTTAATTGAATCCGTATTAGATGACATGCTTTTGGTAAGTGCCTCCATTAATTCTTCAGTACCCAATTTATGTATAGATGAGACATAATAGTCTGAATCATAAATGTATTTGTACAGCTCTGTATTCAACTCAAACTTTTTAAAGTTTTCACATTTGTTAAAGACCGTTATGACTTTTTGTTCTTTATTTATATTCTTTTGCAGAAGACTGTGTATTTTATCTAATCCAGAATAATTTGTGGTGTGCACATCTATAACAAACATGATTAATTTTGCATCATTGAGATATGCTTTTAGCTTATTTTGAAACTTTTCATTTAATTCATCTGGGTCTTCGAGATATCCAGGTAAATCAGAAATATTAAAAACTTTATCATTTCTTTTAATTGTTGAAGAGACTTTATCTCGCGTTGTATTTGGCGTAGAACCAATTATTGATACTTTTTTCTCTGGACAACGCATTAACCAATGAAGACTTACCAGAGTTAGGTAGTCCAATTAATAAAACTTCATCGATATTGTTTTTAGTCATAATTTAAATATAGCTATCCTACTGATATGGTAAACAATCTTTATTTAGTTACTCCAAGGGGCTTTTGCGCTGGCGTGGAGATGGCAATTAAAGCATTGACATGGATGTTGAAAATCTATGATGAAACTATTTATTGTTATCATGAAATTGTTCATAACGACTGGATTGTAGAACGTTTTAAAACCAAAAATATTGAATTTATTGAGTCATCTGAAGAACTACCAAAAAATGCAATTGTAATGCTATCAGCTCATGGAACTTCACCAAAAACAGAAAATGAATTTAATTCTCTCTCATCCGTTCAAGTCAATGCGGTGTGTCCACTAGTAACTAAGGTGCATCATGAGGCAAAGAAGTTTAGTGAAGCAGGACAACAAATTATTTACGTAGGTCATAAAAATCATGATGAAGCACTTGGAGCTTTAGGTGTAGCACCTGACTCAATGTTTTTAGTCGAGAAGGAAGATGATTTAGAAGAAATAAACATATCCAGTGATAATGTAGCATTACTTGCACAAACGACCTTAGCTATGTCAGAGTGGACACCAATAATGGAATCAGCACAAAAAAAATATCCAAATTTGAATATGCCAAGAAAGAGTGATCTCTGTTATGCAACAACAAACCGTCAAGAAGCTGTAATCAATGTTTCAAGTAAGGTTGATGTAGTCTTAGTTGTGGGTTCAGATACATCAAGTAACACTAAGGCACTTGTTTCAACAATAAAGAACTTAGGTAAAGAAAGTTTCCGAGTGAACACAACTGAAGAGATAGATAATTTAGACTTAAAAGATAAAAATGTTGCTGTGACAGCTGGAGCTTCTGCGCCTGATCATATAGTTCAAGAAATTATCAATAAACTTCAACCAAACGAAACAATTTATTTTGAAAATACAAATGAGACAGAATATTTTCCGCTTCCTAAAGAGCTAAGGTCAAATATTACAACGATAAGTAATTTTTTACTGGAATTATTTCCAGAAAATAAAGTTGAGCCTGTAAGAAGTGTTAATAAAGATAAGCAATGGTCTGCTACAGAAGCTTTAGCTTCTCTTTAACCAACTCAAGAACGTCATCCATATTTATATCGGAATTATCAATATAAAGTGCATCGTCGGGAATTACTAAGGGTGATTCAGCTCTATTTTTATCATTATCATCCCTTTTCAATAAATCTTCTTTTGTCTCAGAATCGTTAGATTGCTTTAATCTTCTTTTTGACCTTACTTCAATGTCTGCATCAAGATAGATTTTTAAATCAGCATTTGGAAAGACTATAGATCCCATATCTCTACCTTCAATAATTAAACCATTTGAAAGTTTTTTGGATAAATTAGTTAGGGATTCTGAAACAATTTGTCTAACTTCTTTTATTTTTGCAATTTCAGAACTTTTAGAATTGATATTTTTTATATACAAATCAGAATCAGAATAAGAAAAACTATTTAAAGTAATTTGTAATTCCTCGTTAATTTCTATTTGTAAATTGCTAGTGTCAGAAGTTGAATGATCAATGAAGTATTTAGCTATAATTCTGTATAGTTTTCCACTTGAAAAGAAATTTGAATTATATTCTTGTGCCAAAAGACTTCCTAATGATGTCTTACCAACACCTGAGGGTCCATCAATAGTTACGATATAATTCATACGTAACTATGTTAATTTAATTTTTTTTAACTGACCAATTTTCATTTTACCAATTTCAAATTTGTCAACTTGAATCCTTTTAAGGTTTTTAATTGGAATGTTGTTAACATCAAAAATCCTTCGTATTTCACGATTTTTACCAGTTTTAAGAACTATTTCATAAGTTAATTTTTTAATCTCAGTTAGTTTATGGATTTTTAGTTGTTCGTCATTATCTTTTATAGTTTTTCTAAATGTTTCAAAATTAATTTCTTTACTTGTAACAACAATGTATTTTTTAGAAATATTACTTTTTGGATGTGAGTATTTATTTAGCCACACGCCATCTGTGCTTAGTAGCATTAAGCCTTCTGAGTCCTTATCCAGACGACCACCAAATTTTAATGATTTATTGTGGATCAAGTCGTAGATAATTTTTGACTCCCCTTGTCTTTTGTGAGATGAAACATATCCATAGGGCTTATAGAAAAGAAAATATTCATGTTCTTTTATGGCTTGGATAACTTGATTCTTATGCATGACTATATCGTCATCATCTACAAGGTCACCATGATTAGCTATAACTCCGTTTATCTTGATAGATTTATTCTCTACGAGAATATCACTATCTCTACGTGAAACATTTAGATTCAATGCAAGAAAACGATTAATTCTCAATAATTTACTCTTCTTCTGCTTTATTAAAATACTCACCGATGGTCGGTAGATTACTTATTGAAGATAAATCTAGTTTTTGTAAGAACAATTCTGTCGTTGTATACAGAATTGGATTACCAGGAACGTCGAGTTCGCCACCTTTTTCTATGAGACCCCTTGATTCTAAAGTTTTAATGGAGGATTCAGATTCAACCCCTCTAATTTCTGAAATTTTCATTTTTGTAACTGGCTGTTCGTAAGCAATTATTGCAAGAGTCTCTAACGCTGGCGTGGAAAGACCTCTTAAAATTGCTGGAGGTTTTACATCACCAAGTAGCTCTGAAATTTCTGATTTAGTCACAATGTCAGATTTAAAATCATTATATTTTATAAAAAAACCAATGTCTGCATTTTCAAAGTTGGCATTAATTTCATCAATTAAGTTTATAAGTTCCGAATTATTTATTGTTAGTAGTTTTTCGAAATATTCGTGTTCTACCGGTCCATCACTTACAAGTAGTACTGCAGATATAACTTTTTTGCTATTCATAGTTTTTCTCAATAATAATCTCTTTATTAACATTTGTTTGCTCAGCTTTAATAAAGCCCCATCGGACAGCTTCAAGTAACGCTAAGAAAAATGCTACAGCCTCTTGTGAAGAATTTACTGAGGAGACTAATTCTTCGAATGTTGTATTTAATCTTTTATCAACAAGTTTTAATAGATCATCTATTGCAACTTGTAAATCAGGGAGTTCTTTGTCAATATGTGAAAATCCCTGTATTGTTTTATATCTACTGAAAACTTCATTTGCTGTTTCTGTAAATTTAGTAATGTCAATGTTGTAACGAATTTCGGGCTTTACTGATAATGAACTTGTTTGATAATATTTAAAAGCGGGTATTTCACGTTCGGTTTGTTTAACTTTTATAGCTAGAGCCAGTCCAACTTCAGTAAAAGCTTTAAATTGGAGCAATCTGGCAAATGCAAGATCTTTGTCTTTTATTAGTTCAACTTCATCAAGCCAATCTACTTCCTCATCTTGGGGCAGTAATCTTTTTGCTTTTAACTCAAATAGTGATGCACCAAGTAGAACAAACTCGGCATAATTGTCTATGTCTTCTTTTAATGATTTATTTTGGAAACTCTGAAAAATCATTGTGAGATTATTAGCAATTTGTGTTTCTGTATTTGATGTATATTCAACAAGAAGACTTTTTAAATTTTCTATTACTTGTATATTTTCCATTAGTAATCAGTTTTATCTAGTATTTGATGCTTATTTTGAAGAAGATTTTTTTTGTATTGATCAACTAAAGAATCTATGTCCCCAATTTGAGACAATACTTCAAGTCCTATTAATTCATGATCGAGATATTTCTTAGATTTATATGAAGAAACTATTTTTAGGTCAGAAAGTATTCTTAAGAGCCATGAATAATGCCCAGTATTTTTACCAATGTCATGGAGTAGGGAAAGTTGTAATAATTCTAAATCATCAGAGAATCTTAGGGTTCTATTCATAACCTCAATAGAGTGATGTCTATCAGCTTTGTTTAATAACCAGTATTGTTTTATTAATTGATTATTTTTAAGAGTATTTGAGATTACCAATTGTTCATCTATAGAAAGATGTTTATAAAAAAGAAATCTTATGGCTCTTTTTGATTTTAAATAAATTTCATTCATGCTCTTGGGTGACTTTCGTTAAAAACTTCATTAAGAAATTCTTTTGTTAACTTAGTATAGATTTGCGTTGTGGATACAGATGAATGTCCTAAATATTCTTGAAGTGTTCGAAGGTCACAACCAGCTTCAAGCATATGAGTTGCAGCGCTATGCCTTAACGTATGGGGATGGATATTTAGAGTTGTTGAGGTTTTAAGAGCTGTTGATTTAATTATCCTAAAAATAGCAGTACGTTCTAGCGGATTGTCGGTACGGGAAATAAACAAAAAAGGACTTTTTGAGATATCTTTTAAAAGCTTTAGGTCGAGATAAGATAGTAAATTAATTTTAAGTTTGGAACCAATTGGGACAATTCGTTGTTTTGAACCTTTTCCAGTTAATTGAATATAATCTTCTTCAAAATCAATATCGGCAATTTTAACATCACATAATTCACTAACACGACATCCGGTAGAATACATAAAATCGATTATGGCTTTATTTCTCCTACTTATAAAGGTTTCCTGGTCATGAAAATTTATTAATTGTTCAATTTGTGTAATAGAAAGTGTTTCAGGAAGTCTTTGACCAGACTTAATTGTTACATCCTCAAGAATAACTGTTTTAGTATTTTCCCTAAAGTTATACCATTTTACAAACTGTCTTAATACGGAAACTTTTCTTTTTTTTGTATTAGGGCTGTACTCTTTTGTAGAAATCAACTTTATTAATTTGTTGAGTGCATCACTAGATATATTTGTTACTAAGTTTTCTTTGAATAAGTTTAAAAGATCAGTTCTATATGCTTCAACTGAATTTTTTGATAATCCTTTTGAGTACAATAAATAATCTTGGTAATCGTCAAGTAAGTATTTAATAGAATTATTAATCTTTTACTTTCATTTTAGTAGAAGTTATTTTTTCAGTATTTTGAGAAAAAGCTGCGCTTTGTATGAATTTATCAAACATTGGAGCCGGTTCCCAAGGACGAGACTTGAACTCAGGATGAAATTGAGAGGCAACGAAGAAAGGATGGTCTTTTAATTCAATCATTTCTACTAAGTTATTATCTGGAGACAAGCCACTGAAAATTAAACCGTTTTTCTCTAAAACTTCTCTGTATTTGTTATTCACTTCATATCTATGTCTATGACGCTCGTATATAACTTCCTCTTTATATATTTCAGAGGTAATAGTATTTTTAGTAATTTTACAAGGATATGTTCCTAATCTCATAGATGCGCCAACATCATCTTTATCTAGGTCTTGATTCGGTAAAAGATCAATAACAAAATCTTTTGTATTTTGTGAAAATTCAGAAGAATTAGCTTCATTAATTCCACATACATTTCTTGCATACTCTATAACGGCACACTGTAATCCAAGACAAATCCCAAGAAATGGAATTTTATTCTCTCTTAAATACTGTATGGCTGAAATTTTACCTTCTATCCCCCTCACTCCAAAACCACCTGGAACTACAACCCCATCAAGGTTAGAAATGTCTTCCGCATCATAATTGTCAGCATCAATCCACTGAAGGTCTAAATTAACTTTATTTTGAAGACATGCATGTTTTAATGATTCAACAACAGACATGTAGCTATCCGGTAAGCCGAAATATTTACCAAGGATCGCAATCTTAACATCTTTAGTGGATTCTTTTTTTAGAGAAAGCATATTTTTCCATTCATTCAACTCCGGCTCTTCTGTGTTGAGGTTTAACCTTTTATTAACTGCTACATCTAAGCCCTCGGAGTGCATTTTAAGAGGTACGTCATAGATGTCATCAAGATCTGGAGCATTAATTACATTCTCATAACTTACATCACAAAATAGTGAAACTTTGTTTTTGATATCTTCATCTAGTTTTCTATCTGAACGAAGAACAATTATGTCTGGACTAATTCCATACCCTCGTAACATTGAGACTGAGTGTTGAGTAGGTTTTGTTTTCAGTTCTGTACTTGGTCCAATAAAAGGAACCAAAGTCACGTGTATAAACATAACATTTTCTTGACCAAGCTCTTTACGCATTTGCCTAGCTGCTTCTAGAAATGGAAGTATCTCTATATCGCCAACAGTACCTCCTATTTCTGTAATCTGGACATCTACATCATTTGAGATACCTTTAATTCTTCTCTTTATTTCATCCGTGATATGAGGAATAACTTGAACCGTTGCTCCTAGGTAGTCACCTTTACGTTCTCTTTCTATTACTTTTCTGTAAATGCTTCCAGTAGTCACATTTGCATCTTTTCGTAGATTCACCCCAGTAAACCGTTCGTAGTGACCAAGATCTAGATCAGTCGTTGCGCCGTCCTCAGTTACAAATACTTCACCATGTTGAAAAGGATTCATGGTATCTGGATCAACATTGATATATGGATCAAGTTTTTGATTAACAATTGTAAGTCCACGTGATTTTAGAAGGTTACCAAGGGATGCAGAGGTAATCCCTTTACCAAGACCAGAGACTACACCGCCAGTTACAAATATGTATTTGGTCACTCGAAAATTTTAGCATGATAAATCCTTATTAAAAGGATTATCTAAGAATTTGATTTAGAAATAAATCTAATCTGGGAGAATTATCTGTTCCTATTATGTGTAAAGACTTTTCTGATAACGTATAGTCAAGTTTGTTATCTTTATCGCTTTCTACTTCCGACTCAACCACACCATCAAATTGAATTGCATAATTTTGCTTTTTTTTGATTTCAATCTGAATTTTCGACTTTTGATCTAAAACAATTGACCTGGGAAATTTAGAAAATGGTGAGATAGGTGTAATGATAATTGAATTAAGACTATTTTGTACAATTGGTCCACCTGCTGAATAATTATATGCTGTTGAGCCTAAAGATGTTGAAATAATAATTCCATCAGCTCTTAGTTTTACTGTTTGGTCATGAGTTTTAAATACAATATCAAGAATTCTTGTTGGAGAATTTTTAATTAATACGATTTCATTAAAGGCCGGGGATTTTAAATTATTATCTTGTATTATTGCTTTCCTATTGTTGATGTGGCTCTTGCCTTCAATCCACTCGTCAAGTATTTGCTCTATATTTTCAGATTTGTTTACAAGATATCCAACTCGTCCAGTTCCTAAGGGCATGAATAGTAAATTATAGGTCCAAGATATTTTCATAGCCTTAAGTGCAGTACCATCTCCGCCAAAACTAACAACAAGTGTATCTTTGTTTAAATAATTATCATATTGTTCTACATCTTCAACAAATGAAATATGGAATTCTAATTTTCTTGATTTTATCAAACTAACAAAATCTGTATAATTTTTTAATTTGGTATATTTCTTTGATGAAATAATTAATATATTCTTCACTAGGATATATTATACGCAACTTGGAGTCAGTACAACATGATACCTATATCAGATATAAACCCTGCTAAACCCTTCTTTGCTAGAAAAAATAATTTCATTGCTTTCTTTTTTGTTACTTTAAAAATTTGAATATTAAGTAGACCGTCTTGAAGACTAGATTTAGGTGATATATTCCAACCACCTCCAAAAAACTGACCATTACATACAGTAATAACGAAGGCATCGGCATTAAATTCATAGTTGTGTGTTTTAATAGACATCATTCCAGACCTAGCAGGAAGTAGCTTTAGCCAGAAGCTAATCGGATATCTAAATCTTCTAAAAATCTTTGGCAATTTTTCACTCATTTCAACTGTATCAGCAAGAAAACCAAAGTTTAAAATATTAACAAAATGTCTTTCTTTTTCGGAAGTGGACACAATTGCTGTGTCAATAAGGTAAGTAGAATCTCCTTTGAGGTGTTCTATTGCGGTTTCTATATTTTGAGGGATTGCAAAAGTTCTTAAAAAATCAGAACCACTACCTGATGGAAGACATCCTACAATAGGACGATCTAGACCTTTTCTTAGAAGACTATCTATCAAAGAATTAATAGTGCCATCTCCCCCAATTGCACAATAATTATATTTTTTAGTGTCCTTATGCTGTTCTATTATTTGATCAACTTCTGAAACATCAGAAGTCATAAAGATTTTGGATTTCAAATTATGCTTTTCAAAAAGTGTGGACAAGTAGCTTTCGGTTAATTTTTTACCTCTAGAATTTAGGTTATAAACTACAACATATTCTTTCATCGCATAGATTTCTGGATTAACTCATCATTAAAAATATCAGTAATCATTTTAAATTCCTTAATACGATATATATTAAAGAGTTTAGTTGAGAGTTCAGAAGCTTCCTTACCAGCACGAATAAAATCACCGATACTGATATTGAATTTAGATAATACTGATTCAACGTCTTCAGATTGCAAATATTCATTAAAAATACTGAACCAACCAATTTCAATTGAAGTTATTTTTTTCACCCCTGCAAATGATTCCATCTTATTAATCTTTTCCTCCATAATTTGAAATTTAATGAATGTATCCACATACAACTCATTAAGGGACAAGTCATGCCTGGTTGTGGATAAACCAGAGCATACAAGCATCAAGTAGAAATTCATATCTTTATCAAAATCACTCTCTAGTAATTCAAGTCCGACGATTAGATTATCCCTATAGGTTTCAGTTAAAACCATGGATTTCTTATTGTCATTCTTGAAATTTAACAACTCAAGGACTTCGAGCTTGGATGTAAATGTATTTTGAAGCTTTTTGATATTGAAGTTATTTTGATAAGAAAAGAAACTTTTTTCAAGGAGTTCTATGGCTTGCTTTAGTGAGTATTTGCTTAACATATTCAATATTGAAGAATACGAGACCGAATATGCAGAATTTAAATTACTTGACTTGAGGGTAAACAAGTTGTTATACCAAAAATTTTCAATATTTCTGTCATAATTTATAAATGCAAATCCCTTTGTGTCAATCCCTCTCCTTCCTGCTCTCCCAGTCAATTGTAGAAATTCTGATTGATTGATTAATCGTGTTTTTATTCCATCGTATTTGTAAAGTCTATCGATAACAATAGATTTCGCAGGAAGGTTGAGACCAAGTGATAGTGTTTCTGTGGCAAATAAATATTTTATATATCTATTTAGAAATAAAAATTCAATAAATTCTTTTACAATAGGTGCAAGCCCCGCATGATGATATCCGATTCCCCTTACCCACATCCACAGTAGTTCATCCAAATTTAAAAGATCATATTGAGTTGAATCTAGGGAACTAAAAACATCATTAAAAACATCTTTAATCTCATTTGCTTTTTTAATTTTATTTCTATTTGTCGCTGCCTGTCTAGCTTTTGTTTCAACTCTATCTCTTGAAAAATAAAAAAATATTGAAGGTGTAAGGTTTTTACTTTCGAGGTAGTCAAGTTGAAAGCCTAGATGAGGTCTCTTGTACTTTCTATATTGTTTTTCAAATTTAAAGATTTTATTATTACGCTTATCTTTTGAAGATTTAATTATTTTTAATTGCTCACTGTGAGGGTTTAAACCAACTAAGGATATTTCTAGTGGGACGGGCCTTATATTGGAGTACACCAATGATGTTTTTCCTCTTAATGAAACTATCCAGTTGTGGAATTCTTCTTTATTTCTAATAGTCGCTGATAGAAAAAGAAACTTGATATTTTTTGGGGCATGAATAATTATTTCTTCCCAAGTTGTGCCTCGCTCGGAATCAGATAGATAGTGAACTTCATCAAGGACTATGAGTCCAATTTTTTTTAATCTTTTGTCATCTGAATAAATCATATTTCTTAATATTTCAGTAGTGGCAACAATAAGATTTGAATCTGGGCTGATGGTCCTGTCTCCTGTGAGCAATCCAGTATCAATGTTCAAATTTGTGAAATCATTATATTTTTGATTCGATAATGCTTTAATGGGTGTCGTATAAATTACATTTTGGTTCTGGTTAGTATATTTTTCAATAGCTTTTTCGGCTATATAGGTTTTTCCTGATCCCGTAGGTGCAACGACTAATACATTAAAATCTTTATTAATAGAGTTAATTGCCTCAACCTGAAATTTATCTAAATTAAAATTCACGATTACTTTTTTTATGAATAAAAATCATTATTTCTATGAGTAAATACATAGGGAGAGTGAAGATAAAAAGCGAAATAGGATCACCCGTTGGTGTTATTACTGCTGAAAAAATAAGTATGACTATAAACATTTCAGCCCGTTTATTGGTTAGGCTCTTTACCTTTATTATTCCTTTGTTAAGGAGAAAAAGCATGATTAATGGTAATTGAAATGAAACTCCAAATAACAAAGAAATTCTCGTTATGAACTGAAAATAGTTTTGAGATCTTAAAATAATTTCATTCTCATTAAATGAAAGGAGGAACTCAATACCGACATGAGCAATACTTAGTGAAGAAAATATACCTGAATAAAATAAGAGAGTAAAGAAGATGAAATATAACGAAAAGCTTAATGTTCTTATCTCTAAAGCTGGTTTAACGAAATAACCTAATATTAAAAGTATTAATGGAAATGTAATAATTATGGATATCCAAAAAGTATTCTGTAGCTTTACTTGAAAACCTTCATAGATTGTTAATGCAAATATATTAGAGTCATCATATCCAGCATTTATGAGAGGTTCTAATAAAATATCACCAAAAAATGAGTACTGGTTATATACAAATATTGCAACTATCCCAACTAAAGTAAAAGAAAATAATATTCTGTTATTTAACTCTTGAAGGTGCTCCATGAATGGTTTTTTCATATTATTCCTCCTCATTTTCATTTAGCCAGATCCAATTTTCATCAATTGAATTATCTCCAATTATTTGGCGACTTTGCCCATTTTGGAATTTAGAGATTTTATTAAAGTAATATAAAATTTTGCTTTTATCAAATATACCAAGAGAGATTAGGACTATAACTAGTAATTCAATAATGCTCATGATAAAAACTCAGCAATCAATTTATTTTTTCTTTTTTCAATTTCAACTCTAACGGAGTTTGGAGCAATAACATTTTGTGAATCTATATTCTTTAGGAAATGCTCTACAGCTATTTCTTCTGAACGGAAATGCTGTTGATGTCTTTTTAATGCTAGGTCTTGATAGGTAACTGAAATCTTATTATCATTTTTTGAAAATCTTTCTTTAAGACTTTTTTCCTCTGGAAAGTTAACAATTCTTTCTATTAAAAAACTTTTTATTTTGTCGTCTTCATAATCATACGCTTCAAGAACATCTCCATCATTTGTAATATTGAAAGATAATGGCTTAATTTTATAGATATTTGAAATATTGTGCCCTAATTTAATGTACTCTATATACAGTTCATCGGATACAAACACTCTATTAAAGTCAAGTTTGGCACTGTTTGCTGCACTTTGGTGAGATTTAAAGTAATTATTTAGTGTGTTATATAGGTAAATAAGATCTGACTTATTGTCAAATAACTTTTCAACATTTATCTTAGGATTATTTAGAACTGTATATATTTTAAATAAGTCTAGATCAGTAATTGTAGGGATACTTGCTAGAGATTCATTGAACTCGAAGGTAATGACATTCTTTTCCAAATTTACTTCAAAGTTTATAAAGCTGTCGCCATCTGAAGAGTACACTTCCGATAAGATTGTTAATGAATACAACAGTTTGTCGGAGCTTAAATTAACATTTTCTGCTAAGTCTTCTAAGTTAAATGATCTTTCTTTTTTAATAAGTGAAAGAATGTGAATTATATTACCTAGGTTTATTTTAAAT
Organism: uncultured Candidatus Actinomarinales bacterium; assembly: GCA_943840565.1. Classification (GTDB taxonomy): domain Bacteria; phylum Actinomycetota; class Acidimicrobiia; order Actinomarinales; family Actinomarinaceae; genus Actinomarina. The sequence goes on along the minus strand of CALSUY010000001.1, from coordinate 329,930 downwards.
TCCATTTATAGCTCGCTTTAGTGCCTCTTTGTCTTGCTTATTTATATTTAGTAATTTTGGCTCAACCAACAGTAAGTACTTGATTAAGCCATGATGATCATTCGTTTTTAATTTTATGGTAATATTTTCTTCATTTTCCTTCGAAGAGACCTCAGTAAAATTGAAAATCCTACTGTGCACTCTATGTAAGTCGTTATCTGAAATTATCTCGACCGTAATAAAACTTGACATGTTTTCCCATGAAAAGTTAAACTCTGAAATATTTTTAGTGTGAAGATTCTCTTTGTTACCTATTTTTAGATTTTCTATAGTGTTTATTTTAAATGTTTTAACAATATTTCCATCATCTGCTCCCAGGTACCATATTCCAGCATGGAACCTCAGGCCTAAAGGATATACTTTTCTTAGTTTGTCATTGTAAATAAATGAAATTCTTCTCCGCTCCTTTATGGCTGTATTGAGTATTGGTATAACTTTTAAATCTTTATTGAGTTGTAAATATGGTGATAAGTATTTCTTAATAACAGAATATGTGTTGATAAACCTCTCAATGTCAAATCCAGATTTACTTTGTAAGTCTAAAATTATATTTGTTCCTTTAAGCTTATAACCATCCTCAACACTCCATTTGTCATTTTCATATTCTAAATTGAACCCGACCTCTTTTAGGAGTGCTTTATCTCTCTCAAAAGATCGTTTGTACGCTGAATCATTCAAATTACGATACTCGGGTATATTGTCTTTTATGTAATTACTATCGAGATTGAATGTGTTTGAGCTATCGAAAAGAGCGATTAACTTTAAACACCTTTTAAATACATTTTTCATAAATAATTAGTTTTAGCTTTATAAGTATCTTACAAAATATTAGATATAAATTTTATATTCGAAGATTTGTGTAAATCTATAACAAGGTAAAATACTACTTATGAAAGTATGGATTGATCAAGATTTATGTACCGGTGATGGCCTTTGTGAAGAGATCGCACCAGATGTATTTGTCGGATTAGATGATGGCCTTTTTTATGTTAAAGAGGGTGATAAAGTTTTTTCAGAAGAAAATGGGAATGTCGGTGGTGCTGAAGGCCTAGCTGTTGTTCCTAAAGGTCAAGAAGATGCAGTTGTTGAATCGGCAGAGGAATGTCCTGGCGAATGCATAATGATTGAACCATAAATCATAAAATATACCTTCCACTAACTGTAAACCCCGTATGACCAACCATTGTATGCTTTGGCCTTGAAATATTACCTCGTATGGTCCACTCTCTCTCTATTGTCTCTTTAATCTCAATATCTTTAAAACTATTATCTTGTAAGGCGTCAGCTAATTTAGAAACTTGAGATATTGAGGGTAAATATGAAACCCAGTAAAGATTACTATTTATATGATTATTTTCGAAGAATACCCATGGTTCTGGGACATCTGTAATAACAGTATCAAATTTAAAAGGAACAGTATCAATTTTAAAATCAGACAGATCTGTATTAATAAATTGAATATCATTTATAAAATCAGATGAATAATTAGATAAATATCGTGATATTGTCTTTTTAGCTCGATATTGATTTTTTTTACTGATATCTAAAGAATAAAATTTGGAATTAGTACCTAAAATTGACGCTAGAAAAAGAGTTAATGCTCCAGACCCAGTACCAATCTCCAAAACTTTACTATTTGCATTTATATTCCCTGAAATGAGTATTGAACCCACATCTTTGGGATATATTATTTGAGGCCCTCTCTTCATAAGAAGAATAAATTCTTTATAAGATGGAACATAAATTGTAAATATTTTTCCGGTTGATGATTCAATCTGAGTAGGAAGGGATTTTATTTTATCAAATTCTATTTTGCCATCATTAGTTATGAATTCTTTGCCTTTTGTTATTACGCTTAAGTACTTTTTTGATTCAGATGAAATTATTACGAGTCTGTTGTCAATTTCCACAAATTTATATTAACAGTAAAAAATAGGCAATCGTAGAAAATACAACACCAGCAGCTAAGACGATTGCTACGAATTTTTGTAGTGACTTATTCACGAACGTTTTTTAAGGATTGATTTTTTAATCTTGCGATATTTTTCGTAAGCTCTACCAACTAGTATTCCAAAAAATAGGAAAGAAATGACTTTTGAATTCTCTGAATTAATATTTTTCTTCAGTTCGTTATATGTTTCTCTATATTCTGTCATTTCAATATTCTCCATACAATTAATCCGAATGCAATCAAGGATAATAGAGCCATAGAAAAATATGTCATAGCTTGTAGGAAATAGTTTCCAATAAACATCTGACTTAAAATAGACGCTACACCAATAATGATAAATAATGTCGCAAGAGCTAAATAGTTACCGGCTTTGAAGTTTCTTTTTAATGACTTTATTGAGTTCTCAACCTCGTCAACAGTCTCCTCTTTAAAGTGTTGGAGAAGATTATCAATAGATTTCACAGCATTAATAGGTATATTTATAAAATTATTCATTTTTGCTATTCTCTATAATAGTTCCTACTACACCTTGAATTGTTGCAGCAACTGGCAATGCTAAGATTGCGCCAACAGCACCCACCGTATAAGCTCCAAATATAGTTGAAAATACTGCAACAGCCGGATGGATCTCCATTGTTGACTGAGTAACTTTTGGACTTATGAAATAGTTTTCAATTAACTGATACACAGATAAAACAATCAATGTATATAGAACATAGTTAACACCAAGTGATATAGAGGCTAAAACTGGAACAATTCCACCTAGGAATGTTCCTATCACGGGGATTAGTTGTGAAAGAACACCTGCAGCAATACCCAAAGCTACAGCAGATGGTAACCCAATCACAAGAAAAGATACTGTGAACACAATACTTGCAAGTATCCCAAGAATTACTCTTGCCACAATAAATCCACCAGCTTTAGAAACTCCGATTGTCCATACTTGTTCAATGAGATTTGAGTATTTCGGTGCGATATTTTTCTTTAGATTTTCTCTCCAATGTTCACCTTCACTAATCAAATAGAATGAAAAGAAGAAAATGATAAAGAAATGACCAAAAGCACTTAAGACCCCTTGGCCAGCAAAAACTACTGTTTCTCCAACTGTTCCTCCATAAGTGTTAATAAATGTACTGAATTGTGATTCCAAATCTAGAGACTGGTTGGATATTGTAAAGCCTTCTCTATTGAAATAATCCAAAAGGTTATCTAGATATGTTGGTAATTGTGTAGAGATATAGTAAATCTCTTGAACCATTATTGGAATAAGAGAAAAGATTATTCCAAATATTACCAGAAGTAACAGTGCGACAGAAATGAGGGCAGATATCTTTCGACCGAATTTCTTTGAAAGTCTATAAACAACTGGTTCTGCCAATGCTGCTAAAACTACAGCTACAAAAAGATCAAAGAGTAAAGGTTTAACTCTTAGAAATATTATTACTGAAATGCCAATAAATAGCACATAAATAAATGCTCTATTTAATAATTCTTGTCTAGATTCATCTTTTTTCATATTCATATATTATGACTCAAGCTATTGATTTATAGTTACGATTATTAAATATCAGTATCAGAAAAAACCCTATTAAAAAAATACTCATGTAGAGCTCAAGTGTAGTTACTGAGTTATAAAGTTGATACCTAACAACTAATGTAATAATCTGAGACAGAATACCAATTACTAGTAACTGGTTTTTTAAATCTTTTCGTCTAATCGTAACATTAAGTAATAACAGACCAATAACGATCCTAACAAATGCTTCAAATGTATTTCCTGAAAACAAATATAACTGCCTTAAAGAAAAGAACCCTGACAAACCAATACCACCAAGAGTTATTTGCAATATCCCAATCAAAATCAACATTGAAGATATCCAAGCAAGAAGAAAATTACTGTATGATAACCTTGCTTTTATTGGTGTGGGCCATGGTTGGAGTGGATTCACTCTCTTGATTAAAGAACGGGAAAGTCTAAAAGTTTGTCGCTCGTAATTACCAAAACAAAAAATAATTAAAAATATTACTAGTGGGTAATAGATTATAAAAGTTGGAAAATAGCTAATGAAAAAAGAATAAAACAACGTGCCAGAGAAACAATGTATAAATATTTGCATGTATTGTCGAGAAGATAGACCAAATGATTTTCTTATTTAATAAAGATTCGACTTGATCACGAAATAATAGAAAGAGTGAAATTAGCCCTATAGATGAAATTAAATATACAGTGGTTGGAGGGTCTTCATTTGAAAAAGAAAGTAACCGATAATTCGAAACTGATAAATACTGTTCTGTTGTTGTGTGAATATAAGATAGATAGCTGTAAGAAAAAAATGTTATTCCTGCAAACAACGATTTTCTGAATGCAAAGATTTTTCCATCGGCTAGAAAATAACCTAGCTGGTGTATTGTTAACCAAAAAATCTAAATAATTAAACAGCTTTATATACGAGAGAGATAAATTGAATTCAATATTGTCTATTAACACCAAGCTAGATATCAAAAAAGAAAGAGTTAAATACGGATTCTTTTTATGTAGATATATCGTTAGTGGACAAAACAATACAACTACTAAATAAATTGACACAAGCCATAATGGCCACATGATAAATTCTGTGACAGTGAGAATGCCATCTTGTTGATTTGTAATATACTTAGGAAAATAAATTAATTCTGTTGCTGCGTTCAAAGACACTGTAATGAAGAAGATCCAAACAAGAACAGATCCCATCAATCCATCCACCCTATCTGTCAAAAATTTCCACTGACTTCCGTCCCTGCCAACATTTGAATACCAAGCAATCTTATTGGTGAAACCTGTAGAAAAGAAAAATAGAGCCATCCCCGCTGTCAACCAAGTAACAGGAGTTAAGGAACTATCTAAAACAGTACGATTGTAAATAATAAATTCTCCACTTGATTTTTCAAAATCTAGAAAATAGTTTGTATTAAAAATAATTAGCAACAAACCAGAAACTTTTACAAAGTCGATAAACCTAACTCTAGAATTTGAAGTTTTAGATACTTCGCTTCAGAGCTCTTTTGAAGCTTCTGAAAGACGGCAGAAATAAGCCTGTAAATTGTTTCATACTAAATATTTTACATACTATATGGTTCTTGAATAGGAATATAATTACATTGTGGAAATAGTACTTTATCAGCCAGAGATTGCGGGAAATGTTGGAGCTTGCATACGACTCTCTGCCAATACAGGTAGTTCCATTAAATATAATAAAACCATTTGGTTTTAGCTTTCAGGAGAATAAGATTCGCCGTGCTGGTTTGGATTATCATGATTTAGCTACGGTCAGTATCTATGAAAATTGGGATGAATTTATTCAAAAAAACCAAAACAAAGCAATCGCATATCTTTCGGCAAAGGGAAAGCAAAAACTATTGGGACTGCTAATCTCCTATCATTTGATTACTTAGTTTTTGGTCCGGAATCTGTTGGATTACCACAAGATATTATTTTGGAGCAAAAATATCTTTTAACAATACCAATGGATGATAATTCGCGAAGTATAAATTTAGCTAACTCAGTTGCAATAGTTGGGTATGAATACCTGAGGCAGAAAAATGTATAGTAAAGTTTTACTAGTTTTCATTGGTGGTGGAATAGGTACAGTCTTAAGGTTTCTTATTAAATACACTAATAAATGTATCTTCGTTACCACAGTTCTCGACATTATTTATAAATGTACTTGGATCATTCTTATTTGGAATAATATATTCAATAGTTGCAGAAAATAGTTTGGTTAGTATTTTCCTACTTACAGGCATACTTGGAGGGTTTACTACCTATTCACAATTTACCTTTGACCTAATAGAATTAAATACCCAATCGCAATTATCTACACTTGGTTATTTTTTTTCAACAGTACTTCTTTCAATCTTTGGTGCATTAATAGGTGTATACATAGGTAGTAAAATGGTAAATTAGATTATGGAAAATATATTTTGGGTAGGTCTTTTAATAATAATAGTTTTTTTACTAATCAGGTATAGGTCGTTAGAAACCAAGATAAAACTCTATGAGAACTTTGATAAAGTTGAAGAAATCAAAGTTTTAAAAAAAAGTATCAATAAGATTGAAAGTGAACTTAACTATATTAAAGAAAAATACGGGAGTTGATTATGCCAAGTTTTGACATTACCTCAGAATTCGACAAACAAGAAGTTTTAAATGCTGTAGACCAAAGCAAAAGAGAAATTGTTAACAGATATGATTTTAAAAATACGAGTACTTCTATTAATAGTTCAGAGTCAACTGTAAGTATTAATAGTGCCACGAAAGATCGACTTTTAGCCGCAGATCAAGTATTAAGAGAAAAATTTGCAAAAAGAAATATTTCTATAAAGTTTTTATCTGACTTTTCAGATGAAGAAACACCATCCGAAAACAAAAGAGTTTACACCCTAAAAACTGGGATTGAGACTGTCGATGCTAAAGAAATAGTTAAATTTATTAAAGAAAAAGATAAAAAAATGCAAGCCTGCTATTCAAGATGGTTCGATACGTGTAACTTCAAAAAAAAGGGACTCTCTGCAGTCAATTATGAACGAGATTAAAGATAAAAATTATGATATACATCTATCATTTGGAAACTTTAGAGATTAAACCTTTTTTTTAATCTTTTAAAAATTTGCCTTGATAGAAGAATGGAAACGATTAAATAAAGTATATAAACTTCAAAACCTACATTTGCTTTATATCCAAAGTAATAAAAGACTATTAGAACAACAACGCCATGTATAGCCCGGAATATAGAAAACAACACAAATGTTTTAAATGTTTTTGTTTGAATTAGTTTATTAAGTTTATTTATAAAAAAACCTTTTTCTATTTTTAGAAATTAACTTATAAATTGAGTTTCTAATAAATTTCGGAATTATATATGAAATTTTAATAATTTTATAAAATGCACCCAGATCGGCGACAGACTCAATAATTGCATCAGAAGCATAAAATTTTTCTTGATTCTTTACATAAACAACTTCATCTCTAGCTATGTCCTCATTACTAAGATCAAGCTGATTAGACACGCTTACATTTTTATTTTTTTTATTAATAAATTTTCCATAAGCACTACAAACAGTACAGTTTTGGTCTACAAAAATTTCACTCATTTACTTGAAACTCTAAGCTAAGACTGTTGACACAATACCTTTTCCCTGTAGGTTTTGGACCGTCAGGAAATATGTGGCCAAGATGGGAAGAACAAATTTTACAAAGTATTTCAGTTCTTATCATGCCTAGAGTTGTATCTTCTTTAGTTTCTATTTTTTCTGCAACTGCATCAAAAAAACTTGGCCATCCTGAGCCTGATTCATACTTTGTTGAGGAATCAAATAATATTTCTTTGCAAACTGCGCATACATAATTACCAATTCTTTTTTCATTAAGAAGTTTTCCAGAAAATGGAGGCTCTGTCCCACAAAATTGTGTAACTTGTATTTGTTCTGCAGTTAAATGGTCTTTATTTATTGCCATAGGATTATTTTATCTTATTGAGGATTAAAGTAAATTTCTGTGATTGTAGACTCTGTTTCTACTATTTCATTCTTAAGAGCTGTATTAATTTCAACTATGTCTACATCACCTAGGGAGTCTTTGTAATCAAGTTTTACTAACGCTAAATATTGCTTACTTCCTATTGGTAATATTTTTAAGTTTGTTATATTAGATATATTTTTATTTTTATTAATTATATTTTCAATTAACTTAAGTTTCTCTTGTGAAATACTTTCTCCAGTAATTAAATGTTTCATTTCATACCCTAAAAATAAACCAGACACCATGAGTAGAACTCCAATAGAAATTGCAGATATTGAGTCATATATCGAATTTTGGGTAAGTGATGAAAGTATGGTTCCGACTAATGCTATAAAAAGTCCTAAAGTTGCTGCAAAGTCTTCCACTACAATCGCTATTAAGGGTCCATCTGTTGATTCTTTTAATAGTCCAACAACACTTTTTTTATTATCTTGTCCCTTTTTTAGCTCTGTAATGGCTTTTTTTAACACATAAGACTCGAGTATTATCGAAACAATTAATAATGTTATTGAAATTGCTAGGTTTTCAAGCTTTTTAGGATGTGAAAGAGATTCTATTCCATGTTCTAAAGAAACAAGTCCTCCAATAGTGAAGATAAGCACAGCTACGACAAGTGTCCAAAAATATTCTTCTCTGCCTCTCCCTAAGGGATATATTCTTGCATCTACCTTTTTTGATTGCTTTATTCCAAACCATAAGAGAAATTGGTTACCGGTATCTACAAATGAATGTATAGCTTCTGAAAACATTGCACTAGACATAGTTATTGTTGCAATGATTGATTTAGCAATACCTATAGAAAAATTGACAGACATTGCAAGAAAAACAGTTTTAGATGATTCGTTAGTTGCCATCAGCAAACCATCTAACAAGTTCCTGAAAACCACCAATACGTTTGTTGTCCATAAATATCTGTGGAACAGTTTTCACGCCTTCACCTAATTTTGAATAAAATTCAGATCTAACTGAGTCATCAGATAAATCAATTTCAGTAAAGCTAAGGTTTTTTGACTCAAGCAAAGATTTTGCTCTATCACACCAAATACAGAAATCTTTTGTATATATTTCTATATTCAACTGTTTTCAGATCCTGTAAATATTTCATTTGTTGTTTGAGTAACTCTTATGAACGTAGTACTTTTTGGCAAGTCCTTTATAGACTTTGCACCTACATAGGAACATGCTGATCTAATTCCACCGAGGATTGATTGAACAGTAGAATCAATCTCACCTTTGTATTTAAGTCTTACTTTTTTCCCTCAGGTGCGCGATGTTCTGCAAGGTCACCATAATATGTTTCTTGAGCTTTTCTTGAAGACATTCCATAAAAATCTTTGTACTGAATACCATTTTTATCGGTGACAAGTTCTCCTCCCGATTCTTTGTGACCAGCAAATATTCCACCAAGCATGACATAGTCAGCACCAGCTCCAAAAGCTTTAGAAACATCACCTGGGTACTTGCAACCACCATCTGCAATTACATGTCCACCAAGACCGTGAGCGGCATCAGAACATTCAGAAATAGAAGAAAGTTGAGGGTAGCCTACTCCTGCTACTTTTCTAGTAGTACAAACCGATCCAGGACCAATACCAATTTTAACTATATCAGCACCAGCAAGGATTAGTGCTTCTGTCATTTCTCTTGTAGCTACATTTCCTGCAATAATTATTTTGTTTGGAAATTTTTCTCTATATTTCTTAACTGATTCTACAAAATCTTCACGGTAGCCATTTGCAACATCCAAGCATAAAAATTTTAATCCATCTTCTAGTTTGAAGACATCTACAGCTTTCTGAAAGTCTTCTTTTGAAGTGCCCACAGTCACAGCAAGATATTCTGGATCTAGACTTTTTAGGTTTTCTTGCCATTCATCTAAAGTATAAAATTTATGAACTGCAGTAAGCATGTTGTGACTTTGAAGTGCCCTAGCTGTTTCAAACGTCCCTGTTGTATCCATATTTGCTGAAAAGATAGGTATACCAGTCCATTTTTCGCTTGAATGACGAAATTTAAATTCTCTGTTTAATTCGACTTCCGCTCTTGATACGAGTGTACTTCTTTTAGGTCTTATCAATACATCATCAAAAGTTAACTTTATCTCATCTTCTATTCTCATAATGTTTTATATCACTTATCCTAAATAACAAAGATTATGATAGTTGAATTTCCTTTTTTTGCCGCTGGTATTAATTATTTTCCAAATGAAATATCAGTTTTACGTATATTTGAGCCAAGATATCTTCTTTTAATAGGTGATAGTATTCAAAATAACAGTACATTTTGTGTTGGTAGATCATTGGATAATTTAAATGAGATTGCCTCAGAAGTTAGGATTATTGATCATCAAGACATATCAAATGCTGAACAGGTAGTAGTTGTAGAATGTATCAATCTAATAGAAATTACAAATATCAACCTTCAAAATGAATATCCAAAAGCGTCGGGTGAGTTAGTAATAGATATTGGGCTACCTCCAACTGAAGATGAGCTTTTATCACTTGAAGCAGATATCAAAAGAGGCATTGGAAAATTGATAGAACAAGGTTTAGATATTGAATTACCAATATTTGAAATAGACTCAGCTAATAGAATTCTAAAACTTTGGGAACTGTCAGCAAAGTTGCCAATGGCTGATGAAACAAGGAATTATCTAGTTTCCGAAAGAGAAATTGTTAAAAGATACTCAATATTAAAAAATTATGTTCAAAAAATAAATGACATAAATTTTTAAATATTTTTCCACTTTTTATATATTGAATTGATTTCAAACTTAAATTGTTCTGTATTAGTGATTAAATAATTCAAAGTTGAAGATACATCATAATCTACTAACTCTTTTCTACTTATGTCACTGTCATACCAGTCTTTAAAAAGAGTCTCTGTTACCTCCGGATGGAATTGTACGGCAATAGAATTTCCTAATCGTAAAGATTTGAGGATATTTTGTAGAAGCAATAAGCTCTGCTGATGGAGGAAGGGTGAAGGTATCTCTATGCCATAAAAAGACTTTTGAATTTTTTAATCCCGAGAATATTTCAGACTCTTTGTGAAATTCTAACTCTTTAAATCCAAACTCAATCTCTTCAGAAAGAAATGCTGTGCCCCCCATTGAATCAGCAATAAGTTGTGCACCTAAGCAAATACCAAATACTTTAGTTCCGTTATTAATAACTTTATTAAGCCATTCCTTTTCTTTGAGCAAGTATGGATAGGTTTCTATCTCATATGCCCCCATGTGCCCACCCAATATGATATATTCATGATGCTCTGAAAGCGATTCCCAATTAACGTCCCATGCATACTTTTCTTCTATATCAATATTTGATAACGATCCGAGAGTTACTTTCGGATCATTTATGATTGCAATTGTTTTTATAGTTTCCATACTTGTGCGCGGAAGAGGACTCGAACCTCCACGGGTTTTACCCCACAGGATCCTTAATCCTGCGCGTCTACCAGTTCCGCCACCCGCGCTAAATCAGTCAAGAAACCAAAAAAGTAATAACGTTGTTACAGAAAATAAAAGAGCAACCGCTGCGGTGATTCTACTCAAGTTTCTTTCAGCTAATGTTTGCCCGATATTTCCAGACGCACCTGGTCCACCCAACATATCCGATAGGCCACCACCTTTTCCACTATTTAATAATACAAGTCCAATAAGTGCTATCGAAATAACTATATGTACTGCAACTAAACTCGCTGTTAATGTATCCATAAAAATTACTCTTTCAATCTAGATTGTTGTTTAACTTCTTCTTCAAGTTCCTGTATCTTTTTTTCATTTCCAAGATACCCAATTCTAGTTATTTTATCATCATTAATGTTAAATGCGAGAGGAATTCCAGTCGGAATATTTATATCCACAATATCATTGTCAGAGATTTTTTCTAGTATTTTTAGTATTGCTCTAATGCTGTTTCCATGAGCAACAACTAATACATTTCCTTCTTTTGTTTCTGACTTAATTAAATTAAGTGTCTCTTCAACTCTCACGACCACATCTTCTAATGACTCCCCTAAAGGTAATTTTTCTTTGATTTCTTTGTAAATTAAATCATTGTTTGGATTATATTTTGAATCTTTTTCAACTAGAGGTGGTTTTATTTTGTAACCTCTTCTCCATTGTTGAACCTGGTCTTCCCCATACTTATTTGCCGTATCAATCTTATCAAGTCCCTGAAGAGCTCCATAATGTCTTTCATTAAGCTGCCATAAATTCTTTATCGGAAATTCAATTGATTCATCTATAGGCAATTCAGATAAAATATGTTTAGCAGTATCTTTTGACCGAGTTAAATATGAGGTGTAACAAATGCTTGGGGCAAAACCGGCATTGAGTAATACTTTACCCGCTTCGATAGCTTCTAGTTTCCCTTTTTCAGAAAGTCCTACATCTACCCAACCAGTAAATTTATTTTCTTTATTCCATTCACTTTGTCCATGACGAACAAATATTAAGTTCATAATTTAACTGACTTAATAATTTGTACGAATTTATCTACATCTAAGGAAGCACCTCCAACGAGCACTCCATCAATAATTTTAGTATTAAGTAACTCAGATGCATTTGTGGGTGAGACGCTTCCACCATATATGAATCTTATTTTTTCTTCATCATAGAAAGGCTTTGTTGAAATCTCTTGCTTTACAGAGGAGATAACTTCTATTGCATTTTCAACTGAAGCAACTTTGCCAGTACCTATTGCCCAAATTGGTTCATAAGCAAAGATAATTTCTTCTACTTTGTCTTTTCGAAGACCTTTTACCGCAATATTGACCTGATTTAGAATATAGGATAAATATGCATTAGTGTCTCTCTGTTCTTCAGATTCGCCAAAACAAACTACAGGTATAAGTTTGTTATTCACCGCATTATGGACTTTTAGGTTAATTGTCTCATCTGTTTCATTGAAAACTGTTCTTCTCTCTGAATGTCCAATAATAGAGTGTGTAATATTTAGTTTACTCAATTGAAGAGCAGACACTTCACCAGTGTAAGCCCCTTCTATGTAAGCTGAAACATCCTGAGATGAAATTTTAATTTTTAGATTATCAGCATCAATAATTGTCTGAAGCGATCTTAAAGATGTATGTGAAGGAGCTATGACAATGTCAATTTTGTCTTCTATATTAACTTCGAGTGAATAATTGAGTTTTTGTAAAAGCTGTATAGCTTCTAAATGATCTAAATTAAGTTTCCAATTACCAATAATAATCTTTTTCATATTTTCAAAGTATAAGGGGTTTGTAGATATTTACACCTGGCAATTCATTGCCTTGTAAATATTTAAGTGATGCTCCACCTCCAGTAGATATATGATTAAATTTTGAAAGATCGGAAAAAATTCTTATTGCGCTAACAGAATCTCCCCCGCCCACAACAGTGTAAGCTTCTAAATTTGAAACGATTTCAGTTATCGATTGTGTACCTAATTTAAAATTATCAACTTCAAAAATACCCATTGGACCATTCCAAAATACAGTATTAGAAGTAACTAATATTGATGCAAATTCTTTCACCGTTCTTTCTGATATGTCAACGCCTATGTCATCATCTGAAAACTCAGAAATTTCTTTATCTAATCTTATGCCTGAATCTATAGATTTAGTTACTCCAAAATCTGTTGGTAGATGTATCTTCTTACCATTATCTGAATCAAGCAACTCTTTAGCTTCTTGTAGATAGTCCTCTTCATACAGAGATTTCCCAATATTGTTACCAAGTGCTTTTAGGAATGTAAAACACATGCCGCCACCTATAAGAAGATTGTCGACATTCGGCAAAAGATTATTAATCAACTGTAACTTATCAGATATCTTTGCACCACCAAGGATTACTGAGAATGGCTTTTTAGGTGAATTTGTGAGTAGTTCTAGGTTGTTGACTTCATTTGTCATTAACTTTCCTTGGTATGCTTCTAAAAAATTGCCAAAAGAAACTATAGATGCATGATTTCTGTGTGCTGCTCCAAAAGCATCTAAAATAAATGAGTCAAAGTTTTCCGTTACTTTTTTGGCAAAATTTAAATTATTTTCTGTTTCTTCGTCGTGAAATCTTAGATTCTCCAGAAGAAAAACCTTCCCAGGATTTTCATCAATATGATTCTTAACCTCTGGACCATGAAGAGAGTTAATAAACAGGACTTCCTCGTTCAACAATAATGACATTTCCTCTGCCACAGGTTTAAGAGAATAGTCAAGATTTATTCCATCTGGCCGTCCAAGATGACTGAGAAATGTTACAGATTTTGAAATTTTACGAAGATCTACTAAATACTCAATAGCCTTAATAATTCTAAAATTATCTTTGACAACCTTTTCATGGATAGGAACATTTAGATCAGCTCGTATGAGGGTGTTGCCAAGTTTTAATCCGGAAGACAATACTATTCTTTCATATCTCGGTGTAGAATCACTGCATCTTTACCTGCGTTAATCAACCAACCGCCAACTTCTTCTGTCATCACAACACTTCGATGCTTTCCACCGGTACAGCCTATTGCTATACCTACATAAGATTTTCCTTCAGATGTGAATCTAGGTAACAAAAAATCAATTAAGTCTTTTGTCTTCTCAAGAAAGATTTCTGCATCTTCGAACGACAGTACATAATTTCTCACCATTGGAGATTGCCCAGTAGAGGAACGTAATTCCTCTCTCCAATGAGGGTTTGGTAAAAACCTTACATCTAATACAATGTCTGCATCCCTGGGTGCACCATTTTTAAATCCAAATGATGTAACGGATATCTTTAGATCTTGATTTGTTGCTTCACCCTGGAATCCCTCAATAATTCTTTTTCTTAGTTCATGTACGTTCATGTCTGTAGTATCTATAACTAAGTCAGCAAGTTCTTTTATGGGCTTTAATTGATCTCTTTCATTTTTTACTGATTGAGATAATGAATCTAGACCCATCGGATGAGGTCTTCTATTCTCCTCATAACGCTCTATGAGGGTTTCATTATTTGCATCTAAAAATATTACTCTTGTCAAAACACCTGATTGACTTAACCTTTCAAGACTTTTGTTAAGTGCTTCTTGTGCTGTCCCATCTCTAGCATCAATTGTTAGAACAAGTTGTTTATTTGATTCAGCAACATCATTAGATTCAACAACAGACTCAACCAACTCAGGTGGTAAGTTTTCAATAACATAATACCCAAGGTCTTCAAAGACATTAGAGCTAGCAGAACGACCGGCACCAGACATACCTACCAGTAACAAAACTTCGGGTCTTTTAGAAACCATTTTTACCTTTCAAAGATATTGTAGTTGCGATGTAATGAGATGGAAGGCATTTTTAATAGGGTAATTCTCTATAAGCCATTAAAGTGTGTATAGATCTTTCTTGCTATGTTAGGGCTAACTATTTCCTCTAAGTCTTGATAAGTAGCCTTAGAAAGTTTTTCAATAGTTTTAAATTTATCTAATACTTTTTTTGAAGAGATGGTTCCAACCCCTTCAATGGTTAGTAGTGTTTGTTTATCAAAGTTCTTTATTCTTAATCTTCGATTTTCGTTAATTGCAAATCTATGTGCTTCATCTCTAATATTTTGCAATGTAAAAAGGGCTTCGGAGTTTTTATTTAACATAATTGAGTCTTTTTTAAATGGTTTAAAAATTTCCTCTTCTCTTTTTGCTAGACCAACAATATCAATATCCAATTGAAGATGATCTATTACTCCCTTGGCAGATGATAGTTGTCCCTTTCCCCCATCAATTAATATTAAATCTGGTTTTCTTCTGAAACTTGGATCGTTTTCTGTATTCTTTGTTAACCTTTTAAGTCTTCTAAATAAGACTTCCTCCATTGATTTAAAATCATCCTGTCCTTGAAATGATTTGATGTGAAATTTTCTATACATTGATGGTTTTGATAAACCATCCTCCATTACAACCATTGAGCCGACTCTATAATCAGGCCCTAAATTTGAAATATCGTAGGCTTCTATGCGGTAAGGAATATTCTTCAAACCTAATTTATTTTTTAACTGTTCTAAAGATCTTGATCTAAATTCTAAATCTGTCCTTCTTCTAAAATTAACAACTCTACGTAACTCTTTTGCATCAATAATTGCCGTGTCTAAGAGTTCCTTTTTCCATCCCTGCTTGGGAGTTTTTAATACAATTTTGCGACCCCATTTGTGTGTCAGTTGTTCTTGAATGAGATCTATGTACGGAAAACTGTGGCTAACAAGGATTTCCTCAGATGGTTGATTTTCAGAAAATATTGATAAGATAATCTGAGGTAAGTATTCATCATGTTTTTTTGTATCTATAGGTTCAAATGTTTTCTTAACTTCCCCAATAATTCTTCCGTTTCGTATCAACAAACAAGATATAACTACGTCCAAATTGCTTACATCTATACCTATAACATCAACAGATTTAGTGTTTGATACCATTAATGTTTGAGTTGAACGTGCATTTTCTAGATGCTCTATTAACTTTTTAGCTTCATTAGCTTTTTCATATTCCTGATTAGAGGAATATTTTTTCATATCTGATACTTTATCATTCACGTATACATCTGATTTCCCAGAATAGAAATTTTCAATGTTATTCAACATTTCTTTATATTCATTACGTGGAACTGCATCTATACATGGTCCAGCACATTTTTTTATATCATAGAGCAAACATGGTTTATTAAGTTTTTGATGTCTTTCAAAGACATTTTTAGTACAAGTTCTTACAGGGAATATATTAATTAAATGATCTAAAGATCTTCTTGCAGCGCCAATAAATGGGAAAGGTCCAAAGTTAATATTATTTGAATTAATTTTTCTAGAAACATAAGCCCTTGGCCAATCATCATTTGTGAGTGTTACATAAGGATAGGATTTATCATCTTTCAGTCGAACATTATATTTCGGCTTGTATTGCTGAATGAAAGAATATTCAGCCAATAATGCATCCGCTTCATTTTTTGAAGTAACAAAACTTATTTGAGTTGCCTCTGAAGTTAATCTTTTTATCTTCCAAGTTGAGTTTTCACGAAAGTAGGAAGGCACTCTTTTACGAAGATTTTTTGCTTTACCTACATAAAGTGGGTCATTATATTTATCTTTAAATATATATATGCCAGGATTTTCTGGAATCTCATTTGTTTTTATTTTATCCATTTAAAGTAAAGATTTTAAATATTTACCAGTGAGTGAATTCTTATCTCTAACAATGCTTTCAGGCGTTCCAGAAGCTACAATCTTGCCACCATTCTCGCCCCCCTCAGGACCGAGGTCAATTACCCAATCAGAGTTTTTTACTACATCAAGGTTATGCTCAATAACTACTACTGTATTACCCTTGTCGACCAGCATATGCAATACTTCAAGTAATTTTTGGACGTCTGCAAAGTGAAGGCCAGTTGTGGGTTCATCGAGAATATACATTGTTTGACCAGTAGAACGTTTGCTTAACTCCTTAGCAAGCTTAACTCTTTGAGCTTCTCCCCCAGAAAGTGTTGTAGCTGCTTGACCTAAGGTAATATAAGAAAGCCCAACATCATCTAATGTTTTGATTATTTTAAAAATTGAGGGCTGATTTTCAAATATTTTCAATGAATTTTCAATAGTTGAGTTAAGAATATCAGCAATACTGTAGCCTTTCCATTTAATACTCAATGTTTCTGGATTGTATCTTGAGCCATCACAGTCTTCACATTTAACATATACATCAGGTAAGAAATACATTTCAACTTTAATAGTGCCGTCACCTCTACATACTTCACACCTACCACCAGGTACATTAAAAGAGAATCTACCTGGTTTATATCCTCTAATTTTAGATTCTTCAGTCATAGAATATAATTTACGAATCATATCGAAGACACCCGAATAAGTGGCTGGGTTTGATCGAGGTGTTCGTCCAATTGGTGATTGATCTATTTCAATTAGCTTATCTAGGTAATTTAATCCTGAGATACTTTTATGTATACCGGGAGGTATCCAATTCTTTCTTGTAAATTCATTTTGAATAGCCTTAGATAAAATTTCGGTTACAAGTGTCGATTTGCCACTTCCGGATACTCCCGTAACGGAAATAAATTTACCAAGGGGAAACTCAACTGTAAGATTTTTTAAATTATTTTCTTGGGCGCCTCTTAAAACAATTTTTGACTTGTTTCCTTGCCTTCTTACTTTCGGATATGGAACTTTAACTTTTCCAGAAAGGTATCTACCTGTTATAGATTTCTTTACTTGAGCAACCTCTTCCCATGTTCCAGATGCGACAATATTCCCACCTTGTTCGCCAGCTCCCCAGCCAATATCAATTAGGTGATCTGATTGCTTCATGGTTTCTTCATCATGCTCCACTACTAGTACAGTATTACCTAGATTTCTCAGCCGTATTAATGTTTCTATTAATTTGTTATTATCCGATTGGTGTAAACCTATGGAAGGCTCATCTAAAACATATAAGACTCCAGTCAAACCTGAGCCAATTTGTGTGGCTAATCTAATTCTTTGAGCTTCTCCACCTGATAGTGTTGCTGCTCCACGATTTAATTGAAGATAACCAAGTCCTACTTCGTTTAAAAAATTAAGTCTTTCTTTTATTTCTCTAAGAATAGCTTCTGCAATCTCTTTAGAGTTTCCTGTGAGTTTCAATTTATCAATAACCTCATAAGCCCTGGTTATTGATAGTTTATTGAACTGTCCTAACGTTAGTGACTTTACCTGCACCATCCTTGAACGTTCATTAAGTCTCTCACCTTCGCAACCACCACATGGAAGTTCACGCATAAATTGCATGTAGTAGTCACGTGCATGGTCTGATGTAGTTTCTTCGTAAAGTCTTTTAAACATTGGGATTATTCCAGGATAGGGTCTCTCCCAAGTTCTTGAATTACCAAATCTATTTGTATATCTAATAGGAGTCTTAATTCCGTCACTTCCATTTAGTAATATATGCTTATCGTTTTCGGATAAATCTTTATAAGAAATATCCATTGGTATCTCAAAAAATTCACAGACCCCATAAATCTGTGCTCTAAAGTATTTTCTGGTAGACATATCGGGAAATACATTTTCACCTATGCTTAATTCTCTATTTTTAATCAATAGTTTTTCATCAATCTCATAATTTATACCAAGCCCATTACAAGTATTACAAGCACCAAAAGGTGAGTTGAATGAAAAGTCTCGTGGCTCAAGTTTGTCATAAGAAGTTCCACACTCTAGGCATCCTAGATTTTGACTATAATTCTGAATATTTTCATTAAATCTTATATCAAGAGTTCCGCCAGTAAGCTTTAATGCTGTTTCAATAGATTGAGGTAATCGTCTTCCTGGTGTTTTTTTAATTTTCACTCTATCAACAAGAACAGATATGTCATGATTGAAATATTTATCAAGTCTCTTTGCCTCATCAAGTCTTGTTAGTTCACCGTCTATATAAGCTCTTGTAAATCCATCTTTTAATAAATCCTTAAAAAGTGATTCAAACTCACCCTTTCTGGATTTAACTACTGGAGCTAGAATCTCTATGTCTACGTTTTCACCAAGGGACATAACTTGATTTACAATAAAATCTACTGACTGTTTTTCAATTTTAGAACCACATATTGGACAGTAACTTATACCAATTCTCGCCCAGAGTAAACGAAGATAGTCGTGCACTTCAGTAACTGTACCTACTGTTGATCTTGGACTTCTTGAAGAGGTTTTTTGGTCGATAGCTATTGCAGGTGACAATCCCTCAATACTTTCAACATCTGGCTTTTCCATTTGGCCTAAAAATTGTCGAGCATAAGCCGATAAACTTTCAACATACCTACGCTGTCCTTCTGCATATATTGTATCAAAAGCAAGTGAAGATTTGCCCGATCCTGACAAACCAGTAATTACTACGAATTTATTTTTTGGAATATCGAGTGAAATATTTTTTAAATTATGTTCTTTTGCGCCTTTTACTTTTAAATAATCTTGAGACATTAGCTTGGTAACTCCATAATTTCTTTTTTAATCTCTTTAAGTTCGTCCCTTAATCTAGCAGCTAATTCAAACTCTAATAAATCAGCGGCAACCTTCATTTCCTTTTCAATATTTTTCGAGATTTTGTATAAATCTTGCTTTGAGGCATTGCTCAAATCTATATTTGATTTGAAATCCATATCATCCCTAGATGGCCTATTTTTCTCAACCATTTCAAGAATGTCAGTTATCTCTTTTGATATTGTTGTAGGAGTAATACCGTATTTTTTGTTGTGAGCAATTTGGATTTCTCTTCTTCGGTCAGTTTCATAAACTGATTTTGCAATTGAGTCAGTTTTTCTATCAGCATACATAATTACGTACCCATCCTTATTTCGAGCTGCTCTACCTATTGTTTGTATAAGGCTTGTTTCTGATCTTAAGAATCCTTCTTTATCCGCATCCATAATTGCTACCAGTTCCACTTCTGGTAAATCTAATCCCTCACGCAAGAGGTTTATACCAACTAAGACATCAAACTCACCTTTTCTTAAATCACGCAGTATTTCTATTCTTTCAAGGGTATCTATATCTGAATGAAGATATCTAGTCTTAATTCCCATCTTTAAAAAATAATCACTTAAAGCTTCACTCATTTTTTTTTGTTAAAGTTGTCACTAAAACCCTATTTCCTTTATCAATAACTTGTTTAATTTCTTTTAACAAATCCTCAATTTGATTTTCAGTTGGCCTAATAATAATATTTGGATCAATTAGTCCTGTTGGTCTAATAATTTGCTCCACAAAGTTACTTGAATTTGCATTTTCCCACTTACCTGGGGTAGCTGATACAAGTACGGTATTTTTAATTTTTCCTTGCCATTCTTCAAATTTTAAAGGTCTATTATCTAAAGCAGCTGGGAGTCTAAAACCATAATCAACTAATGTTGTCTTCCTAGATTTATCACCCGCAAATTGTCCCCTTATTTGAGGTATAGCAATATGGCTCTCATCTACAACCATTAAAAATTCTTCTTGAAAAAAATCTAGTAGCGTATACGGTGGGTCTCCTGGTTTTCTTCCATCAAAATATCTGGAATAATTTTCTATTCCTGAGCACACCCCTAACTCTCTCAACATCTCCAAATCAAACATAGTTCTTTGTTTAATTCTTTGAGCCTCTAATAATTTATCCTGTTTTTCAAACTTTTTAATCTGTTTATTCATATCTTTTTCAATTTGATTTAAAGCATTGTTCATCACATCCTCAGATGTTACGTAATGTGAAGCTGGAAGAATTGCAAGTTCTGTAAGTTTTTCTAATATTTCACCAGTAACAGGATCTATTCTCAGAATATTCTCAATTGTATCACCAAAATATTCAACTCTAAAAATTGTTTCCTCATACACAGGGAATATGTCTAGTGTGTCACCTTTAAGCCTGAATGTTCCTCTTGTGACTACAAGATCATTTCTTACGTACTGTTGTCGAATAAGTTCTTCTAATAGTTGGTCAAGCTCAAATTCTTCACCCTTAAAAAGAGGTATAATTTTATTTTTATACTCTTGGGGAGAACCCAGACCAT
This sequence comes from uncultured Candidatus Actinomarinales bacterium, assembly GCA_943840565.1. Classification (GTDB taxonomy): domain Bacteria; phylum Actinomycetota; class Acidimicrobiia; order Actinomarinales; family Actinomarinaceae; genus Actinomarina. The sequence continues at coordinate 308,877 of CALSUY010000001.1, read as the reverse complement.
ATATGCAAGATACTGATGAAACTACTATGACGTCTTTTCTTAGTAGCAATGCACTTGTGGCTGAATGTCTTAATCTGTCGATCTCTTCATTTATATTTGAATCTTTTTCTATAAAAGTATCGGTCCTTGGAACATAAGCTTCAGGTTGATAGTAATCGTAATATGATACAAAATATTCAACCCTATTTTCTGGAAAAAATTGCTTAAACTCATTTGCTAGTTGAGCAGCTAACGCTTTATTTGGTGCGAGCACAAGGGAGGGCATTTGCAACTCTTCAATAAGCCATGCTATTGTGGCAGACTTTCCAGAACCTGTAATACCCATTAAAGTTTGATAATCTAATCCATTTGTAACACCATTTTTTAGATTTTGTATTGCTTTAGGCTGATCTCCTTGTGGTGTAAAATCAGAAATTACTTTAAACTTATTCATTTTTCGAATCAAAGAAATTATCTAGTTGTGCTTGTAATTCTTTAACTGAAGTATTTTCTATCACCAACCCAAGTGATTTCCACCAAGATTCATCTTGTTGAGTTTTAATTCGATTGTCTATATCAGTTAATGACATACCTCTTTTTTTAAGTCTGTTTCTACGAGTTTGTTCGTCAGCAAAAATAACAACAGTAGGATAAAGTTTAGAAATATTTTTAGGGGCTGAAGCCTCTATGAATAAGTGTTCTTTGGTTTCCTGTATTACTACTAATACTCGTTCCGTTACTAGAGGATGTAAAAAGTTTTCTAGTAATCTAAGTTTTTCAGAATTTGTAAAAACAATATCTGCTAATAATTGTCTATCAACAGTATTTCCTTTTACACAATTGCTGAACTCTTCTTTTAAAAATGGTAAAGAATCTTTACTTTGCAAGATTTCGTTTGAAATTTGATCTAAATCAATTGTTTTAAAGTTTTTGTTCGCTAAATATTCACAAGCAGTGGACTTCCCACTTCCTATTGGGCCTGTAATAATTGTTACTCTTGAATCCATATGCTTAAGGATAAAGAATATTAGGAACTATTAGGAGTTTCCTATTCCTCTTTCTTTGAGTTCCTGAAGAATATTCTCTAAAGACTCATCTACACCTTCAACAGTTTGACGTTCTTGTTTTTGTTCTTGTTTTTCCTCAGATTGTGATGAGTGAGTTTTAGGAGCATTTTTCTTTTCTTCCACATCTTTCCAATTCGGATCAGCTTGTTTGATTGAAAGATTAACTCTCCTTTTAGGTATATCAAGTTCTGTAATTTTAATTTTGACTTTTTGCCCTATAGCGAGTGCTAATTCTGGAGAATCGACTTTATCAACTGAAATCTCTGAAACGTGAACTAGTCCCTCTACACCTTTTCCGATAGTGACAAATGCACCGAACGGTACTACTTTGGTAACTTCGCCATCAACAATGTCATCTTGTTTGTATTGTAATTCAAAATCTGCCCATGGATCTTCTGTTACTTGTTTAATAGATAATGATATTCTTTCTTTGTCGTTGTCTATTTCAAGAACTTTTACAGTAACGGTATCTCCAACTTTTACGACTTCATTCGGATTCTCTACATGTCTCCATGATAATTCTGAAACGTGAACTAGGCCATCCATACCACCAATGTCAACGAATGCTCCAAAATTAACAATCGAAGATATCTTACCTTCTTTGATATTTCCAACCTCTAAATTTTCTAAGAAACTCTTTCTTTCTCCTGATTGTTCTTGTTCTAAGTGAGCTTTTCGTGAAAGTACAATATTATTTCTCTGACGATCAAGTTCTAAAATTTTTGCTTCTATCTCTTCACCAATATAAGAAGTTAATTCCTTTACTCTCCGGACGTCAATTAAGGAAGCGGGAAGAAAACCTCTTACGCCAATGTCTACAATTAACCCACCTTTTACACTTTCAATTACTGTCCCTTTGACAGATTTGTCATTATCTGAGATCTCTTGAATGTCCCCCCAAGCTTTTTCATAAATAGCCCTTTTAACAGAAAGAATAAGTCTTCCTTCATCATCTTCTTTATCCAATACAAGAGCTTGAATCTTGTCACCTTCATTTACAAGATCTTTAGGGTTGACCGATTTTCGAACTGATAATTCTCTGGATGGTATTACTCCTTCTGATTTGTAACCAACATCTACCATTACTTCATTTCGGTCTATGCGGACAATAGTTCCTTCAATAACGTCACCATCATTAAAAGTTATTAGAGTTTTTTCTAGTAAATCTGGGAAATCTTCAGGTTTGATATCGTCTGGGAGTTCAACAACGTTTGAAGGTTCAATTACCTTCTCTTGATTATCTGTCATATAGTTTAATTATTTCCAATCATATTATTTTCGACTTTTAGCATAACATATCTACAGTTTTTACAAACGAATATTAATTATTTGCTAAATTTTTATTATTTTTTATATTAACAAATAATGGAACTTTAAGTTGGGTTGCGCTTTCCATTTCGGTTCTTATGATGTTTGTGACCTCTTCAATGTTTGCAATAGGTGTCTGAACTATAATCTCGTCATGGATCTGTAGTAATAAATCTGTAGATTTTAAATCTGATATTTTACTTTCCACCTTAAGCATTGCTATTTTCATAATATCTGCTGCTGTTCCTTGAATGGGAGCATTCATTGCAATTCTTTTTCCCATGGCTTTTAGTTGAAAGTTAGAAGAACCTAACTCTTTTATAATTCGTTTTCTTCCATAAAGTGTTTTTGTAAACCCATTTTTTTCAGCATCCGATACTATTGTGTCCAAAAATCCTTTTATTTTCGGGAACTGAGAAAAATATGCATCTATGAGTTCTTGTGCTTCATTTTTAGTAATATCAAGACTTTTAGAAAGTCCAAATGATTCCATTCCATAAATAAGACCAAAGTTAACTTCTTTAGCCTTTCTTCTCATATCTTTTGTTACTGAAGCTAAGCTGACGTTAAAAATTCTTGATGCAGTTTCAGTGTGGATATCAGAATCAATAGAACTAAGGATTTCTATCATATTTTTATCAGTACTTAGATGGGCAAGTACTCGTAATTCAATTTGTGAGTAGTCAGAAATAATAAAAGTATGATTCGTGTCAGCAATAAAGAATTCCCTTATTTTTTGGCCAATATCTGTTTTATTAGGAATATTTTGGAGATTTGGTTTTTCTGAAGATAGCCGACCAGTTGTTGTTCCAAAAAGATTGTAAGTTGTATGAATTCTATTTTTATCGGTAATTTCTGTTTTTAAACCATCAATATAGGTAGATCTAATTTTTTCATATTCTCGATATTTCAATATATATTTAGGGAGTTCGTAATCTTTCGAAAGTTCTTCAAGTACTGAACCATCCGTTGACGGTGCTCCTTTTGGAGTCTTTTTAATCACAGGAAGGTTCATGTCTTCAAATAGAACTTTAGCTAATTGTTTCGGAGAATTTAAATTAAACTCTTGCTTGGTTATCTCGAGTATTTTTTCTCTATAATCAGAGATTTCTTGATTGATAACTTTTGAAAGAGTTTCAATTTTTTTATTTGAAACTTTAACTCCTTTAATCTGCATAGAGTTAAGTACAGATACAATCGGGAAGTCTAATTCTTCATAAAGTTTTAATAAAGATTTATCAGATTTGAAATTCTTTAAATCAGTTATTATATGATTGTAATTTAAATTAAAAAATTTAATAAAGTCATCAATTGTGGATTTTTTATTTAGAAGATTAGCTTGTTCTATATGTTTACAAACATTTAAAAGATTATCCGGTCTTTTATTGGGATCGTGTAAAAATAAAAGACAATCGTAAGCAGTAACATACTTATTATCCAATTTAGGTAATGTAGTAAATAATTTTTGAGTTGTAAGTGAAATGAAATCTTTATCAATGACTACCCCATCTACCAATCGTCCCGCTATCTCATCGTTGACAACATAAATATTATTTTCAAATTCAAAAAGTAAAGAATTGATTGGGAAATTTTTTGAACTAATTTCATTTATAGATAGGTCTGTAGAATCAACATCAGTAATCTCTTGTTGAGATTTATACTTTCTTATATATTTATTAAGTTCAAGCTTTGTAACTTGCTCTTGTGAATCTTTTAGAACGTTATCTGAATAAAATATAGTATCTTCAATTTTGATATCAGGTATCTTAAGTTCTAAATCGGTACGAATTGTTGCTAGGTCTTTACTCATCAATAGTATTTCTTTATTATCCTCAAATGAACCTTTTATTTTCGGAGTTAATTCATCTAGATTTTTATAAATAGTATTAATATCTTTATATTTTTGTAATAAATTAATTGCCGTTTTTTCACCAACTCCTGGTAAACCTGGGATGTTATCAGAAGGATCACCTTTTAAGGCAAGATATTCAACATATTGCTTTGTGTTTATTCCAAATTTATTTACGAAGAATTTTTCATCTACCAGATCAACATCTGAAATACCCCGTTTTGTATATAGTATTTTTGTCTTATTAGAAATCAATTGATATGTATCTCTATCGCCGGTAACAATAAGAACTTTTTTATTTTTCTGATTTAACGTCACGGAGAGAGATCCTAAAACATCATCAGCTTCATAACCCTCTTTTGAAACTTGTGGAATGTTAAACGTATCCAACAGATTGTGTAATAGAGGTACTTGAATATTAAAATTATCAGGTGCAGACGTTCTGTTGGCTTTGTAATCTGTGTATATATCATTTCTAAAGGTATTTCCTGGTAGATCCCACGTTACAATTAATTGTTCTAATTTATAGTCTGACGTTATTTTATTGAGCATTGATAAAAAGCCATGGATGACGTTTGTTGGAGTACCCTTGGATGTCATCAAAGTTTCAGGCAAAGCATAAAAAGCCCTGAAAGCAATGCTAAAACCATCAATGAGAACAATCATCCTTTCATTGTAAACTTAAATTATTTTTCTCTCTTTGGATTAAATATGAAATATAATCATAGAAGTAAAGCCCGGATGGCGGAATTGGCAGACGCGCTGGATTCAAAATCCAGTATCTTCGGATGTGGGGGTTCGACTCCCCCTCCGGGTACTTTTTATATACAAAAAAACTCTTTGTCTAGAATGGTTACTTGAAGAAGATACCTACATTTAGTTTTACAGTTTTTATTGTATTGATTATTTCTTTAATTATTGTTTTCATAAATAGCGATGATACTTTTGGTCAAACTTTTATAGAACAGATCCGGGTTGCTGATAGTGATGAAACATTAGATACTCTATCCGATGAAAAACTTGTTTCGTTAGGAAAAGCAGTATGTCAATCAAGTGCAGAATGGAAAGATGAAAATAACTCCTTGATAGTAATAAATAATATTGTTTCAGATTTTGATATAAATACTTCTGTTGACGACAGAATTTTACCAATTTTAAGATTCCAGTCATCGTATGAACTTTGTCCTGAATATGTTGAAAGATTAGAAAGTCTATTCATTGAAGAATAGTAAAGAAATTCTTCGTCGTATGCCTCAATTGCTTCTTGGTCTCTTTTTTTGTGGTTTTGGTCTAGCTTTTACAATTGAAGCTAACTTAGGATTAAACTCTTGGGATGTTTTTCATGACGGGTTTAGCAAGCTTGTAAATGTTAAAATTGGTTTTGCAGGTGTTATAACCGGTTTCATTTTGCTTCTTGGGTGGATACCCCTTAAGCAGGTACCATTCATCGGCACAATTATAAACATACTGACGATTGGTAACGTTATTGATTTAACCATGTTATATTTGCCAGCTCCTGAATTAATGTATGTTAGACATCTATATCTCTACTTTGGAACAATAGTATTTGCGATGGGAGTTGGCCTTTATATAGGTGCTGGATTGGGTCCCGGACCAAGAGATGGAATTATGACAGGAATTTCAAAACTGGGACCAAGTATTAGAGTCACAAGAATAGGAATTGACTTTTCTGCATTTATGCTTGGAGTTTTACTTGGAGGTTCATATGGCTACGGAACGGTTGTAATGGTTCTCTCTGTTGGTCCAATTGTGCAATACTCACTATCAAAATTTGATAAAGGCGCTATTTTCTCACTATAAATACTTGTACATTCAAATTTATCTCACTATTAGCTTTAATGTAGAGACTTCCTTTTTGATAAATTAATCTTCTTATCGCAGATACCGTATCAAATTTATCGTAATCTAATTTATTAACAATATCCTTAACAAGTATTCCATTTTTAACTACGGAAGTAACTGATTGTTCTAATTTAGATAAGTATTTTGTATTTTTATACTTTGTTCGGCATTTAGAAGAACACAAAAAATATTTTTCAGAAACATTTTTATAAAGAATTCTTCCGCAATAATCACATCTCTGCATTCTAAATTTTTATGAATTCCTGAGAGTCTTTGTTCGATTGTAAAAGTCTTCTAGGTCTTCCTCTAAATTTAACTCGGGAAGCTTGCTCTTGACCGAGAAAACAACCCTTATTAAAGTCAACCATAAAATCCAACCATTTAGTCTCATTTGGGAGGAGACCATCAAGGGTTATTTCTGGTAAAGGTAACTCTAGTATTAAGGACAGATCAGCCCAGTCAATAATATTTTTTTGATCTAAATTCTCAATAAATTTAAAGTTGTCATCTTGCAATACAAGACCCAAATATTTTTCATCTTTAATAATCTCAAGAGAACATTTAGTTCTGATTTTATAAAAATCTAAACTTTCTTTGATGCGGGTGAGCTCTTGTTCGCTCTGGTATATAAATAATTTATCATTAACTCTTTTAATAACAAACCAGTGATTAACTTTTCCGTCTGGTTTAAGTAAAAACGATGTTTTAAATATATTGACCATAGGATCTATAGAGATCAAGGATTCGATAAATTTAATTGCATCATCTCCTTCTATTTTTAAAGAGTGGGTACTTATTACTGTGTTCATAATTAAATTGTACTCAGCCAATCAAGGTTCATGAAAATAAGAAGATCTTGAAACAACGATGCCAAAATATACATTTTATCGGTAAATATCAAAAGGCCGATAGAGATTAAAACTAAACCAGATATTTTTGAGGAATATTTTTGGAATGCAATAAATATCTTATTTTTAAAACTAAATTTTCCTGATAAAACAGAGATGAGAATAAATGGAATAGATAGACCTAACGAGAAGCTAATCAATAAGCCTACACCCCTATATAGAGTTGCGGAATTTGAAGTTAAAGTTAACAGAGCCCCCAATACAGGTCCAATACATGGAGTGAAACCAAAAGCAAAAGTTAAACCTAAAACAAAATTCTTAAATGTTGAATATTTTTTTATATCAATATAGTTTGCTGAGTAAAAGTATTTCATGTTGAATGTAGGAAAAAGTAATAACAATCCAAAGCATATTATTATTAGTCCACTGACCATACCAAGTGTCGAGGAATTTCTTGTGAAGAAAGATCCGACTGAGGATGCTATGGCAGCCAGAGATATGAAAACTATTGAAAACCCTAAACAAAATTCTAACGAACCTCTAAACCTATTTTGTATTGTGTTCTCGGCCCCTGAAAATATAGTGAGATATCCAGGCACTAACGGTAACACACAAGGTGAGAAAAAAGATAACATTCCAAAAACAAACGATAGAAAAATATTTACTTCCATAGATTAAATATATATATGATTAGGTATTAAGAGATAAATAGTACTTACAAGAATTGTTAAAATCACAAACGTCACATAATGGTTTTTTTGCATCACAAATGTCTCTTCCAAATTGCACAAAACTCATTGAAAGATATCGCCAAAAGTCTTTAGGAAAAAGCAATTTTAATTCTTTTTCAGTTTGGACTGGGTCATGTCTTTTAGTTGAAAGCCCAAGTCTGTGAGAGACCCTCAGTACATGGGTGTCAACAGCTATAGTTGGGTGATCAAATGTTTCTGCAAGAAAAACTGATGCTGTTTTTCTTCCAACGCCAGGGAGTTTTACAAGTTCTTCAATTGTCTTAGGAATCCTTGAGTTATATTCTTTTACAAGTATTTTGGATAATGCATGTATGTTCTTAGATTTAACTTTATAAAAACCTGTAGAGAATACAAGTCTTTCAATACTTTTTAATTTTGCAGATCCCAATGATTTCGCATTTGGATATTCCTTAAACAGCCCCTTAGTAGCTTTATTTACATTTTCATCTGTCGTTTGAGCTGAAAGGACAATCGAAACAAGTAGCTGAAACTGCGTTCTGTATTTGAGAATTGTTTTGATATCAGAGTATTCTTTACGAAGATATGCATGAAATTTTTTAGCTAGCTGATTTAATTCTTTGCTCATATGTCTATTTTAATCTGTATATTAATCTTCATTAGACTGCATGATTAAAAATAAAAAAACATTGGCTGTTTCTTCATTAATACTCTCTGCCTTATTTTTTGGTGGAACTTTCATAGTGGTTAAAAATTTACTTGATAACTTTTCCCCTATAAATATTGTTTTTTTAAGATATGCAATAGCCTCGTTACTATTTTTGTTTACTGGAGGTATTCCAACTAAAAAAACGATAAAACCTGGAATTTTAATGGGATTATTTCTTTGGATTGGGTATGTAACCCAAACTCAAGGTTTACTTACAACATCAACAATAAATTCAGGAGTTGTAACAGGATTTTATATTGTACTTACTCCAATTTTTTCAAAAATTATAAATAAAACTAATCTTTCACCAAGAAGTTATATTTTTTCGTTAACAGGTTTTATGGGAATATTTCTTATAGCTAGTAATAGTTATGATCAATTATTTGGTAACCTCTTTACGCTTGTATGTGCCACTGGATATGCATTACATATTGTTATGGTCGAAAGGTATATAAAAAATCAAAATATCTCACAGTTAATGTTTGTTCAATCATTTGTAGGTGCTGCACTTTGTCTACCTTTTATAAACCCTTCGCAGTTTAGTTTCAAAATAGAATACGTTTTACCAATTTTGTTCTTGGGTTTCATAGTGAACTTTGCCGCATTTTATTTGCAACTATTTGGTCAAAAAGAGGTAAATGCTGCAACCGCTGCATTATTACTAAGCCTGGAGGCAATCTTTGCCTTAATTATAGGAATACTATACGTAGGTGAAATATTGAACTTTACTAATTGGGCAGGTGTATTTCTGGTGTTGTTATCTATTTTTCTTATTATTAGAGAATAGAATTTTTACTTTGAAGAGTATTCATATATTTCATTATTAGCCTCAACAGCAAAACAAGAAGAAAGAAAATACCTATCAAATAAACAAGAAGTTTTGGACCTTCTGACACCGGAATAACGCAAGTTACTAAATCATTACATAAGCCAAAACCATCCCCACCTGAGGCAATATTAAATACAATTAGGAGTGGGTATGCAAGAATTAGAATTAATGAAAGTAAAATAAGAAAAACAATTATTCGTAATAAAAACATATTTTTTTTATTTTAATATAGTTACATAAATGAAGGTTAAATTAATAAGTTATTCCAAACCGACTGAAGAATTCTATTCAGATGGTATTACAGATGCCCAGGAATTGGTTGCTTTTTGTGCAAGGGTTTCAAATCCATCAAATCAGCTAAATACAGAAACTAGCGAGAAACTTATTAATTATTTAATTAAAAATGCACATTGGTCCCCACTTGAAATGGTTAGTGCTTGTTTGGAAATAGAGACAACGCGTGACATAGCTAGGCAGATTTTAAGACATAGGTCATTTAGTTTTCAGGAGTTCAGTCAAAGGTACGCAAACCCCGTTAAGGATTTGGAATTTAAAATTCGAGAGGCAAGGCTACAGGATGATAAAAATAGACAAAATTCTGTTGAAACCGAGAATGAAGAAATTATATCCAAATGGAATGAACTACAAGAAGAAGTAATCGAAACTTCAAAGAATGCCTACAACTGGGCTATTGAAGCTGGTATTGCTAAAGAACAAGCTAGATCTGTTTTGCCAGAAGGTAATACAGTTAGCAGATTGTATATGAATGGAACATTAAGAAGTTGGATACATTATATTCAACTGAGAGCAAGTAATGGCACTCAAAAAGAACATATGGAAATTGCAAAAGCGTGCGCAGAAGTTATAAATAGTATATTTCCGATGGGTAAAGATTTAAACTAAGAATCTAGTTTGTATTTAAAAACTAAATAATCTTCTGTGATTTCAAATACTGAATCAGAAATTATCATATAATCTTGATAATCCTTTTCAGCTTGTTTTATAAAGGCTAATCTTTCATCTCCTCCAATTGGTGGCATAGGACGATTCTTTACAGCCTCGGCTCTTTCTTTAAATCGGTTTTGAAATTCTTCAATGTTAAATGTCATAGGTTAATATTAATTAATTTTTCAATAATGTGTTAATTTCATTTCTTAACTGCGTTGTTTTTTTAACTTTTATATTTTTTAATTCAAGAAGCTTCACTCCTTCTTGGTTATTGACTTCCAATTCAACCTTTGATCCTCCTGGATGCCTTTCTAATAATTCTTTTAATAAAATTAAATTTTTCTTATCCATAATTTCTTCCTGTACTGAAATCTTCAATGGTGTAATATCTAAATCAGTCAATAATTTCGATGGTTCTATTAGTTCGAAATCTCTAGCTCTAATATTATTTTCAGTTCCTCCAACATATGTACCAGAAACTTTCAGATACAATTCACCATCTAGCTGTGCATTATATTTTTCTACAAGTTTATTAAAAACAAGAACACCTAGGGAGCCAGTAGATTCTTGAAGGTCAAATTGAATCCACGCATTTCCTCTTCTTGATACCCTTTTTTGAACATTGGATACTAAGCCGGTTATGGCGACACTGACTTCTTCGTCTTCTTCTATATCCATAAGCTCAATAATGGAATGGGTAGATTCAGATCTAAATATCTCTCCATACCCTTCTAAGGGATCCTCACTAACAAAAAACCCTAGCATCTCTCTTTCTCTGTCAAGAAGTTCCTTTTTATCCCATTCAACATTTTTTATGGTCGTGAGTTCGCTTGTTTGTTCGTCAAAGTCAAAGAGAGATGCTTGAGAGTTGTCTTTTTCTTTCTTTAAACCTTTAGCATCTTCTATAAGGTCAATTATTGATTCGTATAAACCTCTTCTAGGTAATCCAAAGTGATCAAAAGCTCCACCTTGAATCATGGCTTCGACTCCCCTTTTGTTTAAAGATCTGGAATCTGTACGTGCTAAAAAATCCTGTACTGTCTCGTATTTTCCACTCTCCCTTTCTGCTACAATTTTTTCCGCTGTTATATCACCGACATTTCTAATAGCTGACAATCCAAACAAAATTTCTCCATTGGCGACAGAAAAATCTTCAATACTTAAATTAATGTCAGGAGTCTTCACATTTACTCCAAGCTCCCTAGCTTCAGCAAGAAATATAGCGGTTCTATCCTTATCTCTCTTAACAGCAGTTAAACATGCTGATAGATACTCTGCGGGGTGATTTGCTTTGAGATAGGCCGTTTGATAAGCAATAAGAGCATAAGGAACTGAGTGACTCTTGTTAAATCCGTACCCAGCAAAAAATGCTATTTGATCGAAGAGTTCGATTGAAAACTGTTCTGAATAACCATTACTAATAGCTCCATCAGTAAATTTTTTTCTTTGTTGCTCCATAACTTTTGGTATTTTCTTACCCATTGCCTTTCGGAGATCATCGGCTTCGTCTAACTGGAATGCTGAGATTTTTTGAGCAATTTGCATAACTTGTTCTTGATATAAAATTACACCATATGTTTCTTCTAATATCTCTTTGAGATCTGGATGTAAAAACTCTATCTCTTTTTTACCTGTTGCCCTATCTGCAAATTCAATATGCATATTTGCACCCAAAGGTCCGGGTCTTATTAAAGCAACTAAAGCAACGATTTCTTCAAACCTAGTAGGTTTCAAACTTCTTGAAGTAATTTGAGCTATTCTACTCTCAAGTTGGAAAACTCCAATCATGCGTCCTGTTGAAAATAATTCGAATGTTTTTTTGTCATCTAATGGAATTTCATCAATATTAAAATCTTCATTACTAATAAGCTCAACAGTTCTATCAATAATTGAAAGATTCCTAAGACCTAAAAAATCCATTTTTAACAACCCAAGTTGTTCTACAGTGTGCATTTCAAACTGAGTTACTAACTCTGCATCTTTTCCTTTTTTTTGTACCGGTAAATAATTTGTGATAGCTTCGGGAGATATGACGACAGCGGCAGCATGGATTCCATCTTGTCTTCTTAAGCCCTCGAGTCCAAGTGCTATATCAATTATTCTTTTAACCTCCTCATCATTTTTATATTGATTTCTTAATTCAGATGATGCAGTGTAAAACTCTTTACTATAGCCACTATTATTTTCCTCATCTAACTGCAAACATTCACCCAGTGTTGCAGTATTTCCTAATATCATAGGTGGCATGAGTTTTGCAACCTTATCTCCTGCTGAAAATGGAAGACCTAATACTCTCGATGCATCGCGAATAGCTTGTTTTGCTTTAATGGTTGCAAAGGTAACTATGTGAGCAACTTTATCTTCTCCATATTTTCCAATAACATAATCGATAACATCTTTTCGATAACGTTCATCAATATCCATATCAATATCAGGTAGTTCTTTACGGCCTTTATTGAGGAATCTTTCAAAGAGTAACCCATATTTTAAGGGTTCTATTCCTGTTATCCCAAGACAATATGAAACAATAGATCCTGCAGCAGAACCCCTTCCTGCACCAGTTCTGATATTATTTTCTTTTGCATACTGAATAAGATCTCCGACGATTAAGAAATAAGAAGCAAACCCCATAGAATTAATAACTTCAAGTTCATACTCTATTCGTTCAGTAATCTCATCAGTTAATTCTTGGTATACAGACTTTGCACCTTCGTAGACAAGATTTTTAAGATAGTCTTCAACGGTTAAGTTTGGAACATCAATCGGAAAAGCTGGGAGATAATACTTCCCAGATTCAAAATTGTATTCAACTCTATCAGCTATTTCCAAAGTGTTGTCACAAGCACCTGGGTACTCAGAGTCATTAAAAAGTGTTCTCATCTCCTCCGAAGATTTAACATAATATCCTTCTCCTTCAAACTTAAATCTCGAATCGTCATCAATAGTGGCGTTAGTCTGTACGCAAAGCAACGCATCATGAGCAGAGGAATCTTCAGGGTTTACGTAGTGTGAATCATTTGTTGCAACTAGTGGAGCTGAAAGCTCATTTGATATTTTTAATAAATCCGGAAGTATTATTTCTTGTTGTTTAATCCCATGGTTATGAAGTTCTATATAAAAATTTTCTCTACCATAAATGCTTTGATACAACTCTGCCTTTTCAAGTGCTTTCTGATAGCTTCTTTCACCTTGATTGTTACCCTCTTCTATTGAGCCGTCTGGAGCCAAATGCTGGGCAACCTCTCCTCCAAGGCATCCAGATAAAGCTATGACACCTTTTGAATGGTTTCTTAATAATTCATAATCAAGCCTGGGCTTGTAGTAATAACCCTCTGTAAAGGCTTTGCTAGCAAGTTGTACAAGATTCCAGTACCCTTCATTATTTTCTGCTAAAAGTGTTAAATGGTAACGTTTGTTTTTATTTCTATCTGGTCGGTCAAATCTAGATCCTGTTGTGATGTAGGCTTCATATCCGATAATGGGTTTTACTCCATTTTTTTTGGCTATGTTATGAAATTCCAAAGCACCATAAAGATTTCCATGGTCAGTAATCGCAGCTGCTGGTTGGTGAAGCTCTTTTACCCTATCTATGTATGTTTGTATTTTTGCAGCTCCATCCAGCATTGAATACTCAGTGTGGGCATGTAGGTGGACAAAGGATTTACTCATAAAAACATATTAAAAGTATTTTTTAATAATTACACATCTAACACTCGATTAAAAAAAGAAGGTACATCAGAGCTGAAAGAATATTTTTCATTGTCTAGTGTAAATTTTAATACAGCAGAATGAAGCGCAATTGAATTTTCTGGAATTATATGATTTTTAGATGCGTTATAAAGTGTGTCGTTAAGTATCGGTGTTTTCATATATTCCATGTGAGCTCTGATTTGATGATTCCTTCCTGTTATAAGGTCGAGTTCAATCTTTGAGATATTAAAATCTTCATAAAAATTTAGTAACTCATACTTAGTAATTGAATTTCGTCCATTAGTGTCAACGGTTCGTTTACTACGATTTTTCAATGAACGGGCTAATGGAAGGTTTAAAATTCCAGAATCTGAAGGGAGAGCTCCCTCAATTAAAGCAACATAAGATTTTGTGATTTCTCTATTCTTGAATTTATCTTTTAGAAGATTATAAGATTCCAAATTCAGAGCACAAACTATTAGTCCTGATGTGACTCTATCTAATCTATGAACAATTCCCTCTCTATTTTCCTCACCCCAAGATAAAATGCCTGGATGCTCATCCACGAGATAGTCTCGTAAAGTTAATTCTGTAGATTTATTAGTAGGGTGAGTAAGTAAACCGTTAGGTTTATTAAAAATAATGAAATTATCATCTTCGTAGACTACTTTTATGTTACTTATTTTTGAACTCCGAAAATAACAATATGGTGATTCCAATGCTTATTAAGGAATCAGCAAAGTTAAAACTTGGAATAAACAGCAGTTCTACAAAATCTGTTACTTTCCCGCCGTTGTTAGTCACTAAATTCCAACCTCTTTCAGATAAGTTCCCTAGCGCACCTCCAAGTATTAAAATGTAGGAATAAAGTTCAAGTGAACTATTTTTAGAATCTTTTATTTGGAACACCAACCAAACTAGAACTAATAAAGAAACCACATACGTAGCATTTGTGTAATCGCTCAGAAATCCGAAAGCTATGCCAGTATTGTAAGTAAGGTCGATAGTTAAAAAGTTTTCTATTAAGACCAACTCTTGAATATTTTCAATTCTGACATAATACTTTGTTAAATTATCTATCAGAGCTAAAGAAATTACTGTAATAGTTGGGTATAGGTACTTTTTAAGAGTCAATTAAAACGGCACAATCTTTACAGTTTGATGAATAGGGCAAAGCCTCTAGTCTTGCTACCGGAATAGCAATTCCACAATTTTCACATATACCGTATTTTTTCTTCTTTATGAGAAAAAGTGCGTGCTCAACTTGATTCAAGAGATATTTTGTATTTTCATCCAAAGTTAACTCTTTTTCTAATTCAAAAGCCATTGAACCACCATCAGCTTCTGATGGATCTGGACTTCTTTCAGCTGAACCTTCAGAAAGCCTGACTTTTTCGCGTTCTTCTTGGTGTCTTTCTAAAATGCCTTTAAGGTTTACTTGTTCTTGTTCAAGTTTTTTCTTGAATTTATTAACGGTATTAGCTGATAATTTTCTTGTCATATATATTTCCTATTAATTTAAATATCTTAGTAAATTTCCACGAAAAGTTAAGTATTTTATAAACTTTTAAATAATCTTTATTAATGACATATTTAATTGAAAAAGCTTTAAAATTTTAAAGATATGTTCAAAAGAGTTAACAATAATATTAATCTTGCATCCCAAGAACAGAATACATCTGCTTACTGGGATGAAATAAACGCATTTGATAACTCAATGGAGAATCGAAAAGATCAAAAAGTTTTTAGATTCTACGATGGACCACCATTTCCTACAGGCAGCCCACATTATGGCAACTTACTTGCAGGAGTAATAAAAGATATAGTTCCAAGGTACTGGACTATGCGAGGATATTATGTAGAAAGACGATTCGGCTGGGACGTACATGGTTTGCCTATTGAAATGGAAGTACAGAAACAACTGGGGTTAGACGATCCTCAACAAATTAATGATTTTGGTATAGGTAAATTTAATGAAGCATGTAGAAGCCAAGTGCAAACTAATACAGAAAATTGGGAACGAGTCACTAGAAAAATCGGTAGGTGGGTAGATTTTGAGAATGATTACAAGACTATGGATATTGACTTTATGGAGAGTGTCTGGTGGGTATTTAAAAACTTATGGGAAAATGATTTAATATATAAAGATTATAAAGTTTTACCATACTCTTGGTCGGCAGCCACACCATTATCAAATTTCGAAGCCAATATGGACTACAGGGATGTTGAAGACCCCTCAATATTTTTTACGCTTACAGCTCGCGGTGACTTTAATAAAATACAAAAATCAGACAAATTTTTAGTCTGGACAACTACCCCATGGTGCATTCCAGGAAATTTAGCAATAGCCATTGGAAAAGACATAGAATATCTGAGAATTCAAATAACAGATGACATATTTTGGATAGCCAAAAATCTTATTTCAGAGTTAAAGGACTATGAATATAAAATTTTAGATGAGTCAATTGGTGCAGATATGATTGGTGCTGAATACATTCCAGCGTACAGTGAGTATGAGCACGAATACTCCAATGGAGCATTTCGATTAATTCATAGCGATGACACTAATACTGAAGCCGGCTCTGGTTTAGTTTCTCAAGCTCCTGCATATGGTGAGAGTGATTTTTATGCATTGAAAGAAGCAAATATCGATGTGATTGTTGATCCCGTTACCCTATCAGGCAAATTTGATAATTCAATAAACGGTATTGAGGGATTAAACGTAAAAGATGCAGACAAGGTAATAATGAACCAACTAAAAGAACGTGGTTCTCTTTTCAGTCAAAAGACAGAAATGCACTCATACCCCTTCTGTTGGAGAACTGGTACTCCTTTAATATATAAAGCTATTCCTACCTGGTTTGTGAGAGTAGAGAAAATAAGAGATCGTATGGTTGAACTAAATGAAGAAACCCATTGGGTACCTGGTTTCATAGGAGAAAAACGTTTCTCAAATTGGCTTGGTAATGCTCGTGACTGGGCCATTAGTAGAAACAGATACTGGGGAAGCTGTATTCCAGTCTGGATAAACACTGAAGATCCATCTGATCAGATCTGTATTGGATCTATTGAGGAACTTGAAGAGTTAAGCGGTGTTAAGGTAGACGATCTTCATAAACACTACTTAGACGATATTGAAATAGAAATAAAAGGTAAGAAATATGTAAGAACTTCAGAAGTTCTTGATTGTTGGTTTGAATCAGGTTCTATGCCGTATGGCCAACAGCATTATCCATTTGAAAATAAAGAAAATTTTTCAGATGGTTTTCCTGCAGACTTCATAGCTGAGGGACTTGATCAAACAAGAGGATGGTTTTACACGCTTACAATTTTATCAGTTGCATTATTTGATTCCGTAGCTTTTAAAAATTGTATAACTACAGGAATGATTTTGGCTGAAGATGGCAGAAAGATGAGTAAAAGTTTAAAAAATTATCCAGATCCTGAAGAATTACTCAATAGCTATGGTGGAGATAGTTTAAGAGCTTATCTAATAAATTCACCAGTTGTAAGAGGTGAACCTCTTAAGTTTTCTGAAGATGGTGTGCAGCTAGTTACTAGAAATGTAATCTTGCCGCTATGGAACAGTTTTACATTTTTCTCTAATTACGCAAATGCAGATGAAATTACAATGGAAGAATTAAGTAAAGCTGACCCTGTTGAAAATAGGCCATTAATGGATCAATGGATTATTTCGACTTTACAATCACTTATTAAGACTGTGAACGAAAAAATGGAGAACTATTATTTATATGAAGTTATCCCACCACTAATAAGTTTTATTGACGAATTAACGAACTGGTATGTTAGATCAAACCGAAAAAGATTTTGGAAAGAAAAAGGTGTTGATGATCTTGACAAAATTAATGCATTTAAAACTTTGCATGAAGTTTTATTAGAATTTTCAAAGACAATGGCTCCTGTACTCCCCTTCATCTGTGAACAGATTTATCAGGGCTTAGTTGAGGAGGAAGATACAAGTATCCATTATGAAAACTATCCCGTTGCAGATAACAATTTAATCAATACTCAATTAGAGAAAGAAATCTCAACAGCTAAAGATGTTATAAGATCCGCAAGAAATATAAGGCTTAATGTAGAGATGCCCAATAAGCAACCTTTAAGAAGTTTAAAAATTGTTACTAAGGATACAAGCCTACAAAACGAAATAAAAAATGTAGAGCACATAATTCTTAATGAGCTAAACGTGAAAGAAATTATTTTTGAAAACAATATATCTGAATGGGTTAAATATGTATGTAAACCAAACTATCAAGAATTGGGACCGAAGCTAGGAAAAGATGTTAACAAACTTAAATTAGAGTTAGATTCGCTAAATCAAGATGAAATTGCGCAAATTATTGAAGCGGGATCTTTTAACTTTAATAATCGAAAAATTGATCTACACAGTTTAGATTTACAGTTAGTTCCAATAGCTGAAAAGCCAAATCAAGATATTGTTAATGATTTTCTAATCTCATTAAATACAGACATAGATGATGAATTGCTTGAAGAAAGAATCTCTAGAGAAATTGTTTCCCTCATACAAAAGTTGCGTAAAGAAAGTGATTATGACATAACTGATAGAATCATTACTACCATATCTTCTGAAGATGAAACAGTGCTTTCAGCTATTAAATCTCACGTAAAATATATTCAAAATGAGACTCTCTCAGTGAATTTTTCTACTGTTAAAGAACCTGGAACAGAAAATTTATTGAACTACTTGATTTCAATACAAATTGAAAAGTCTTAGCAAACAGCTCTTAGTAGATAAGGCTGTAATAGGTTAACTCCAAATATTAAAACGAGTGGTGATAAATCTAAACCAGCCATACCTATTCTAAGGGTAGGCATTCTTGAACGTATCGGCTCTAATATTCTTGTAAAACCTTTATCTAAAACATATTTCACTTGACCCAGAGGATGCTCAGGCGAAACTTGAACCCAACTTAAAATTATCCATGCGAATAGAGCATATGAGAAAAACCTGAAAAAGAGTATCAGTAAGCTACACATTAATATTGTAAAGGCCTAAGTTTTGCAGCCTTTCTCTTTCGCTAGACGGAAGTGATGCTGATGCAGGAAGTAGTAAATATACTCCATCTTTGTTAATTGATCTAATTTTTGCGTCGCTGATAAAAGCCATGCCAGTTACAAAATCTATAATTCTTCTGCGGTCTGTTTGATCAGATATATCTCGAATATCCATTGCAACAATGTAGTCTTCTTTTACAACATTTCCTAAGTTGTGAATATCATTAAATGACTTTAGTACTTTAATCTCCACTTCATCTTTCGGGTTATGAATTCTTACATCTCCAACTTGTTCATCTGTAGAAAATCTGTTTTCTGTGGAAGGTCTTACAGTTCTATTTTGTTGAGGTGAATTGTCAAAACTTAGGTTTTCCGGTTGCTTGAGTCCAATTGCTATTAAGAATTTTTCTAACATTATAAAAATATTTTACTACCTACACGTATTATTGTAGCACCGTAATCTAGAGCAATCTCATAATCATCAGACATGCCCATAGATAGTTCACCAGGATAGTTTTTATACTGAATTTTTATTTTTTCATTTAATTTTTGCATTGAAGAAAACACTTTTTTTCTATTAGATTCTATATTAGGTATACACATTAAACCTACTGGCTGTATACCAAGGGTTAGAGAATAATCAATAAAATGGTTTAACTTATCTCCACTAATACCACTCTTATTGGGATCACTATCGATATTTACCTGTATAAATATATTTTGACCAGAATAAGTTTTGGAAATTACATCTAGCTCCTTCTCTCTGGAGACCGAATGTAATGTCACACACTTGCTTAATATTTCAGAAATCTTTCTTGATTGCAATGGTGCGATAAAGTGATAATTACTATCTGGGAAATGTTTGTGGTGTAGATGAAGTTCATCTAACCTATTTTCGCCCAGATCTTTGATTCCAAAATTAATCAACTTATTTATGTCTTCTATATTCTGATTTTTAACAACAGGTAATAATCTTGCATTAAATTTTGAAATTTTATTAACTATTTTTTCTAAGTTTTTTATATCCATATGAAAGAATACTGTCTTTGTGCTGTTTTATTTTCTCTAAAGGACCAGAAGTTATTATCACAAACAGTACAATTTTTTGATACTTGAATTTCTATGTCGTTTAATTGGCAAAAATTTACAATTTGTTTAGACAAGTTTAAATAAATTTTATCTTTTCTTTTTAAAACACTTTTGGGAAACAGTTGGGCTACATCATTTTGTATCTCATAGCAACAACTTTGAGCATGAGGTCCAACTGAAACCTTAATGTTAGTACCGGTAATTTTCCTTAAGGCCAAGTTGAAAATATCATTTTGTAAACCTTTCCAACCGACATGTAAGGCAGCAATTGATGATTCTGTTTTAATTAGTACAGGCATGCAATCAGCCGTTTTAACAACTAATGATATATTTTTTGTTGACGTAACCAGTCCATCAGAAGAAAAAATACCTTCTGTCTCAATATACTCAATCTTATTACTGTGAGTTTGATTCATCTGAGCAACATCAAGGAGCATTTCACCTGACGGTTTTTGGCTCCTTAAAATGTCAGCTAGATCATTTCCATCAATTTTGTTACTAAAGTAACTTTGTTCAATAAGCGAAGACTCAATCATCCCTTGATAAAGTCAGGAAGACCGTCACCCCCGGAGTCTTGATTTTCATCAAAATCTTTTGGCTTTCTTGTTGGTCTAGGCCCAAATCCGGCAGCAACTACGGTTACTTCAACAGCATCACCCAAGGTTTCATCCACTGTGTGTCCAAATATAATTTCAGCATTGTCATCTGCACGTTCTGTAATTACTCTTGCAGCTTCATTCACCTCTTGAAGTTTTAAGTCTTCAGATCCTGCTATTGTAATCAAAACACCTTCAGCACCGTCCATATTTGCTTCTAGTAGTGGCGAAGATATTGCAGCTTGTGCAGCATTTGGAGCTCTTTGTTCTCCTGTGGATCTACCTATACCAAGAACTGCGTTTCCTGCATCTTTTAGTATTGTTCTAACATCTGCAAAGTCAACATTTATAACACCTGGATTTGTTATTAGACCAGTAATGCCTTTAACACCATTAGCTAAGATTTCATCAGATTTAATGTAAGCTTCGCTTACTTTTATATCCTTATCACTTATTTGTAATAACCTATCGTTAGGAATTACAATTAAAGTATCTACTACATCTCTTAAAGCCTGGATTCCCTCTTCAGCCTGAACAGATCTTCTTCTTCCTTCAAAACCAAAAGGTCGAGTTACAACACCAACAGTTAACGCACCCAATTCATGTGCAATATTTGCGATTACTGGTGAAGCTCCAGTACCAGTTCCGCCACCTTCACCAGCAGCAATAAATACCATATCCGAACCTTTAAGTGCTTCAATAATTAATTCTTCAGAATCAATAGCAGCTTGTCTACCAACCTCAGGATTAGCACCTGCTCCAAGACCTCTAGTTGATTTTCTACCAAGATCAAGTTTCATATCAGCTTTGGAGCCAAGTAGGCTTTGTGCGTCTGTATTACAAGCTACAAAATCTACTCCGCCAATATTCATTTTCATCATTCGATTGACAGCATTTGTACCACCGCCGCCAACACCCATGACTTTGATTACAGCTGTGTAATTTTTAGGTCTCATGTTTAAATTAACTCCTTTTTGTTTAGTATTTTTTTTATTTTGTTTCATTAAAATCCTTTTTCAAAAAAAGAATATCATTAATACCGTCTTAAACAAATATATATTTTATATTTTATCTAGACCTATAGTTTAGGTTTAGATTAATTACAATTCTCGATTGTTGATTCTGATGTTAAAAATCTAACTGTACCATCACAACTATTATCAGAGAGGTAAGCTCCAAGTATTGAAGCTTTCTTCCCTAGGTCAACAGCATCTCCTAATTGAAAGGTAGTCTTGCCGTAATAAGCGTTGAATGCTTCACCATCATATTTGATCTGTAAAGACTGTTTGGTGTATTGATAATTATCCAGTGTCTTAAACAGGGAGATCAATTCACCATTAAAACCACTATCGACTGGCCCATTTTCAATCTTGACTATTGGTAATGTGTTTTCAATTGTTGGAGCACTTACTACATATGAATTTTCATATAATATGGTGTATGTTTCAATCGACGCCCTTAAATCTATTATGTTTGCCAGTTGTTGGTATAAGTTAACCGAAATAATAAGCTTATTTGGTAATCTTTTAGTTATGTTTAAATTTTTAATATCAGGATTGTCATCATAAATCTGCTGAAAAGAATTTTCGTCAACAAACCAAATAGATTTTCCATATAATAAATTTAAACTTTCCATAGCAAGTTGATCTTCCATTGAATACTCTATTTCAGAAACACGAAATTTTTGAGATGAGCTATTCATAATTATTAAGGAAGTAGCTAATGTTATAAAGGCAAAAATTATGAATGATTTAAAAAAGCGAATTTGATTTAAGTTGAACTCGTTCATGTTTAATTGAATTTACCTGCGAATATTATCTCTTCCGTTAAGGAAATATCAAATTTTTGACGAACTATGCCTTTTACGTATTTCACTAATTCATACAAAGACTGAGCTTTTGAATCTTTCTGAGCTACAAAAAAATTAGCATGTTTTTGACTCACTTCTACCCCTCCTATTGAGAAGCCTTTAAGACCAGCTTTTTCGATGAGGTAACCAGCTGATCCGTTTTTGGGATTCTTGAATACACTACCAGCATTGTATATTGCTGGAGGTTGTGTTTTTTTTCTACGATTAAGATATTCACTTATTTGACTTTGGATTACAATAGGATCGCCTTTTTCTACTATAAAATCTACAGAAACGACCATTTTACTATCTAGATTTTTTGCAGTTCTATATGAAAACTCAAAAAAGTCTTTACTTTCTGATTCAATTTTATTCGTTTCAAAATTGTAAAAAGTTACTGATTCTATATGATCAGAAAACTCATATCCATACGCCCCAGCATTCATCTGAACAGCACCGCCAACTGATCCTGGAATGCCAATCAGCCACTCAAGGCTACTAATTGAGTTATCTTTTGAAAATCGTGCAATATCAGGAAGGTAAGTAGAAGCACCCAGACTCAAAATATTCTTTTCTATATTTAATTCAATAAAATTAAAATCTGGTTTAATAATAGTGCCTTCATAACCTGCATCTGAAAAGACTATATTTGAACCCTTTCCAAGTATTAATAAGTCTTTATTTCGGGTGTCCAACTTCATATTCTCTAACTGTTTTAATGAATTAATTTCAAAAAAGTTATGACAGTAACCACCAAATTTATAGGTTGTAACTTCTGAAAGTTTTACGCTAGTTTTTTTCATCTAAATACTTCAATATCTGTGGTCCTAATAGTGTAATATCGCCAGCACCTATTGTGAGGACTGCGTCACCACTATTAACCTTACCTCTTAAATAACTTGGTACAGCCCTCATAGACTTGATGTATTTAATATTCTTATCCTCGAGATTTTTACTCGAAACTCCTGGGATAGGTAACTCACCAGATGGATAGATATCAACAACAATTGCCTCGTCCGCTTTGAATAATGACATTTTGAATTTATCTAAATGTTCTTGTGTTCTCGTATATCGGTGGGGTTGAAATACTACATATAACTTGCCTTTAACGTGACTTTTTAGCGCAGTAATTGTCGCATCAATCTCAGTAGGATGGTGACCGTAGTCATCATAAATACTTATGCCAGAAGTAGACCCAAGAAACTCTGCTCTTCGTCTTACACCAGAAAAGTGTTTAATAGCTAGAAGTGAATCCTCAATGGAGATTCCATTTAAATAAGCAATACAAATGGCTCCAGCAATATTTGATTTAAAATGATCTCCAATCATACTTGTTTCAATTTGGAAGTTTGTACCCTCATGTGAAATAACGCCAGAGTTTATAATTGTAATTTCAGATTCATCTGAAGATGAATAACTATAAATCTTTTTAGATAGTTTTAACTTTTTTAATTCCAAATTATCTAAATTTAAAACTACATTATTACTTGTATTCTCAATAACATTTTTAAACGCATTAATTAAATTCTCAAAATTTAAGTAGTAATCTAGGTGATCCTCATCTATGTTAGTGACTAATAAATCATCTATATGTAAACTGTTAAAAGTATCGAATGCTTCATCTGCTTCTAAAATTAACACTTTATTATCAGATCCATAGTGTCCCCCGATTCCATTAAAAGAAGTGACACCCCCAAAAATATACGAAACATTGCGTTTATTGTAATGAAATATATGTGCAAGTAAGGCTGTTGTAGAGGTCTTTCCATGGGTTCCAGTTACTCCGATAACATAATTATCTCTAGTTAGTTCCTGAAGAAACTCCGGACGAGAGAGTACGTTTTTACTTTCAGTATTTGAAGATAAATTAGTTTTAGTTAAATTAAACGCAGTTGAGTAAATATATAAAGTATCTTTGTCATATGTTATCTCCTCAAGGTCAAAGTCGATGTTAATACTCTCTTGTTCAAGAGTATTTGTTATATAAGATTTTCTTTGATCATACCCTCCTACATTAAATCCTGCTTGGGACATGTATTTTGCTATTGAACTCATGCCAGTGCCACCAATACCCAAAATGTATACATTTTTATAACTATTCATAATTACTTTCGCTGATAATTTTAAATATATCATCATTTCCAACCTTGATTTGATACGATGTAAAGTTTTCATCCAAGTAGGAAAATTTATATTTACAAATATTGTGTATTAATTCAGAAAATTCCTTGTATTCAACTACTACTTTAGCATTTCCATTTTTTTCAAGATAGTTAGCATTAAGAGTCTGATGGCTTGCAGTGGTTCCATGTTTGAATGGAATTAACAACTGAGGAATATTTAGATACGCTGCTTCTAATATTCCACCACCAGCTCTGGAAATTTGGAAATCAACAGATTGATAGTAATCATTCATGTCATAGAAAAACTCAACTTGACGATAAAAAGATTTATCAAACTTAATAGTATTAGCTTTCATTGGTCCTGTAATATGAAGAAACTCTACGTCATAGTTATCAAATTCTTCAATAAATTTATAAATATATTGGTTTATTTCTTCTGAACCTTGACTTCCACCTTGTATCCCAATAGTAAAGTTTCTGTTTGTATTTTTTTCGATCACTTTTTTGGTATCTATATTTAAAATAGGACCAGTAAAAATAGTATTTTTTCTATTTAAATTTTTTGTTTCAGGGAATGATTCAAAAACAGTACTTGGAAAATATGATGCTACCCTATTGCCAAGGCCAGCATATTGATTTTGCTCTTGAATGTAAAACTCCGAACGAAGTATCAAACTTATTAGTGCTGCATATGGAGCAATATATGCACCGGTAGTTAATACTGTATTTATTTTTTCAGTTTTAAGTTCCTTGTAAACCTCCCATATTGTCCTGATGAACTGACCAATATTAACTAAGTATCCAAATATCCCTCTAGTGGATATATAAAATTCTTTTTGAATAATCTCGACAGTCATGTCTTCGAAGTACTTAACCCCTCTTTTATCTGAAACGATGATGATATCTTCCTCGGGTACACCAGATTCCAATAATCTTTTTATTAGATTTTTAGCCGGAAAAATATGACCGCCTGTACCTACACAAAAAAAACAATATCTTTTATTCATTGTATAACGTTTCATTATGCGCCAAAGATAGTCCAATAAAAATTGAAACCATTGCAGTTCCTCCATACGAAATGAAAGGGAGTACTATCCCTGTAATTGGAAGAAGTCCAACAGCACCTCCAAGATTGATGATGGTTTGTAAACCAACCCAGGTTCCAAGTCCAACTAGTATTAGTTTTTTAAAACTATTGTCTGTTGTTAAAGCCATGCCATAGAAAGATATTATTAAAATTAAAAATATTATTGTAAGTATTAATATACCAATAAATCCATATTCTTCACCAGTAATAGAAACAATAAAATCAGTATATGCGTTTGGCAGCATCCCCCACCTAGCTCTAGATGTACCTGGCCCTAGTCCGGTCAGTCCTCCAGAACTAATTGCAATCCAACTTTGATTTAGCTGAAAACAATCTCCAAGTAAATCAACACCTTCTTGACATTTACCAGTTATAAAAGTTTCAATTCTCTGACGTCTGTAATCTGAAGCATTTGCGAATAAATAAAGAGGAAATACTGATAGCGATAATATTGCTGCTGGATATCTTGCTTTGATATCTGAAAATACGATCTGAACAAAAAAAATGCCTAATATTGTTAATGTTGTTCCATAATCGGGTTCTAAATAAATTAAGAAACAACAGACAATTGGTAACAGTATTGCGCGTTGTAAATAGTACCTATGAGAGTGTTCATTTTTTAATTCAGATAATTTATGGGCAACCCATAAAATAATTATTGGTTTTGCAAACTCACTTGGCTGAAAATATACGGGCCCTAAGTCTATCCATCTCCTACTTCCGCCAACTACTACCCCATATGCAAGTACTAAAAAAAGTGAAAGTGTTATAAGAACTATAAAAGTGTTAGAAAATTTTAAAATGAATTTATATGAGAGGCTTTTCACTAAGTTGAAAATAATTATTCCAATTACCAAAGAGGCCACGTGACGCTTAATAAAATAAAAATTATCGTCGTATTGATTTAGACCTTGTACTGAAGAAGCTGATATTTGTAAAAGTAGACCGAATGTAACTAGAAACCAAATTGCGTATAAATTCATTTTCTTAAAAAAAGTATTACTAATATTAATCATTTTGAAGCCCCATGCTTAATATTATATTTTTGAAATAATCGCCTCTTATTTTATAATTTTCGAAGTCATTAAAACTCGACCCACCACAGGAAAATAAAACTATCTGATTACTACTTATCATTGATGATAATAATTTTTTCAATTGGTAAATATCATCTATATAAATGATATCAGCTTTATGACTACCAAGATTAACATTCATACCCTTTGGAATTATTATATGTTTAAAAGTTGGGTCAATATTTAACTTATTTTGCACTGTTTCCTTTGTGATGCCATGAAGTATTAAAATACCTTCCTCATCACAGCCGGAAAATAGCTTACTTCCTTCAGATACAGCATGATAATTTGTTGCTTTAGAATCATTAATAAATGTAAGATTTTTACCCTTAACCCTCAAGAACTGTTCCATTCTATGTTCGTAGTTCATTTCGTTATATTTTATATAATCAATAAATCTTTCATACAAAACCCTTCCACCAATTTTCTTTACTGTTTCGGAGAGAGCTGATAGTAGTTCCTTATGAATTTTTATATTATGATTATTTAAATTGGCATCATCAGAAAGGTTTTTTTCGATTACTCCATAATTGGATCCAATTATTTTTCTATCCATTTTTTTATTAGTTAAAAAACTTAATATTTTTACCTTTGAATTTGCATAGTTCTCAATATTTTGATGCCAATCAATATGATCTGGGAAAATATTAAGAATGACTGCTAAATCAAGATTTAAAATATTTGTGTAATGTAGCTGGTAACTAGAAAGCTCTAGAACCAAATACTCATATTTATTTTCTAAGATTTCTAGAGGAGACACTCCTATGTTGCCAGCAGAAAAAGAGGTAATACCATTAATATTTAAAAATTTAACAAGTTCACTTACAAAAGTTGTTTTACCATTTGTTCCTGTAACACCAATAACCTTACCGGTATAGTTCATAGCAAAAATGTCAATATCTGTCTTAATTGGAACTTTTTTATCCAGAAATTGTTGTACAAGATGATGATCTGGTCTTAACCCAGGTGAGATTATTACCTCGTCAATAGAATCTAAATATGTTTTATTGAAGATTTTCGAGTTTTCTACTTTCTTGAGCTCACTGTCGTCATCATCGTGTATAAGATAGTCAGCACCTATTTTGTTTAAATAATTTTCTACTGATTTTCCAGTTACACCATAACCAAGAATTAAATATTTCAATTAGTTACCAAATAAAACCCAGTCACCATAGAAGAGACCGAGCGCTATCACAACAAAGATTCCGTTAACTATCCAAAATCTAACTATTATTGTAGTTTCAGCCCAATTGTTCATCTCAAAGTGGTGATGTAAAGGAGCCATCTTAAAAACCCTTGTTCCACGAATCTTAAATGATGCTACTTGAATAATTACTGACAAAGCCTCTACTACATACAACATACAAATAAAAAATATGAGTGCATCTGCGCCAATTGCGAAAAAAATAATTGGAAACATGGCCCCAATGAAATGTGATCCAACATCTCCCATTATTATTTTTGCAGGATTTGTATTCCACCATAAGAAACCAAGACACGACCCTGCTATTGATGAGACTAAAATTGACAAATCTAATGAAAGAAAAGCATCGTTCATAAAATTCGTATAGTAATTCTGATGTCTAAATATCCAGAAGGTCATAACTAGAACTCCGCCAAATGAAACAGTTGAAGTACCTGCAACTAATCCATCTAAACCATCAGTTAAGTTAACGGCGTTTGTAAAGCCAACGATAAAAAGTACAATTATAAACCACTTAGCAATACCTATATCAACTCCAAAACCACTAAAAAGGTAGAGAGTGGTACTTAAATCCCAAGTGTAAAAATAATAACTAATTATTGATGCAACAATAATCTGCAAAATTATTTTGTTTTTAGCATTTAGGCCTAAATTTCTACCTTGTTGGACTTTTAAGAAATCATCTATAAACCCTACTGATGCCATTAAAGTTCCAAATAGTAATAGAGAAAGTACTTCCGGGACTATATAATCAATCTCCACTTTAAATCCTTGACCAATTGTCCAAAAATTAATATGTGCAATTAAAAAACCAAAAAAAGTACCAGCAGCAATAAAAACTCCTCCCATGGTTGGTGTCCCTTTTTTGTGGTCATGAAAATTTAGCTCTTCTTGAATTGACTGTCCTATATTTTTTGATTTAAATAAATTAGTACCTATTGCAGTAAATAATAAAACAAATAAGAAACTCAATCCTCCAGAAACTATTGTTGCTATCATTTCATATCTTTAATTAAATTACTTATCATTACAGAATCATCGAAATCTACAAACCCCTTGTTAAGTTCTTGTTTACTTTCATGTCCTTTACCTAATACTAATAGAACAGATTTACCCAGAAGTGAATCCAGACCTTTCTTTAAAGCTGCCTTTCTATCTAGAACAATCTCTACTTTTTTATTTAAATCTACTCCTTCAAGAATTTCTTTTGCGATTGTCATTGGATCTTCTTTTCTGGGATTGTCATTTGTAATGATTATCTGATCAGCTTTGTTAGCGGCTTTTCCCATATTCACTCTTTTGTATGAATCCCTGTTTCCCCCCGCTCCAAAGACAATAATAATTTTTTCATATTTTTCTAGAACTACTTCTATTGCTTTATCTATTGCTTCGGGTGTATGTGCGTAATCAACATAAACATCATTATCTAAATAAGTAAATTTTTCAAATCTACCTTTTGGATTTTTAATATTAACGGTTTCTAATAGAATTCTATCTATCGATAATGTATCTGAAAAGTGCGCCATACCAACAGCTAATAAATAATTCATTTCACAATTAGGACCTATAAATGGAAGTATTACGCTGTAATCGTGATTATCAATCTTAAAGCTGACAAGAGTATTGCTTTCAGAACTTTTTATTTCCTTAATGAACATATCATTTTCTTTTTTAAAACCAATACTCCACGATTCTCCATTAACCTCTTTGTTCAGTCTTGTACCCCAATCTTCGTCTATGAATACATACTGTTTAGAAAGATTTTTATTAAATAGTTTTTTCTTAGCATCAAAATAAGTGTCAATATTGTCGTGGTAGTCAAAGTGATCCTGTGAAAGGTTTGTAAATCCTGAAACTAAGAATTTCATTCCTTTAAGTCGATTTTGGTCTAATGCATGTGAGGAGACTTCTAAAACTATATTATTAATATGCGTATATTCTTTTTTTCTCAATAATTTAAATATGTTAAAAAGCTTTGGTGTTGTAAGGTGTTCCTCTTTCGTTATGTCCTTGAATAAATAGTCCTCTGTTGTTCCTATAAAGAGAGAGTCCTCACCTAGTAGCTGGTTGAGATAATATCCAGTGGTAGTTTTGCCATTAGTGCCTGTGAGTCCGAAAAAGTTTTTATCCACATATTCTGGGTACATTTTTTTTATGACATGATTAAACACATCTTCATAATTTTCGAATTTAACAACCTTTTCAGATTCAATATCACAATTTATAGAAGTAATTATTAATTTAGCTTTTTTATTAATAGCTTCAGTCACATATTTATTTAATTTTGTTCTATTGTTTAAATTAATAATTAAAACACAGTCTTCAAACACATCAAGAGTACTATTTACTAAATTATCAAGATTTATATCCAAATCATTGAAAATTTGAATTTCTTTAGAAATATCCATCATTCACCTGGAACTAGATAACTCACGATAGTTTTAAAAATCGGAGCAGCTGTAGAACCTCCTGTAACATATTCAGAACGTGGAGAAATTTCAGCACCCCATAGTAAAACAGATCCAACTACAGGTCCTTCATCAGTTTCGATAAATCCAGTAAAAGATGTATTGAATCTAGAATTTGAATAACCAATCCCTTCGATGTGTGTCCTACTTGTACCTGTCTTACCGCCGATTGTATAATTATCCATTCTTAGGGACTTACCCGTACCATTTTTTCCCTCGACTACATTAATTAATAATTCTTTGAGCTTCATTGCTGTTGATTCTGAAATAATCTCAGTTGAACTTTTATTATTACTTATTCCTCTAGTCAAAGTTAAGTCTACATTTTTTCCACCATTAGCAATAATGCTATAAGCTTTTACCATTTGATATTGAGAAACATCAATTGAGTATCCTATTGAAAGTGAGCTTAGACATGTTTTACAAGTATTATATTCCGTAAAGCCTCCCCTAGTTTCACCAGATAATTCAACTCCGGTTTTTTCAGAAAAGCCAAACTTTTTTAAAAATTCTTCAATATCATTTATATCTGAACTTTGAGTTGCAAGAATTGTTCCAACGTTTGATGATCTCTCAATTATTTCCTTTACAGATAAAATATATTTCTCGTGCTTAAGAAAGTCATGAAAGCAACCTTTATCCTTTCCTTTGTAATTTATAGCACATGAACCATTGATAATTTCAATTTGATCCTCAACTTCAAATGTTGTTGTTGCTTGAATTAGGTTGTTTTCTATTGCTGAGCCAATTGTGAAGATTTTTAGTGCTGATCCAGGTTCATAATTAGCTCTTCCGCTAATGAGATTTATATTAAAATTTTCAGTTTCAGGGGATTTTTTTTCTGCAGAGATAATGATCTCCCCACTGAGAGCATTAGCAAATACAACTGAACAATTGTATGCTTTTGTTTCGGTTAATGCTTGTGCGCAAAGATTCTCACTTAAATACTGTAGATCACCATCTATAGAAAGTATTATGTCATCACCATGGACAGGTTGTATTGTACTTATTTCTCCTTGAGGAATAATCGATCCATTAGGGGCAGCCTCATATCTTAACTCTCCATTTCTACCAGTAAGTAAAGTGTCGTAATATAGCTCAAGACCCTCGATTCCGTTATTGTCTGGGTCTACTCTTCCAACAATATTCTGAAGCGAATTCGAGTGTAATATTCTTTTAGACGATAACTCCGGGTAAAGGCCCTTATAGTTCCAACTTTTAATTTCTTTTCCTATTTCAAAATCAACATTTCTTTTAATATAAAAATATGAATTTCTAGATTCAAGCTCACTTAAAATTTTATTTTCTTCCATGTCTAAAAATAATGAAAGTACTTCAGATAGTTCTTCTTTCTCTGAGACCTCATTTGGTCGGATACCAATATTATAAGACTGGACACTACTAGAGATAACATTAAGGTTTCTGTCGTAAATAGATCCTCTTGCTGCTTCTAAAACCTCTACTTTTTCTCTATATGACAAAGCTTGGTTCTGAAAATATTCAGATTTGGAAAATTGAAGATCGTAAACAGTTGATATAAAAAGTGCTGCACCAGTTAGGAAAGTTGCATTGACAAG
Source organism: uncultured Candidatus Actinomarinales bacterium (assembly GCA_943840565.1). Taxonomy (GTDB): domain Bacteria; phylum Actinomycetota; class Acidimicrobiia; order Actinomarinales; family Actinomarinaceae; genus Actinomarina. The sequence continues at coordinate 276,971 of CALSUY010000001.1, read as the reverse complement.
TATGAATAATAGAATCTCCTTCACTTTTTTAAAGTTCATTTACCAAACCCTAAAACTGTTGTAGCATCTCTATTTTCAGACATAGATTTATACGGCGCAAATAAATCTCTGCTTGTTTGTTGGATATCTAGTCTGGTATATGCATTATTTTTAGAAAGTAAATCAATATTTTGTATTGAATAATTTTCAATATAGAGCACGTGGGTAGTTTGTTTTTCTCTCTCTAGTTCAATTATTTCAAGATTTAACTGATTAAGTTCTGAAGAAATGGAATTTATTTCTAAATTTAAATATAAATTAAAAATTACAGAAAATACAATTGCAATGAACGTACTACGAAAAATTAGTTTTCTACTCATAGCTTTATCACAGATCTCATAATTGCCGACTTTGATCGTGGGTTGGAAGATATCTCTTCTGGACTAGGTGTATATTTTTTCTTCTTTAAATAACGAAATTCTTGTTCTATATCACAGTTGCATATAGGAGCTTTTGGATCACAAATACAATCAATCGTTAAGTTTTGCATAAAATTTTTTACAATTTTATCTTCAAGTGAATGATAGGAAATACATATAATTGCACCATCAGTGCTGATATGTCCCTTTATGTCAGTTAAAGATTTTTTTATCTCCGATAACTCATCATTTACTTCAATCCTTAAACCTTGAAATATTCTTCTTATGGTTTTATTTGTGAATATTGGATTTTGTCGTGGAATTGCATCCTTAATTAAACTAACTAACTCGAAAGTTGTATTTACTGGTCGAAGCTCTACAATTTTCTCTGCTATTTTGAATGCATACTTCTCTTCGCTGTAATTATTGAACACATTCAATAACTCCTGTAATGTGTAATCGTTAATAACATCCTTGGCAGTTAAATGAGAATCTATATCCATTCTCATATCTAAATCTGCATTTTGCTGAAACGAAAAACCTCTTTCAGATTTATCAATTTGATGAGACGAAAGACCGAAATCATAAAAAATACCACTTATAGGTGTTGATTCAGTGTCAATTAGGTAGCGTGAGATTTCAGAAAAATTCAGTTTAATTACATTATCATCATTTTTTTTTGCTGCAATAGCTTCTGGGTCTCTATCGAAACCAAGTAAATCTAAATCCTTGTAATCTTTTAATGTTTGAAAATGTGAACCATAACCATAAGTAGCATCTATAAATAATCCTTTTGGGAGTGCCTTAACTATTGAAGTAACTTCTCCAACCATTACACCACTGTGTGGTAAATACTCTGCCCTGTTTGTATTCATACCCAGCTCTCTAGAACTGGCACCAATTGGAAAGTTGGGCGGAGTAAGGGTATTCCAATTTAGTTGTCTAGAGAGCTGGCTATGAACCTATCCTTTCACTTCATTTATATTCGCAAATGCATCGTCAGAGTCACTTTGAATTTTCTTCCATGTTTTGGTTGCCCAAATTTCAATAACTGGACCGGATCCCGTAACTGTTACGTCATCATTTTCTTTGATAGCGCTATAAGCTCTTAAGTTTTCAGGTATTTGTATTCTTCCAGCAGAATCGAGAGAGGAATCCACCGCACCAGAAAATAATGCTCTTCTTAACTGTCTTGAAGTTTTGTCAGTTGATGGCAGAGAAGCCATCTTCTCAGATTCTTGATTCCAGTTTTTCTTTGTCAGAATTTGTAAGCAGTTGTCGAGTCCCTTAGTAACTACACAGCCCTGTTGAAGCTCTTTCCTGAACTTAGAAGGTATAACGACTCTACCCTTCGAATCCATTGTATGTTTATATTCACCAAGGAACACTTTTCCGCCTTTCGTGCCTTGAACCACTCTGTGACATTATATGACACTTTATGACATCTTGCAACACAAAATGATAAAAAAATTATGTAAGGACTAAATACTCTTTCCAATCCGGGTCAGGATTGTTACCAATAATTGTTTTGATCCAAAAGTTTCCCTCAGGTATTTTTGGATTAATTTTAAGATTCAAACTAGTTTTATTCAATAATTTGTCTGCTTTTAAAAGATTACATTTTTTACAGCATGCAACTACATTACTCCATTCATGAGAACCACCCTTAGACTTTGGAATAATATGATCTATTGACTCAGCAGCATTACTACAGTATTGACAAGCATAAGAGTCCCGTATAAAAATATTTTCCCTATTTAGAGCTACTCTCCTCGCATATGGAGCTTTTACGAAATAAGTCAAAACAGCTACTTTTGGAATAGCAACAGATTGGCCAACAGATCTTAATTTTATATCGGATTCTTTAAGAACATTTATTTTTTTACTAAACAAAAGTGCAAGTGCTCGTTGCGGTGTAGCTAAAGAAAGTGGTTGAAAAGTAGAATTTAATATTAATGTCTTGTGAGTATTCATGTTACCCACGGTAAATAGCTCTCAGTGGATTAAGCTTGCATTTCTTGATTAATGACATCTTCTTCAACTTTAGTTAGTAAGTTTAAAAATCTTTCTTTATCAAGCTCAAATTTTGAGACATCTTCTTTTACTTCTTTAGCTATATCATCAATTGTTTCAAAGAATGCAAGTTGTCCAGACTTGAGTGCGTCAAAAACTTGGTCCTCTTCTACAGAGTATATTGTCTCCCCATCGGAAACTAACTTTATTTCTGACAGTTCAGAAATAAGATTTCCATTTTTAGATAAGTATTTCCATGCTCGCCTTACTCTTTGAATGCTCATTCCATTATCTAAGAGAGTTTTAACCACTCTTAGAGAGACTATGTCTCTGAATGAATAAAGTTTTGGAACACCGGGCTTGCCATTTGAAGACTGAATACTTGGTGAAACAAGTTTAACTTTGTCCCAATATCTTAATTGGTGCGATGTGCAACCAGTTAAATAACTCGCTTGCTTTGATGTAAAAGCATCTCTTTTCAAAACCTTACTCCTAAATAGTGATGTATATTAAATTTAATTAAATCTATTTAGTTTGTCTAGAAGTATCTTTATTTCTTATTACAGAATAAACCTGTTTAAAATTCCATTCGTTTATATTCTCTGCTTTGAGCAATGCTTTGGTGTTTCTAACGAAGACATATCCAGATACTGCCATCAATGCAAAGCCAACCATAGCAATAATCGGTTGTACGATGTAGCTTCCTAGCATTGTAAGTAATCCTAAAACAAATGTGCCAAAAGAAATAACAGATCTAGTTCTTGAAAAACTAGAAAGAGTTGATGTCTCTACTGTCTTAGCTAAATCCGGATCTTCTTTTGAAAGCTCCAGTTCAATCTGTTTTAATATTTCTTCTTCTTTTTTGTTTAATGCCATGTTTAGATTTTAATATAAATTGAAACTACCCTGTAATTATGAGCAATTTATTTTTAAGACATGGCGAGGTTCATAATGTTAAAAATATTATGTATGGCGATATTCCGGGATACCGATTAAGTCTAAATGGAATCGAACAAGCGAGGAATGCTGGAAAATTTATCAACGAAAACTTTAAAATAGATAAAATTATCACCTCCCCTATTTTAAGAGCAAGGGAAACTTCAAAACTTGTCTCTGAATTTTTAAAAGTTAGAATTGATATTTCTTATAATCTTTACGAATGGAGTGGAGTAACGGGTTGGTTGGGTACAACTTTTGATGAATTCTCTAAAACTAAGGACTACCCGAAATACTTAAATAATCCGCTTGAGGTTGAAAATACAACTGAAGATTTACAGATTGTTTTCGAAAGAGTTAATGTTGTTTTTGAAAACTTCAATAACACATTATTTGTTTCTCATCAAGATACGATCAGAGCTTTTACGTACTACAAAACTAAATCTAGTGTTTTCAATGAAAATAAACCCATGCATTGTGGAATACAAGAAATTAAAAATGGTGAACTATTAACTCATAATTATTGAGACATCGTCAGAAGATAGTACAACAAAGTTAACGCTCCACCAAAAAACAATGAGAAACTAGAAATTCCAACCACAGGTTCAAGAAATTTAAAGAACTTAGATCTAAATATTTCTAAGTAGTTTTCAACTACAAACCTACTAAAAATAAATGCACCAAAACCCGCAACTATAAAATAAACAAAGCTCAATAATGTGATCCAAGGATTAACAATAACCATATTAAGCTAAACTTAATATCCTTATGAAATTTAGCAACAGATCTAAAATAATTGTTTATCTTCTGACAACCTTTTTAGCTAGCTATATCGGCTACGTTTTAGGTAATGCCTTTTGTGCATCTGATTGTTTAACAGATATTTTATTAAATGTATTAATTTCAAATTCTGTTGCACTAGGTGGAGTTTTCGTTTTAGTTAATTTATCTGAAAAATCAATAACTGAATGGAATCAGATGTCAATGGAAGAAGAATAGTTAATAGCTTCAACTATAGAATCTACTTCATTAATCCTGACGTCTTTATGGAAAACTAATCTAATAATATCTTTTTTGATAAATCCAGAAATTATATTATTTTCTTCCAGTTTTTTTCTGAATATTTCAGCACTATCAGGTGTGTCAAATGAAAAAAATAACATATTAGTTCCTTTATAGGTGGCAGTATGAAAAGACCTATTATCTTTTTCAATTGAATTGTTTACATCAGATGCTTTCTTATGGTCTTCGAGAAGATGATCTCTATTCTCTATTGCATATTGTGCCGCAGAAGCAATAATACCTACTTGCCTCATCCCCCCTCCTAGTTTTTTTCTATACTCCCTAGCTTCATTAATAAAATTTTTATCTCCCATAAGCATTGAGCCAATAGGCGCACCCAGTCCCTTTGAAAAACAAAAAGTTAAACTGTCGCAATATTTTCCATATTCTATAGATTGAGGTTCCGTGAGTATCGCATGCCAAATTCTTGCACCATCCATGTGAAATTTCAATCCATTAGATTTAGAGATTTCAGATAAAGTTTTAATGTGTTCAAAAGGAAGTATGCTTCCACCTGAAGCAAGGTGAGTATTTTCTGAAGCCAAAACTTTTATTAGCGGCTTGTTAATTTTAGACTCCTTTATTGTTTCTGACAGGCTGTCAAGGTCATAAACTCCACTAGTACTCTCAATGTCTCTAAATTGTGTTCTAGACAAGAAGGCTGCGGCACCATGCTCATAATTTTTAATATGTGAATCTTTTGTAGTTATCACTTCTTCACCGGGATTACTGTGAATTAATAAGGAGATTTGATTTCCCATTAAACCTGAAGTTACAAAAAGACCACTTTCGAATCCCATTAGGTCAGAGCAGTACTCTTCAAGATTGTTTACAGTAGGATCCTCTTTATATTCATCATCTCCTAGTTCAGCCTCTAATACTTTTTGTAACATTTCTTTAGAAGGCTTTGTAACGGTGTCTGAGCGTAAATCAATCATGGCTATATTTTATCATCAAAAAAAATTTGCATGTTTTTCATAGCTTGTCTAATCCTTTGTTTGTTTTCAACGAGGGCAATCCTAATAAAACCCTCCCCTTCACTTCCAAACCCAATTCCTGGCGATATTGCGACATTGGATGTTTTAAGAATTTCTAATGAAAAGTCCATTGATTTTTTTTCATAAAAATCTGGAATCTTTGCCCATACAAACATAGTTGCATCGGAAGCATATACACTGAAACCAAATGCTTCAAGATTTTCGACTACTAGTAGTCTTCTCTCTTTATATGTTTTAGAAACTTCTAACGGATAAGAGTCTAAATCATTAATTGCAACAGCAGACGCAATTTGAATTGGTTGAAACGTTCCATAATCAATGTATGATTTTAATTTTGTTAAGCTTTGAATTGCTTCTTTATTACCCAGTGCAAACCCTACTCTCCATCCAGCCATAGAGTATCCCTTTGTTAGTGAATAAAGTTCAACAGAGTGTGAAAATTCCTTATCTGAATTGAGAAGTGATGGTGGTCTTTGTCCCTCAAAAAAAACATCAGAATAAGCAAAATCATTTACTATAAGAAAATCATGAGTTCGTGCTAAAAAAACTAGTCTGTCATAAAATTCTTGAGTAACAGTCAATGTTGTTGGATTATGAGGAAAAGATATTAAAACAACCTTAACTTTTTTGGTATTTAAAATTTCTGTCAAATCATTCAAAAACTGATCTACATCTAGACATTTTATCTTGATGGGAGTTCCTCCAGCTATTAAAGGAGCAAAGTGGTGTATTGGATAACTTGGATCAGGTATGACTATATTGTCCCCCTTATCTAATACAGACATAAGAAGATGGGTTAAACCTTCTTTACTTCCTATAGTGTTTACAATATTATCTTCTTCATGTAAATCAATGTCATAAATTCTTTTGTATCGGTTTTTCATTGCACTTCTCAGACCAAGTATTCCTTTAGAGACTGAGTATTTATGATTTTTTTTATTTTGAGCGGATTCAATAAGTTTGTCTACAACTAAAGAATGGGTTGGGATATCAGGATTTCCATAACCTAGATCTATGACATCTCTACCATTTTTTCTTGCTTCAAGCTTTTGTGTATTAATTTTATTAAATAAATATTCAGGAAAATCATTAATCAGATTATTTGAGAAATTTGTCATAAAAGAATCATATCTATCTGTGAATAAAAATTCTTTATATTGGAATCTTTTAGTACCAATATTTGCTCAAAAATAGTAAATGGGTTCTCATTAATTTTTTGGATATTTTGACAATGACTTAATCTTCCCAGAGTTGGCTTATTCTTATCAATATTTTCATAGATTGAAATCAATTTTTTTTCATCCCCAAACCATTGATTTACACCTACTGAATACTTTTTGATAAGATCTATCTTTTTTTGCGAAGTACCTCCAATAAATAAATTATTTCCATCTATTGAGAACGTATACTTATTTATTAGGTCATTAATTATGTAATCTAGGTTATTAGAGTACTTAATTCTATTTTTTTCATACCTATTATCCCCTGTGCCCAGTCCAAGTCTAAAGTTTTTAATTTCTAGCATGGGGTTAATGTATTCAGAAAAAAGCGCGTCAATCTTTCGTACATTTATATTCAAAACACATACCCCCAAATTGAATGAATAATTAGTATTCTCATGAATCACTGAAAGCCCTTTTTTAATGTTGTACATAGATTTTTTTTCATCCGAGGGATTAATAGAGTGATCAAAAAGGTATATGTTTTTAATATTTTTTTTTGCCAAATAATCAAGTTTATTATTAAAACCATCTTCGAAAAAACTACCTGGTAGTAGTACTGAAATTTCTTTACTCATGCTGGGCTAAAAGAGCAGCTCCAATTATTCCTGAGTCAGATTGAAAATTACTTATTTTTATATCTGGAAAAACTCTTCCTTTAAATTCAAAATTATTATGAATATTTTGTTGTATTAAATTCACTAAATCGTATGCTTCTTCTGACATTGATCCACCAAGTATGAACAATTCATTATTAAATATTTCGAATATTGAGACCAAGCCTCTTGAAATATATTTTATGATCCTATCTCTTGCTAATATTTGAACCGAGGTTAATCTAACTTTTTCGTCAAATAAAATAGATCCTACTTTTCTCTGCTGGAACAAAATTGCTAATTCTGAATCTGGTTCTTTGAGTGACAGCTCATTACAAACTTCAGTCCATTTCTTAGCAGAAACAATTGCCTCTAAACACCCGTTTTTCCCACAGTTACAAATAATTTCAATATTATCAGAGATTAAAATATGACCCAGCTCACCAGCATTGCTGTTTCCTCTTAAAAGCTTTCCATCATTTATAATGCCTCCACCAATACCAGTTCCAAAAGTAAGCATTATTAAATTTGTTTTCTTATCTCTATAATTCAAATGATATTCTGCATATGCTGCGACATTTCCATCGTTATCAATTAAAAAATTTGAATGACTGAAGTTATTTATTTTTTTAAAATCGATTTTGTATTTTATATTTGTTCCATAAAGGTACATTGCATTTTGTTTATCTATGAAACCCGGCATTGCAACTGAAATTTTATCGAATTTCATCTTATTTTTAGAAATAATTGAATTAATTATTTCTAAAAAGCTGTCTTCATTGCTAGGTGTATTGATGCTATCTTTAAATTTAATTTCCGAATGTTCATTGACGATCCCATATTTAATTGATGTTCCACCAACGTCAAATGACAAGATATTCATACTATCAAAGATGATAATTCTAAATAGTTGCTATTTGCACGGAAATAACCAACATTTAAGCATTCTGTATGTCCCAATCGCCATTTAGATGCTTGTGGTTGGTGAACATCGCCAAATATAGAATATTTTGGTTTTGTGTCTAATATATAATTTCTTAAACTTTCCCAGCCCTGCTCTTTTTTATTAGTTATTATATCTGTGATTAACTCTTTTACGTATGGTGGAGCATGAGTGCAAATTATGTCTACTTCTCCTAGTTGTTTTAGCTTTGAAGAAAATAATTCTTCAGAAATTTCACCGCGTGCTTTAATTGGAGTAGGAACTCCTCCTCCTGCAAAGCCTATTTTGAAATTCTTATAGTTGATGACTTCTCCATCTACATATTTGACGTTACTAGTCATAGTTTCTTTCATAATTTTTTCCGAGTCAACATTCCCTGGAATTATTAATATTTCATATTTGAGTAATACCTTAAAAACTTCTTGGTATTGTTTATAAATTGCCTCTTCTAATCTTAGTTGTACACCTTCTTTGTCTCTCTCAAACATTGAAGACCAGAGTTTTTTTCTTTCTTTAAAGTTATGATCTTTTCTTAACTGAATAAGTTGACCAACAATATCTTTCCCGAAAACATCTTGAGCAATACCCTCACCATTCCTATAGTCAATCCAGTTGATTAAATCACCCAATATAACAACGGGTTCATTTAGCTTTGGAAGATTTTTTAGAGAATCTAATCCATGGTGAACGTCAGAGATGAATAGCATTCAGTTAACCTGTCACAGCACCTTTATCTGCCCCATGTACCAGCTTTGAATACTTGTTTAAAACACCTGATGTGTACCTTGGCGTAGGTGGAGTGTATTTACTTCTTCTAATTTTTATTTCTTCATCATCGATATTTATATTTAATTCCCTTTTAGCTAAGTTAAGTTCGATCTCATCACCATTCTCACAAATTGAGATTGGTCCACCTTCAACACTTTCTGGAGTTACATGTCCAATGCATAATCCAGTAGTTCCCCCAGAAAATCTTCCATCCGTAATTAGCAGCACATCTTTTCCAAGACCTGCACCTTTTATTGCTGCAGTAATTTGTAACATTTCTCTCATTCCAGGACCTCCTTTGGGCCCTTCATTCCTGATTACAACTACTTCACCTTTTTTAATAAGATTATTGAATAGTGCTTCTAAAGCTTCCTGCTCACTATCAAAAACATTGGCAGGTCCCTTGAAAGTATCAATTTCAATCCCGGCTACTTTAACAACAGAGCCATTTGGAGATAAGCTTCCATTTAATATAGCTATACCTCCTTCTTTTGAAATTGGATTATCTGGAAAAGAAACTACATCTTGATTTTTAGGTATCTCAATATTTTCAAGATTTTCTCCAACTGTATTTCCCGTTACAGTAAGACAGTTGCCATCAATAAGATCATTTTCTAAAAGGATCTTGGAGACCACAGGAACTCCACCAATATTATCTAAATCAACCATGTGATACTTACCAAATGGTTTCATATCTGCAATGTGTGGAACAGTTCTTCCAAGCTGATCAAAGGTACCTAATGTTAGGTCAACCTTTGCTTCATGCGCAATAGCCATTAGATGCAATACAGCATTAGTACTGCCTCCAAGTGCCAGAACAGTTGTTACTGCATTCTTAAATGCATTCAAAGTCATAATATCTCTTGGCTTAATATCATTTTTGAGAAGATAGTTTAACTGCTTACCTGTCTTTTCAGCTTCGATACGTAAACGTGCATCTTCTGCTGGAAGTGATGCTGTGCCGGGTAAACTCATTCCGATAGCTTCACCCACTGATGCCATTGTGTTCGCAGTAAACATGCCTGCACAAGAACCTTGACCAGGACAAGCTGCACACTCAATTTCATACAATTCGTCTTCAGTTATTAGACCCTTTTCCATAGCTCCTATGCCCTCAAATACATCTACAATTGAGATATCTTTACCTTTATAAGAACCAGGGAGACTACTTCCGCCATATAAAAATATTGCTGGTCTATTTATTCTTGCAGCAGCCATTAGCATCCCTGGAAGAGATTTATCACAGCCCGCAATAGTAACCATGCCATCAAATCTTTCAGCATGCATTACTAATTCCACAGAATCAGTAATAACCTCACGAGATACGAGTGAGGCCCTCATACCTTCATGTCCCATTGAAATACCGTCAGAAACTGCGATTGTTGAAAAAATTAAACCTGCAGATTCCGGCCCATTAACTCCAATTTTTGCTTTCAAAGAAAGCTCTGGACCTGTTACATTGCATGGGGTTACCTCATTACCAGCAGAAACTATCCCGACCTGAAATTTATTAAAATCATCATCATTTAAACCTACCGCCCTTAGCATGGCTCTTGCGGCAGATCGTCCCGGACCTTGTGTTACGTCATCTGAAAATTTTGTCATAAATTAAGAATAGTTTAACTGTTGTATAAAATCATTTTATAAGCCTTAGATATTCGTTCTTTACAAGGTCGCTTGGTTCAAGATCAACATCATAATAATTTTCAATATCTTTAAATTGAGATATTTTCCAGATAGCCCATATTGCGTAAAAGCGAATAATTTCAGAATCAGATTTTAAGAGAGTGTAAATTATTTTAAGTGCATCTTCATCTGGATTATTTGCAAGTGCTATTAATGCATTCCTTTTAAGAAAGTCGCCATTTCTTTTTGGGATATAAAACCATGAATATTTATCAACCAAATCTTCATTTGACATGGTTAGAATTTTTTTTAAATCGACTGTATTCGTTTCCGAGATGTCAAACTCCTTGGTCTGCCCTGGTGGGCATGAAATTAGGCATTCGTCACAGCCATAAAATCTATTACCTATATTTATTCTCATATCTTCTGGAATAATATCTGGAGATTGTAACCAATATGACAAACACTTATTAGAGTCAAGTCTATATTCCTCATCTAACGCTCCCGTTGGACATGAGATTTGACACATATTGCAGCTTCCACATGAGAATGATTTTTCTTCTGTACTTAGAAATTGTTCCTCAGTGTAAAGATTGCCAATTAACTGCCACGGACCTATTCCCGGTGATAACATCATTGTACTTTTTCCCTGCCATCCTAGTCCCGATGAGTTAAAAAACATTCTGTCGTAGTGTTGTGGACTATCAATAAATTGTTGTGATTGAATCCCTTCATTATTAAACAGATTTGAAAGTTCATTTATAAACTTATTTAGTGGTTTGTAATGATCTTCTAAAGCAAATAAAGCTATAGCTCCATCACCAGCTCTAAAAGAGTGATTATTTGATGATCTTGGAAAGTAGTTATATGAAATTATTATACAAGATTTTGCCCATCCAAATTTATCACCAAGTCCAGAATACTTAGGATTTGAGAATGTAAATTTCATGTTTGCATGTCTGTTATTAGATTTTGCTTCTTGGATTAAAACTGATTTATCTATTAATGAAGGGAGTGAAATTACAGCTAGATTTATATTTTCTGGAACGTCTATATTATGACTTTCGAGATAATTAAATAGGTTTTTTTCTTTCATTTTTATCAGGTTTAACTATAGTTAGATTTAATGAAAAAACTATATGTCTTAATTACATTATTAGTGCTAGTGCTTATGTAGCGCTCACTTTTTTGTGATGAGCGCCTCCCAAAAAAAGGGAGGTTTTTTTTTAAGGATGTTATGGAAGAAAAATTATTGTCAGGCGCAGAGCTTGTTATTAGAGGTTTGGAACATTTAAAAGTCTCTACCATTTTTGGCGTACCTGGTGGTGCAATCCTTCCAGCGTATGATCCACTTTACGACAGCCCGATAAGACATATTTTAGCTAGACATGAACAAGGATCGGGTCACATGGCTGAGGGTTATGCTCAGGCAACTGGTGAGTTAGGTGTAGTAATTGCTACTTCTGGACCTGGTGCTACTAACTTAATAACTTCATTAAACAATGCTTTAATGGATTCAACCCCCCTTCTAGCTATAACAGGTCAAGTTGCTACTGAAGCTATTGGTAATGATGCTTTCCAAGAGGCATACACAGTTGGTCTCACAATGGCAGCAACAAAGCATAATTATCTGATTACCGACGCTAGTGAGATTCCTCAAGTACTACTTGAGGCAAAACATATTGCTACTACCGGAAGACCGGGACCAGTTCTAGTAGATATACCAAAAGATATTCTTAACCAAAAAGCAAAATGGATTGAGCCAAAATTAGTAGATTTACCAGGATACAAACCTACTCTTGATGCAAATCCAAAAATGATTCAACAGGCAGTAAACTTAATCAAAGACTCTAAGAAACCTCTTTTATATGTCGGTGGAGGAATTATTCACTCAAAGGCAAATATTGAGTTATTTGATCTAGCTCAGAAATTCAACATTCCAGTGGTTACAACCCTTATGGGTAGAGGTGCATTTCCTGATGGTCATGAACTATGTTTAGGAATGCCAGGTATGCATGGGAACTATACCGCCACAACTTCGATTCAGAACTCAGATTTATTAATTGCAATAGGTGTAAGGTTTGATGATCGAGTAACAGCAAATCCAAAGTTTTTTGCTCAAAATGCAAAAGTTATTCATGCTGATATAGATCCAGCTGAAATTGGAAAAGTAAGAGATGCGGAAGTACCTATAGTTGGAGATGCAAAAAGTGTTATCAAAGGTCTTATTGATAAGCTTGGAGATACCAAACTAGAAACTTCCAACTGGATTCAAGAAATTAATGAAATGAGAGAAAGCTATCCCCTCACCTTCACTCAAGATGAAGATGGTCCATTAAAAGTTCCTTATGTACTTGAAGAACTTCAAAAAATGTCAGAGGATGACTCAATTGTAGTTTCGGGAGTTGGTCAGCATCAAATGTGGATATCTTTACATTGGAAATTTACAAAACCAAACACTTGGTTAAATTCTGGAGGATTAGGAACCATGGGATATTCCCTGCCAGCAGCTATAGGAGCAAAAGCAGCATATCCTGATAGACAGGTTCTTTCTTTAGATGGAGACGGTTGTTTTCAGATGACTTGTCAGGAACTAATAACAGCTTCTACAGAAAACATCCCTCTGAAAATAGTTGTTTTCAATAATGGAAATCATGGAATGGTGAGACAGTGGCAAAAAATATTTTATAAGAATCGTTTTTCAGCTTCTGAACTTACCCATCACACCCCTGACTATGTAAAACTTGCTGAAGCTATGGGAGCTGTCGGACTAAGAATGGAACAAAAGTCCGAAGTAAAAGATGTATTTGAAAAAATGCTTGAAATTAATGATAAGCCGGTACTTGTCGACTGTGTTGTTGATCCAGATGATATGGTTTTCCCTATGGTTCCTGCTGGGGGTAGTAATGATGTAATCATCCTAAATGAAGAGGATTTGAAAAAAATATGAGTGAAAGAATTTTGAGTGTGCTTGTTGAAGACAAACCGGGTGTATTAGCAAGAATTTCTTCAACAATTTCAAGGAGAGGCTTTAATATTAATTCACTTTCCGTAGGTCCAACAAATATTGATGGAAGATCAAAGATGACAATTGTTACAGAGCTTGAATCGGTAGAGCAAGTAAAAAAACAGTTAAACAAATTAATAAATGTCATAAAAATCGTAGAACTAGATCCTGACAACACGATTGAATCCGAAGTACTGCTAATGAAAGTCTCAATCAACAAAGATTCTCAAACATCAGTTATAGAAAAAGCAAATTTATCAGGCGCAAAATCTGTTGATGTGGGACAGGATTATGCAGTTTTTGAGCTAACTGGTACATCTAAAGAATTGAAAAAGTTTGAAAACCTAATGAAACCGTTTGGAATTATTGAAATGATTCGTGGCGGAAGAATAGCTATTCAATCTAATTTATAAAAAGGAGAAATTATATGGATACAAAAATCATTTATGATGATCAAATTAATCAGGACTTAATAAAGGAAAAGAAAGTTGCAGTAATTGGTTTTGGAAGCCAAGGACACGCTCATGCATTAAATCTTCACGAATCAGGAGTAGACGTAACTGTTGGGTTAAGAGAAACTTCTGAAACTTTTACAAGAGCGAAAGAAATGGGTCTCAATGTATCCAATGTTGAAGATGCTGTCTCAAATTCAGAAGTTGTAATGTTGCTTCTTCCTGATCAATTAATGGCTGATGTTTATAACGAAACAATAGCCCCAGTCATGAAGGAAAATTCAACTTTATTTTTTGCGCATGGTTTTAACATTCACTTTAATGAAATAAAACCAAGAGAAGATATTTCAGTTGCTATGGTAGCTCCAAAGGGACCTGGTCACTTATTAAGAAGAACTTATGAAGAAGGTTCAGGCATGCCCTGCTTAGTAGCAGTAGAAAATGATACTAACGGAAACACACATGAGCTTGCACTCTCATATGCATCGGCAATTGGTGGTGGAAGAGCTGGAATTCTAGATACAACTTTTAAAGAAGAAACTGAGACTGATTTATTTGGAGAACAAGTTGTACTTTGTGGTGGCCTTACTGAATTAATCAAAAATGGATTTGAGACATTAGTTGAAGCTGGATATCAGCCTGAAAGTGCATATTTTGAAACTTTACATGAAGTTAAATTGATTGTTGACCTTATGTACGAAGGCGGTTTTGAGTGGATGAGACATTCAATTTCGGATACTGCAGAATATGGTGATTTTTCAAGGGGACCACGTATTGTAAATGAAGATACAAAGAAAGAAATGAAAAAAGTTCTTGAAGAAATTCAATCTGGTTCATTTGCAAAAGAATTTATGGCTCAATCAAGAGAAGGTTCTCCCTTTTTAAATCAAAAAAGAGAAGAGGCTTCGCAACATCAAATTGAATCGGTTGGTAAAGAGCTTAGATCTATGATGCCATTCTTGAGCGCAAAGGATGTTAAAAAAGACAAATGAGTGAAGATCAACTTATTATTTTTGACACCACTCTTAGAGATGGTGAACAGAGTCCAGGGATAGCTCTTACTCCCTCTGAAAAATTATTAATTGCTCAACAATTAGAAAAATTGAAAGTTGATGTCATTGAAGCTGGATTTGCAGCATCATCCCCTGGCGATTGGGATGGTGTGAACTTAATTGCTAAAAATATTCAAAATTCAACAATAGCCTCTCTCGCCAGGTGTGTTCCTGATGATATCGAAAAAGCATGGGAAGCTATCAAGGTTGCTAAAAAATCAAGAATTCACGTCTTTACTTCCACCTCTGATATACACATGGAACATATGCTAAGAAAAACTAAAGAAGAAGTCCTCCATGATGCAAAAGAGTCAGTACGTTATGCAAAAAATTTATGTGATGATATTGAATTCTCAGCGCAAGATGCAACACGAACTGATAAAGATTTTCTTATAGAAATACTTAAAGTAGCAGTTGAAGAAGGTGCGACTACCATTAATGTTCCCGACACAGTAGGCTACGCCACACCTTCTGATTACTTAGAGCTCCTCAAGGGTGTTTACGATAAAGTTAAAGGTAAAAATGAAGATATTATTATTTCTACCCATTGTCACAATGATTTAGGCCTTGCTGTCGCAAACTCTTTAACAGCGATTAAAGCTGGAGCCAGACAGATTGAAGGTGCTATTAATGGTATTGGTGAAAGAGCTGGTAATACTTCTACTGAGGAAATAATAATGGCGGTGAAAACTAGACAGGATCAATATGGAGTTGATATTAATGCCGAAACAACTGAAATCTTAGAAACCTCAAGACTGGTATCAAAATTAACGGGATATCCAGTTCAATATAATAAAGCAGTAGTTGGGAAGAATGCATTTAGTCATGAATCTGGAATACATCAACATGGCTATTTAAGAAATAGTATGACATATGAAATTATGACTCCAGATTCTGTTGGTCAAGAGGCAAAAATTATCCTTGGTAAGCATTCTGGACGTGCTGGATTTAAAGATGCATTAGACAAATTGAATATAGAATTAGATGAGGAAGCATTTAATTCAAGTTTTGACACTTTCAAGAAGCTAGCTGATAGAAAAGGTGAAATTGTTGAAAATGAACTTCGTGCAATTGTGGGACAAGTTGAAACATCTTCTTCAGAGATAAAATTAGTATCAGTTTCCGTAAATAGCAAAGATCAATATGCATCTGCTAGAGTTACTCTAGATGTTCACGGCAAAGAGTTGACTGAGGAAGCTGAAGGAGATGGAATGATACATGCAGCATTTACAGCGGTTAAAAAAATATTAGAAACAGATGCGACTCTTATTGATTATAGAGTTGAAAGCATAACCAAAGGAGCTGATGCTACTGCTGAAATCGTAACAATAATAAATGACGGTCACAATTTGAAACAAGGTAGGGCAGTATCAACTGATGTTGTACAGGGTTCAGTTGAATCCTTTTTAAATGCTCTTAATAGATAATGAAAGAATATAATATATCTCTTTTAGCAGGTGATGGGACAGGTCCAGAAGTAGTCAATGAAGCTGTAAAAGTTCTACAAAAAACTCAAGCAGATTATGGAATTAATTTTAACTTTACTGTAAATGATCTTGGTGGAGAAAGATATTTAAAGACACAGGAGCTTGTCACTGATAAAGATATCGAAGAACTTGGGAGCAGTGATTCTATTCTTCTTGGAGCTATAGGACACCCTGATGTAAAGCCTGGAATATTAGAACAAGGAATCTTATTAAAGCTAAGAAAAGAATTTGATCAGTACATAAATTTGCGTCCAGTTGTCTTATATCCGGGAGTCGAGACTCCCCTAGCGAATAAAAAACCTGAAGATATAAATTTTACTGTAGTCCGTGAGAACACTGAAGGCCTCTATGCTGGAGCTGGAGGATATATCCATTATGGTACAGAGAGTGAAGTTGCTACTCAGGAGTCAATAAACACATACAAAGCTATCCACCGATGCATTTTATATGCCTTTGAGTATGCCAAAAATAACAATAGAAAGAAAATTACTCTATGTGCAAAAACCAACGTTTTGACATATGCACATGATTTGTGGGAGCGGATATTTTACGATATTGCAAAAGATTACCCTGAAATAGAAACAGATTATGGACATGTTGATGCAGTTTGTATGTGGATGGTAAAAAATCCAGAATGGTTTGACGTTATAGTTACCGATAATATGTTTGGAGACATCATTACTGATTTAGGAGCAATGATCCAGGGTGGGATGGGAATAGCTGCTGGAGGTAATATTAATCCAGAGGGCGTATCTATGTTTGAACCTATTGGTGGCTCTGCACCTAAATATACAGGTAAAAATATTATCAATCCCCTTGCTTGCATTGCAGCTGCTTCAATGATGGTCACTCAATTAGGTGAATCTGATTATGGTCAAGCTATCGAAGATGCAATAATTGCTACAGCACAAAACTTAGACTCTCTTTCAGCTGGAAAAATGGGTCTTACAACTTCTGAAGTTGGAGATGCTGTACTGGAATCAATAAAAAACAAATAGCCATGGTCAGTGAAGAAACTACTCTTCAATCCTTATTAAGAAACCGTAAAATTGTTAGAAACTATAAAGAAAGTAAATTAGAATTTCCCCAACTCTCAGAAGTTGCAGAACATGCAATTAAAATACCGACTGCAGGTTTTTCCAGAGGAATAGAAATAGTTCATATTTCAGAAAAAGAAAATATTATTACTATTGCAAAATATTCAAATGAAGATTCCTATGTTGCCAAAGGATTCGAAAAATGGATTTCAAAATCACTTTCTCTGTTTTTAATAATTATAAATACTGAGGCTTATCACGATAGATACAGACAGTTAGACAAAAAGCATGCAACAAATTCAGAAGACTGGTCAATACCTTACTGGTTTGTTGATGCTGGAGCGTCAATGATGAATTGTATGTTACTCATTGAAGAAATTGGACTTAAGAGTGGGTTCTTGGGTTCCCATAATATGGATATAGATAATATTAAAAATCACCTCTCTATACCAGATGATTACTTAATATTAGGTTTTGTAACTGCTGGAGTAGAAAAATCAGCCAATGTTAAAAAAAAGAATACAACAAGGAAAAAATTAATACATAATGAATATTTCACCAAATAAATCCATCAGTTCTTTGACTAATCCAGAATTGAAATTTTTAATCTCGCTTACCAAAAATAAAAATAGAAAATCAGAGAATAAATCTTTAGCAGAAGGTTACAGAGAGAATAGGTCACTAATCTCATCTGACTACGAAATAGATACGCTTTACATATGTGAAGAATTGTTTATTGGAGAAAACAACTATGACTTGATAAGTCTGTTTAATAAAAAGAATGTTCGCATTGTAACCCTTACTAAAAGGGTCTTCGAAGCAGTTTCCTATCGAGACAGACCTGATGGCATAATTTCTTTATTTATTCAGAAAAATTTAATGGTTAGCGAAGATGCAGTCGAAGGACCAATTTTGATTGCAGATCAAATTGAGAAGCCTGGAAACTTAGGAACTATGATAAGAACTGCCAAGTCTTTAGGCATAGAGAATATATTTTGTAGTGATGAAATTACTGATTTTTATAATCCAAATGTTGTCAGAGCCTCAATTGGTCACATGTTCACACTAAATTTACTGAGCGATAGCACAGAAAATATAATTAAACTTCTTAAAAAACATAATTATCAAATTATTTTAATGGATCCAGATTCAGAAAAACTTATTAATAATTTCCAACCCGAAAATAATTTCGCATTGGTTATTGGCTCTGAGCAATATGGTATTTCCAAAAAATGGCATGAGACTGAATGTACCAAACTTAAAATAGATTCGTTGAACGACGTAGATTCCATAAATGCGTCAACTGCTGCCGCAATTTCAATGTGGGAGTTACTAAAATAAGAAATATGGATAATTCCATTTGCATACTTGACATAGAGACTACTGGATTTGAACCAGGTGAAGCTGAAATTATTGAACTATTTATTTTAAAGATTGTAAATGAAGAAATTATTGATGAGTTTTATTCACTTTTTAAACCTACTATTTCAATTAAAAATTCGCACATTCATGGTATTACTGATGAGAAAGTTGAGAATTCACCATCTATTGAGGACAGATCTAGCGACATCTTAAGCTTTATTGAAAAATCTGTATTACTTGGACACAACATAGACAATTTTGATTTAAAGTTCTTGAACTATTTTTTAAAAGAAGAACTTCCAAACCAAACAATTGATACTTTAAATATCAGTAGGTCGAAACTTGGAAATAAAGTTAAAAATCATAAATTAATAACATTAGCTGAGTACTTCGATGTAGTTAGCCCAACTCATACTGCTAGAGACGATGTAATGACAACTTTTGAGGTTTATAAAAAACTATCCTCAATACAATAATCTTGTGAGTATAAATTACCTAAATGTAAAAAACCTAACACTTGGTTACGGAAATAATATTGTTATAAATAATATTAGTTTGTCACTTAAGAGCAATAAAAACTATCAAATAATTGGTGGTAACGGAGTAGGTAAATCTACACTATTAGGTTTTATTTCAAACAATTTTCAGGGAAATACGTTCAATTCAATTATCGAGTCTGAGCAAATGCGAATATTAGAAATTTCCAATGAACCAACATTAAATTTAAACTTATCTTTGCTGGAAAACTGTTTTTATTTTACTCAAGAAGCAATGCAAGAAGATAAAATTCAAAAACTCCTTAAAGAGTATGGGATGCACAGCTTCATGCATGATTTAGTTAAAAATTTTTCAAGTGGAATGGTGAAGCGTTCGGAGCTTGCCATAGCTAATATGATCGATCCAGAAATACTATGTATTGATGAACCGTTAAATTATCTAGACAAAGAGGGAGTAGAGCTTTTAACGAAACTTCTAAAAAGCAGATTCGAAGCAAATAAAAGCAATATTATAGCCTCTCAAGATTCATTAAATATTTTTGAAGATAACTATGAAATGATTGATTTGAATGTTTATTAATAATTTTTTAATTAAGAAGGAACTTTTAGATGAATATAGAAACAATACATCTTTATTTTTAATAACTCCAACTATTGTTGTTTTAGTTTTAGTTTTTCCTATTTTATCTGAGAACAGATTTGTCGTTGATGATGACTTCTTCATAATCAATCAATTATTGTTTTTGCTATTTTTCACCACATTATTTTCTATAAGAAATCCCCTTAACCAAGCTAAGCTTCGTCGGGAATTAAATTTTGCAAATATAGAGCGACATTATTTTTTCAGATGTAAAACAATTTCAGAATTCATAATATATTTCCCACAAGCACTGATCTTATTAGCTTTATTTTCATTGTTTACAAACACAGGTATAAAAAGTAACCCCATCTACTTTGTAGTCTCTATTGTTTTCTTTTCAGTAAATTCAATAATGATAAATATAATTTTTCAAATGTTTACAGCTTTTAGTAATAGATTTGTTCAATTCATACTGATGGTGCCTGTTTTTATGTCATTATCTTTCTTTGTTGCCCCGATCTGGTTAGGTATAAATCCAAATTTAACTAATATTTACTTAGTGATGTATTTAGGAATTACTTTATTAATTTCTGCCTACACTAACTGGGTTTTACAGAAAGATTTGAAATGATATTTTATGGCTCTTTAATATTATGGGCTCTCACAGTAGCTTTTGGTCCATATGATGTAACTCAAGGTATTTCATCTAAGCTTCTTTATGTGCACGTACCTACTGTTTGGATAGCATATTTAGGCTACTCACTCACTTTTGTATACTCGTTACTGTATCTAGTTAAAAAAGATCATAAATATGATGTACTAGCCTCTTCGAATGCAAAATCAGGAGTTTTATTTACAGTAACCACCTTGATTGCCGGTTCAGCTTGGGGAAAAGCAACATGGGGTACTTGGTGGGTTTGGGGAGATGCAAGATTAAATTTAACAGCAATACTATTACTTGTATATTTAGGTTATTTAGCTTCTCGCAAATTCACTGATGACCTTGGTAAAACATCAAGAAACTCGGCTTTCATTGGTATATTTGGAATCATTCAGCTTCCAATATTACATTTTAGTGTAATTTGGTGGAGGTCAGTTCACCAACAAGCATCTATTTTAAGTCAAGAGGCTGTTTCTACAGGAAGCGCTCCAATGTCATCAGATATTCTCACTACGCTACTTATTTCAGTACTTTTAGTCACATTATTACACTTCTCAATTTTAAAAAGATTTAAAATTGCAGCCGACACTTTATGGAATGATTACCTGAATCCAAAGAACAGAGTTAAAATCTAATCAGGTGAACAAAAATTTTATATTAATTCTATTAGGAATATCATTAATAACTTATTCGAGTATTCAAATAGCCTCGAATAATACTATTTTTTACTACACAACAAGTGAAGCATTTGAAAACATTGATGTTTCTCAATCTGAGAGAATAAAACTTGGAGGGTTCGTAGAGGTTAATTCAGTATCAAAAACACCTAATGCCGAGACAAAGTTTACGATAACCGATGGAAATAAAAAAGTTGGTATAGTTTTTGATGGATTTATACCAGAACTTTTTCAAGAAGAAATGGGAGTAATCCTTGATGGATACTTCATAAATCAGGTTTTTTATTCTGATGATATGTTGGTGAAACATGACAATGAATACATTTCTGAAGATGGCCAGAGTTATGATGTTGAAAATTATTCAGAATGATTTCTAGTATAGGCCTTATCATAAGCTGGTTATGCTTACTAAATCTTATAATTCTTTTAGTATCAGACGACAAATTTCGTATTCAGTTATTAATAAGATTAAATCTACTCTTAAACTTTTTGCTATTTTGTATCTTAGAGATTGCATTGTTTATTGATGATTTTTCTATAAGTTATGTAGCCAATTATTCCGCAAAGAGTACACCTCCCGTTTACAAATTTGCTTCTTTATGGGGTTCCTTAGATGGCTCCATTCTCCTGTGGAATCTAGTTCTTGGAGCCTATTTTTTGATATACATAAAATATTATAAAAAAACTACCAATAGTGCAGACATTAAAATATTTACAACAATCATCATCTTTTTTACAAGCTACACGATATTTAGTTCGTCTCCATTTGCAGGTTGTATTGAATTAGCTTCAGTAGGTTGTCAGTCTTCATCACTACTGCCCTTTCAAGATCTAGTTTCTTCACTGGAAGGAAGAGGTCCTAACCCACTTCTACAGAATCATCCCCTGATGGCAATTCACCCACCAATTTTATATTTTGGATATATCGGCTTAGTTTTGCCTTTTGTAATTACTACAAGTTATTTTTTTAGAAAAGATACTTCAAGTAATTGGGTCCAACTAGCCTCTAACTCAACTTTTTATCCATGGTTATTCTTAACTGCTGGAATAACACTTGGTGCAGCTTGGTCATATGAAGTGCTGGGATGGGGTGGATATTGGGCTTGGGATCCAGTAGAAAATGTTTCTTTCATTCCGTGGCTTCTTGCTACCGCCTTTCTTCACTCTTCTAAGACACAGATAAATGAATCTACTCTCTTAAATTGGAATTACTTCCTTGGTGGTTTAATGTTTTTATCAACAATATTTGGTACATTTATTACTCGCTCAGGAGTATTGATTTCGGTTCATGCTTTTTCTAATGGAAATATAGGTGTTTTCCTTCTTTCTGGATTAGCCTTTTTTACATTATTTTTTGTATACTCCGGATCTAAAAATATTAAATATTTTGCAACATCAAAAAAAATTAAATATATTTTTGGAAAATCTTCATTTTTTATAGCTAATAACATCCTACTTTTTGTGTCTGCATTAATTGTTTTTATTGGAACCATTTATCCGATATTTTATGAAACTTTGTATCAAAGACAGCTGACGATTGGAAGAACCTTTTTTGATATCTTAATTGGTCCTATTTTAATTATGTTAATTTTTCTAATGATATTCTCGACAAAAATTACCGTAAAGAATATTAACTTTAATAAGTGGCTCCAAACTAATCTTAAAATTATCAACTCATCATTAATATTGACTATTTTCTTCTCTTATGTATACCAACTAAATTATTTAAGTATATTGACTCTGTTTGGATCAACTATGCTTGTTATCACAATTCTTTTAAATCTCGTTCAAAAGAAAACATTACATAAGATTAAGGGTTCTTACTGGTCCGGACAAATTGCACATTTAGGGATTGGTCTTTTTGCTGTAGGTTTATTACTAAATGTAAGTCAAAGCTACTCTGACGAATTTATAACTAGTGAAGGTTCAATAATAACTTTCGGAAATAATAATTACATGATTGAAAAATCCTATGAGGTTAGAAGAGATGAAAAAGATGTTATAAATTTACCAATAAAGTCTAATGATAAATATAAAAATGCATCTTTGAATATATTTAGAAATTCATCTCAACAGGCAATAAGTTCGCCAGCAATATTTCGCGATTTAGAATCTGACACGTACGTGACTATTAAATTTATTGATGCGAATAACTATAAATTAATATTTAGAAAAAATTATGGAATATTAATTATGTGGATGGGGTTAGCTCTAAGCACTCTCTCTGTAATTCCAAGAATTAGGGCAAATGAAAAATAGATACACTCTTGGAATACTATTGATAGTTTTGCTGCTACTTCCAAATCTTTATGAAGATGCTGACTCAAGGTTCGAGTCTTGGAGTAAAAATTTACTATGCCCAGTATGCCAAGGTGAGACTATTTTTGACTCTCCATCGGAATATGCAGATGATATGCGATCAATCCTAAGGGAACAAATAGATAAAAATTTATCGGATGATGAAATCTATACTTACTGGGTATCAAGATTTGGTGAAAGAATAATTACCAATCCTCAAAACAGAAATTTTGAAATAATTCTTATACCCCTAATATTATCAATATTTTTTATAGCTATCTTTATAAAGAAGGTTCTTAAATGAACAAATGGGTATTTTCGTTAGTAGCGACCTTCGGTGTCTTTTTAATAATATTTATAAATCTAAACAACAATTCAGAATCATCAATTAGAACAAACACTGAACTTGATAATGTTACGAATGAAGAAATGGAAATTGTTGTAGCAGATAATCCTGATATATTTGCTATGAGGATTGCTTTAGCAAATAGGTATTTTGATGAAGTTAACTATTCAAAAGCCCTACCCCACTTTATGTATGTCGCTGAAAATAGTGATGAGATTGAACTCAAAAGTTATGCTCTAGCCCAAATAGGTTGGATGGTCTACGAGTCAGGAAATAAAGAAGTTGCTATAAATTACTTCGATGAATCTCTGTCTATTAATCCCAATTCTTTAATCTCTAAATCTTATCTTGGCGTTCTCTATCTTCAGCAAGCAGAAACAGAAGACCTGGGAATGAAGTTAATTACCGATCTACTTCTGCTCGATTCTCTAAGTGATGAAGATAGAAATTTTTTAAAAGAGATAGTATCAACCTATGAAAATTAAATTTTTAATCTTTTTTTTACTACTTACTTTTTGCTCCAAGTCAGAAATTACATCAGAAAGTATTGAAATCCAGGATTTTCAAATTCAAGAACTTACCTATTTAGAATCAAATAAAAATGCTGTGTTAGATAGTGAATTTTTAATTATTAACTACTGGGCATCTTGGTGTTTGGAGTGTATTGAAGAACATGATCTAATAATTTCACTTAACGAGATTAAATCTTTTGAGGGAAAGGTAGTACTAATTAGTTTTCAAGATAATACTTCTAACTCAAAGGAATTCCTTAGTAAATATGGATATGGCAATTTAATTTATTTAACTGATTTTAAAAGTAAGTTTGCCATTAATTCTGGAGTGTTTGGGGTTCCTGAAACACATATTATTCAAAATGGAGTGATTATCAGAAAGTATCTAGGACCATTATCTTTTGGGGATGTTGAAGAAATAATATTTTTATATTCATAAGTAATAAATATTTGACTAAAGTTATTTTTGAGATGGATAATCGCGATTTATCGAGGAAAGTCCGGACACTATAGAGCAGAGAGCTGGGTAACTCCCAGGCAAGTAATTGACGGAAAGTGCAACAGAAAATATACCGCTTACGTAAGTAAGTAAGGGTGAAAAGGTAGTGTAAGAGACTACCAGTAATTTAAGTAATTAAATTAGCTTGTAAACCCCTCTCAGTGCAATATCAAGAAGCAATTAGCTTGCTCGGCTAATAATTGCGGGTAGATAGCTAGATGTATTTGGTAACAAATATACAAGATGGATGATTATCTTACATTAATTTGTAAACAGAATCCGGCTTACAATCTCAAAAACCAGGGTGTCTCTTTTAGAGGCACCCACCTAAAATTAATTATTTGTTAACCTAATGTGATGACAAAATTTGCATATTTTTTAGGATCAGAACAGTGGCAACCAGAAATATTAATTGACCATGCAAAGCTAGCACAAGAAGTTGGTTTTGATATGGTGACAATATCGGAACATTTTCACCCATGGGTTGACGATTATTCGGCGTCAAACTTCACATGGTCTACATTGGGTGCTTTAGCTAATAGCACCCCTGAATTAGACTTAGGTACTGGAGTAACCACACCACTATGGAGAATGCATCCAGGAGTTGTTGCACAAGCTTCTGCAACAGTCGACAGATTATCTCATTCAACTTTTCATCTAGGAGTAGGCACAGGTGAAAATATGAACGAAGGACCATTAGGTTATAATTTTCCAAAATATGATGAAAGAGCTTCAAGAATTAGAGAGGCCTTAACTATTATTAGGAGACTACTAGATGGTGAAAAACTTAACTTTGAGGGTGAATTCTATAACACTAAGGGTGCAAAATTATACTCCCCTCCCTTAAAAGAAGTTCCAATTTGGCTTGCTGCTGGTGGTCCAAAGTCTTCTCATCTTGCTGCTGAGTATGCTGATGGACTTATGATTAGTGTAAAAGATCCAGAAGATGCATATGAAAGAGTTATCAATCCAGCAAAAATAAAAACTGACGAACTTGGAAAATCAGATCTAAGAATTCACACATATAGATGGACAATGTTTGCAGATAATGATGAGGATGCATGGGAATCTTTGAAATCATGGAGAGGACTAAGGGCACCAAATAGACTTCAAGAAATTGATCCACAAGCTCTCAGAGAGCAGGCTGATGCATTACCAAAAGAAGAAATCATGTCCAAATTTTCTCGAGCAGGAAGTGTAGAAGAATTAATTGATATATATGCACCTCTTGTAAATGATTTTGGTTCAGAAATAGTTACTATACAAATATCGTCCGTTAATCAAGAAGAGACAATTAAATTGCTTGGCAAAGAATTATTGCCAAGGCTAAAGAATTAAATTGTTACCATTATTTATAATTGGATCAATTGGTGGTTTTCTTTCTGGAGTATTAGGTATTGGTGGAGGTGTTGTATTCGTCCCTCTCCTAACTTACTTTACAGACCAAGATTTTAAAATAAATACAGGAATCTCATCAATGGCTGTAGTATTCGTTGCTACTACAAGCAGTATTACTTATATCTCGAATGGTCAGTCATTTTCTATTTATATTTTATATTTAATTTTTGGTGGGATATTGGGTGGCTACCTTGGAAGTAAACTCACATTTCAATTAGATACAAAGACATTGCAAAGAATATTTGCGGTGTTACTTTTAGTTGTGTCATATAGGATGGTATCTACGTCAGGCTACTCTTCGCAATATGAGGAGAATATTTTCTTATACTTACTTATAGGTGTATTTTCTGGAATACTATCAGGTCTACTTGGTATCGGTGGAGGAATAGTAAGGATTCCTTTGTTAATCTTTTTTGGTGGTTTAGGAAATCTACCAGCACAAGGCTTTTCATTAATAGCAACTGTTCCAACTGCACTTACGGCAGCATATACAAAACTAAAAAATGATCGAGAATTCGCAAAAAGAGGTTGTATTGTTGGAATTTCCGGCATATTGGGATCGGTGTTTGGAGGTAATTTAGCATTTGAATTACCACAAGAATTTCTGAACACATCATTCGCAATATTTTTATTAGTGGTGAGTATAAATATGCTCGTTAAAACTTCTAAATAATTCCACTTCTTATAAAAGTTTTGAATGAGTTATCTTTCATTTTGTAAATGACATATGCGACACCTATTAATTCCTGAATGATAGTTAACGCGATACTCTTGTTGAACATTTCATTGCTTTCAAAAGGAAGGGGGTATAAAAAAGTAGATTGATCTAGCCACATGAAATCTAAAAACAAATGTAGGTAAGTGCCTATTGAAAATAGTAATAAGTTCTTTCTAGTTTTTGTACCTCTCTTAGTTAACAGCATTATCAAAAACATAGTGAAAACTGAGAGCAATAATGAATGTGTTACAAATTTTTGGTCTTTACCAACAGGTTGGACAGCCAAAAGAATATCCATAATATCTAAAATCAAAAGACCTACAATCAAAAACCTTAAGTCAGCATTCTTATCTTTAAAAATATATTTAAAAATGATAACTCCAACACCAATAAACCAAAAAAACATTATTTATCCAGTGCTAAGTTAGCTAGTTCATCTGCTCTTTTATTGTTTTCTCTGTACACATGCTCTATTGTAAAATTTTCTATTTTAAAAATTAAGGCTTTTGCACGCCCATGTAATTCCCTTAGATGCTCTGACTTTACTTTAAAATTACCAACTATTTGTTCTACCACTAGTTTTGAGTCTAGATAAAACCTAGCTGATTGAATATTGTTATCATTACAGTATTGTAAACCGTCGATTAAAGCCTGATATTCGGCCACATTATTAGTAGCTATTCCTATTTTTCTAGAAATAACTTTAATTTCAATATTCTCATGACTAATAGAAACTCCCACTGAAGCTTCTCCTGGATTAGATCTTGAAGCACCATCACAATATATATCTAGTATCAAACTAGAACACCATCACAATAAGGGCACTGCTGAAACTCTGTTGCAGATATCGCATCTAATTCACTAGTAGTTAAATCTACACCGCAACAGCCACACTGATTATTTTCAAGTTTATAAGCAGCCACGACATCTACTCCTCTAGTTTTTAGTTCATCGTAAAGCTCTTGTATTTTCAATGGAAAGTTAGTAAGAAATTCTTTTTTTTCTAATTCGTATAAGCTAAGCTTTTCATCAATAACCATCCATTCATCTTTAACTAATTTAGATGTATTCATCAAATCATCCTTAACATCACTTAATGATTCATTTAATAACTGCATTTCCTTAATTTCATCATCATTATTCCTATCATGAATAATTTTTTTCTTTTCTAATTGAGATACTTGTGATTGACTTGACTCTTTCTGTTTTGTATAGTTCAAAAGTTCGTTTGCATCTAAAGATTTATCTTCAAGTTTAATATTTATGCTGGAAATCTTTTGAAGAATAGAGTTACTAGTTTTTGAAATTTCTTCAATATCTTTAAAGTAACTAGCCATAATATTCTTTTGTGATTCAATTTTTTTATTTACTTCATTAAACTCAGATTCTAAAGCTATTAATCGCTCAACATTTTCACTGCTCTTTTTATCAACTTCGAGTTTGTATATCTTGTTATCAATATCTTGAAGCTCTATAAGATTACTGAGTAAAAATGGTTCATTCATAATATTTGTTGTATAAATATTTTATGTTTAATTTTAGAACTTTGTTTAGTTTGTCAGTAAAAGATTGCATGCCAGGTTTCTCTGTAGATATATGATTTAATTGAATGAATCCCATGTTGTATTCATCCGTAAGTAGAAAATGATGGTGTGAAGCATCCCCAGTTATAAAGACGTCTGTTTTTCCTAATATTTCATCTAAGAATTGTGTTCCAGAACCTGGAACAAAAGCAATTTTTTCAATATTCTTAAGTTGATGATACTGGCTGTTTGTTCTAACAATTGTTGTGGAAAGTTTATTTTCTATTAGCGCGCTTAGAGAATTTGGATCATGATTTTTAATTCTGCCAATTTTTCCAACTCCTATTCCTGGTGAGGTTTCTCCAAAGATTTGAACATCTGTTAGATTAAAAATGTTTGCTAAAGTGTCACCATTTCCACCTATGCAAACATCTTGAGCAGTGTGTATCGATATGACATTGATATTTTCCTTGTAATAGTCAAGGGACAACTTTGAAAGCATTAAATCTTCATTAAGATCATCAAATTTTTTATATGTTGCTGGATGGTATGAAATGACTGTATTTATATTATTTTCTTTACAGTAATCAAGTGTAGATTTTTCTAAATCATGACTAACAACTATTCCAGAAACATCATTTGTCCCAGATCCAATAAGTAAACCTACTTTATCATCATCAAATGCATCCTTTAAAGGACAGATTTTGTTAACTACATCGAGTAAATCAAATACTTTCACTCATTTAATAGTAATAACCAAATCTATAAAGATTTAGCAGTTTTTTTATTATGATAATTTGCCCACAAAACAAGTAACGTAGGGAGAATTAAAATTGATGCAACTAATGCAAATCCTATAGAAACTAATACAACTTGACCCATTTGTTGAAATGGTTTTAGTGTTGAGGTTGTCAGAATTCCGAAACCAGCCATTGTTGTAAATGCTGAACCAAATAATGAACCTCCTGTTGTTTTAAGAGTTGATGTAATTGCAGATACTGGATTTGAGTCTTTAGTCAAAGCTTCTCTGAATCTATTAGTGACATGTATTACGAACGGAACTCCGATTCCTATTGCTATACCTGTTAAAGTTGCTGTTACTGGATTTAGAGGTATTTCTAATAAGCCCATTCCCAAATATGTACCCATGACGATAGCTATAACAGGGAATATCGTAACCACACCTAAAAATGGTCTCCTCAAGTCAATCCAATAATAGATTATCAAAAATAGCATAGAGGAAAGTATTGCGAAAATTAAGGACTGGAATTGTGAAGCTGATATTAAATCGCTTACACTGTTTGTTACAATACTGTCATTTGTTGCCGCTACGTCAACTCCAAGATCTATAACTTGAGCAAAAGCACTATAAATATCTTCGGTCAGCTGTCTAGAACCTTCTGAACCAGCTGAAGTTGTAATTTTTATTTGTTGTGCCGTAAATATTTCCTGATCGTTTAAGTAGAGAGAACCACCAAAAGTTGCTGGGTCCATTGTTAAAAGAGATTTGTAAAGTGACTCAACATCACCAGTAGTCGAAACTTTAAGTGCATTCATTCCTTCCCCAGTCATGAGCTGAACACCATATGACATTAATCCTGAAATAAGATCCATGTCAGGTGCTTGAGGGGGTGCACCTGGTGCAACATCTTGGGGTGCTAACATTGCTCCAAGGGATGCAACTACAGATTCATTTGCAACATTTTCACCAAAAACTACCACATTGTCAGCAGTAGCTAAATTATTAATTGCGTCAATAATTGCATTATGAATTTCTGGAGTAGCTAAATCTTCACCTTCAAGTAAAACGGTAGTAGTCTCTCCAAACCCACCACCAAATTCATCAGTCAAGACTGCAAGTGTAGCTACAACTGGATCATCTTCAGGAAGAAAATCAGTGAAATTAAATACTGTATCTAAATTAGTAAAACTGACATAACCGTAACTGGAGATACCCAAGAGTAAAGCTATGCTAATAAGTTTTAATTTTCTAGGAATAATAGAGCTTGCGCCGGCAACTTTATTAAGGACGCTTTCACCAGATGAGGAGAAAGCTTCCCTGTTTATAGAATCTTTTTTCTCAGCCTTTTTGTCTAATAAAGACCTGATTGCAGGAACAAAGGTCATGACTAGTAGTAAGGCAAATAAAATTCCAAACGAAACAGTTATTCCAAAATCTTTAAATTCAGGTAATGGTGATACAACATTTGAAAGGAAACCAACAATTGTAGCTAAGGTAGCAAGCGTCAAGGCTATGCCAACAGAACTTAAAGTATTCTTTGTAGAGTCTTTTACAGATAAACCCTCTCCCAGTTCTTCTCGATATCTTCCTGTAAAGTGAATTGCATAATCAACTCCTAAACCAATTAAAAGAATCGGTGCTATTTGTGAAATCTGATTCGGAGCTCCAATGATATTAAGGAATCCGGGACCTAAAAGTGTTCCAATCCCCTGCATCCATAAAATTGAGAGAAGTATAGTTCCAAGGCTTAATAGCAAATCACTTAAAGTTCTTCTGGATGATTTAAAAAAGCCATAACCTTTCCTTGGTCTAATAAAAAATATGTATGCTAAAACACCGAGGATGATTAAGAAAGCCTTACCAAATAAAATACCAATTTCAGTTAAGAAGTCTCCTCCATCATTACCCAGTAAAAGCCCAAAAGAGAATCCACTTACTTCAATATTTTCGAAATTACTACTTATTAAACCCAGCTCTTCGCTTAGTTGAACTTCCATACGTGGTTGCTCGATAAATGCTCCATCACTACCTCCATAGTTTTGTGCAATTTTAGCCGAATCAATTGTGATTATGGCAAGGCCGGCTGTGGAACTTACTTTATCTGCATCATAGTTTTCAGAAAGTAATGCAGATGCAAAAGCTTGAAATTCTGGAGGCATTTGCGCTGAAGCTGCTTTATAAGCTTGTTTAAATTGTTCATCATTCATTTGATCAATGTTAAACATAGGATTAAAAGCTCTAGCAAAATCAATAGGTCCAAAAAATCCTTGTAATGCCCCTTGGCCTGGTTGACTAACTAGATACTCAGAAATTTCACTTGTTGCGACAACTTGTTGAATTTCAAGCCAAGCTTTGTATCCATCTACAGTTAATACATCATCACCAGTAATTATTATTTGAAAAACGCTTTGACCACCTGAAGAAGCAAAGTAATCACCTAATTTTGATTGTGCTTGAATTTCTGGTGTGTCTAGTTCCCCACCAAAACTTGTACTGAGTTCTTCCGCTTGAGTAGACATGTATCCAAAAAAACCTGTCAGTAAAAGTACGACCAAAATAGTTACTACTGGTCTCTTAGTAGCGGCCGAACCAAAAAAGTTTGTAAGCAACTTCATTAAATTTTCTCCATTTTTTAAACTTTTTTTATACTAATAATTCTCTTGTTTAATCAGTACCCTAGGATAAAAAAATCCCAGTCGATACAAAGGTAATCTCTTGAAACCATAGTTTCTATTTACTGTAAAATTAAATCTATGAAAAAATACTTCTGGTTTGTTTTATTAGCTGCAATATCCCTTCCATCTGTTGCAAATGCTCACGAAGAAATAAATAGAGAGCCAAAGAATCGTATTGATAATTATCAGACAATGACTATTTCTCAATCTGGGAGTTTGTTTTACAGCGTAACGAATGAAATTATTGAAGGTATTAATAATCTCAACTCTAATTTAACTTTTATAGGTAGAGCAAATGTTGGTTTAGAAAAGATTATTGATAATTCAGGTAATGAGAAAATTGCAACTAAAGAAGACTACCTTTTTAGCATCTCAGTCAAAACAGTTGAAAAAGATTTTGTAAATTACATATATCCAAATGAAATTGCGACCAAAATTGTTTCAGATTTAATAATCATATCTGAACTCACTGCGAATCTTTATTCTATTGAAATTGGGGACATAGTTCACTTAGTAGGTCTCAATGGTGAACCTTTAGAAATAGTTGTTGGAGATATTGTTCCAGATTCAAAATTGGGATGGTTTGAGGCTGTAGTTAGTAAGGAAACAGGTTTTAAGCTTGGTATTTTTAGAAATATCCAAGCAATAATATGGGATAATAAAATTACTGAAAATCATCTAATTGAAATTTATCGGAATATAAAATATAAAAAAATAAGAGTCTCTGATAAAAACTCTAAGCCCAACAAAAATTGGGTACTCCCAAATGCACTAGTCAAAGAAATGTTTGGAGATTTCCAAATTAAAGAAAGAGACGGTACCTGGATTATTACAGAACCAAAGTGGAGAGAAGAAAATATTGAAACAATTAAAATGCCGATTATTGGTAGAACTACATGTCATAGGTTAATGTGGGAACCACTCAGAGGAGCATTAAACCAGGTCGAAGAAGAAGGTTTGGCAAATACACTCTACCTAGATGAGTTTAAAACTTCGGGTGGATGTTACGCTCCTAGGAGAATTTCACGCTTTGATGCTGGAGGTTCTTTATCAAGACATGCATGGGGCATAGCAATAGATATAAATACAAAATCTGGATATGTTCCACGAGTGGTTGAGATCTTCAATTCCTGGGGCTTCGCTTGGGGTGGTACTTGGACATCACCAGATGAAATGCATTTTGAACTTAGGGACTTATCAGCCAGTATTTCGAAGACCAGCGGCTAATCCATTTATTGATAAAAGCAGAGATGTTTTTTCTTCTTCGGTTATTTCTTTATCTGAAAGCTTCTTCATTAAAAGTATCTGTATCAATGAAAGAGGATCTAAATAAGCATTTCTAATTTTTAGTGTATTTTTTAAAATTGGATTATCTTCCAATAGCTCAACATTGTTGGTAACAAGTCTTATAGCCTTATTGACTTTCTTCAATTCTTTAGTTATTTCATCAAACAAATACTTGTACTCTTCATCTAAAAGTTCCTCAACATACATTTTTGATATCAACAAATCTGACTTCACAACTGTCATTTCAATATTGCTTATAAGGTTTTGTAAAAATGATGACTTCCTGTAAGCGGATTGAATTTTTCTGATACCATTTTTTTCAATAATATCTAATAAGGCTGTTCCCGCTCCATACCAACCAGTAATAGTATGTCTGGTCTGTGCCCAACCAAAAACCCACGGAATCGCCCTATAGCTGTCTATTGTGCTCTCAGAGGTTCTTTTAGAGGGCCTAGAGCCTATATTTAAAGTCGATAGAAGATTTACTGGTGTAACTTTTTCAAAATAAATCATTAAGATTATCATCTGTGATTAATTCTTGATATTTTTTAAATGATACTTTCGATAATTCCTCAATCAATAAATATTCATCTTTATTATTTTTTAAAGTGGTAGAACTAGCCGAGAGAAAAGCGTCTAAACCTAATTTTAAGTTCTCTTTTGCTAGATTACCTGTTGAGTACTTATCAGAAATAACCTCACCTTGCTCTGTGTAGCGTATTTGATTAGATATTGTTCCTCTAGGTTGAGAAAGTATAGAGTTATATGTAGGTCCACCACCACGACTAATGGTCCCCCCTCTGCCATGAAAGAAAACTATATTACAATTATGATCTTTTCCTTTTTTAAATAGTGCAATCTGTGCTTTATAAACATTCCACTGGGAAGATATAATTCCACCATCTTTATTGGAATCTGAGTATCCAAGCATTATTTCCTGAGTAGAGTCTTGATATTTTATAATGTGAGTTTTATAAGCTTTATTTGACAACAGGTTGTTTAGAAAATAATCTGAGTTTTGTAAATCATCAATCTCTTCAAGTAACGGTACAATCATAGGAATATCTTTTTGAGAAGTTATATATTTCTTGCAAAGTTTATATAAATTTAATATGTCTGATTCATTTTTTGTCATAGAAACTATAAGTGAATTTATAACATTGCTTCCATAAATAGCTTTCCAATCTGAAATACAAGCCAAAACTTTTATAAACTCTCCATATTGTTGTTTGTTTGATTGTGGGTTATTTATTACTTTAGAATTTTCTCTTATATCTAGAGTGACACCATGAAATTGAAAAGATTCTACATATTTAAGGAATTCAGAAAAGCCATGTATCGAATCATTTAATTTTAGAGTTTGCTTAAGTGACTCGTTGACAAGTTCCATATCCTTATGAAACTCTTTATAAGTTTTATATCCTATATTATTTTTTTGAAAATTTTCCAAACGATGGAAAACTAAGGAAAGAAAAATCCTAAAAGGCTCATCAAAATTGACTTTTGCATAATGGTTATATTCTTTTTTAAGAATTTTTCTATATTCTTGAATTTTATTTTCTAACTTTTTTGGAGTAGTTAAGTAACTTGTTGAAAAGCTAAACTCTTCAGAGAATTCTTTTATCTTATCCATGTAAATATTAATTATTTGTTTTGAATATATTTTTAGAGACTGATCTGTAATTTTTTTAGTTACAAACGGATTTCCATCTCTATCACCACCGACCCAGGAACCGAGAGTAAGAATAGGCTCTGTTTGTATAGTTTTACTTTGTATTTCTTTTTCAACATCAAGAAACACATCTTTATAAATTATGTCTAAATAATACAAGAGTGACTTAACTTCATCTGTGCCCAACCAAAAACCCACGGAATCGCCCTATAGCTGTCTATTGTGCTCTCAGAGGTTCTTTTAGAGGGCCTAGAGCCTATATTTAGAGTCGATAGAAGATTTACTGGTGTAACTTTTTCAAAATAAATCATAAGATTATCATCTGTGATTAATTCTTGATATTTTTTAAATGATACTTTCGATAGTTCCTCAATCAATAAATATTCATCTTTATTATTTTTTAAAGTGGTAGAACTAGCCGAGAGAAAAGCGTCTAAACCTAATTTTAAGTTCTCTTTTGCTAGATTAGCTGTTGAGTACTTATCAGAAATAACCTCACCTTGCTCTGTGTAGCGTATTTGATTAGATATTGTTCCTCTGGGTTGAGAAAGTATAGAGTTATATGTAGGTCCACCACCACGACTAATGGTCCCCCCTCTGCCATGAAAGAAAACTATATTACAATTATGATCTTTTCCTTTTTTAAATAGTGCAATCTGTGCTTTATAAACATTCCACTGGGAAGATATAATTCCACCATCTTTATTGGAATCTGAGTATCCAAGCATTATTTCCTGAGTAGAGTCTTGATATTTTATAATGTGAGTTTTATAAGCTTTATTTGACAACAGGTTGTTTAGAAAATAATCTGAGTTTTGTAAATCATCAATCTCTTCAAGTAACGGTACAATCATAGGAATATCTTTTTGAGAAGTTATATATTTCTTGCAAAGTTTATATAAATTTAATATGTCTGATTCATTTTTTGTCATAGAAACTATAAGTGAATTTATAACATTGCTTCCATAAATAGCTTTCCAATCTGAAATACAAGCCAAAACTTTTATAAACTCTCCATATTGTTGTTTGTTTGATTGTGGGTTATTTATTACTTTAGAATTTTCTCTTATATCTAGAGTGACACCATGAAATTGAAAAGATTCAACATATTTAAGGAATTCAGAAAAGCCATGTATCGAATCATTTAATTTTAGAGTTTGCTTAAGTGAATCGTTGACAAGTTCCATATCCTTATGAAACTCTTCATAAGTTTTATATCCTATATTATTTTCTTGAAAATTTTCCAAACGATGGAAAACTAAGGAAAGAAAAATCCTAAAAGGCTCATCAAAATTGACTTTTGCATAATGGTTATATTCTTTTTTAAGAATTTTTCTATATTCTTGAATTTTATTTTCTAACTTTTTTGGAGTAGTTAAGTAACTTGTTGAAAAGCTAAACTCTTCAGAGAAATCTTTTATCTTATCCATGTAAATATTGATTATTTGTTTTGAATATATTTTTAGAGACTGATCTGTAATTTTTTTAGTTACAAACGGATTTCCATCTCTATCACCACCGACCCAGGAACCGAGAGTAAGAATGGGCTCTGTTTGTATAGTTTTACTTTGATTTCTTTTTCAACATCAAGGAACACATCTTTATAAATTATGTCTAAATAATACAAGAGTGACTTAACTTCATCTAGAGGATTTGGCTTTTTTGATCTTATCTCTCTTGTGTACCAAAGTTCTGTAATAATAGTATTAATTTCTGGAAGTGAATCAATATCATTTTTGCTAACAATTTCACCAATCTTATATATCTTGTTCAAAGTCGACTGTCTTGCACTTTCAGTAGGGTGTGCTGTAAATACTGGCGAAAATTTGTACCCAGTATTACCCTTTTGTACTATTTTCTCTTTTTTTATACCAGTAAAAGCTTCTCTAAAAACTTGTTCAGAAATATTAGCTAAATAGAAAAAGAGTGTGAATGCTTTAGCAACAATTAGTATTTCCTTAGAGTTCAATTTACTTAATTCGCTGAATGCTTCTTCTAAATATTTTGGATTGTTAGAAGCTCTATACTTTTTTGAATTTAATCTTATATCTTCTACTATGTTGAAATATTTTTCTCCAGCTTGCTTCTTTATTACTTGCCCAAGTTCACTGGCTAATAAGTTAATAGTTTTTGATAAAGTAGAGAAGTCGTTAGAAATAGCTATATCCTCTCAGCATTCTTAAAGTGATCACTACCAGTTGCATCGAATATAGGAACTGAGACTTTACTAAAGTCAAAGTTTTCAAAATCAGTATGTGCCGTGTGAACTAAAACTAAATCATATTTATCAATGTTGTCAAAACTATCTTCTTTTTCAACATATTTTTTATTTACTAAAATGCTATCAACAAATGGGTCATAGTACTTAACATTGACTCCCCGTTCGAAAAGGTTTTCAATAATTCCAATAGCTGGTGACTCTCTGACATCTCCAATGTCTTTTTTGTAAGCTACTCCAAGAATCAAGATTTTTGAGTTTTTAAATGGCTTTTCTAAAAGATTCATCTTTTCTAAAAGTCTACTGACAACATAACTTGGCATGGAATTATTAATTTCTTGGGCGAGTTCAACAAACCTTACCGGTTTTCCTATTTGTCTCGTTTTAAAAGATAGGTAATTAGGGTCTACTGGAATGCAATGCCCACCAACACCTGGCCCAGGCCTAAAGGATTCAAATCCAA
Source organism: uncultured Candidatus Actinomarinales bacterium (assembly GCA_943840565.1). GTDB lineage: Bacteria > Actinomycetota > Acidimicrobiia > Actinomarinales > Actinomarinaceae > Actinomarina. The sequence continues at coordinate 239,248 of CALSUY010000001.1, read as the reverse complement.
ATGGTTTAGTTTTTGCAGCATTTACAACCTCCCATATATCTATTTCGAGCATATTACATAAGATTGCTAGCTCATTTATTAATGCAATATTTACATGTCTATAAGTATTTTCTAAGAGTTTCACCATCTCAGCTTCTTTTGTACCACTGACTCTTACTACCGAATCTATAATTTGTTCGTAGAAATTCTCAATTTTTGAAAGTGACTCATCGTTAATTCCGCTTATAACCTTTGGTGTGTTTTTAAAATTCCATGTATCGTTTCCTGGATCAATTCTCTCTGGAGAATAGCCCACAAAAAAATCAACCCCTGCTTTAAGATTTGAGATTTCTTCAATAACAGGTATCAAAACCTCTACAGTTGTTCCGGGATATGTCGTTGACTCAAGAATTATAATCTGATTTTTAGTAATATTTTTAGCAATAGTTTCAGCTGCAGCCTTTACATAACTAAGATCTGGTTGATAATCAGTCAACGGTGTTGGTACGCTTATAACTATAGTTTCTGACTCAGATAAATATTTAGGGTCAGATGATAAGAAAAGACCTTTCTCTAAGGATGCTTTAAGTTCTTTATCTGAGATATCTTCTATAGTTGATTTTCCTAAATTATAATTAGAAATTTTATTTTCATCTATATCGTAACCGTAAACTTTCAAGTTTGAACTTGTAGCTTGTATAGCTAAAGGTAAGCCTACGTAACCAAGCCCTATTACCGCTACATCGTATTTAAAATTACTCATATACCTCTAATACAAAACATCATAAATTCTTGATGATGTAAGACCATCCCAATTTTTAATATTAATTTCATTTGGTAGTTTACTGCCTAATGAACCCTTTATTTCATTAATTATTACTTCTGTATTTATACCGATAACTTTATTTGTTCCTTCAAATACAGTAATTGGTCGCTCTGTTTCCTCTCTTAAAGTTAAACATCTTATATTAAGATACGTTGTCTCTTCTTGGAGGCCTCCAGAGTCGGTTAATACTAATTTTGCGCCTGAAACTAAACCTAAGAATTTAATGTAAGGCAGTGGATCGATAAAAATAAAATTTTCGAATTGTAAGTCATTTTTTTCAATAAATTGAGATAGCCTAGGATGGGCTGGTATTAATATTTTATAATCTTTCTTAAATGAATCTAATGCAGTAAAGATGCCACTTAATGCTTCATTAGATAGATTTGAAGGCCTGTGGATAGTCATTACGAAGTATGGTTCATTGATACCTAATTCATCAATAACGGTATTTTTTGAATTTTGAATTTTATCCAAATTAGCCTTAAGGGTGTCAATCATTATGTTTCCAACATTAAATATTTTTTCTTTTCCAATATTTTCATCAAGTAGATTTTTAACAGCATCATCAGATGGTGTAAATAAGTAGTCACTTATTGTGTCAACAGCTAGCCTATTTCTTTCTTCGGGCATATTCAGATTTCTGGATCTTAGACCTGACTCAACATGAAATAGTTCTAAATCTCTATTTTTAGTAACTAAAGCGGCTGCAAGAGTTGAAGTTACGTCACCAAAAACCCCTACCCTTGGTAAATTACATTTACTTAATGTAGTATCTAGGCTCTTAATCATATAGCTCAATTGATGATTCATTCCATCAAGGGGGGTTTCTAGGTTTATATCAGGTTCTCTTAATTCAAGATCTGTAAATATGTTTCCTGAAAGATTCTTATCCCAATGTTGGCCTGTATGAATAAATAAGACCTCTAAATTCTTACTTTCAAAATATTTCACTAAAGGAGCAGCTTTTATAAAATTTGGTCTCGTACCGACAACTAAAGCTACATCATAACTATTTTTAACCACATAATGATTTTAGTCATACAATTAGTTGTTAATAAGGAACTATTATTGAATTAATGGATAAGAGTATTGTACTTAACATATGTGGTGTAAAATCGCTTGGTGGACAAGTTATAGTTAAATCTGCTTTAAAATTTATTGAAAAGTCAAACTACAAAATAATTCTTTTACACGATAATTATTTATTAGATAATTTAGATATAAATTCTACTGTGCAAAAAATAGAAACAAGTTTAAATAGATATTTTCACCCCTATCTCAATATTTTCTTAAGTAAAAAAGATATGAATATGATTAACGAATCAGAGGCAATAATCCATTTTGGCAATTTTGGCTTTAAAACTAAAAATAAATCATACGCTCTCATCCAGAACTTACTTCCACTAAAAGTTAAGGACCTGAAGAATCTAATTTTAAGATACTTTATAAATAAATCATTTAAAGAAAGTGATCATATAATTTACCAACTTGACCATGTTGCTGAAGAAATACAAAATCAATTCAGTAATAAATTAATAAAAATTGGTGTGATTGAAAAGTTTGAAAATGACATAAATTCTGAAACTGGAGTATTAAGCATACAGAGCCAAATTAAAAATAAAAATTCTAGCTTTATGGATGCTGTACTAAAGAAACTGAAGGTTGATAATCCTAATCTGAAAATAACAAAGTTTATATCAGAAGAAAGTCAAAAAAGATCAGAAAATAAATCAACTTTATTACTTGAAGAATTTCCCAGTCACAGTATCTATTTACATACAAGTCATTATGAAACTGTAGGATTACCTTTATATGAAGCAAGTTCTGCTGGACTGTTTGTGGTGGCTCCTGATTCTGCATATATGGAGCATTTTGATATTTCTAATTCAATTAAATATATACCAGGAGATATTGAATCTGCCACTACATGTATTAAAGATGCATTAGATGTTAAAAAAGAACCCTTTTACAGTTTAGAATATACAGAAGACTGGAATCCTGTTCTAAAAAGTATCTAGTTTCTCAATCAATGCTGAGGGTGAATAAAGTTTATTGAACTTTTTGCTATCAAAATTATCAATTTCCGAGAAAAACTTATTTAGATCTTTTTTAAAAATATTTATATCTGTATTTTTTGTAATAATAAACAGGTTATCAAACTCATCTGAAATATGAATTACCGGATCATCATTAATTTCAGCAAAGTGAATGACGGGTTTACCAGTTGCTATATATTCGATAACTTTACTGGGTATTTGATTTGGGTTTAAATTACCAATGGAAACGAGGCAGTGGAATGACTTAGTCATTAACTGTAGTGCTTCATCTCTCGCAACATGAGAATTAAAATTATGCTTGCTGCTGTCAAGTGTACTCTTTTGCAATATACTCTCCGAATCTGAATTTATATACCAGTGCATTTCATAATTTTGAAATTTGTCTAGAAAATTAATAAAATTTACAGGCGTCCTGACCCCATGAGTGAAAATACCAAAATATCCAAATTTTATATCATTATTTGTATAGTTATAGTTCTTGGTTTGTTCATATAAATGTTCTCGAAATTTGCTGATAGGCTGTCCCACAGCTGTAATAGAGGGGTTGATTTGAAACTCTTTTATATGAATTTTTCTAGCATCATCATGTGTAAATAAGACTTTAGAAGCTTGCTGGTAAAATTTCGTTTCATAGTGTTTATTTAATCGTCCATATAGAAAACTATTGTTTTCAGGGGCTGTTGTTTTTAATGTAAAAGGGTCACCCACGTCCATAATCCAAGGCTTCCCTATTTTTTTATTAATCAAATATCCAGCAATATGTGACGAGAAAGGCAAACTAACGGTAACAAGAACATCATATTCTAAATTTAATTTTTTTCTTACTTTAAAAACAGAAATGAGCCAAAACATTGTATAGTCGGGCCAAGCAAAATTTCTAATTACAAATCGGTAGACTTTTTTTAATAATTTAAAAATTATACTTTTAATTCTATTCTTTGAATCCAAACTATTAGATTGATTTCGTAAGCTAACAACAACATTACTTGCTCTTGAATTTCCTACAAAAATTGTCTCAATATTGCTGTCTTGACTGTGTTGTTTTGTGCCAGTTAGAACTGTCACCTCGTGACCTAGTGAAACCAGCTCATCAACTAAAAGCTTCCACCTAGTTGTTCTAGGACTTACGTGGGGTAAAAACTGATGAGTAACAATTAGGTACTTACTCATTTTTATGACTTTCTAGAATTATTAATCCAACAGATACACCCAATAGAGTGCTCAACTCCTCAGCTTGGAAGAAAAACATTAATAGAATCGAAAAAAGCTGAATCGCTAAATAATAATTAATAATTTCTGTATTTTTAAATAGGTAATACATGTATTTAAACAATATAAATAAAAACCAGATGAGACCAATTAAGCCACTTGAAAAATAAATATTCGCATATAGGTTGTTAAAAGAAACAATCTGTCCTGGATTTCTAAATACTATCTCTCCTGATTTAACTTGAGCTGTTTGTTTTTCAAAATTATAGGAGTAAATAATATTTGAACTTCCGAGACCATCGCCAAATAACTTTATATTTTCATTAAGTATATGGTTTGTTAAATATGAAAAGTTTCCAAATCCATCTAGTCCTCCCCCAGCTATTAATGTAGCTCTAGAAAAAATACTTTCAGCGATGTTCTCTGAATTTTTAGCTTCATCTAAGGAGTCATCGTAAATACTACAGTCGCACTTATCTGCAGAGTTAGGCGGACACATGGAAGGATCCAAAGGAGGAAATTTAAAACTTATGTTATTGGCGATTAACGATACAAAAAGGATCATAATTATTGGATATACAAAATTTAATTCAAGTTTTTTAGTTTTAAGTAAGTAAACAAACAATACTACAAGACATGCAACTAATACTGATATTACCCCAGTAAGACTTCTTGTAAGTATGAGTGATAATATTGGAAGTATTGATAAAAAATACCATTTATTATTTTTTCTAGCTAAATAAAAGTTTAAAGGTATAAAAGGTACTGTCCATACTGCTAAAAAACTAGGTTCACGAAATGTTCCATAGTTTCTTAAAACTGAACAAGCTCTTTGGATAGGCTGGGACCAGCCCCCCGATCCAGCTCTGGTTCGATTAAAATCTGGAAAATCGAGAAAAAATGAGAAATATGAATACAGCGACAAGACTGAAATGATAACTCCAATATAAGCAATATACTCAATGAGTTGATCTTTAGTAAAATACGAGGCCAGAAACTGTATTATCCACACGACAATAAAAAAACTTATAATTTTCGTAACTCTCAAACTGATGAATTGAGAATAAGTACTAGTAGCATATTGAGGCATTTCAAGATCAAAAGAAAAAGCTTTAATAATTGTTACAGTGACTACGTATAAAATCCAATATTTTAATGAACCAAAATTTAAAGAACTTAAATCAAAGTTAAAAACATAATATGCAGGAATTATTAGTAATAATATGGATACGCCAAACCATGGAAATGGAACTGCAAATATAGAGAAAGCATCTAAGCCCTCTAGGAAAATACTAGAAAGTAGAATAGATAGAACTATATTTTGCTCTTTAATCTTCAACTAAATCTTTTATACCCTTCTGAAAATTTATTTTTGATACCACTAGTTTTTTCTCCCCAAGAGTCGTATGGTTGTAATCTTTGTAATTTTGAAAAGTCCTGAATTGAAAGTATTCCATCATCTAGTTTTATTTCCCTATATATCTTACTTCCATTAAATTCAACTACCCCAAGAAAATTTTCCATATTAAAAGTTAACACATTTCCATTAGTCATATTATTTATTTTGAAGCAATCAAATTCATCTTCTTTTTTAAACTTAATATTGAGATTAGGGCCCCAGTGATACTCTAAAGATTTAAATTTATTTCTAGTAGAAATATCATCTGTGTAAGTACCTGTTCCTGGATCTCTAGCTATCCACTTATTATCTGTAAAACATTCAATAGACAACTGATCATAATGTGAATGACCTCCTACTCCATTTTGTCCAACGGGTCCACATCTAATACTTAAATATTCAGAGTCATTCCTCCAAATAAAAATCCCAAACTCTGGGTATGCGTATGATTGATAATCTTTTGAAAATAATTTTATTTCTGGATGCTTCACATGTTTGTAGTCTTTTAAATTTGGAATTTCTTTTGACACTTCATTCATATTATTATTTTTATTAATAATTAAATTTTCATTAATTTCAAGACTTTCAATCAGTTTTATTAACCAAGTAAGCTTTAGCGGTTTTTCTTCTTCAAATGCAAAATAAAATATTCTTCCAGAATCATTATCTCCAATTTGTGACAATTCACCATCAATAATTAACAATTCTAAAAATTTCTTATTTAGTAGAATTAATTTATCTATCACTGATGAAATATCTGAAGTTTTATCTAGATCTTGCATGGAAATTTTGCATAGTATCAATGCTTCAGTTACGAAAGCAGCGTAATGTGTAGAACCTTCAAAATTTGTTCCTTCTTCGTTAAACTGATTTGTTATTTCATTTTCTAATTCTGAAAGTACGAATTCAGTATCAATCACACTATTTTTAGTTTCATAGTTAGCAAGAAAAAATAACATGGCTGAAAGTTCTATTAGGTAATGGTTTCCAACAACATTGCCCTCATTCTCTAGGTTATCTTTTACATATTGATAATTCTGGGAAATATAAGCATCAAGTAATTCTTCACTATTGTCAAAAATTATAGATCTATTACTTTTATGAGCAAGAAACTGTCTGTGAATTATTAGATTAATTAGGCGGATTGCAACATCCATGGGACTATTCCAGTAAATTAGGGGAAATTTATCTACTTTAACTACAAAAGCTTCGGAATCTAGTGCCTTCATAGCATCAATAGAGCTAATTAAATTCTGTTTTTGTAGGTGTTGCAACCTCGAAGCTTCGTAGGGCACTTTTACATCTGCAATATTGAAAAAGGCAGGCTTTAATTTTCTATTGGAGAAGTCGTAGCCCTTAAAAAAATCTGTACCGACAATCCAACTATTATTTACAGATTCTCCAAATATTTTCATATCAATAAGATTTAAATCTTGAGTTAAGTCTTTACCTATTGCCCCTAACAAGTCAAAAACTTGTGATTTATCTTTCCATTTTCCTTGATCAAAGTTATCAGGTATGAGTGGAGGTTTTTTAAAAAGATTATTAATTTCGTATTTAAATTTTCTTAAGTATCTTCTCATTTGTAAGAATTCCTGAAACTATAAGATGTAAGAGCTGAAATTGTTATTTGAGATAAGATGATAGAAACTACAGCTGAGTTTTGAAGAATTTGATTAGTAATAAAATAAATTGACAATGAAATCATTGAAGCTAAAAATATAATTTTTGAAAGATTGATCTCAAAATTTAAGGCTCTTGCGAAAATTATATTTATTCTTGACCACACCATAAGAGGTAGACAAAACAAGATATAAGAAGTGTACTCAGCAACAGTTGAAAATTCATCACCTAAAAGGAGAACAAAGATGCTACTTGCAAAGTTCCTAAGGAAATAAAATGAAATTGGGATTATAAAAGATGCAAAGAATACTTTCTTCAATGTATTTCTTATATTCATAACTTCTTCTCTGGTCTTAACCTTAGAAAGTTGTGGAAAAAGTATATCTAGGCTTGCAGCTACAAGTTGAAAAAGTATTTCAAGTATTCTTCGAGCCCAAGATAGTACACCTAGTAAGGGTCCCCCAAAAAATAAACCTAGTAAAACTATATCCAGCTCTGAAACAAGAGCACTTGAAAAGGTTGTTAGCACCATTTTTTGTCCAGATTTTGATAGCTTATTTCTAACATCTTTCTTGTCATGATTTTTAGGATTTTTATAATTATCACGTATTGAAAAATGTGCAACTCCAAAGAAAATAGCTAATACAAAAACTTGGTATACAATCACCCAGACTATTGGGTAGCCAGCCATGACTATAATCCAGGCACCTATTCCGTATAGTATTGTCCGAATAGCAATTTGCTTTGAACTAGTAACAAAATCGCCATTGGCTTGATAAAATGCAAGTGCAACATGTATCAACTCATTAATTACAAAACCTATTAAAAATAATGAAGTCAAAGTAAAATCTCTTTTGAAAATTACAGTCAAAGGATAGAGGAATATAAAGGCAATTAGAAGGTTCCGCAACATAATGTAACGAAGATGGGTTCTCTGAAATGCCTCCATCAACAAGTCTATTGATCTCTGATAAATTGAAACCTAAAGCTCCACCCGGAAAAGATGTTCGATTAAATATAATGTTTGATAACAAATTTAACCTATGGTTTGAAAATCCTGAAACTCTAGAATTATTTTTCATAATCGGCTTAATGAATCTATTAAGTTTTAGATATCTAAGCCAATGTTCGTAACCATAAAATAATTCATCAGCCCCTTCTCCAACTTGAACAACTGTAATTCCTTTCGACCTTGCAGATTTTCCAAGAAAATAAAGAGGAATGCCAACTTCGTCACCATTTAAATCATCTTGGTAGTTTGAGTAATTATTTAATAAAGTTTTAAAGTCTCTATATGCTATTTTTTCTTTAATTAACTCTATATCAATATTTGATGATGCGTATTCAGCCTCAGATACTTCCCCTTTGTAGCCATCAAAGTGTTCCTCATAATCGATATTAAAACCTTTCAATTTACTTTGACTACCTGCCTTCATGAGTTTCCCTATTAATGAGGAGTCCAATCCACCAGAAAGGAATAGTCCAACTTCAACATCACTTACTTTTCTATACTCCACTGATTCAATAAGTAGTCTTTCTAATTCGTCACTTGCATCACTCTCACTCATCTCGTAATCTATTTCAAAACTAAACGGATCCCAGTATTTATATGTTTTAATTTCACCACTTTTAGAAAAAGTAACATACTCTCCTGGTCTAACTTTGGAAATATTTTTATTACCAGTACTACTTCCTGGGATACATAAATGTCTCATGTAAGTCATGTATGATTCTGTATCCGGAATGAATGGTATTAATTTTGAGGATTCAATAGTTTTCATTTCAGATCCGAAAACTATCCATTCTTTATATTTTGAAAAATATAAAGGTTTTATTCCAATCCTATCTCTAGCTAAAAATGTAGTTTTTTCAATTGAATCATATATAGCAAAAGCAAATTGCCCTCTGAGCTTATCTAGAATTTTTTCTTTGTAACATATAAACCCTTTTAGCAAAACCTCGGTGTCTCCAGATGTATGAAAGCTGTATCCTTTGTTTTCGAGTTCTTCTCTAATCTCTTTGTAATTGTAGATTTCTCCATTGAATACTATCCAATAACGATTGTCGTCGGAATGAAATGGTTGGTTTGATCTATCGTCTATATCAATGATGGCTAATCTTGTATGGACCAATGAGACAGTTTCTGAAATGTGTTTTATTGAAGAGTTGTCTGGCCCTCTATGCTCTAGTGAGGTTTTAATATTATTGGCAATTTCTGGGTCAATTTTAGAATTATTAATGTTAATAATTCCACCTATTCCACACATTTCTTTAACTCTACTGTTATATTTTTTATTTAAAGTACATTAATTTGAATAGTTTAAAGTAAATATTGTATGAAAAAACTATTAGACATTACAATAACCCTAATATTTTCTCCGGTTCTACTAGTAATTTACCCACTTATTTTGATGGTAATTTACATATCTGATGGTTCTCCTGGTTTATATAAACAACAAAGAGTGGGTGAAAATGGAAATTCATTTCTTTTGTATAAATTTAGAACAATGGATGCTTTATCTAGTGACGATGTACATCAAGAGCATTATGAAAAACTTTCAAAAAAAGAGGCAATTGAACCTTCATTAACTCCAAGTAAACCTATAAGAATTGAAAATGATGATCGTATTACCAATATTGGTAATTTTCTCAGAAAAACGTCCTTAGATGAATTACCGAACCTTATTAATGTCTTACGAGGAGAAATGTCAATTGTGGGACCAAGGCCACTTGTAAAATATGAATCAGATCTGTACGGAGATTATCAAAAAATAAGGAATACTGTAAAACCAGGTATTACAGGCTTAGCTCAAATACAAGGCCGGTTGGATCTAAGCTTGCAAGAAAGACTTTATTGGGATTTAGAATATGTTGAAAGTAGATCCTTATTTGTGGATGTGAAAATTATATTTTTAACTTTTTATTATGTAGTTACCAGGAAAGGTGCAAGCTAAATCAAGGTTAAATACTTTTTAACTATCTCTGATTTTTCGATCTGGTTCTTATTAATATTGCTTACATTTAACAATGTTTCAGATAAAAATTGTCTCGATGATAATTTTTCAAATGCATCTAAAAATGATTCCACTGAATCAGGTTCTATATTCACACCAAGGCTATATTTCTCTATAAACTTTGCAACAGCGGACTCCTTATTTGAAATTGATAGCAAAACCTTATTCATTGAAAGATAGTCAAATGTTTTACCTGGAAATCCCTCAATAGTTATACGTTCATCAAGAGAAATTAAAGCTACGGGTATGTCAGAGATTTTTTCTATTAGTTCATTCCGTTCAATATGTTTATTAAGATTAATTTCAGCATTTACATACTTTTCAATATTTACGTACTCGGTCCCAGCACCATAAATATCAAGCTCCCACTTAACATCATGTTCAATAGACATTTGAATGAACTTTTCTAAATTTTGTGGCTTACCAAGATTCCCTGCATAAAACATCTTTTTTAAATCTAGATTGGGATAATTCTCACTTAATGGATAAGGGGAAAAGTGCGTAATAACTTCAATATTTTTTTGTGACAAATCTCTATTTGTTATTAAATAATTTCGGAGCTCAGGAGAATTGACGACTAAATTATTAGTATTCTTCATTGAATATGTATCTAGCTTTTTAAATATCCTTGTAAGTAACTTTGATTTAAATAGACTTAAGTTATTAGCTATCTCTGGATAAAGCTCCCAAACTGAATAGGTAACTTTAAGTTTTAATATTTTATAAACGAAAATACTTACTAAATTCATTGTTGGCGGATAACTAAAAATAAAGATATGTTCGTAGGTTTTTCTTGCCTTGTATAAAAAACGTAGTGAGTAATAATGAAATCGCATCCACTGAAATATCCTTCTAGATTCTTTAAAACTTCTTGTTTTTGAATTTACATGATAGATTTTTACGCCTTTGTATTCAGATTGTGAGTACAGCTTATCTATGATGGATAAATTGTTTGGCTTTGACTTTTCAAAATTGTACTGTGGTGTGCTGGCAAGTATTTCTACTTTAATATTATTTTCATTAAATCCAGCTGCTAACTCAGCTACCAACATCCCAGTAGAAACATTATCGGGAGGTATTGTAAGAGAGTGGAATAGTATCCTTTTCATCCTTTAAGAGAATTACTTATATCAAATGGATAATCACTTGGCGCATGTTTTTTGAATGAATCTGTGTCTGAAAGATTAACTAAATCTTGTACAATTTTCTCAGAAGCTGTTCCATCTCCGAATGGTTGTTCCCAATTTGTATTTTTCAAACTTTCAACTTTAGAAATAAATGATTCATAGTCAGTATGTTTTTCAGATGGATCAAACTTAACTGAAGACTCAACATCATACACCTCTGGTCTTTCCGTTGAAAATCTTAATTGAATACTTGCTGTTCCCAATATACAAGCCTCTTCGACAACAGTACCTGAATCTGATAATACATAATCTGATCTACCAAGTAAATGCATAAACTCAAGATAACCAATTGGATCACAGACATAAACATTTGATTTAAGATTCAAATTAAATTCCTTCATTTTCTTCTGAGTTGTGTACCCCATTGGAAAAATCACATTTTTATCTGTTTTATTTATTAGATTTACTATTTCTTTTAAACTTGATTCCTCAAGTACATTCTCTCGACGGTGTACAGTTGCAAGAAGGAATTCATCCTTTTCTATTAATTTTGAAATTTCTTGAGATAGAAACTGATCTCCAGATTCAAATAAATTTTTGTTTTCATTAATAATGTCAACAATAGGATTTCCTGTAACTTTGATTATTTGTTCAGATATACCTTCTTTCAGACCTTGATTTTTGTATCCATCAAGATATGCATATATCCTGTCAGATAAATGATCTATTGTTGTTCTATATTTTTCCTCTGGCATTCTCCAGTCGTAAGACCTCATACATCCTTCAATATGAACAATTGGGATATTATGTTGAGCAACAGCAATTGAGCCCATAACTGTATTTGTATCCCCTAGAAATATTACGGCTTTATATTTATTTTTTTCTAAATGATTATATATATTCTTAATAACTGAACTGACAATTGCTGCGTCGTTTCCTTTTTCAATTTCAAACTCTACGTTTGGCTTTGGAACATTTAATTGTTCAAAAAATACATCTTTCATATTTTCTGAATAGTGCTGGCCAGACCAAATAAAATCATATGTTAAATTGTTACTGCTCTCCAGTAGCTTGAGAATTTTACTAGCACGAATAACGTCAGGCCTAATACCTAAAATGATAGCTATATCTTTCATTGATTAACCAATAATTCCTGAGTTAAGCTGTATCTTGAAAGTTCTTCAATATTTTCCTCAACACTAGGTATTTCGTCATACCCCCCAAATTTCCAAAGTATTTTGTTTTGTTCAGGATTTAGTGTGCTCAGTGTTCTGTTTATCACGGTATCAGCCTCGGTTTTATTTATGCCTATGTCCTTTTTAAAGTATTTTGCGAAGAGGTGTAATAATTCATATTTAGTAACAACATCTGATGGTATTAAATGCTGGATTAAACCTGCATCATAATTATTTTCTATGATTCCATTAATAACATTTGCAAAATTTAGTGTTGTAACACCATTCCATAAATGATTGTTAAATCCATTTACTGAGTCAGACTGTTCATGGTAAAACCAATTAAGTAGAGATCTACCTGTAGCGTACTCTGGACCAATAATACTTGATCTAATAACAGTTTTATTTTTAACCATAATCTCACCTGCAATTTTGGTTTTTCCATATACGTCTATAGCATCTGTGTTAGTAAATCTCATCTATACCTACCTTTAAATCTACTTCAGCCTTGAATCCAGTCTCTTTATGAAGCTTTTCACTTGTTACTTGATAATTTCTTGCATCTTGGAATTCCAATGGCGTTTTGATAATTTCCGCTGTAGTTATTTTTTTTTCAATTTCCTCAGCTATTTCTATTATTTTGAAATTTTGATAGTGTAAGTTAAATATTCCATTTACTTGGGTCTCTATAGTTACATCAATTGCATTTGCAACATCATTTACGTGTAAAAGAGGTCTCCATTGATCCCCACCAAAAACGCTCATCTTATTTTCCATCAGTGCTTTGGTTACAAGTATGTTAACGACTAAATCAAGTCTAATTCTTGAATACTGATCACTTATTCCAAATAGTGTTCCAAGGCGAAAAATTATTACATTTGAATCTTCTAAATACTTTTCTGCAATTAGTTTTGAACTGGCATATTCTGAAAGCGGATTTGTAGAAGAGTCTTCAGATAATACTCCTTCTTGTGCTCCGTAAACAGAGCAAGTTGAGAGAAAAACGATTCTTCCTGAATAATTTTTTGTCAAGTTTTTTACACTCTCTGCGTTTATTTCTTGTGTGAGGCTCGGGTTGATGCTACAAGCTCCGTCTCCAACAAGGGCAGCTAGCCAAATTACAGAGTCATAATTGTTTAAAATAGAATTAAGTTTTTTATGATCTCTTATATCTCCATAAATAAAATTAACGTCTTTCCTGTAAGAAGTCTCATATACAAGTGAGTCATAGACTGTTACCTCATGGTTAGGAACTAATTTGTCAACGATACCTCCGCCAACATAACCTGCGCCACCAACTACTAATATTTTCATCTATTCAATAGTATATGTTTCAATTCGCTAATAAAGGTGTATTTAAACATCGAAAGAATCTTTATTTTTGATTTCTCTCATTAAAAGAAAGCTTGATAAGTATAAATACCAAGAAATACTGTGATTCTGTAATAGATCACTAGAAAAACTTAAAACAAAAAAAGCAGCTACTACATAAAAATGTGGTGATAGGTTAAATAAAGTTTTTAATCTAAGTGTGTAAGTAATTATATTTTTAAATATCAATAAATACAAAATTAATCCAAAGACTCCATAATTTAAAATAATGAATAAAAAAGAATTATGAGGACCATAAGATACTGTATTTTGATCGAACTTATTACTGTTGATTATTTCATCTCCACTGACAATAAAACTATCGTGGCCCCTACCAATGAGATTATTAAGAAGTGTATCATTAAGTAAATACTCCACAGCTCCAACACTCATATCAACTCTATCCTGGATACCTGAATTATCATCATTGCTAAATCTCTCAATTAATCCAAAATTGGCACAAACTAAGATGGAGGCAAAAATAATGCCTAAACTTAACATTTTATTTTGGGTGCTTAAAGCTCTGAGAATAATAAAAATAATTAATACAATTAGTGAAAATCTTGAGTATGTAAAGAAACATCCCAAAATCGCAAGGCTTGAAATGTATGGAAAATAATTATCTTCTAATTTAAAAATTGTATAGATTCCAGTCACAGCAATTAGATCAGCATAACTATTGGGACCTCCTGCTTGGAAACCGTTAACCCTGCCTTTGATGTAGTCGATATCACTAAGATTTAGGCCTATATTCCAATTGTTGTAAAGATCTGTCCCTAAATTAATAGAAAAGAAATATGCAATAATTGAAAAACTACTACATAAGATAAAAAGATATACAGGTAAATATTCATAGAAACTTTCCATTTTATTTCCTAGGATAAAAAAGAAAATAATTGCATAAAATGCAAACCTTAGTATTTCGTTATTAAAAAAACCATTTCCAAGATAAATATTCTGAATTAACAGGTACAAAATAAAAAAATCAATAAGAAGGTAACCTTTAACTGGTTTGAAGTTATCAAATAAAGACATAATTCTGGTTAAAAACAATATAAGAAATAGTAATACAGGTATGTCATCAGTATGGAGAACGTCTTCGATAATGTTAAAGTGTGGTATTAATGGTATAAAAAATAGAATATTTAATGGTGAAAGACTTTTAATTTTTTTAACTAATAATTGCACTAATAAAATTCTACTTTTTAAAATTAAATAAATACTATTTAAATCTTTTTAAAGAATTAAATATATTTTTGGTAGCATGATTGTTGTGAATAACAAAGTAATCATTTCCGGTAGTGCAGGATTTATAGGCTTTCATCTTGCTAAAAAACTGATAAATATGGGATTTGAAGTAATAGGTGTTGATTCCCTTAATGACGCTTACGATGTAAGATTAAAAAATTTACGATTAAATGAACTTAGCACTTTCAAGAATTATGAATTTCACGAATTAAATTTATCAGATCCAACTTCTATTTCACAACTTCAAACATTAAACACTCAAGTACAAACTTTTTATCATATGGCGGCTCGCGCAGGTGTAAGACAGAGCTTTTTAGAGCCTTACGGCTATGTACTTGACAATACAGTTGCAACTACAAATGTTGCTAATTTTTGCAAAGTAACAGGAGTGTCATCATTAATACTTGCTTCCACATCCTCAATTTATGGAGATAGTGGAGACAATTTAATGCGAGAAAACAAAGATGAGAGAATCCAACCCCCCTCCGTTTACGCCAGTACAAAACTTTCAGGAGAAATTTTGGCTAAAACAATACTTGATGAATCAGATACAAAAGTTTTAATACCAAGATTTTTTACAGTCTACGGCCCTTATGGAAGACCAGATATGTCTATTTTACGATTTATTCACTGGATAATTAATAAAGAGGAAGTACAAGTTTTTGGAAACGGAGAACAGAGGAGATCATTTACTTATGTAGATGATGTAGTTTCAGCTTTAGTTAAAGTGATGAACCATAATTCCTCTGACACCTTTAACATAGGTTCAAACAATACTGTTTCTCTAAATCGTGTTATTGAAATAATAGAAGATAGTACTGATATAAAGTCTATTGTCGTTAATAAAGAAAGGGCTATAAAAGACCCAGATGTAGTGAAGCCAGATTTAAGCCATATTAAACAAACACTCGACTGGGAACCGACAACCTTAATAGACCAGGGTGTACAAAAAACCGTAGAATGGTACCTTGAAAATATAGAGTTGCTAAAATCATTAAATTACATAAACAAATAATATGAAAAAAATAATAATTACTGGTGGGGCTGGCTTTATTGGTTCCCACTTAATAGAAAAGTTAATCAAGACTGAAGTTGAAGAAATACTAGTTATAGATGACCTATCCACAGGTAAAAGTGCTAATCTTTCAAAATTTAACGACAGTAACAAAGTTAAATTTATTAATAAGAAAGTTGAAGATGTTCAAAACTTGAGATGAAACCTTTGAAGGATATGATTTTTGCTATCATTTAGCGGCTGGCGTTGGAGTTCAGTATATTATGGAAAATTTAAGTAAGTCATTACTCACAAATATCTTGGCGACTCACGAAGTGTTTGAAGCTTGTAAGAAAAATAATATTCCAGTATTAGTTACTTCAACATCTGAAGTTTATGGTGTCTCCGAAGATAAAGAGTGGACAGAAGAATCAAGGAGTTTAATTGGCCCAACAACAAAATTGCGATGGTCATATGCTGCATCAAAAATGATTGATGAATTTTTAGCACTATCTGAATACGAAGAAGGAAAGCTTAATCCGATAATCGTAAGACTCTTTAACATTATTGGGCCGAATCAACTATCAGAATATGGAATGGTAGTTCCTAAGTTTATTGATGCTGCCCTAAATAATGATGATATTATCATCCATGGTGATGGAAGCCAATCTCGATCTTTTACATGGGTAGATGATGTAACTAGTTATTTCATTAAACTCGCTGAAATGAAGGCTTATGGTGAAGTATTTAATATTGGCCAGACCCAAGAAATAACAATTAAAGATTTAGCTGAACTTGTAATTAAGACATGTGGTTCAGAATCACAAATAAATTACATTCAACATGAAGAAGTATTCGGGAATAAGTTTGAAGATCCAACTAGAAGAACTCCAAACATAGATAAGATAGTTAACTTTACTGGCATGACTCCGACTAAAGATATTGATTCAATGATTAAAGAGATAGTTGCACACAAAAGAAAATAACTTAATAGAATTTAAATTATGAACATTTTAATAACTGTAGGAATATTTCCTCCAGATATTGGCGGACCAGCAAGTTTTGTTCCTAAAATTTCTGATTTCTTGATAGAGAATGGTCACAATGTAAAAATTATTTGTTTATCTGAAGTTGGAAATAATCATACTGAAGATAATTTAGATGTAATAAGAATCAAAAGATCAAACAGTCTCCCTATTCGCTGGATAAAAACAATTTACCAAATCGTCAAAAATGGAAGAAGAAGTGATCTGATTTTCGTTAATGGGCTTGGCATTGAGTCAGCAATAGCAAATCTCATACTCAAGAAACAACTAATCAGAAAGATTGTGGGCGATCCCGTCTGGGAAAGAGCTTACAATCAAAAAAAGAACGACTGAGTCTTTTGATGAGTTTCAGAACAACAAACACTCTTTTCTAATTGAAGTTGCAAAAATTACTTAGAAACTGGAGTATCAATTCTGCTGAAATAGTAATTACTCCGTCTGATCATTTAAAAAGTTTTGTATCTGGAATAGGCTATAGCAAAAAAATTTTAAAAATAAATAACGGAGTTGACATTACAGATATTAAAAGGGCAAATGTAGAGTAAAGCCGATATCAACTTAATAATTATTTCAAGATTAGTAGTTCAGAAAAATATAAACATAGTTATAGAAGCAATGGAATTACTAGATAATAAGAACCTAAAACTGAGCATAATTGGTGAAGGTGGTGAGTTCAGTAAATTAGAAAGTGCAATACATGATTTGAATTTACAAAATCGAGTTCAACTTTTAGGTAAAATTGATAACAATAAAATCTCTCAATTTCTACTTACTGCAGATATCTTCATACAAGCATCTGATTATGAAGGTCTCCCCCATTCGGTACTGGAAGCAATTAATTATGAGGTTCCTATATTAAGTACTGAAGCTGGTGGTTGTAAAGACTTGTTAAATGACGGTGAGCGTGGATTTATTATTCCCATACCACCCAGATAAGAAAGTTATTGCTGAGAATATCAGCTTTATAATTGAAAATAAAGCTGAAGCAACTAAAAGAGCTGATGCAGCAAAAGCATTCATTAGTAACAAACATAATTTTTTAGTACAGGCAAACCAATATATGGAAATTTTCCAACAAAATGAAAAAATAGAATTATGAAAAAAGAGAAAATATTAATTTTTAATATATCTACAGACTCAAACAATACTTCACTTGGATTTGCGAGTAAATTGGCTAAATCAATTATCTGAATATTATATAGAAATTGATGTCGTGACATTAAATGAAGGTGCAACTCATATGTTAAATGACAATATAAATGTATACAGCCATGATTCTGTAAATACAAATAAGATAACAAAATTCATTGCACTTAGAAAAACCATCAAAAACCTATTAAAAGATAATGAATATAGATACTGTCTCTCACATATGACAACCTCCTTAACATTAGTAAGTTCAAGTATATTCAGATTTCAAAATCTGCAGTCTATCCTTTGGTACACACACAAGGGTCCCACTACTTTTATAAAGAAGATTGTTCTCTATTTAGGCGCATTATTTTCAGATAGAATAATTACAGCTTCAGAGAATTCATTTCCTTTAAGAGTTTAAAAAAGTAACTTCTATTGGACATGCCATTAACTACGAAGATTTTTATAGAGGTAGAATCAATACAGGATCAAAAGATTTTCTCATCTTAAGTAGGATTTCCAAATCAAAAAATATCGAGGAATCTATTCAAGGTTTTTTAAATAGTGTTTACGGGGAGTCGCAGAGTATCACAATCGTGGGGGGACCTCTAACAAAACAAGATGCTGATTATGAAAGTTACTTAAAAAATAAATACTCTGAACTATCCTAATATAAGATTTGTCGGTTCTGTCCCTCATACTGAACTTAAGTACATATATAGATAAAACTGGATTCCACATCAATAACACTCCAAAGGGTTTTTATGATAAGAGCGTCCTTGAAACACTATCTGGTGGAATTATTAATTTTTATATGAATTCAGAGTATGACAAAAATATTCATCCAGAATATATCAACATTCTAAAGTTTGATGGTACAAAAGATGACTTAACGAAAAGTATAAATTTAATTTCTAAATTAGAAAAAGATTTACTTTTAGAAATTATTCAATTTTCACAAGAAAAAGTTAAAGACGAGTCACTGAAAACTTTACACCATAGAATATTAAAAGTTATTTAGATAACTCTTTTTTTATCCATTCAATAGTTGTATTCAACCCGGTTTCTAAGCCTACTTTTGGTTCCCAGTTAAGTTTTTCTTTAGCTTTACTAATGTCTGGTCTTCTTTGTTGGGGATCATCATTTGGTAATGGTTTATAAATTATCTCAGATTTCGAGTTTGTAAGTTTTAATATTGTCTCGGCTAATTCTTTAACAGTCATTTCATAAGGGTTGCCGATATTAAAGACTTCATAATGATTTGATTCCATCATTGCAAGAATTCCAGCCACTGTATCGGATACATAGGAAAAACTTCTAGTTTGCGAGCCGTCTCCATAAATAGTTAAATCTTCATCATTAAGTGCCTGTACTATAAGATTTGTGACTACCCTGCCATCGTTTAGCTGCATGTTTGGCCCATAGGTGTTGAATATCCTAATTATTTTGGTCTTTATGTCATAGCTTCTTGCATATGTTGCTGTTGCAGCCTCTGCAAATCTTTTTGCCTCATCATACATGCTTCTTTCCCCGTTTGGATTGACATTTCCCCAATATTCTTCATTTTGAGGAGTAATTAGAGGGTCTCCATAAACCTCAGAGGTAGAAGCCAAGAAATATTCAGCACCATGCTTCCTAGCTAAACCTAGAGTGTTTATTGTTCCAAGGCTTCCAGCTTTTAAGGTATTCACTGGATTTTCCGTATATGCAACTGGTGATGCGGCACTTGCTAAATGAAATACATAGTCAACTTTTTCATCTATTTCTATATGATCTTGAACGTCATGTTGGATAAATGTTGCATTTTCATGATCTAATAAGTCTTGAATATTGTCTAGGTTTCCAGTTAGTAGATTATCTACAACAATTAACTTGTTTTCACCATTTTTGAGTAGCTCCTTAGAGAGATGCGAGCCTATAAAACCTGATCCACCTGTTAAAACAATATTCATCTTTTTACCATGGTGTATACAAAATAGAGTTAGTTTCAGTTAAGATAGTTTCAATTTTTTCCATAAGTGCTTTCTTAATCGGATACATCAGCACTACTAAAGTTTTATCAGAAATATCATCAAGATTATCTACTGAATTATATTCAGCAAGTTCAACCATTTCGTCATAGATAAAAGTATTTACGTCTTTTTGGATTAACATTTTATAGATATCTAAAGTTGGTGAATTTCTCAAATCGTCGGTATCTTCTTTAAAGGCAGCACCAATCAACAATACTGAATTTATATTCTCATTGCTGAGTATTGATGTTAATTTATTTACAGTCCATTTAGTTTGAATATCATTTGATTCAATTATATTTGAGATTATAGGCAGCATAACTTCACCTTCTTTATAAAAATTGTTGACTTCAATCAAATCCTTTGGAAAACAAGAACCTCCCCAAGCTGGAGATGGTCTAAAGTAATGCGAACCAATTCTTGAATCTAAACCAACCCCCTTTAGAACATCAACCTGATTACCATTAGAATGATCAATTAATCTTGCTGCTTCATTCACAAATGAAAGCCTTAAAGGTAAATATGTGTTTGCTAAATATTTAATAAGCTGTGAACTAATCGGATCAGTCTCTATAAGTTCTGCATCAAAGCCTTTGTATAATTCTCTTAGAATGGAAAGTTTTTTCGGGATCATTCCCTCCTATTACAATTCTGTCAGGTTGAAAAAAATCTTCAATAGCTGTGCCTTCTCTGAGGAATTCAGGATTGAATGTAATTTCGTTTTTATCCATCCCTACCTTATTACAAACTTTCTCAATTTCATAAGGAGGAATAGTTGATTTTACTGTAACAACTAATTTTGGGTTGTTGAGGTTGTTTATCTCTGTAATTGCAGATTCAAGAAATCTGGTATCAACAGAATTGGTCTCAAGATTGTTTGGGGTTTGTACACAGATAAATGCCACATCTGTGATCTTCCCAGTCGATTTCTTCATATGAAGATGTGAAAGACATTCTTGAGAATGTTTCATTATCCTGAAAATGTTCTTCAAGACCAGGTTCATAGAAATGGGACTTGTTTGTCTTTAAGTTTTGAAACTTTGTTTTCATCTAGATCAACAAAGCTCACAGTGTTGCCAAGACTTGCAAAGCCAACCCCTGTAACTAAGCCTACATAACCTGTTCCTATGACGACTAAATTCATATTAGGCAATGTTAACAAATTTAAGACTTAAAATGGTGTTAATGATAACTTATTTATCTCATTGGGATTGGATTTTATACAAATCTAGAAAAGATTTGGTTAAGTATATACAATCGGAAGAAATCCATGCAATGTGTCCAAATGGTGTTCACAGGGAGGAAATAGAATCAATCTACAAAGGTGTGTCATCGTGGGAAATAAACAGAAATAAAATATTGGATATAAAAGCAATATTCTCTCTAAGAAGTCACTTAAAAAATGTAGATAGCAAATTTCATTGCTTTACATTAAAAACTGGAATACTTTTCTGTTTAGCTAATCTCTTTCTGAAAAATAAAAATAAAGCTGTGCTGTCAGTCACAGGACTTGGTTTTTTATTTAGCAAGAAGCCCAAAAGCAAAATTATTAAGATACCTAATAAAACCCTTCATAGGTTACCTCTTCAATAATGCTATCAACGTGATTATATTTCAAAATACATCAGACAAAGAAATATTTCTTAATTTTTCAAACTTTCGAAAATAAGACAGAAGTAATTCCTAGTTCAGGGATTGAAAGTAGTCAATTTCAAAAAAAAAGATCTACATCAAGTAACCCAGCAAAAAAGAAAGTCATCCTTGTTTCAAGACTTTTATACGATAAAGGAATTATGGATTACCTGAGTATTGTTAATCAAGTCAATATGGTACAATATTGAATTTTACCTAGCTGGTGAGCGTGATGAAGGTAATCCTCAAAATATTATCAGACAAGGACATGGAAATAGTTTTAAATGAAGAAAAACTAAATTATTTAGGAAAGATTGATATAGAAACAGAGCTGTCTGAATTTGATATATCACTTGTAATGTCATCACATGAAGGGTTTTCAAGAATACTTCTTGAATCATTATACGTTGGTCTCTACTGCTTAGCTTATAGGATTCAGGGCACTGAAGTGATGAAAGAGTTTAATAATCTTGAATTAATTGAATTGAATCAAGATTGACAAATTTGTGGAGTATATTGAAAAATATAATGAAACAAATGATCATTCAAAAAATAGACAATTAATTGATGAGTTTTATACCTCTAAAGTTATAGCTTCACAATTTGAGAAAATTTACAAAGAATTGGATGTATCTAAATTGACTTCAGTTTCAACTTCCAGTAACTGCTGCGGCACTTTTAGCTATTATATTATCTGCTTTACTAAACAAAAGTTTTATGCATTTCACGAAACAATTCAAGAAAAAGAATAATAAAAGTGAAAAAAGGTTGAGCAATAAAAATATATCTCCGTTTGGAGGAATAGCAACCTCGAGTTGCTTTTTTGATAGCTACTATTTTTCTTAGGTAGAGCTGAACAAGACTTTGTAACAATTGGAATATGCGCAGTCATAATTTCAATAATTGGATTACTCGATGACATATTTAATCTGGACTGGAAGACTAAAATTACAGGACAAATTATTATCATCCTCTACCCTCTTGTTAAACTTGATACATTTATAAATATTGAGGCTTACCTAAAAGTAGATCTTCAAAATTATGTAAATCTTCTTCTTTTCACTTTTGTGGGTGCTTTTAATTATTAACTCTATAAATTTTATTGATAACATGGATGGTCTAACAGTTGTTGTCTCTGGAAGCATCTGTTTACAAATTGCTATTTTGGCAAATTATTCAAATTTATATAAAGTTACAGATATTTCATTACTCCTCTTTGCGTCACTACTAGGGTTCTTTATATACAACTATCCCCCAGCAAAGTTATATTTTGGAGATTCGGGAACTCTATTTGTTGGATACGTACTGGGATTTATTTCTATAATTTTTGACTGGATACCAAAAGTAGATGGCGTATTAGTTTCACCCTTTAGCCCAATTTTGTTCATATTTACAGTTCCAATACTAGATTTTTTAATAGTTACTTCTGATAGAATTAGCAATAATAAATCACCAACAATTGGTGGAACCGACCATATTTCACACAGACTATTAAATCTAGGCTATTCGGAAAGAAAGGTATTATTAAGTTTTCTAATTTTGAGTTTCTTTTCTTATGTATTACTGATTGGAACTATATTCTTTAATGGAGCACTGAGTTACATTTTCGCAATTGGATATTTAGTATTTTTTACTATACAATTTTGCTAAATATAAAAAAATGGAACCATTAAGTTAACTTTTTTTCTAATTCTATGATTCTATCTGGTGTCCCTGCGTCGATCCACCATCCTTCTATAGTTACATTTTTACATTTTCCGTCTTGAATATATAAATTGTTTAGATCTGTTACTTCATACTCCCCACGAGCAGAAGGCTTTAAAGTTGTAATTTTTTCCATAACAGTATCGTCATAGATATAAACCCGACAACAGCTTGATTAGACTTTGGTTTATCAGGCTTTTCTTCAATTGAAATAACATTATTATTAGAATCGAATTCGGCAACTCCAAATTCTTCAGGATTTTCAACTTTGTAGAAAATATATAGGCTCCTTTATTATTACCAATTTTTCTAAATTTATACTTTCAGCTAGGACTGTGTTCAAAGAAATTATCTCCTAAAATAAAAAAAACTGTGTCTCCAGGATAAATGTATTCTTTAGCACACATTAAGTGCATGTGAAATACCTTTTTGTTCATGTTGTATTGTAAAACTTAATATTTTTATCAGGAAAATAGGAACTAATAACATCTTTAATCAATTTATCAAAAGAAGGGTTAGTAATTATGATAAATTCGTTTAATCCCCAGTTTGTAAGCTGTTCAATTTGCCGAATAATCATTGGAGATCCGTCAACTTCTAATAGAATTTTAGTTGAGTCATTTCCTCTAAAGCCCTGAAGGCGAGTTCCTAGACCTCCAGCTGCTATAACTGTTTTAATTTTATTCACAAAGAGATATTATAGAGTTATACTTAGTTTTTGGTTTAACATGAAAATTTTAAATAAATACACTTACTTATTTATAGGACTAGTTAGTACAGCAGTTCATAGTAATATTTGCGATTATTCCAAGATTTGAAAAACAAGCATTTGATCCAGATAGAGTAGAAAATATATCAGAGGGTCTGTACTCCTACTACAAGTCTTCTTAGTGAAGAAAATATCGAGGAAGAATGAAACTAAACCTCGAACCCTGAAATAATTCAGAATTGAGAAATCAGAAATTGAAAAATTACTCATAAACAACATTGCTAACGAAGGATATAGATGGATACAAATCATATCTTTTGATTGGTAGTGATGAAAGAGATGAAAATTCTTCTGAATCAAGAGGTTTTGTTGAAGGTCAAAGAGCAGATGTTATCATAGTAGGTCTTATTGATGAAACTGAAAGCAATACACTACCTACTTTCTATCCCTAGAGACACATTGATAGTTAACTCATTGTACAGAAAATCTTGAAAGAATAAATGGCATCTTACTCAGAAAATAAATGTGGGAACAATGCTGAAAACCTAGCTGCTGCAGTAAAAAACTTAACGGGTATCAAGTAGATCATTTTGCAAGTTTTAATTTTGAGGGTTTCGAGAATATTATTAACTCTTTTAATGGAATTGAAATCTGTGTAGATAGTACACAAAAAGAAGGGTACTCTTTCGAATTGCAAAAAGGATGTCAAGTAGTAACTGGATCTACAGCCTTGAATTGGATCGTATCCAGAAATACTGAAATATTAGTTGGTGAAAAAATATTAGATGAAAATGGTGAAGATGCATCAGAATGGAAAAAGATGGATGGTGTAAGTGACTTATCAAGGAATGAGACGACAGCAGTATGTTATATTGCAACTATTGAAAAGACTTAATGACTTTGAATCACTTACTGAATTAAATAGTTTTATTAATGCCTAGAGGATTCATTTATCATTGATGAAAATCTTACTTTAAGCTCTGCTATAAATACACTGTGGAATTTGAGAAATATAGACTTTAGCAGTATCAACAAAGTTTCAATACCAACTTCGCCATATGAACTTGAAGATGGAAGACAGAGTACTAATAATTTCTGAAAACTTTTCTACTTATGCAGAAACGAATTGGATTAATTAATTCTTAATCTTTTTTTAAGAATAAATAGCTAGGAATTATCCAAAAATAAATTGCTACATCTGGTGAATATATTAAATCATTAGTAAGATTTTGAGTTAATAAAGCTACCAATATAGTAATTAAAAAATGATTTTTGTAATTTGCATTTTTGACAACTAGAAACAATATGCTAAATACGATAAGAACTACAGGAAATAAGCCATATTCGACTGCCATTGTCAAGAATCCATTATGTGAAGTAGTTATTTCATCATATTGGGAAAGTGAAAAGTCTGAAGTAATTGAATCAAACTGACCATTAGTAGCAACTAGTCTTCCAGACCTAAGACTTTGTCCTCCAAGGTAGTTCGAATACCCACTAATGATATCTTCTACCCAAAAGAAATACATTCTTCCATCAATAATTGACCACTTCCATGACTGGTTGTTGATATTATCTGAAGAACTAATAATTGAACTTTGGCTAAATATTGTTTCATTTCCTTTGGGAATGTTGATTAAGTTTAAGTTGTATTACTACTTCAAAGTCTTGTTGAGATATATTATCTTCGCTTGGAATTGCTACCCAATAACTTCTTGGTCTTTTTAACTTGAGACCATCTTCTGTGTAAACTAATTTTCCATCATTTCTATTGTCATAAAATTCTGTACGTGTAGGTAAGTATACAAAGTAGTCTTTATCTCTATTTTCTTCAATAAATTGGTAACTGTAAATATTGTCTAGAAAACTGATATCTACTTGCTTAATAAAACCATCAAGATATGAGTCTCCTGGAGATTGTCCATCTCCCCAACCTCCTACTTCAAAATATGAATCATTCTTCATAAGTTCAATAACTGATCCATTTGTATGTTCAGAACC
This sequence comes from uncultured Candidatus Actinomarinales bacterium, assembly GCA_943840565.1. GTDB lineage: Bacteria > Actinomycetota > Acidimicrobiia > Actinomarinales > Actinomarinaceae > Actinomarina. The sequence goes on along the minus strand of CALSUY010000001.1, from coordinate 212,988 downwards.
AATCTGTGACCAAGTAATACCATTTTGAGAGTGGTAGAAAGAGATTATAGACCTTGGTAAGTACACCATCTTTGTAATCAAATTTCAGCTTTAAATACCCTTCAGCTGGATCAATTTCTTTTTGGGTTGATTCGTAGTATGATTTTTTTGTCTTTTTCTGAATAAGACTATATTAAATTTTTCTAAAATTTCATCATCATCAAGCCCTAATAAATAATCTCTATAGACCTCTTTAATATAGTTACCACCACCACTTCCCTCAAAAAGCTCCAAATTATTGATAGCAAGATTGTTTAGGAAGCTTCTATTTGATTGTTTCAAAAAAATTGAAGGGAATATAAAGATTGAAACTACAGAAAAAAGTATTGAAATAATTAAAAAATAGATTTTGAATTTACTGTAACTGCTCTTGTATAGATGAGAAGTAAAAGCAAACCAGACATATAATGCTAAATATGAACCTCTTGAATATGTAATGTAAAGATTGAAAAAGGAAATAATAAGTAATAATGTATTTAACTTGTCTGTACGGAAATATTTCAAAATATTATCAGAACTTGAAGCTTTATATATACATAAAAGTACATACAGTAGACAAATCACTCCAATAACATTTGGACCACCACCTTGAAATCCTCCTAGTCTTCCAGATGTAAAAGATATTAGTGCTACCAGAATTATTTAAATATCCATCCATCAATAGTTCCAGGAAGTTGAACTTGAAATAGAACAACTAAAAAGTTTGCAATCATGACAGTATGAGAGTGGTTCAAAAACTGTAACTAAGCTTTCCTTATTTTCTCTAACTACATCAACACACAAATAACTGAAGATAAAATAGAAATAGAATCTTAAATTTGTTTGATTAAATATTTCAAAATTCTTGAGTAAATATATTTGAGTATAAAATAAATGAAATTATAATGATAAAAATACTTTATCAGATGTTTGAAATAGGATTGTAATTATTTATTTTTTTATAAAATAGAAATAAAAAAAGAACGACTATGGGCAAGTCTTCAAAGTTCAATCCTAAAATATTTAATCCGTAATTTGAGGGAATTAATAGTGTTGATGCAAATACTAATCCAATTGTTCGAGCATTTATATTTTTAATGTTCATAAATGTTTTCAAGTGGGCCCGGCAGGACTCGAACCTGCGACCGACGGATTATGAGTCCGTTGCTCTAACCAACTGAGCTACAGGCCCTTAAATTAACCTATGACAGATTGCAATTTAAGCGCAATTCCCATATCTCCAGCTATTTTAATTTTTCCAGTCATGAACGCTGCTTGTGGGCTAACGGATTTGTCGTACATACCCTTGAATGTTTCCATATCAGTGGTAATTGTACATGCTGCTTCAGCATCCTCGTCAGTTACTTCGCTACCTTCAGGACTCATATAAACTATTTGTGAATCTACAACCCATTTGATAGAACCAGGTAAGATACTTAAATCTTTACCTTCCATATTCTTTTTAACAAATTCCAATGCTTCTGACATATTCCTCCTATTATCCAATACTCAATTATATACACGATTGCGATTCTGTTGATAATTAATTGCTCCGAGGGTGGGACTTGAACCCACAACCAACGGATTAACAGTCCGCTGCTCTGCCAATTGAGCTACCTCGGATAGCAAATTAATAATACTATGAATTAAAGTGTATTCTGATAATTTTCAATTTTCTTTTTAAGATTTTCAATTTCAGAAAATATATTTGTGTCATTTGATACCTCTAATTGACTAATTAATGTGTTTATTTTAATTTCAAAATAATGAATGTACAATCTTGAAATTGCCTCCTGTAATTGATATTCAGTAAAAGAGATATTTATAAAGCTATTACTGATATCTTTGTTTTGACCGGATTGAAGTTTTTTAATGATGTTGAATAGCTCTTCACTAGAATTTAGCAGGTCTTCAAATTCCGATATATTCTCAAACTCATTCTTAATTAAACTTGATATAAATATGTCCTGAAAAGCTTCAATGTGTTTGTTACTTTCATTTTGGCTTGAAGAGCTCTCTCCGTAAGTTGGGCTTGATTTTTTATGTTTCAGCTCCTTTACAAGTAAATCTTTTGGAGTATTAATTTTGACGGAAAGTATATCAAAAGCAAAATCTTGATCAAGTGGACTGAGAGATCTAATAAGCTTTTTAAACTCACTGAAAATAATACGTTTGTCACCTGTATCTTCTTTTTTAATTAATGAGTCAATAGAGAACTCTATTAAATCTATCTTATTACTTAATAGTAAATCGAGATTGTCTTTACCATCTTCATAATATTCTCCAATATCTTTGTATTCTTCAGGTAATAGCATGCATTTTAAATATAAATCACGGGATGTAGAATTTTTAATCTCAAGAATTCTATTAGTAGCATTGATACCTGCATCATCATTATCAAAAGATATAATAATGTTTGATGAATACTTTGAAAGCTGCTCTAACTGCTGAGAAGTTAAAGCAGTTCCCGAAGGTGATGCCACATTGGAATAGCCAAGCAAATTGAATGCAATAACATCTATGTAGCCTTCCACTATGATAATTTCATCTTTTTCCTTCACACTTTTGAGAAAGTTGTCCGTAAAATATAGAGTTTTATTTTTTTTGTAAATTTGAGATTCGGCTGAATTTAAATATTTAGGTCCAAAATCATTCAAAGCTCTGCCTCCGTAGGCAACAGTTTCATTCCTGAAATTTGTTATTGGGAATAATATTCTCTCTCTGAATAATAAATTTTGCTTCTCACTCAACAGACCTAGAGATTTTAGATTTTGCTTAGATATATCGTTTTTATTACAAAAATCATAAAATATTTTTTCATCTAATTCAGCGAATCCAAGTTTAAATTTTTTGATTGCTTCATTATCAATTTTTCTTGAAATTAAGTATTTTTTAGGTTTTGTAGATTCAGTTTCCTCAATATTTGCTAATAAAGTAATCAGAGATTATTTTCATCATTTGAATCAAGCTTTTTTGATTTGATTCAAATTGCGAATCAGTATATTTCAGATTAAATGCGTATTTTTCTGCAACTACCTCCACTGACTCTTGGAATTCAATATTGTTTATGAGTTGCACATATTTAAATATGTCCCCACCTTCTTTGCAGCCAAAACAATGAAAAAGATTTTCCTCATCGGTAAAACTCATACTTGCAGTTTTTTCTCCATGAAATGGGCATATTGCCATACCTTTATTGCCACGTAATTTACCAGAAGTAGAAGCCAACACGAAATCGCTTATTCTAGCTTTTAGTTTTAATGACTCTATTGAATCTTTTGCGATACCCATATCAATTTTGAAAATATTCAACTAAGGAGGTGATTTGAATTCTTTCTTGTTTCATTGTATCTCTGTTTCTGATTGTCACACATTCATCATCTAGGGAGTCAAAATCTACTGTTATACAATTAGGAGTACCTATTTCATCCTGTCTTCTATATCTTTTTCCAATTGATTGAGTAATATCGATCTCTGTTCTATAAAGTGGTCCCAAGTAATGAATCAATTTGATTACAAACATTAATTAATTCTTCTTTCTTACTTAAAGGCAGAATTGCTATTTGAATGGGGGCTATCTCAAAACTCATTTTAAAAAGTGTTCTACTATCTCCATTCTCAAGTTGTTCCTCTTCATAAGTAGATAATAAAATAGCAAAAACTGTTCTTGTTAATCCACCCGCAGGCTCAATAACTGTTGGTAAGTGTTTTGAATTATCTTTTGGGTCAAAATAAGTTAAGTCTTTTCCACTTTTTTCTTGATGAGCTGCAAGGTCATAATTACCGCGGTTTGCGACTCCCTCTAACTCTCCCCATCCCCATGGATAAAGATATTCGATATCAGTAGTAGATTTAGCATAGTGGGCTAATTCATCGGCTTCATGGGGTCTTAGTCTTAAAAGATTCTTTTTTAAACCGAGTTTGATATACCAGTCAAGTCTTTTCTGGGTCCAATATTTCATCCACTCTTCCGATTCATCTTCTTTACAGAAGAATTCAATTTCCATTTGTTCAAACTCTCTTGTTCGAAAGACAAACTGTCCGGGAGTTATCTCATTTCTAAAAGATTTACCAATATTTGCTATTCCAAAAGGTAGCTTAGCCCGCATGGTTCTAAGTACATTTTCGAAATTAACAAATATTCCTTGGGCTGTTTCTGGCCTTAAGTAGACTTGGGAATTTTCATTCTGAACAGGTCCAAGATTTGTCTCAAACATTAGGTTAAAGTTTTTAGGCTCAGTTAAATCCTGTGTATCGCAACAAGTTACTTCTGGTTCAGAATCACTTCTAAATCTCGAATTACAATTTTTACACTCTACCATTGGGTCTGTGAATTCACTTAAATGACCTGAGGCTTTCCATACTTCGGTGCTTTGAATAATTGCTGTATCTACAGGATAAATTTTAACTTCAGTAGTTTTTAAGGATTTCCACCAAAGCTCTGCAATATTATTTTTCAATAATGTACCTAGTGGACCGTAGTCATAAGAACTTCTTAAACCACCGTATATTGATGATGCATTAAATACGAATCCCCTGTTTTGAGCTATTTTTACTATTTTTTCAAATAATTCTTTATCAGGCTTTTCCATAAGTTCTCTTTCTTTTTGAAAATTCCTCTACAGCTTGATTAAGTTCATCTTCACAAAATTCTGGCCAAAGAGTTTTAAAAAACATAAGCTCAGTGTAGCTAAGTTGATATAGTAGAAAGTTACTTAGCCGCTGTTCTCCTGCAGTTCTTATTAAAAGATCTGGATCCGGCATAGAAGGAATATACATATAATTTCTAAATTTATCACTTACCAGCTCGACATTGACATTAGAGTCATGGTCATTCGTAAATTTTTCAATACTTTTATGAACTTCATCTCGAGATCCATAATTAAAAGCAAACACCAAGTTCAGCTTTATATTTGAAGAAGTTTGCTTTTCAGTCTCCGACATAAGTACTTTATTTTCAACTGGTATCTTTTCGTCATCTAAATCACCTAAAAAGTGGAAACGGACACCTAAATTATTAAATTCTTCTCTTCTTCTAATAAGAAGATCTCTGTTGAAAAACATAAGGAACTCAACTTCATCAGAACTTCTCATCCAATTTTCAGTAGAGAAAGCATAGACAGTTAGCCATTTTAAATTATTTTCTAATGCCCAGTGGATGGTCTTTGACAGGGACTCTTCACCTGCTGCATGTCCTGCAGTTCTCTCGAGACCTCTATCTTGGGCCCATCGTCCGTTACCATCCATAATTATGGCTATATGGTTTAGATCAATCTTTGCTAAGTCCATTCCACACCTTATCTAATATTTCATTTTCTTTTTTTCTCAATTTTGTTTCATTTAAATGGGAATAGCCAACTAAATGTAACAAACCATGGATTAATACTAGCTGCAACTCTTCAATTAAACCCTTGTGGAATTCGGCAGCATTTTTTTTTAAAATAGGTCTACAAAAAAACATATCTCCTAAAGTTTCTTCATTATGTGGATTAAGTTTTTTTATTTCATTAATTCCAGAAAATAATGGAAATGAAAGCACATCAGTTGGTCCTGGTTTATTAAAATGCTGTAAATTTAGATTGCTTATTGCTTTTTGAGAAATGGAATATAGATTAAAAGAGAATTTACTAGGAATATTGAAAAAATAGTTAAAAACCTCAACTGCATGTTCTATGTTCTCTTTTTCATCTTTATAAAAATATCCATTGAAAGTGACTTTCAAACTATTCTTCTTCAGAGATATCTGGATACATTACTCTTTGATGATAAAGACCTTCTAAGCTTTTTTGAAAAGATTGTTTAATTTTATCTATGTCGGAAAATGTAATTGGTGAGTTCTCTAGCTGTCCATCGGAGATCTTTTCATTAAAAATTTCCTCAATAACATTTCTTATTTTTTCTTCGTCAGCATCTTCATTTAGAAATCTTGCCCGACATGCTCCTTCGAGAGCATCAGCGAACATTAGGATTGTTGTTTCTTTGGAGGTAGGTTTTCTACCTAAATGTCTAAAATCACTTTTATCAACATCAGGATTATCTATTTTTTCTTTTTCATAGAAGAATCGCATTATTGAGTCACCATGATGCTCTAATATCCCGTTATAAACAACTTCTGGTATTTTAAATTTTTTAGCTAGTTTAATTCCATCAGTGACATGCGCCCTGATTATATTAGAAGATTCATGTGTGGATAATGTGTCATGAGGATTGGTTGATCCAAATTGATTTTCAATAAACATTGTTGGATTTTCTGTTTTTCCAAGATCATGAAAATATGCCATTGCTCTAGCTAATTGAGCGTTTGCATTAATCACATTTGAGGCTCTATCAGCTAAAGTACCTACGACTAATGAATGATTAAATGTTCCTAAGGCCTTCTCTTCAAGATATCGTAATCCTGGATGGTTTCTATCTGCAAGTTCGGATAGTCGAAAGTTTGTGGTGATTTTAAAGACTGCTTCTATGTATGTAATCAATGAAAATGCAGCCAAGTTAGCAACTAATCCACCTATCAAACCAGTAATCAATACCTCGAATAAGACTAAAGTCTTCTCTTAAGAAGAAATAGATTCCAAAAGATATAACAGGTTGAGTTAAGGATATGTAAATTATTCTTTCTCGCAAGAGCCTTCTATCGATGTCTTCTGAGATGAACACAGATGGAAGAATTGAAAGAATTCCTCCTAAGGCCAAAAGTCCAATATTTCCACCTCCAGCTAAAGCTAATAAAGCACTAGAGAGTGATAAAACCAGACTTGCTCTGAGATTCAGTAATGTAGCTGAGACGACACCAACGAAAGAAATTGGTACTCCATACTTTAAATAATCAAGTTCTAATGTCTGAGAAAAGTAAGAAGTTCCCCTTAGGAATACTGATGCTATGAGGATTAAAGTTAATAATAATAAAAATTCTTTATCATTGTTCCAAATAGAATCGTTGAATCTCCAAAATAAAAAATAAATCAGTAGAAATATTGAGAATATAATTGGTAAAGCAGCAGTTTGAATTGTTCTCGATTCTCCTGAAAGATAACCGAAACTATCTAAGGTATTGTATTGAATCTGATTCACAATTGTTCCCTCTTGAATAATTAGGTCATTTTCAAAAAATTTTATGACCACAGGTTCTACAGAATCTGAAATCTGTTGTTTTTGGTTATTCCATAAATCTTCTTCTAATTTTTGGTTAGATACTAAATTTTCAGCAATTATCTCAGAAACAGTTGACCTCAAGCGATTTTCAGGTATCAGTAAGAAAAGGTCACTTGTTAGATCTAAATAAGGAGGATTAGAGACAATACTCTGTCTTAGTCCATTTAGATTTTCATTGTTTATACCATTATTTAAAATATCATTAGCTTGGCTTTTTGCTTCTAATTCAAGTTGCGCAAGGTAGTTAGATTTATTGTTTAAGTCATAATTAGAAATTTCAACTAAAACTTCAATTGTGGAAGTTGAAATAGTTGAAAACAAAAGTGACTCAGTAATTTTTTCAATTTGTTCGAGCTTTGTAAGATTTTTAATTTCCACTTCTGGTTCAGTATTTTCAGTAACGATATCTGAATCATTAACAATTAGAGTTTCCGAAATCCTAGCTTCAATAACGGCAAGGAACATATCTTTGACACCATTAATTACTGCATCATTAATAGTTGTATCTATTGAGTAGATAGGATTTACGGATTCTACTGCGAGTGCTTTATTTAATGCTGTTTGCTCTTCATCAATAACTTCGATGTAATTAGGGGCAGTAAAAGATACGGGAGAAATATCTCCAACACTTATTTTTATTATTTGATTTTCGGGAAATATAGTGAATGAAATAAACCAAACTAAGGCACCAAAAATTATTACATAAATTAATTTTCGGGCATGGAGAAGATAGTTAGAAATCATTTATCTGGAAATATTTCTAGAATCTTTGAAACGATAGGATTTCTTACAATATCTGTATTTTGGAATTCCATAACAGTAATTTCATCTATTTTTGAGAGTATTTTTCTAGTTTTTTTAAGTCCTGAATTATCTTTGCTATATAAGTCTATTTGAGACTCATCACCTGTGATGATTATTTTTGAATTTTCACCTAATCTTGTTAAAAACATTTTTATTTGACTCATTGTTGCATTTTGTGCTTCATCCAATATTATACATGCATTACTTAGAGTTCTCCCCCTCATGTATGCCAAGGGTACAATCTCTATATTTCGTTTTTCTATTAAGTAAGCTAAAACCTCATTACCAAAAAAATATTCCAATGAGTCAAATAATGGAACAAGATAAGGATCAATTTTTTGTGATAAATCTCCAGGTAAATAGCCAAGCCTCTCTCCAGCCTCAACTGCAGGTCTAGTAAGTACTATTTTTTTTATTTTTTGTTCAGAATACATCTTAACGGCAGCTGCAACCGCTAAAAAAGTTTTTCCAGTACCAGCTGGGCCAATACCAAAAGTTACAGTTGAATTTTGTATTAGATCCATGTACTTATATTGATTAATATTCTTAACTTTTATGGACTTATTCTCAATTATTGAAATAGAACTAATTTTTTTTCCGCCGTGCTTTTGAGTATCTTTAATATTAGTAAGTAGTGCTACATCGGTTTCTTCAATATTCTGGCCATTATCATTCATCATCACCATTTCATCAAAGATTCGCATGATTTCTTTGGCATCTTTATCTTGGCCCTCTATAAAAATAGTATTTCCTCTTACATTTATCATGACATTAGGAAAAACAGATTTAATATACTTAAGATTTTTATCATTAATGCCCAAAATATTTACTACTTCAACATTTGAAGGAATTTCTTTTTCAAAACTCATTAAATTGCCTTCAACATAGTTCCACCAATAAGATGTAGATGAATATGGAAAACTGTTTGCATGGCATCCTTGTTTGTATTCCATAATAAACGATATCCCGATTCATCAATTCCAAGACTTTTAGCAAGATTTTTTGCAGTTATAACTAGTTTACCTATTAGTGCTGTGTCTTCTTGTGTAACATCATTAATAGTTTTTATCTTTTTTTTAGGAATTATTAATACATGTATAGGGGCAACTGGATTGATGTCATGTATTGCAAATATTTCATCATCTTCATAGATAATCTCAGAATCGATTTCTTTGTTGAGGATCATCTCAAATATTGATTTTTCTTCCATAATAAATTCTACATCATTAAGGATACAGCAACTACAGCAGCAGTATCCGATCTTAAAGTAAAATCACTTAGTTTAGAGATATATCTAAATTTTTTTAATTCTTCCATACTCCAACCACCCTCTGGACCAATTGCAAAGTCTGTGTGACTCAATATTTTTTTTGAGAGATTTGCCAGTAATATCAAAAGTGTGTTGAAATTTATTGAAGTCAAGTTTATCTTCTAAAATCACTTTTGGTACAAAGGGAATACCCGACTGTTCAATTGCTCCGATTATCCATGTATTTACTTTTTTAGCATCGATATTAACTTTTTGAGAATTCATAGTTGGACCAATTGTTATACTTTTTACACCAAGCTCAGTCAATTTTTCAATGAGCTGTCTCATTCTTGTTTTATCTTGAAGTTTTGCTATGAATATGTTTAATTCATTGTTTCTTTGGTGGGTAATCAGTTTCAGAAATATCTACCTTTGAATTATATATTTTACCATGGGAAATAATACCTTCACCGTTGGTAATCCATCACATCAGATCCATTTTTTACTCTAAGAACATTGTTTAAATGGTGTACTTTCTCTTCAGTAAGGATATAGTCTTCTTTTGAAGATTCATAGTTAGCATCAAATATTGTTGGTATGTGCATTATTGTTTTAAAAATTCTTTAAAAGCTTCTTTTGGAACAGCTACTTTGCCAATATTGCGCATTTTCTTTTTGCCTTCTTTTTGTTTCTCAAGCAGCTTTCTTTTTCTTGTTATGTCACCACCATATAACTTTGCCGTAACATCTTTTCTTAGGGCCTTAATGGTTTCTCTAGCAATAATCCTAGATCCCACTGCTGCCTGGATTGGGATATCAAATTGTTGTCTTGGAATTAACTCAGAAAGTTTTTTAACTCTATTTCTTCCAACAAACTCTGCATTTTCTTTGGCGAGTATTGAACTAAACGAATCTATTGATATGCCGTTAACTAATATATCTAGTTTTACTAAATTTCCTTTTTCGAAATCTAAGATTTGATAATCTAATGATGCAAATCCTTGAGATATTGATTTCAATGAATCATAAAATCCAGTTACCAGTTCTAAAAGAGGCATTCTGTACTTTAATTTAACCATCGATGTACTCAAGTAATTTAAATCTAACTGAGTGCCTCTCTTCTCATTCAATAAATTCATTATTGAACCGAGATACTCTTTTGGGAAAAGTAAATCAAGTTCACAGATTCTTTCCTGTATGGATTTAATATCCGTATATTCCTCTATTTTTGATGGATTCCTAATTATTATTTCTTCGTCATTATTACGTACAATCTTGAACTCAACGGATGGAGGTGTGACAATTAAAGAAAGATTAAACTCTCTTTCTAATCTTTCTATAACAATTTCTAAATGTAAGAGTCCTAAAAATCCACACCTAAACCCAAATCCAAAAGCAGAAGATGTTTCAGGTTCATAATAAAAACTTGCATCATTCAAAACATATTTATCCAGAGAATCCCTTAATTTTGCATAATCATCTGAATCAGCTGGATAAATACTGGAGAAGACAGTTGGCTGTGGTTCCTTATAGCCGGAAACAACAATTGGATTTTCATCTTCTTGACTTACTAGAGTATCTCCTACTCTAATTTGGGATAATTCTTTTGCTCCGGTGACTATGTATCCAACTTCACCGGAAGATAATAAATTAGCTGGAGAAAGTTTCAAATCAAAATAACCAATTTCTGAGGCCTCAAAATCAAATTTAGAGTTAATAAGTTTCAATTTCGAATTAGTTTTGACCTCCCCTCCAAACACTCTTACGGATGCGATTACTCCTCTATAAGGATCGAAGTATGAGTCGAAGATTAGTGCATTTGTATTTTCTGCTTTTGTTACTGGAGAACTTATTAAACCGGGAATTTCTTTTATTAGTTCATCAACACCTAATCCACTTTTAGCTGAAATTTTAAAAATTTCTTCATCTCGTGCTCCAATAAGGTTAAAAATCTGTTTTGTTACATTTTCAACATCAACATCAATTGAATCAACCTTATTGATTACTGGAATTATATCTAAGCCTGCCTCTATGGCGGCATATGAATGTGCAAATGTTTGGGCCTGTACACCTTGGGTGCCATCTACTAAAAGAATTGCACCATCACATGCTATGAGCGCTCTGGATACTTCATAAGAAAAATCGACATGTCCAGGGGTGTCTATAAGGTTTATCTGCATATTCCCAAAATTTAATCGAATTGGTTGTGACTTGATTGTAATACCGCGCTCTCTTTCAAGGTCCATAGTGTCTAATATTTGATCAACATGATCACCTGGAGTAATTAACCCAGAAATTTCGATGAGCCTATCAGCCAAAGTGGATTTTCCATGATCAACATGGGCAATGATTGAAATATTTCTTATATTTTTATTAGTTAACATCTTTATTAAGTTATTATCTTATATACAAAGGGGTTTTAGATGGCAAATATTAAATCACAAAAAAAAAGAATTAGGCAAGATGCAAAGAAAAATTTGCGAAACAAGTCTGTAAAAACTGAACTTAAATCATCTCTCAAATCTCTATACGATGAAAATAATCAAGTAATTGTAGAAAAAAAAGCATCCGTTATGAAAGAACTTGACAAAGCATTTACCGATGGAATTATTTCAAAAAACTATAGAGATAGAAACAAATCTAGAATTTCAAAACTCTAAAAGCTGTTTAACTCCAACTACAAACCTTTTATTGTTTTCTTGATTAAACCCTGATTTATTAATTAGCATCTCAATCTTCTTTAGTTGATGAAATGACTTTTCTAAGTTAACTGTACTTATCATTACTTAATCTTCTTTCAGCTAATTCATATTTAAAATCTATTTTCTCGTCTAGCAATTGTGAAATTTTTTCTACATCATTATCGTTCAATAAATTAATCCTTAAAAGCTCTTTGTTGAGGTAAGAAATAAATTGTCTAAATAAAGTTTCATCACCACAAAATTTAGAAATAACTTCGTTTGAAAGTGACTGTTTTTTATTAAATATAATATTGCTGAGATCCCAGGGAAGAAATTTATCTTTATCTTTGATTGATCCTTCAATGACTTCTATATCCTTAGACACTTCCGAAAATTTACTTAAACTATTCTTTTTAATTTGAAAAATACAGTTAGATGAGAATTTATAGTTACTATTTGATAAATCTCTGAAATTAACAAATTGGTCATATATAAATTTAATATTGTTCTCTTCAAATAGTGACGCTGTAGTATTTGAAGAAAAATCACTATATTTTATAAATTCGACAGTGTCTTGAATATTTGAGAATTTAATAAAATCTTGTTTATTAGTAATAAGTTTTTCTGTAATAAGTAACTTTGTCATCAACCTACGTAATTTATTATCTTATCTTGTACAAAAATTACTTTTTTATATTCTTTAACAACTAGTTTGAAATTCTCAAAACATAATTGTTCAATCTCTGTTTGCTGTAATCCCCTAGAAGCTTCTATAGCATGTTTCTTCTTGCCATTAACTTGAACTACTAACTCATATGTTGGGTTTTTTATTTTTTCTTTATTTACTGATGGCCAATTATGTTCAGTAATTTCTGTGTTAAAATTTCTCTGAAAGATTTCTGATGATATATGTGGGGCAAATGGATTTAATAATAAACATACATTTTGTAATGTTGATTTTTTTACTTCAGAGGAAATTACTTTGTTGTTCTTTATGTAATCAGTAATTTGATTATTGATTTTCATTAGGTCAGACACCGCTGTATTGAATTCAAATTTTTCGAGGTGCTTGGTTACTGAATCAATAGTTTGGTTTAAATAAATTTCTAATTTTTCTTCATCGCTATTTTTTGAATCAATCTCTTCTAGTTCTGAGATTGTCTCAAGGTTATCCCATAACTTAAACAAGAATCTCCTCGTGCCCTCTATTCCTCCATCGTTCCATTCAACTCCGTCACTTGGTGGGGCCATAAATAGAATGTACAGTCTTAAAGCATCTGCACCGTGACTTTTAAAATAACCTTCTGGATCAACTATGTTTCCTTTTGATTTTGACATTTTTGATCCCTTAAAATTAATCATGCCTTGTGAGAAAAGATTCTCGAAAGGTTCATTAACTTTCACCATGTCCAGATCTCTTAGTGCTTTAACAAAAAAGCGGGAATAAAGTAAGTGTAAAATAGCATGCTCAACTCCTCCAATATATTGGTCTACAGGAAGCCAATTATTTATATGCTCTTCATTAAATGGCTTTTCTGAATTTTTAGGGTCTAGGTATCTCATAAAATACCATGATGAATCAACAAAAGTATCCATAGTATCCGTTTCTCTTGTTGCCGGGTTGCCGCATTCAGGACAATTTACATTAACGAAACTCTCACTTTTAGACAAAGGTGAACCATCTGTGTTCAAATAATCATCAATTTCAGGAAGTTTGACCGGTAAGTTTTCAATATTTTCAGCAACAAGTCCACACTTGTTACAATTTACTAAAGGTATTGGGCAGCCCCAATATCTTTGTCTACTGATTAGCCAATCTCTAAGTCTATAAGTTGTTTTCGCAGAACCTATGTTACTCTCTGTCAATTTTTTAATAATCTGAGAAGAGGCTTCCTCATGGGAATTTAGTCCATCAAAGTTATCTGAATTAACTAACTCTCCATGTCCTGTATAAGCTTCTAATTCAATACCTCCTTCTTTATTGGGATCCTTAATCACCTGTTTAATCTCAATATTATACTTTTTAGCAAAATCATAATCTCTTTGATCGTGGCCAGGAACTGCCATTATTGCACCGGTACCATAGTTGATTAAAACATAGTCTGCAATCCACAGTGGTATTGATTCATTAGTGAGTGGATTAATAACAAACAACCCTGTGTCAACCCCTGTCTTCTCTTTAGTAATAGACATTCTCTCAAATTCAGACTTTGAGGAGGCTGAAGAAATATAATTTTTAATATTTTCCTGATTTTTAGATAGATCAAGGATATTTTTCATTAATTTGTGTTCTGGAGATATTACAGCAAAGGTCATACCGAATAACGTATCAGGTCTGGTGGTAAACACTTCTATGGATATATCACTATCTATTACTTCAAGATTAAATTGTGCTCCAACAGATTTTCCAATCCAGTTTTTCTGCATTGATTTAACATTTTCTGGCCAATCTCCAATATCATTAAGTCCACTCAGAAGTTCTTCAGAGTATTTTGAAATACTTAAAAACCACTGATTAAGATTTTTCTGAGTGACAATTGCATCACACCTATCACAATTTCCTTCGATAACTTGTTCATTAGCTAGAACAGTCTTACAAGAGGTGCACCAATTGACCGGAGCATCTTTTTTATAGGCTAAATCATTGTTGAAAAGTTGTATGAATAAATATTGAGTCCACTTGTAGTATTCCTCTGTATGTGCAGCAACTTCTCTATCCCAGTCATATAACGACCCAAGTCTAATTATCTGATCTTTCATGTTTTTCATTCTGTCTTCAGTAAATTTCTTAGGATGTATACCTGTTTTAATTGCTGCATTTTCGGCAGGAAGGCCAAAAGAATCCCAACCCATTGGTGAGAGTACGTTATAGCCAATTAGTTTTTTATATCGCGTAATCACGTCACCAATTGTGTAGTTTCTTATATGCCCCATGTGCAAATCTCCAGAGGGATATGGATACATACATAAATTATAAAACTTTGGCTTTTGTGAATTTAAATCACATTTACCAAGATTTGAATTAGCCCAGTTACTTTGCCATTTTTTTTCAAATTCTGAAAATTTATAATCACTCACTTTGGTAAACCTTTTCTATCATTGGAAAAATTGTTTCTGCACTAGATTTTTTAACCATTTGTTCAATATTAAACAATTTTGATTTTATTTTTTTGTTATCTCTTCTTAAATCTTCAATGGCTTCAATTAAAGAAGTCAACAGTTCTTCATTGTTTTTAAATAAGTAACCACTATCTTTTGTAAGGTAGGTATTCATTGGAAGTATGTCTCTAGTTATACATACTTTTGAAAAACTCATTGCCTCAAGTA
This sequence comes from uncultured Candidatus Actinomarinales bacterium, assembly GCA_943840565.1. GTDB lineage: Bacteria > Actinomycetota > Acidimicrobiia > Actinomarinales > Actinomarinaceae > Actinomarina. The sequence continues at coordinate 197,758 of CALSUY010000001.1, read as the reverse complement.
ACACGAGTCCTAAACCCTCTGAAAATGAAGGAAAAACAAATAAATCGACAGAATCATAAAATATTTTTCTATTTGAAACATAGCCAAGATATTTAATTTTTTTATAACTTTCTTCATTTGAGATTGATTTTAAGTATTCAAGGTATGCTGGTTCTGAATATCCTCCTATTGTGAGTGTGAGGTTTGTAGTGTCAAGTTTATTAAAAGCTAAAAGTAATTCTTCAATGCCCTTATTTTTATTAAGCCTTCCTAGAAAGCCAATTGAAATATCTTCTCCAAATGTATTTGATGAATTTAAGTTGCTTTGATCAACCCAGTAAGGAATAGCTGTAGGTCTAATTTTTTTATTTAGATCAACAATCCAATCACTAACTGCATCTGAGATCGCTATGACTGCATCAGCTTTTTCCCAGTATCTAGCTAACAAGTGCATAAATCTTTTCTTTATAGTATTAGATATTTTTGTACTTTCTAAGTATGTATCGTATTTACCATGAACACTAACTATCCATCTAAAAGAAGTATTAAATTTTCGAACGACGTATAACATAAAGTCACTTCTAGGTTGGTGAGAGTGAATAACCTGGTATTTATTTGTTTTAATGTGAGAATAAAGCCTGAAGTATGACGAGATATTGAACATTCTTGGCCCATTAAGCCTTTTAATTCGAATTTGTAAATTTTTGAATTCTTCTTCAAGAGACATTATATTCTCTCTGTCAGATCCAATTACGACTAATTCCACCTCATAGCTTTTGAGTGTTTGTTGGTGTACTAAATCAAATAAATGTGTTTCTGCGCCTCCCCTATTAAGTGTATTTATTACATGACATACTTTCATAATCAAATTAGATTCTAGGAGAAATCCATGTTGACTTTGGAGGAAATAAATAATTCTCCTTATAAAATTCGACAAGCTGAATTGGTGTAAAGTTTATAATCAAATCATCGACGTTAACCATATCGTTAGGAATTGGAATAATGAAATCGTGATTTATTAGTTTTCTTTTAAAATCATACAATTCATATATACTTTCTATTTTTATATTTGAATATTTACAATCTTCAATCTCTATAAAATATTTGGAAGAAGAAGATGGTTTAAAATTACTTGCAAAAAGATGATCTATAAATGTCTTTTTATCTACATTTATTTTGGAATTATATGATTGGACTGTAACATCTTGGTTCGAGATTAGAACTACAGGTATGGAATAGTCATAATTATATAGATTAAGGTGTTCAAACCGATGGTGTCCATCTAATAGTGTTAACTTCTTTATTTCTTTGGAACCATTTAAGATATTAGTAAGATCTCGATCTGCTCCTGTGGAAAAAACTAGTGGTGGAAAAGATTTAACAGTCTCTAAATCTCTAACCTGTTCAAATTTGTCTTGAGTTTCTTCGTGTAATATTATCTCAACATCTTTTTCTGATGAGAAATTAATGGAAGTTATGATTCCACTGACCTCAGAATTTTTAAAGTTATATTTTTCAAAGTTATTGATTATCATAATTTTTGAAAAAAAGAATTCATGAATCCTAGTAAATAATCTAATGAAGGCCTGTCAATAGAGTTATATAAACTAATCCTAACCCCACCCACACTACGATGGCCTTTTATGCCTATGATGCCATGGTCTAGAGATTCCTTAATAAAAGCTTGTTCATTTTTTTCATTATTAAAATTAAAAACAATATTCATCCGACTCCTTAAAGAATTTTCAACTGGCAAGGTAACGTGAGTCATCGTATCTTTCAAGTAATGCATAGACATCAGATGAGTACTCAATTGATTGCCTTTCAAAATAATTTATACCACCCATAGTTAACATCCAATCAGTAACAAGGTTTAAGACATATATTGCAAAAGTTGGTGGAGTGTTTAAAAGAGAGTCTTTATTAATCAATTTATATAAATTAAGATACGTGGGATTATCATTTTTTTCAATAAAGTCATCCCTAACCACCGAAATAGTTACCCCAGGTATACCCAGAGTTCTTTTGTGCGCCAGCATAAAGATACGCTACGTTATCCCAATCGAATATATAAGATCCTATATCAGAAGAGCTATCAATTATTAAATCATTTTCTATCTTGTTAAAGTTATCTTATCTGAATTCCTTCAATTGTTTCATTTGAAGTAATATGCATATAATCAGTATTTTGAATGTCATCTGGCAGTGGTTGATTTAAAAACTCTAAGATTTGATTATTTTCTAATAAAATTTTTTTTGAATCTCTAATTTTAATAAATCTTCATAAGTTTTTTGACCCCAGGTTCCCGTAATTAAATTTGCTGTATATTTATTTTCTTTTATATTATTGGCAATAAAAGTATTGTGAAACGTTGCACCCCCTTGAAGAAAAAGTAATTTGTAGTTACTAGGGATATTAAACAAATCTGATAAATTACTTTTTGTTTTGTTTAAAATATCTTGAAAATTTTCACTTCTATGCGAAATCTCCAGTATTGAAACTCCAGTATCGCGATACTCTAGAATATCTTCATTGACTCTTTCAAGAATGGAATTATCTAATTTTGCAGGACCTGGTGAGAAGTTATATTTTTTCATATTTGTTTCCTTTTATTAATAAACCGTATGAAAATCCTATTATCAATCCATAGTAAGCATTAACTTCTTCAATGGGACTAATTGTAAAAAATAAAACAATAATTATAAAATATACTGTGTCTACTGATAACTTATTCTTTGTTATGAAGTCGATAAAAATTAGAAATAATAAAACAATAAATGTTACACCAAAGGCCTGTGAATAAAATACTATTAAATTTTGCACATTTACTTCATAACCAACTACCGAATAACTGCCTGTTCCAAAATTTTTAGTATCGTAACGAGTTAGCAGGTACTCTGGAAGAGTTCTGTTTGTAAGATACATTTCGTCACTAATTTTAATAGATTGATAGTACTGATAATTTTTGTTGACACTACTTAATCCATTAGGTTTTAAATTATCTAATGTGCCAAAAAAGAAACTTACTACATCTAAACGTTCAACTCCTAGCTCAATGACTGATGCAGGACTATTTGATTTAACTTGTAACTTTCCTGAGCCATTTATTTTTTCAACATCTTCTTTATAATTACTACAATCAATACTGTTAGGATTTAAATTACATTCTAAAATACCAAAAGTTGAAAAGAATATGATTGGGATGAGCAAAAAAATAAAATTAAAATTTATTTTTTTTTCAACGTAGATTGTGTACATTAAAAATAGAAAAATTATTACTGAAAAAAATCTAATGTAGTCACTCCTTGTTAAACCCAAAGCTATTCCAGTAATTACACAAAAAATGATGTTGGTTTTTTTTAATGATTTCACAACTAGCAAAATTAAGGGGCAGAAAAATGTTATGAGAAAACTTGGTTCTCTAAATGTACCCATTGCTCTGTGCGGTTGAGATAACCAAAAAATTGATTGTCTAGAAGCTTCAAAGGAATCTGTATTTGACCTATTTCGAAATGGCTCATAAAAATCAAATATTTGTGCCAAAAAGATATAAATAACAAATATTGAGTAAATAAAACAGAAATATTTCATTTTTATAAGAATATCTTCTTTATCTATCTTATTATTAGTCGAATAATTTACAGAAAAAGCAAGTAAAATTAGAAAGGAAAATATATTTAAAAAACGTAATGCTGTGTATGTTAAGTTTTCCTCAGAAAATACAAGATTGATAAATATATAAATCTGCGGTACTAATAGCAATAACACTACATTGAAAAAGAGTCTCCCTTTGAAGAATTGTTTATATTCCTTAAATTGTGTAATAGCTAATGAAAGTAGGAATACTTGCCCCATCCAGGATATAGGGAAGCTGAAAACTTCATAAGCATCTAAGAATACCAAAAAGATACCGGCAATTATTAAGGGTTCTAAGACTTGATTCTTATTCTTAATCATAAACTTAATGATACAGAACTAAAAAATTGATTTGGGAATAATTTTGTTCTTATATATAAAATACTCGTATAATTTTTGAATAATCATAGATAAAGACAGCGACAAAGCTAAACCATTTAGATTAAATAAATTTGTCAGTGGAAGGGATGTAGCAATAAAAATAGCTGTATAAATGAACCGGCCGTAAATATGGTATGTTATTAATTCATTAAAGAGTAGTGATTGTCTAATCCAAAAAGTAAGCAGGTAAAATAAGTAACCTAAACTCAAAATAATCATTGGCTGATAGGCACTTGTGAATTCGCTGCTGCCTACTAACAAAATAATACTTTTTCCCATATAAATATAAGCTAAAAGTATTGCAGTGGAGACTGGGAGAAGTAATTTTTTTACAAAATCACTAAAATTTATATTTTTTTTATTTGAATATTGATTCTGAATCCATGGATTAAAAGCACTTACGATATAGTTAATAGGTTCAACTAGTCTTTTTGCAAATTTATAAATACCTACAATATTTATATCACCAATTAAAGAAAGCAGTAAAACATCGAAGTGTTGAGGAACTGTACCTATTATTTGATCAACTCGAATTTTTTTATATGTTTTTTTTACTGTATGCCAATATTCATTTATATTCATTTGAAATTCATATCTTGTTTTTTTTATTACTTTTCTAGCTATAGCAACTGCTATTAAGCCGTAAGAAAGGAAATAAATCGACTGACCTAATAAATAATTTTGGATTGTAGGATCAATGCTTATTAAAGATACTATTAAAAAAAATCTAATTACGATGCCAAATAATTCCATATACGAAAGTATCTTTAAGTTACCAGTATTTATCAATATGGCTTTTGACGTTTCGGAAAAATTAAAAATTACTCTACAAACCAGGTAAATAAGGAGATAATTTGAAAAACTATTAATATTAATTTTTGAAACATAAGGTGTTAAGTATATTGTGAAACACAAGAGCATTGCGAATAGTCCAATTATTAAGTCAAATGTCAAAGCAGGATAAAATATATTTTTATTATCTTCTTTAAACGCTAGTAATGTTACATCGCTATTTTTCGAATGGAGTGCTTTGAAGAAAAGTGATATGAATGTTACAAATAAAGTAATCACACCATACTTTTCAGGACCAAGTTGTTTTACGACATAACTAACTTGTAATAAAGACAGCAAAGCTATAAAAAATTGAGAAGTGAATAATTCTTTGGTTTCAAGAAAAATTTTTTTTAAATAAGAAATATTCATTTTTTCAAGTGGAGCTGAGGGGATTTGAACCCCTGACCCCCTGCATGCCATGCAGGTGCTCTGCCAGCTGAGCTACAGCCCCTAACTATTGGAATTTTAACCATATTGGTTCACTAAATTACTATCAAAGTATAAATCTTCAATTGAATAGTATTCTCTTGCCTCTTCTGTAAAAATATGTAGGGACACACCATTAGACTGAAGAAGTATCCATGATGAATTGATACCCTCAGATAGTACTACCAAGCCAAGGGATTTAATATGCTTACTTATTTTAGTTAGAGCTGAGTTCATTTGAGTATTAGAAGCTGCTGTAGAGATAATAACATAATCACTATAGGGATCTAATTTAGGTCTATAAATTGTAATATTTTTAATGTTTTGAATTAATAGAATATCAATGAGTGAGTCAGTGAAGTTAGATTTATTTTCATTTATTTTTTTAGTCACTAATAAATATATTACCATGTAATAAATAATGACACTATCCTTAATATTGAGGCTAACTTGAAAAAAATAATTATTATTGGAGCAGGCGAAGTTGGTAGTTTTTTAGCAACTAAACTTTCCGGTGAACAACACGATGTAACTCTCATAGAGGAAAATGTTAACAAAGTTGAAGAACTTAACTCTACTTTAGATGCATTAGTCATCCAGGGAAATGGTGGAAGTCCAAGTTCATTGATACAAGGTGGTGCTGAAGAAGCTGATTTAATTATTGCAGTAACCGATAACGAAAATGTAAATATGTTGAGTTGTTACTTAGCAAAAAATATGGGTACCAAAAAATCTTTTGCTAGAGTTCAAGATAATTCAATGAAAAATGAACTTGAGGAATTAAAAATTGATCAAATAATTGATCCTTCTGATTCTGCTTGTGACGAGATAGAAAAGTTATTATCTAGAGCTGGCATCTATGATATTCATGAGTTTGGAGATGGTAAACTCTTATCAATTGGAGGAGTCATTTCAGAATCTTCCCCATTATTAGATAACAAACTTAGTAATATCCATGAATTTGGAGGAAGAGAAAATTGGCTTGTTACTGCTTTTGTACGAGATAATGAATCAAGCTTGGCTAATGGAGATACTGAACTGGAAGAAAATGATCATGTAAAACTAATTGTTAAAAATGGTGATATTCAAACTGCATTGTCTCTACTTGGAATTGAAGAAAAAAAAGAATTAAGAAAAGTTATCATCATTGGTGCCTCAAGGGCCGCAGAATTATTAGCACAAAGATTATATAAAAAATACGATGTTGTTGTAATCGATGACAATGAAAAAGATTGTAATCGAATAGCTGAGAATAATTCTCATGTGATTGTCGTCTGCAATGATCCAGAAGTTCCTAATAATTTGATTGATATTGGAGTTGATGACGAATCAGCAATAGTTGCTTTAAGTAAAGATGATTCTAAGAATATAGTATGCTCACTCGTAGGCAAAGCGCTTGGTGCAACGGAAATAATTACGCGAGTAAATAAAATTGACTACTTGGAGTTACTAAAAGATTCATCGATACAAGCAACTATCTCTACAAGAATTTCTGCTGCAAACTCCATCCTGAAAGATGTCAGATCTTCTCAAGTAACCTCTGCATTGACTTTTGAAGATACTGATATTGAAGCGTTGGAAATTATTATAAGTGACAAATGTGAAGTCTTAGATAAGTCAATTTCTGATCTTGAATTACCAAATAATTGCCTCATTGCTGGTGTTACGAGAAGAGAAAATACCTTCATCCCATCTGGAAGCTGGAAATTCGGTGCAAAGGATAAATTAGTTGTTTTCACGCATCCTGAAAGTATTGAAGAAGTAGAAGAATTATTCTGTTAGATTTTAAATGTTAAAAATTATAATATTTATTAGTTCTGCTGTGTATCCCGTTCTAGCAGCATCATTAATTCCAACTATACTTTATGGTTTTTATGAGCAAGATTATTTCTATGCAAACTCTCTTGTAATTCTTCTGGTATCTACATTAGTTTTTTCATATTTGATAAGGAAAAATATTTTACCCACTAGAAAACTTACGACAATACAAGGTTTTGGTGCTGTTGGTATATCGTGGATATTAATTTCAGTATATGGAACTATCCCTTACTTACTTTCAAATATAAATTTTTCATTTATTGACATATTATTTGAAACAATTTCAGGTTTTACAACAACAGGATCTTCAATACTAAGTGACATTGAGTCTATAAATGCCTCATTACTTATATGGAGATCAACTACTCAGTGGCTGGGTGGAATGGGAATAGTGGTCTTGACAATAACTGTTCTTCCATTACTTGGCTCAGGTGGAATTAATCTATTCAAAGCAGAATCACCGGGACCTACTGCAGATAGGTTAACACCCCGATTTCAGGATACTGCGAAACTATTATGGGTAGTTTATTCGGGATTAACTTTACTTGAAACTGTTATGTTGTATTTCAGTGGATTATCGTTTTACTCAGCTTTAAACCACTCACTAACAACACTGTCGACAGGAGGTTTCAGTGTTTCAAATTCATCAGTTTCTGAAATGGCTCAATCAGCAAAGTGGATACTAATACTATTCATGTTTATTGCTGGAATTTCGTTTACTCTCATATTCAAAAGCTTTAAAAGTTTCAAAAGCTTAGTTGAGAGTACAGAATTTAAATTTTACCTATTTATAGTAATTTCTTCATCCTTAATATTTATTCCTAAAACATTATCTATTAGTGAAACATATCTAGAGGCTATCAACTCGGCGTTATTTACATCGCTGACATTAATAACAACAACTGGATTTACGAATATTGATTATGAATTTTGGAGTGTAGACTATAGAGCTTTCATTTTAGGATTAATGTTTTTAGGTGGAATGGCAGGGTCAACAGCTGGTGGATTGAAAACAATTAGGGTAATAGCTCTTTTAAAATCAGTGAGAAATGAGATACGTAAAATACTTTACCCTAATGCAATATTTAAAATTCGGATGTCTAAATCTGCGCTTCCAGAAAAAATGATTGAATCTGTACAAACGTTTTTTATTCTATATGTTGCTATTTTTGTGCTTGGTACGTTTGCACTTAGCGCAACAACTAGTGCTGCAGGTCTTAATTTATCTTTTGAGGGAGTATTAAGTAGCGTGGCTTCTGCCATGAATAACATTGGTCCTGGACTTAATGAAGTGGGGCCAATTAGAAATTTCGCTTTTTTAGATTCACCATCTAAATTAGTTATTTGCTTTTTGATGATTGTTGGAAGATTGGAGATTTTTCCTATCGCAATTCTTTTTTATAAAAAGACTTGGAAGAATTAATAAAGCTTATTTTTAGAAATATAATTTAATACTTCTTCGGGGATTATAGAGTTTAGGTTAACCCCATTTTCATAACTCTTTCTTATATTTGATGAACTAATGTCTAGCTCCTCCCCTTCTATTAGGCTATATTCAAATGGAAAAAGTTCATCCAATAATTTTTCATTAATATGATTTCTAGGTGCAATTAAGAAGTTAGTGAGTTTCTCAAGTTCTTCATATCTACTCCATGTCTTAATATCTATAGCTACATCTGCACCTAGAATGAAATACAGTTCATCTTTAGGAATTGATAGTTTTTTAAGAGTATCCACTGTATAAGTCTTATTTTCATTCAATTGTTCAATATCACTAACTTCTATATTATTAAAGTCTTGAACTAGTAAAGAAGTCATATTGAAGCGATCGATATAAGTCGTAGATACATCTTTTTGCCAGGGATTTTTAGACGGAACAAAGTAAATTTGATCTAGGTCATACTGTTCTATTGCTCTATTGGAAATTTCAACATGTGCCTTGTGTGGTGGATCAAATGTCCCACCTAAAATACCGATACTCATAGTGATAATACCTTTTTGAGATCTATTTCTTTAATAAAATCTTTTAACTGTTTATAGTTTCTCACTTCAACAGTCTTATAGTTAATTTCTTCAAACTTTTTCATTTGACTATCGCCAGTGTTCCAGTATTTACTCTGTTCTGGATTTATCCAAAATATTTTTTTATACTTTTCATCTAAGTCTTCAATAAGATCTTCAGATATGTTTCTATAATTATTTCTAGCATCTCCAATAACAATTAATGTTCCCTTTTCAGAATTGTCGTATTTGATGAGTTCTCGAAGCGACGTTTGGTAGTCAGAATGCCCATCGGATTTTACAAATTCACTCCATCTGGAAAATATTTTCTCAATTTCATTTTTTTTAATTAATCGTAAAGTTTTTGATATTTCAGTTGCTCCATCTATGAAGACAAAGGCTTTAATAGATTTAAATTTACTAACCATCCCGTAAAGCAGTGTTACACCAAATAATGAATTCAGTGCCATTGACCCACTTATATCACATAAAATCGTTAGTTTTGGCTTTTTTTTAACCCGAGGTTTGAAAATAAGCTTTTCAAATGAACCTCCAGATTCTAGGGATTTGCGAATAGTTCTTCGGAAATATAGGTGTCCTTTATTTGAGTCTTTTATAAATCGCTTGTATTTTATTGCTAGTTTTTTCCCTAATTGATAGGTTTGCTCTAGTAATAATTTACGTTCCTCTTGATTGGTAAATAAAAAATCTTTTTCATTAAGTTGTGTTCTTGGTTCAAGCTCTGAGGGCTTATAAGCTGCTTTTTGTTTATTTCTTTCCTCTATAATTTTTTCCAAAATAGAGTTATCTAATAATCTCTGCATGTTTTCTTTATTCAACTGATTAGTGAGTTCTGAGAATTTAGACATTTCCAGATTATTAAACATATCAAAAAATTCTTGATATTTTTTGGATTTTTTAATTTGATTTAACCAATATAAGTCTGACACTGGTCTCGTGAAATCAGCATCTATATCGTTCATAATAAGATCTACAGACATACGTTCGAGTTCTTCTAAATTACCTAAATTTATGTCTTCAAGTATTTCAAGAAGTTTTTGATTATTGTTTTGATATTCATCGATGATGTGAAATGTTGTACTATTCAAGTCTTCAATCACATAATGAAAATATTTATAAATTAAGCTTTTAAGAGTTTGTTGGCTTTCATAGTCTTTTGGTAGTAAGTAATATAAATATTTTATGCTGTCTTCAAGTGAATTTAAATCCTTTTGTATTTTATACTTTAAAAATGTTTCGCTTGATTCTACGGGAATATAGAAGTTATTATCTTTGCAAAAAGCAGAAAATTTAGCTAACTCATTTGTTGTTAGACTCATTAAAATGTTCCATACTTTCAAGGTATAATTTATGGTCTGACTTATCTTTAAGTAATATACCTAAGTTTTCATCAGTTTGACTTTTGCTGAAAATATTAAATTTTACCCATTCAACAGATTCAATTAATGAGGGTATTTTATTTAAGTTGAGATTTCTTACAAAAGCAATGAGTGAGGCATATTTTATAGCTTCATCTTCTGATATTCCCTCAACAGTATTCATTAGTACCTTTTTTTCTATCTCAATGTTTGGAAAATCAAGATATAGATATATGCACCTTCTTCTTAATGCATCTGATAGCTCTCTGGTGTTATTAGAGGTCAGTATTATAACCTTGTTCTCTTCGCCTGTAATGGTTCCCATTTCAGGAATTGTGATTTGGTTTTCTGCAAGTATTTCTAAGAGTAATGCTTCGAATTCTTCATCAGCTCGGTCTATTTCATCGATAAGAAGTAAGTTATCAACTTCAGAGGTCAATGCTTTTAATAGAGGTCTTTTTATAAGATATTCTTCAGCGAAAAGATTACTCGTATCAGATTTAGTTTGAATAGATAAAAGTTGTTTTTTATAATTCCATTCATATACAGCTCTGTCCTCATCAATGCCCTCATGACACTGGAGACGGATTAATTTTAAATTAAGAATCCCTGAGAGGGTTTTCGCTAAAAATGTTTTTCCGGTACCTGCTGGTCCTTCTATCAGTAATGGTTTATTTAAAAAACGAGCTGCATTAACTACATCCAGTAAGGCTTGATCAGCAAAGTATCCACTTTTCTGTAAATCCTTAAGACTCAAATCTTCTATATTCATTTTCTAATTATCCCTTCAGTAGTTACAACATACCTTTCGGTGGTTAACGCCTCCAAACCCATAGGCCCTCTCACATGAAGTTTTTGAGTACTTATACCGACTTCTGCTCCAAATCCAAACATTTCTCCATCTGTAAATCTAGTTGAGGTATTAATAAAAATGACAGAGGAATCAATACTTTTAGAAAATTGTTCAGCGACTTTTGTAGATTCGGAAATGATACCTTCTGTGTGCCCAGACGAATATTCCTGGATATGCTCTATGGCTTCGTCTAGTGTGTCTACAATGCCAACTGCTAACTTAAGATCATGGAACTCAGTTGCGAAATGAGTATCTGTGACCTCTTCAAGTGATGGAAACTCATTCTTAATATCTTTATCAACAAATAACTCAACATCGTTGTTGATTAATTCAGAAATGATTTCTTTACCGATTTCATTGTAAACTTTACGATTTATTAAGAGTGTCTCAAGTGCGTTACATACTCCTGGTCTCTGGACTTTAGAATTAATGATGATGTCATTAATGTATTCTTTTTTGGCATCATCATGAATGTACAAATGAACATTTCCATCACCATCAAGTATGAATGGGACCTTCGCATTTTCAACAAGAGTATCGATAAGACCTCTTCCTCCTCTTGGGACAATCAAATCAATGTACTCCTTCAGCTGCATAAATTTAATTGCATCATCCCGATCTTTACTCTTAATAAGTTGAATCGAGTTTTCATCAACATGGTTAGATTTAAGCGCTTTTTGTAATGATTTCAAAATTGCATTGTTTGAGTCAACACAGTAACTTGATCCCTTTAGTACCACGGCATTGCCTGATTTTAAACATAATGCAGATACATCACTTGTTACATTTGGTCTAGCCTCATAAATAACACCAATAACACCAAATGGAGATCTTTTTTTATCTATATTCAATCCTTCTTTTGTTTTCCAGGATTTAGTGACTAAGTTTACAGGATCTTCTAAATCTATAATTTTTTGAAGTCCCTCACTCATACCGACTAAACGCTCTTTTGAAAGTGTCAACCTATCAACTAAGGCACTTGAGAGGTTTAAATTTGAGGCATTTTGTAGGTCTTGATTATTTGCATCAAGAATTGAATCCTTATCTTCAAGTAATTGACTTGACATATCATCAATAATTTTATTTTTTAAATCTGAATCAAGTTTTTTTACCTGTTCAGCAGCTTTTTGAGCTTTAATACCTATATCTTTTAACACATATCAAGTTTATTTGATTATCACAATAATAAAAATCATTTTTATAAGATTAATAAATTATCTTTATGAATGACAATTTCATTATTTTTATTAGAGATATCTGAACTATGTATTTTTGATATTCCTTTAGCAATAAGATTATTTTGATCATCAAAGATTTCGACGCCTTCATCATTATCGAAGTTTTTTATTATCTCTTTGATTCCTATTGACAAAAGGGATGCATCGGAACTTATTGCTTCTACAGCTCCAGTATCTATTATTATTTTTCCAATAACTGGCAATCCATAAGCAATCCATAGTTTTTTTAACTTCACTTTTTTTATTGATGGCTTGATTAATGTGCCTATTTCTAGCTCGTTAATACAGTCAAGAACCGCTTCGTTGGTCCAAGGAATAATTTGTGTTGGTATTCCTGAAAAACCAGCCATTTGAGCAGCCATTATTTTTGTAGAAAATCCACCCATACCTCTTCCGGAAGATGATTTTTCTATTAAATTTGTGAGTTCCTCTGAATCAAATTCGATATAATCAATTTTTTGAGCATCTTTAGTTGAGGTTGGATCTGCATTGAATAAACCCTCTTGGTCGGTAACAATTATTAGTTTGTCTGCCTTTGTGATAATCGCCACAATTGCAGAAAGTCGATCATTATCTCCAAATTTAAGTTCTTCTGTTGCAACGATATCATTTTCATTGATCACAGGAATAATGTCTTGATTTAAAAGTTCATTTAAGGCCTCAGTAGTGTTCACAAATTGAAATCTATCTTCTAACACGTTCTTAGATATCAGCACTTGTCCTATTTTTAAATTATGGTTATTAAATATACTTTTAAAAGAATTTATTAATTCAATCTGTCCAACCGAAGAAGCTACTTGGAGTGATTTTAAGTTGGTTGGTCTTTTTTTTAAATTTAATTCATTTGCACCTAATTGTACAGCTCCAGATGTGACAATAAGAGTATTAACCCCTTGTGATTTAAGTAATTTTACACTTCTTGCCAGAGACTCTATAAATTGTTTATTAAGCAGTCCATCTTTAATTATGGAGGTGGTTCCAATTTTAATAACAATATTTTTCTTAATTTTCATATATAAACTCAAAACTGCCCAATTTGATAGTACTTCCTTTTTTAACTCCTAACAATTTTAATTCCTCTGGAATGACAGAATTTTCAAATCTATAAGAGATTTCATTAAAAACATCACTCTCATTTCCTAATAAGCCAGTAATTCTATCTACTTCAGGACCCTCAACATTCCAATAGTCAGCGGATGAATTTTCAATACTGAAATTATTTTTGTGTAGTTCTGTTCTTAAAAAACTTCTGTTAAGCGTCTCCAGATTGTTAATGTTAAGTTCTTCTATTTTTTGAAGTAGAATATCTATGTTCGTCTCTTCTAATGCAGATATGTTTAGCATCCCATCTTCCTTTACATCTAAGTCTGCTTTATTAACAATGTGTAAAACAGGAAGCTTTTCTAATTTTTTATCATAGCTATATACTTCATTTTGGAGTAATTTAATTTGCTGATCTGTATTTAGTTCTATGTTTGACGGATCTAATAAAAAAATAAGTACTTTTGTATTAATTAGGTGTTTCAAAATTGATTTACCTAGCCCCACTCCTGATGCAGCACCTTTTATGAGGCCTGGAAGATCACAGATTATATACTTGCTTTCTAGATTTTCAATGACTCCTAGGTTTGGTGACACTGTAGTAAAGGGATATGAATCAGTTTTAGCATTTGAGTTTGTAATTTTTTTAATTAGCGTGCTTTTACCTGAGTTGGGCAACCCTAAAATTGCAATATCTGTAATTAAACTTAATTCAAGTTTTATTTCTTTTTTAACCCTTTTTTGACCTTGCTCTGCAATTCCTGGATTAATGTTTCTGCTAGATTTTAACTCCCTATTTCCTAAGCCACCTCTTCCACCTTGTAGTATTTTTAATTCTTGATTTTCATGAATTAATTTAGCAACTAACCCTTCACTATCAATAACACTTGTACCTAGTGGGACCTCTACTATTAAATCATTGGCATTTTTACCAGATTGTAAATTTTTAGATGCATCACCACCATTTTCAGCTTTAAATATGCTTTTAGAATAAATATGGCTGAAATCAAATAGCTTTCTATTTGTTCTTATGATTATCGATCCGCCTTTACCACCACTAGCGCCATTAGGTGAAGTTTTAGAGCTTTTAGAACTGAAGCTAATTGAGCCGGATCCCCCAGAGCCAGAAAAAAGTGTTAGATCAATCTTGTCGATGAACATTGCTTCATTTTGGAATGATATTTACTAGTTTTCTACCATTCCTTGAAGAATACTTGACTACTCCATCTATTTTTGCAAAAAGAGTGTCGTCCCCACCTTTGGAGACATTCTCTCCGGGGTGGATTTTGGTTCCACGTTGTCTAATAACAATAGAACCTGCAGAAATATCTTGACCATCAAAAACTTTTGTGCCTAATCGTTTGGATTCGGAATCTCTACCATTTCTTGTTGAACCACCAGCTTTAGTTTTTGACATATTACTCCTCTTCTCCAAATTCAGAATTAGAAATAGAGGTTATCTTTATTATCTTTTTGTCTTCTCTATAACCCATTTTTCTTCGGTTACCAGTCTTGTTTTTATACTGGAAGATATTTATTTTTTTGCTTTTAGTATCACCCATAAATTCAAATTCGACCAATGAACCTTTTAAAGAATCTTTATCAGCTTTTATACTTCCCTTGCTAGAACCCATAAAAATTGGCTCAATAGCTTCATTAGGGAAATTGTGAGGAACTTCAATTGTGTCCCCTACTGATACTCTTTGCTGAATTGCTCCAACTTTAATTACTGCATATATACTCATAACTAAATCACTCTACTACGGCTTCAGATTCAAGTATATTATTTTCTTGTGAATTATTTGAAAAGATATCATTTATAATTAGACCCCTTCCATTGCATTCTTCGCATTCCTCAGAGAATGTTTCAATTAGACCAGCTGCTACATTTTTTCGTGTCATCTCAACAAGCCCTAATCTAGATACTTCAAATACCTGTGTTCTTGTTTTGTCTTTTGCTAGTTCTTGTTTTAATTTAGTAAGTAAACTTTGTTGTTTTTTAATTGATTCCATGTCAATAAAATCAATTACAATAATTCCACCAATATCTCTTAACCTAAGTTGACGAGCAATTTCCTCCGCTGCTTCAAGATTATTTTCATAGACTGTTTCTTCCAGACTATCCTTACCAACAAATTTACCTGTATTGACATCAATAACTGTTAAAGCTTCAGTAGGATCAATTATCAAGTGACCTCCTGATGGTAACCATACTTTTCTATCTAGAGCTTTTTGAATTTGATCTTCTATGTGATACCTCTCAAATAAATCCAACTTATCGTCATAGCTTTCGATTATGTTAGTGAGTTCTGGAGAGGTGTCCTCTACATATTTTTTTACATTATCAAAATTTTTGTTCTTCTCAATTAAAAGTTTTTTAAAATTTGAGTTCAAATGCTCTCTTATAACTTTGATTGATACATCAGGTTCCTCGTGAATGAGAACAGGAGCAGTACCTTGATTGCTTGAGGAAACAGCAGCCCATTCATCGGCTAATTTATCTATATCATTTTTTAAAGAAGATTCAGAAACACCCTCAGCGGCTGTTCTAACAATAACTCCGAAGCCCTCAGGTTTAATTTTTCTAATTATCCTATCCAGTCTTGACCTTTCTTGCTCAGGGAGTCTTCTAGAAATACCCTTTGTGTTGGAGTTGGGAATTAATACTAAATATCTTCCAGGAAAAGAAATTTGACCAGTTAATCTAGCTCCTTTCTCCCCCATTGCATCTTTCACAACTTGCACTAAAATTTCCTGCTCAGGTTTCAAAAGATGTTCAATTTTTGAATTTCTTTTTGAATTTGAGATATCTGCAACATAAATTACACCATTTTTTTCTTCTCCGAATGAAACGAAAGCAGCTTCCATCCCTGGTAATATATTTTTTACTTTTCCTAGATAAATGTTGCCTACAAGTGATTTTTTCTTATCTTGCGCGGAATAATACTCCACGAGAGATGCTCCCTCAAGAATTGCAATCTTCGAAGATCCCCCTTTGAAACTTATAAGCATTTGTTTCTTTTCTACATTTGGGACTGGTAAAGGCGCTTCTTTAAACCATGTTTGATTGTTAGACCTATTGTTTCTGTAGTTTTTTCTATTAGGCCTACTAACAGTAGTTCCTGTTTTAATCTTTACTTTTTGACCTTTAAACCATTTAGTTTCTGTCTTATTTAATGGTTCATCGCTTTTTCGTATTACTTTTGATTTTTTGAATAATCCAAACATTAAAACCTCCATGTTGATGTGAAAATATATTATAAAAACTCATACTCTAAGAGTAATAGGTATTGAATATTAAATAACTACGTTATTTTCAATAAAGATTCTATTTATAATTCCAAAAATAACTGCAGTAGCAATTATAGAAGAGCCACCTAAGCTTAAAAGGGGAAATGGCATTCCAGTAACAGGTATAACCCCAATTACTGTTGATATATTAATAAAGATTTGAAAAATTAATGAAGCAGAGAAACCAGCAAGAACAAATTTTTCAAACTCAGAATTAGTAGTTAATATTATCCTTGCAACACGATAAAAGAAAAATATCCAGAGTCCGAATAATAAAAGAACACCTAGGAATCCAAACTGATATGCAAATGCTGAAAAAATAAAATCAGTGCTTTGGACCGGTATAAAAATCTGATTAATCTTATCGACTTCAAAAAACTGTCCAGTAATTCCACCACTCGAAATTGCTAATCGACTTTGTGACTGCGCAAAATCAACTGTCTCGAAAAAGTTGGTGACGCGATTGAGTTGATATTGATTAATTAATCCAAATTCCAGAAAAATAAAGAAAAATATGCCACCAAGTAATAACAAAAATATAATACTTCGAATTCTTATATCAGATACGAGAAACATACTTAAAGTAATGACTATCAATAATGTTGTCGTACCTAAATCAGGTTGGAAAAAAACAAGGGAAATTGAAAATAATGAGAATATACCAATATAAACTTTATTATAATTTTCAACGAAACACTTGGATATAAAAAGTACAAGCGCAATTTTTATATATTCTGAAGGTTGAAAATCTATTACACCTAAGTCATACCATCTACGAACACCCTCTTTTGGGTCTGTCGTAAAAATAAAAATAAGCAAAATTGTTATAAGTCCAAAAAAAGGAAATGTATATAGATTAATTTGATCCATTGATATATACGTAATCGCAAAAAATAAAATAACCGAAAGCAAAGTAAAGACGATTTGCCTAAATAGTGAGTTATTTAAATCTAAAGATAAGCCATCCGACAGAGTAAATAGAGTTAACCAAGAAATAAAATTAAGAACCAAAAAGATTACTAGTAGTGTTAGGTTGGTTCCCTCTGGACCCAAAAGAGTAATTTTTCTCTCTCTCATTCGGTAATCTCTCCAAATTTAACTGGTGTTATCTCCATCTCTCTTAAAGACTGTATAACTCTTCGAGTCACTGGTGCAGCTATAGCGCTCCCAGAACCCCCCTCTTCTACAACCGTGGCAATAATATATCTTGGGTTGCTTACTGAATCTACGCCAACAAACCATGAAGTATTATTTTTATCTCCTGAGTTTTGTGCCGTTCCAGTTTTTCCACCAACATCTTTGACTTTATTACCAAGGATTGAAAAAGAAGCATGTGCTGTGCCACCCTCGTTAGTTACAGAATTAAGATCTTTAAGTAAAAAATTGACAAAATCTTCAGTTACTCCAATAGATTCCTCTGATTGGCTCTCTCTATTCTTATTAATGTATGGGTAGCTTAAATTACCAGAAATCAGAGTTCTGTATGCATTTGCAACCTGGATGGGTGTACTTGTTATAGCTCCTTGACCAATAATAAGGTTCATTAAATCTCCACCTAACCAACCCTCTGGTCTAACACGCTCTGGTTGAGATATTGCCCAGTTTTCGAAAAGCTCTCTATCTGGCACTACTCCGTTTGCTTCGTAGGGTAAATCAATATTTGTGGCTGTACCAAAGCCCAAATTTTTGGCGTACTGCTGAAGAATTGACTCCGCTGTCGTACCTTCATAGTCTCTCCATATTTTTAGAGCAATGTCCCAGAAATAAACATTACAAGACTGCTTAATAGAAGATCCTAAATCTACATTTCCATGACCGTCTTCTTTCCAGTCATTATAAACTTGTTGAGACCCATCATCGAAACCAAATGAAAGACTACCTTTGCAGTTAATTCTCTGATTTCTTGAGGATAAGCCTTCTGGAAAGATATTTTCTTGCTCTGCAAGCCAGTATGCAACTACTTTAAAAACTGATCCTGGAGGATATTGACCTTGAATAGGGTAATTAATAAAAGCCCCTGATATATTTAGTTTATTAAAATCTGTCTGAGATATCCCATCAACAAAATTGTTAGGGTTATAATCAGGAAGTGAAACAAGCGAAATTACTTCATTTGTTCTGATATCTAAAACAACAATAGCCCCTTTTTGTACTTTATTTTTTGTCTCATATTTTTCGTTTGCTAATTCAATACCCTGTAATAAAGACTCTGTTGCTATTGTTTGAAGCTTGATATCTAAACTTGTAAATATGTCTTTTCCAGGAGTACCCTTTATTATCTGGGCTATTTCATCATCTTTGAATATTATTTCGGTAGGTTGGCCTGCTAAATCATCTTGATAATATCTTTCCAAACCGCTTTTACCTACTATATTTGGGTTAATCGAAAGAGGGAAATCTTTAGCATCTTCGAATGACGGTTCTCCCAAGTAGCCTACAATATGCGATGCAATATTATTATATTCATATTTTCGTACGGGAAAATCAAAAATTTCAAATGCCTCTAGCGAGATCAAGCTTTGTCTGTTATCAAAATTAAGGTCTTGAATGTTGACAATTCTTACTAATAGATCTTCACTTTCGAATATCTCATCAATAAGGTCTTCTCCTAAATCAACAAAGTTATATTGTATATACTGTTCATATTGGCTTCGATTGTTAGCATTAATTTTTCTAAGATTTAAAAAAAGATGTGGCTCTAAGGAGGAAGATACAAGCTTATTATTGTTCGCATCAAAAATTTCACCCCTTGGAGATGGAATATAGAATGTATCAAGTGTTTGTTTATTTACCGATACTAAAGAAGCTTCCCTATCAGATGTTTGTAAATTGTAAACATTAAAAAGTAATGTGAGAAAGATTAAGCCTATTAAGGTAGTAAGTAGTCTAAATTTTTGCTGAAAAAACATCTCTTCTAAGATTACTGTTCAATGCTCTAAATAAAAGGAAATTAGGTAAACAAATAACTAAAAAATAAAATAGTGACATACCGATATCTGTAACAATCAGCTCATATTTATAAAGTAACAAACATATAAAAAATAATAAAAAATTATTAAAAATACTCGTACTCAATTTTGTTGAAATGAAATGGGTAACAATACAAATAAATAAAAATTTGATTGAAGTTTCTCCTAAAAAGTTAGAGGTATAAAAAATATCATAATAAAAACCATTTAAGACAATAATCAATACAGAACTCCTTGAGAAATAATTTGTTGAGACATGAAAAAGATAAACAAGAAAAGGATAAAATTCAAAATACACGTTATTAGTTAGAAAAGTATTAACTCTTGTTTCAGTAAATATTAAAAAGAATGTTGCAAAAGTTAAAATGAGATTCTTAAGGTACGTCATTTTGTTTTCAATAAATAAATATTTGAAAAGTAATTGATATTAAAATCTATCTCTTGTTCGGCAGTAATTTTATTATTGGCGATATTCACTGACGTGGAGGACAAATCAACAATTGGGAATTGTCCAGGATGGCCAAAAGTAATATCTGTATAAATGTACTTTATGTCAGTATTTTCTTCCTTTAGGTTCGTTGAGTTGACATATAAATTTTTACTATCTGAAGTTATTAAATACTCATTACCATATTTATCGATACCTTCGATTGAAAAAGAAGGATTAAGAATTGTGGAAACAATAGATCTATCTTGTCTAACTTCTGAAATGACACCAACTACGTAAGAATT
Organism: uncultured Candidatus Actinomarinales bacterium; assembly: GCA_943840565.1. Lineage (GTDB taxonomy): Bacteria > Actinomycetota > Acidimicrobiia > Actinomarinales > Actinomarinaceae > Actinomarina. The sequence goes on along the minus strand of CALSUY010000001.1, from coordinate 177,179 downwards.
ATCGTTTATAACTAAATCTTTTTCACTAAGGTTAAGGTTTTCTCCACCTGAGATAATGTATTGGTTTGTGAGAGTTTTAAATATAATCGAAGATTCAAAAATATCATAAATTGAAGAATCAACCTCTTTAACAACAAATTTATTTGCCTCATTCTCAATCTTAAGTTTTTCGTTTTCAACTTTGAGTTTACGTAATTCAATGACTTCATTTTTTAATCTAATATTTTCATTTATTAAATTACTCTTACTTTTAAATATTTCGATTTCAGGAAAACGGAAATTTGAACTTACTAGTGGTGTAGGTGACAATACACTCAATTTATTACTTAAGTAGGTTGATACACTTTTGTCAGAAAAAATATCAACTGTAAGTACTGTTGCAGATAAAAGAATACCCAAAATGTAAAAAACATATACTCGTCTTTTAGGACTGTTGTTATTAATCATGGTTTAATTTGGTTTTGGTGATGACTTCAATACTGTCCTAAAATCTTCAAACCTTTCGAGGCAAATGCCTGAACCTACTACGACTGTGCTTAGTGGGTCATCTGTCATATTTATTGGAATACCTAGCTCTTCTGCAATTTTTCTATCAAGCTGTTTTAGAATTGACCCGCCACCTGTGAGCCAGGCACCATCTTTATCAATATCAGAAACTAGAGCTGGGGGTGTTTTAGATAGTGAAATTCTTATAGCCTCAATAATTTCATTTACTATTGGGGCCAAAGCATCTCGTACATCTGAGGCCTCTAGCAATACCTGTTTTGGTACACCTTTCACTATATCTCTACCTGTCACTGTAACCTGTGGTTCCTTGTCGAATTGAAAAGCAGATCCAACAGCATGTTTAAGGGACTCTGCAATTCCCTCATCAATTAACATTGCATGTTCACTTCTAAGATATTCAATTAGTCTCTCTGTCATATCCTCTCCGCCTATACGAACAGAGTTAGCATTTACAACATCACCCATGGAGATCACTGCAATTTCAGTTGTACCACCACCAATATCAATAACCATATTTCCGACTGGTTCAAAAACTTGTAAGCCTGCACCTATTGAGGCTGCCATTGGCTCTTCTATAGTAAAGACTTCAGATGCACCTGTGGCATGAGCTGCTGTTTCAATTGACCTTTGCTCAACACTAGTTACACCATTTGGAACGCATATGACTATTCTTGGTTTTGAATAAGCTCTACCTATTGCCCTAGTTAACAAGGTTTTGACTAGTTCCTCAGCCATTTCAATCTCTGAGATTACTCCATCTCGCAGGGGTTTTACTAGTTCAATTGAGTCTGGAACGCGTCCAATAAGCTTTTTGGCTTCATTTCCAACAGCTAAAATACTTCCATCACCTTTGTTTATGGCAAGTATTGTAGGTTCATCAACCACTACGCCTACACCTTTTACATAAATAAGGGTATTTGCGGTTCCAAGATCTATTGCAATATCATTACCGCCAAATAAAGTTCTTCTAAGATTTAATCCTGCCATGTATATTCAGAATAATAGACTAAATATTCAAGTGAAATAGAATTTTTTTAGTTAAAAAATAGTCCCAATTCTCTTGTAGCACTCTCTTCAGAGTCAGAGCCGTGGACTACATTTTCCTCAAGCTTAGATGCCAAATCTCCTCTAATTGTTCCAGGTTCAGCATCTGCGGGGTTTGTTGCTCCCATGAGTTCTCTAACAGCAAGAACAGCATTATCTCCCTCAACTTGCATTGCAACAACTGGACCGCTGGTTATAAAAGTGACCAAATCACCAAAAAAGGGTTTTTCTGAGTGCTCTGCATAGTGCATTTCTGCTAGTTCAGTAGAAATTTGCATCATTTTCATCTTTGTAATTACAAAGTCTTCTTTTTCTACTCTATTGACAACATCGCCAATTATGTTTCTTTTAACTCCGTCGGGTTTAATCATAAAAAATGTTTTCATTTGTATTCCTTTATATATTCTCCAATTAAATATAAACTACCTAACAAAATAGATGGCTTGTTAGACAAATGAAATTCTTTTAATGTACTTTTTTGGATATCTTTATTATTAGCTATAAAAAAATTTTCCAACGTATAAGTTTTTTGTTGTTTAAAAAAACTACCATCTTCGAGAACCTTAATATTCAGATAATTCTTTAACCATATTGTTTTTAGCATTTCCCTATAATCCTTATTTTTATTGAAGCCGACATAACAATCAAAATTTTTAACATCATCTATGTTGTAGGAATATTCAAGTAGATCAAAAAAAGCCTTAATTCCTGAAGGATTGTGCGCGCCATCGATAATTTTTAGACTAGGGAGATTTTGGATTATCTGAAACCTACCTTCTGTTTTCATTTTGTTAATATTTTTAAGATAAAACGGATCATTGTCAAAATTATCAGTTTTATTTAGATTACTAAGAATAACTTTCGATACTTTAATTGCATTACTTTGATTAGATTCCAAATAATTTGTTTTAACAATACTTGATGAATTAGCATATTCATCAGCTATAAAACCTAAATAATAGTCTTCATTTTTTACTTTTAGAGAATCTTTGATGAGATGTTCATACTTTGTATGTATTTCTATGCTTCCGTTTATGAATTTTTTTACATTTCTTGATACCAATATTTTTTCATGTAAAATTTCTTCTATAGTCGTACCTAGCAGTTCAGTATGATCTAAACCAATATTGGTTAAACACACTATCTGGCTATTTAATATTGAAGTTGTATCTAGCCGTCCTCCAATACCAGCCTCAACAATAAAGATATCTAAATTATTGTTTAAAAAATAAGTTGCAGCAATCAAAAAAATCGACTCAAAATATCCAAGAGTAATTTTATTTGTATCTTCAAATACTCTTACCTTCTTCATTCCCCTATCAAGATCAATATCTTTTATAATTTCTTTTTTAATTTGAATCCTTTCATTCACATTGACTAAGTGAGGGGATGTAAAAAGTAGCGTACTTAAGCCATTTCTAGATAACAATTCATTTAGAACAGTAGCCGTTGAAGTCTTACCATTTGTACCAACTATTGAAACTGATCTCTGGCTTAATAGTTGTTTCTCTTCTTGGGAAAAAAAGTTTGATAATATTTCTAAGTTCTTGTTTGAGTTAGATGACGCTTTTTGTAATAGGTAATGAAGGTTATCCATTAAGAGTATTTAAAGTTTCATTAATAGTGTCAATTTCTAATGTAACATTAGCGAGGTTTTTCTTTTCTTGTTGAATCAATTCAGGTTTTGCATTTTCTACAAACTTTTTATTATCTAAACGCGATTTTGAGACATCTAGAGTTTTACTGAGTTCAGCTAATTTTTTGTTCAATTTTTTCTTTTCGACTTCAATATCAATATACTCTCCAGGAACTAGTCCAAACTTAAAGTTCTGATGCTGAAAAACTACTAAATTCTTCTCTTTAGAAAAGATATCACTATCTTTCTGAACGGTACACTTTGTTAGTACCTCTAGCTGCATTATGAACCAGTCTTCAAAATTCGTTGAACTATGTAGTTCAATGGATTGTGAATTTTTAAGTCCATACGTAACTTTAAAGTTTCGTATCTGACTAATTATATTTTTCAGTGCTTCTACTTCTTGTGTATCATTTTGATTGATTTTATATTTATCAGGCCATACATTGTCAATTAGTAAAGTTTCATCAAATGAACTCCATATTTCCTCTGTGATGTGCGGCATTGCTGGATTTAAAATCTTTAATGATTTTAAAAATACAGATCTCAGGACATAGCTAGTTTCTTCTTTATTAATATTGTTTGTAATAAGATTTTTAGATAATTCAAAATACCAATCAAACAGATCTGACCATAGAAAATTATAAAATACTTTATAGGCATCAGATACTTTATAGTCATTGAATAAGAGTTCGAATTCATTTAATACTTGGTTAAATCTTGTGAGTATCCATATATTTTCCTTACTTATAATCTCATCATTTTTTAGATCATCAGAGTCGTCTGTGTAAAGATGTACAAATTTTGCAGCATTCCAAATCTTGTTACCAAATTTTTTGGCTGCTACGGTCCACTCTTCATCGAATGGGACATCTTGACCTGGTGATGCCTTTTCTATTAAAGAAAACCTTAGTGCATCCGCCCCATGATTTACAGATAACTCTAGAGGGTCAATTGTATTACCTAAACTTTTGGACATTTTACGACCTTTTGAATCTCTTACTAAACCATGAATTAATATATCTTGAAAAGGTACCTCTTTCTGAACATGTAAACCCATCATTATCATCCTGGCTACCCAAAAAAATATAATATCAAATCCTGTAACTAGTAATGAAGTTGGGTAATATTGTTTTAATTTATCAGTATCCTCTGGCCAACCAAGGGTTGAAAATGGCCACAATGCTGACGAGAACCATGTATCGAGGACATCTTCATCTTGAATAAGAGCTATCTCGTTCGATAGATTATTTTTACTTCTCACATCTTCTTCTGATAAACCCACATATATGTTGCCATTATCGTCATACCAAGCTGGAATTCTATGTCCCCACCATATTTGTCTTGATATACACCAGTCTTGAATGTTGTACATCCATTCAAAATAAGTCTTTTCCCAGTTTTTTGGGATAAACTTAATTTCATCGGTCTCAACAGCTTTAATTGCATCCTTAGCAATATCTTTAGTTTTAACAAACCATTGTTCTGTAATCATGGGTTCAAGTATGCTTTTTGACCTATCTCCTATTGGTATTTGATTTGTATAATCATCGATCTTTTCAACTTGATCAAGCTTTTGTAATTCTTGAATAATTATTTTTCTTGCTTCGAACCTATCAAGCCCCCTTAGATTTTTGGGGATAAACTCGTCATTAGAAATTGAACCATCAAGATTCATACAACTAATTAATTCTAGTGAATGCTTAATGCCAATCTCGTAATCATTAAAATCATGTGCTGGTGTAATTTTTACACAGCCTGATCCAAATTCGATATCAACATATTCATCTGCAATTATTGGAACTTCTCTATTAACTAAAGGGATGATTGCTTTTTTGCCGATTAATTTTTTATACCGTTCATCATTAGGATTAACAGCAATTGCTGAATCTCCTAATAATGTTTCGGGACGTGTTGTTGCGATTACTAAATGCTCATCTCCTACTTTGTATCTGAGATTCCATAGTTTTCCCTGCTTAGAAGTCATGTTTACTTCCAGATCAGAGACTGCAGACATGAGTGTTGTGTCCCAGTTAACCATCCGAGTTCCTTTGTATATCAGATCTTTTTCGTACAAATCAACGAATACCTGCTGAACAGCATCGGAAAGACCTTCATCCATAGTAAATCTTTCCATACTCCAATCACAGCTCATACCAAGTGTTTTCATTTGATTTGAAATATTCTCACCAGATGTCTCTTTCCACTTCCATACTTCATCAATAAATTTGTCTCTGCCAAGTAACTCTTTACTTGTGCCTTGAGAAGATAGTTCTTTTTCGACAAGTAATTGGGTAATAATTCCAGCATGATCTGTTCCGGGAACCCATAATGCTTCAAACCCATTTAGCCTTTTATATCTAACTAGAACGTCAATAATAGAGTGCTCCAAGGCATGCCCCATATGTAGAGATCCCGTTACGTTTGGTGGAGGGATAACTATAGAAAATTGCTTATCTGAAGGTTTAGGCTTAAATTTATTTTGGTCTTCCCAGACTTGTTGCCATTTTTTTTCTATTTTTAGTGGCTCGTATTGTTCATCTCGCATGTAACTATGCAGGTTTTGAATTTTTAGAATCTTTGTTTGGATTTAAAACTAGCTTGGGCTGGATACCATCAAGAACATTTTCTTTATCTAAGATAATCTGATCTATATCTTTTCTTGATGGAGATTCATACATTTCATTTAATAGTATTTTTTCGAGTATTGACCTTAAACCTCTTGCTCCTGTATTTCTTTCCAGTGCTAAGTCAGCAAGAGCATCAAGTGAGTCATCTGTAAATATTAAATCAATATCATCTAACGCAAACATTTTTTTAAATTGTTTAGTAATTGCATTCTTTGGCTCTGTCAAAATTTTAATAAGTGACTCTTTTTCCAATTCATTTACATTCGTGACAATAGGAAGTCTTCCAATAAACTCTGGAATTAAACCAAACTTTATTAAATCTTTAGTCTCAACATTTTGAAATATTTCATTTTGATTTATTTTGCTAGTGCCATCTAAGGAAGCTGAGAAGCCAATTGAATTCTCGCCTAATCTCTTAGTTATAATTTCTTCAAGCCCATCAAATGCACCACCAACAATAAATAAGATGTTGGTCGTATCTATTTGGAGATACTCTTGTTGAGGATGTTTTCTACCACCTTGGGGTGGAACCTGGGCTACAGTACCTTCTAATATTTTTAACAGTGCTTGCTGGACTCCTTCACCGGACACATCTCGTGTTATTGAAGGATTATCAGATTTTCTGGTAATCTTGTCTATTTCATCAATGTAAATTATGCCTTTTTCTGCTTTTTGGATATCGAAATCTGCAGCATTTATTAGTGAAAGTAATATGTTTTCAACATCTTCACCAACATAACCCGCTTCAGTAAGCGTAGTAGCATCTGCTATAGCGAATGGTACATTTAATATCTTTGCAAGCGTTTGCGCCAATAGAGTTTTACCGCTTCCTGTTGGTCCTAAAATTAAAACGTTAGATTTTTGTATTTCGAGATCATCTTTAATTGTGTCGTCTTTATAAATTCTTTTGTAATGATTATAAACAGCAACCGCAAGCGTTTTCTTTGCATCGTTTTGACCTATAACAAATTCATTTAAAGAATGATTAATTTCTTTAGGTAATGGAAGATTTACTTCGTCGGTGTTTTCAATTGAGTCAATTTTCTCTTCTTCAATGATTTCAGTACAAAGCTCAATACATTCATCACAAATGTAAACACCTGGACCAGCAATTAATTTAATTACTTGTTTCTGAGATTTTCCACAGAAACTACATTTTAGAGGTTCGGATGACGATTCTTTATTAGCCATATTTACTACCCTGTTATTTTATTTTTTGTCGACTAACTCCCTTTGAGTTAGTACTTCATCTACTATACCGTATTCTAAAGCTTCTTGTGCAGTCATCCAAAAATCCCTATCAGTATCAGCAGTAACTTTCTCTACATCCTGATTGGTAAAATCTGCCAATAATTGGTTTAGTTGAGTTCTCATTGAGACAATTAAGTCAAAATTCCTCTCCATATCAGCTACAGTTCCTTCCATACCTCCAGATGGTTGATGGAGCATAATCCTTGCATTTGGAAGACTATATCTTTTACCTTTAGTTCCACCAGCTAAAATTACTGATGCAGCCGAGGCTGCAAGCCCCATACAGACTGTTGAAATATCTGGTCTGATATAGTTCATTGTGTCAAAAATTGTAAACAATGAAGTAATAGAGCCACCTGGTGAGTTGATATACATAAAGATATCTTTTTCAGGATCTTCTGATTCTAGATGTAATAACTGAGCCATGATTGAGTTAGCTACACCGTCATCGATCGGCGTACCAAGAAAAATAATTCTATCTTTCAATAGCCTTGAATATATATCAAAAGCTCTTTCTCCCCTACTGGTATTTTCAATAACTGTAGGTATTACATAATTTGAAGGTATTTTTTCCATTTTATTCTTCCTCTCCTAAATCTGTATCCCTATTGTATACATCCTGTAGGTATACTTTTTCGCCGTCCTTATCAACTGAGATACCTTGTTGTAATATGTGAAGCATCGCTTTGTTACGAAGAGATTCAGCTTCTAAATTCATCCTGTGGCTACTTTGATCAGAATCTTCCGCATCATCTTTGTGGGTAACCATGTGTTCGTCAACCAATGCGATATCCTTCTCATCAAGCTTCATGTCTAAATCTGCGATAACTTTATCAAGTATTAGTACCATTGTTAAATTTCTTGAAGCTTGTTTATTGAGGTCATCTCTGAGTGTTTCTTCAGTTAATCCAGTTATTTTAAAATAATCTTCTAATTGAATATTGCTTTGCTTTAATTCATTTAGAAAATTTTGTAGAATACTATCCATTTCTGCAATTACTAATTGTTCAGGAAGTTTCATGTCTACCTCTTCAATTAGCTTATTTGTAAGTTGACCTTGATACTGAGATGCTATCTGTTGTTTTTTAACATTCTCAATATTTACTACCAGTTCTTTTTTTAGAGAATCAACATTCTCGAACTCAGTAGTATCAGAAACCCATTCATCGGTTAATTCAGGTAGTATCTTTTCTCTAACTTCCTTTAATAAAACAGTCACCTCAACATTCTCTTCATTTAGTTGTGGGATAGAATCATTAAATTTTATAATAGCCCCAGGTGCAACTCCTTCGAGTTTGGAGTCTAAAGATGGAGTAAGAGCACCAGTTCCGACTTCATAAAGGTAGTCATTATATGTAAAATCTTTTACTTCAACACCATTTTTTGTTGCTGATAAGTTCATCATCGCAAAGTCTCCAGAATTGAGTGGCCTTTCAACTTTAGAAACCTCTGCAAATTGTGATTTTATTCTCTCTATCTGATCTGCGATTTCGTCATCTGTAGGTGTAATTGAATCAACCTCTACTGTTTGACTAAGTTTTGGTAATTTCGAAAGCGTTGGCCAGAGAGTAATCAAAACATTTACATCAAAATGACTTTTTTCTTTTTTAATTTCTTTAATAGCGGGTCTAGTTGCTGGTGATATTTCTTCATCATTGAGAATAGAAAATAATGTTTGTGGTAAAAATAGTTCTATGGCTTCTTCATTTATATAATCTTCTCCAACTTCCCTTTTTACAATATTGGCAGGAATTTTTCCAGTCCTGAACCCGTCCACTTTAATTTGTTTACCAATTTTTTTTATGGCTTCATCTCTATGATCATCTAGGTCTTCAAGTTCGACCTTGATTTCAAGATTCTTTTCGAATTCTGATTCTTTTTTAATCTTATATTTCAATTTTCTCCTTAATTAATAAAATTGGGGTGATCGACGGGATTCGAACCCGCGACATCCTGGACCACAACCAGGTGCTCTAACCAACTGAGCTACGACCACCACGCGCGCTCTCGATAGGACTCGAACCTATAACCTACAGATTAGAAGTCTGTTGCTCTATCCATTTGAGCTACGAGAGCCTCGAGCGGGTGAAGGGGATCGAACCCTCATAGCCAGCTTGGAAGGCTGGAGCTTTGCCATTAAGCTACACCCGCAATAATGCGATTCGTCGGGCTGGTGAGATTCGAACTCACGACCTCCTGCTCCCAAAGCAGGCGCTCTAGCCAAGCTGAGCCACAGCCCGTACGTCTAATTATTGTTCCATGATACTGGTTTTATGGAAACAATTAATTAAAAAATAATAGTTAAGTAATCTTACTTCGGTTAATCTGTATAAAAGGGTCGCTAGCTCAACTGGCAGAGCATCGGACTCTTAATCCGCAGGTTCGGGGTTCAAGTCCCCGGCGACCCACGCGACATTTTAGCGGATGTGGCGGAACTGGTAGACGCGCTGGATTTAGGATCCAGTGAGCTTTGCTCGTGGAGGTTCGAGTCCTCTCATCCGCACAGATTTTTAAGTTGAATTAAGCTTCAACCACAAGTTCGGTAGAACTAGCTGTGGCATATACTTTTCCATCTTTGTCAGCAAGTGACCCCTTAACAAAAATAACTTTTCTACCTACTTTTTCGATAATCGCAGTAGCAGTTACTTCACCGGTTTTTATAGTCATTGGTCTTAAATAATTTACTCTGATATCCGTTGTCATTGTTAGAAATCCTTTATCAACCTGACAGTTTGCTGAAATACTATTGCAAGAATCTAATAAAGTAGCAGCTAGTCCTCCGTGTACTGTGCCTAGAGGGTTGTAATGAAATTCTTGAGGTGTAATAGTAAAGGTTACTTGCCCTTTATCATCAATATCTATCTCAGAAAAACCCATTAACGCACCTATCGGAACATTTTCCATAGGTAGGTCTCTAAAAAATTCCATTCTTTGGAAACGGTCGAGACTTATTAATTTTTGAACAGCATCTTGGGGTAAATTCCAGCTAAATGTTCTTTCACTCATCGTCGGAATCTATCGCTCTCGATTGTAGCTCAGAGACTATGTCAGCATTAGCCAATGTAGTAACATCGCCTAGTTTTCTCTCCTCTGAAATATCTTTGAGAAGCCTACGCATAATTTTACCACTTCGAGTTTTTGGTAAGTCTGCGGTTATCACGATACTTTTTGGTTTAGCTATCGGTCCAATTTTATCACTTACATGTTGCCTTAATTCCGAGATTAAATTTTCATCACCTTGATCAGTTCCTATTAAAGAAACAAATGCTGCAATCGCTTCGCCTGATATCTCATCAGATCTTCCAATTACAGCAGCCTCAGCTACTGCTTCATGTGAGACTAAAGCACTTTCAACCTCAGCTGTTGAAATTCTATGTCCTGAAATATTCATAACGTCGTCTACTCTGCCTAAAAGCCATACATAGCCTTCATCATCATATTTCGCTCCATCGCCAGCAAAATATAGACCTTTATGTTGTGACCAATAAGTATCAATATATCTCTGATCATCCCCATACACTGTTCTTAACATTGATGGCCATGGTGTTTTAATAGCCAAATAACCACCTTCTCCTTTACCAACTTCGTTTCCTTTTTCGTCTATGATGGCAGACTCTATTCCTGGAAGAGGTCCACATGCAGACCCAGGCTTAGTATCGGTTATTCCTGGTAATGGTGAAATCATAATGGAACCCGTTTCCGTTTGCCACCAGGTATCAACAATTGCGCATTGCTCGTTACCTATATTTTGGTGATACCACATCCATGCCTCAGGATTAATTGGCTCACCAACTGTACCTAAAAGTCTCAGTGATGATAGGTCATGAGCTTGCGGATGTTCTACTCCCCATTTCATAAATGCCCTAATAGCGGTTGGTGCTGTGTAGAAAATATTTACCTTATACTTTTCAATTATATTCCATAGTCTTTTCTCATCTGGAGCATTAGGAGCTCCCTCGTACATCACACTTGTAGTTTTATTTGCAAGAGGTCCATAAACAATATAACTATGGCCAGTAACCCAACCACAATCAGCAGCACACCAATAAATATCGTCATCTTTGATGTCAAAAACTTCATGGTGAGTCGTTGTAACTCCAGTTAGATATCCTGCCTGGGTGTGAACTATTCCTTTCGGTTTCGCTGTAGTACCGGATGTGTAAAGAATGTAAAGCATATCTTCAGCATTCATTACTTCAGGTTCACATTCTGAAGATTCATTTTTTGTAATGTCTTCGTACCAGTGATCTCTACCTTCAACCATTGAGATTTCTTGATTGGTTCTTTTAACTACAATTACATTTTCTATGTATTCAGTCAATGAAAGAGATCCGTCAACATTTTCTTTTAGAGGCACTATATCTCCCCTTCTCCAGGCACCATCAGCAGTAATGACTAATTTAGCTTGTGCGTCGTTAATTCTATCAGCTAAAGCTTCTGACGAAAAGCCTCCGAAAACAACTGAATGGACCGCTCCTATTCTTGCACAAGCTAGCATTGATACAACTATTTCAGGAGTCATGCCGAGGTAGATTGCTACCCTATCACCCTTTCCAACATTTAATTTTTTTAGTGCGTTTGAAAGCCTACAAACTCTTTCATACAGATCTTGATAAGTAATTTCCTGAGTATCTCCGGGCTCCCCTTCCCAGTAAAATGCTACTCTGTCAGCATCAGTTTCAAGATGTCTGTCCAAACAGTTATACGAAAGGTTCAGCTCTCCATCTTTGAACCATTTGTAAAAAGGTGCATTTGAATCATCTAAAACTTCTGTTGGTTCTTTGTACCACGTAATACGTTCAAGGGCTTGTTTTTTCCAAAACTCTATACGGTCTTCATTTGCTTCTGTAAACCAATCACTTGTTGCATTTGCATTGTTAACAAGATTTTCAGATGGGCTAAATTTTCTATTTTCTTCTAATAGGTTTTCTATTTTTTCATTCATAGGAATACTCCTTTTTTATAAGTATAAATAAAAAAATTAGAAAATATCTAATTAGCTTGTCATAAAATAATAATTAAATCCATCACAAAGCGCATTCCATGAGGCATTGATAATATTTTCATGGACACCTATAGTGCTCCAGTTTTTAGTTGTATCTGTAAATTCAATTAAGACCCTTGTTTTTGCTTCGGTACCATCAGAAGAATCAATAATTCTTACTTTGTAATCAACTAATTTGATGGTTGTAACATTTGGGTAATCAGCCTCTAATGCTGCTACAAGGGCCTTACTTAGAGCGTCTACAGGGCCGACCCCCTCACCAGTTGTGACGTATCTATTCTCATTGACAATTAATTTTGTTACAGCTTCTGAGATAACATTTTCCGAATTGCGCCTTTCTGAAAATACACGAAAACTCTCAAAACTAAAAAACTCTGGAACTACATTTTTTACTTTATTCATAAGTAAAAATAAAGATGCATCTGCAGCCTCAAATTGATATCCTGCATGTTCTAAATTCTGCACATGATTAATTAATTCTTTCGCATCATCATTTGAAAACTCTAAACCAAACTCATTTGCTTTAGTAATTACACTTGCCCTACCAGCTAGTTCTGAGACCGTAGTTCGTGTATAGTTCCCTACAGCAGAAGAGTCAATGTGTTCGTATAGTGAGCTGTCTTTAGCCATACCGGAAGCATGTAATCCAGCTTTGTGAGTAAAAGCAGCTGAACCAACATATGGCTGTCTAGAATCGATAGTGATATTGACTAGTTCAGCAATGTGATTTGCTATAGGTGTTAGCTTTTTTAAAGATTCTAAATTTATTGTTTCATGACCCATTTTTAAAGATAAGTTTGGTACAAGAGTACAAAGATCCGCATTTCCAGTTCTCTCTCCATAGCCGTTCATGGTCCCTTGAACATGGTTCACTCCCAAATTGACTGCTGCCATGGAATTTGTAACTGCACATCCATTATCATTTTGAAAATGTACACCAAACTTTTGGCCTTCATACCTTGGCAATATTTCGGTTAATATTGCAGTGACTTCTGACGGTAATGTTCCTCCATTTGTATCACAAAATATGAAACAATCTACACCAGCAGCCATAACTGCATCCATTATTTCAAGACTTGTTTTGGAGTCCTCTTTATATCCATCAAAAAAATGCTCAGCATCAAAAAAGACTTTTTTGCCTTTGGAACTAAGATGTTCAATTGTGTCAACAGCCATTTCTATAGCAGTTTTAACATCAGTTTGAATTGCTTTTGTAATATGTAAATTTGATGATTTTCCTACAATACAGACATACTCTGTTCCAGAGTCAATGAGCGCCTGGACTTGTGGATCTTCATCAACTTTTGAATTTAGTTTTCTTGTAGATCCAAAACTTACTAGTTTTGCATTTTTAAGTTTAAGTTCAGTTTTAGCCCTATCAAAAAATTCTTCTTCTTTGGGTGAAGCACCCGGCCAGCCACCCTCTATAAAGGCTACACCTAGTTCATCAAGTAATTCTGCAATAGCAAGCTTGTCCTTCACAGAAGGTGATATCCCTTCCTGCTGAAAGCCATCTCTCAAAGTTGTATCAAATATATCTATTTTCATATCTAAAAAAAAACCCCTGCCATGCAAGGGTAACAACGATACGTTCGTTGTCCTTAATTAATAATTATGATATTCATCATGTAACAATATTACTTATTTCTATTCCGTTGTCTAGCAATTATATAGCCAAGTAGTAAGAGGGAAAATAATAAACCAACAACATAAACTTGTGTTAACTCTTGTGTGTTTGATGACATCAGGAAGGTTTGCTCAAGTAAACCTGAGTGTTGAAATATTATTTTATTATCTACAATATTTTCAATTTTTGGTTCTGTTACTCTTCCCGGGAGCTGAATGCTTAAGCTACCAGAATAAATATTTTCTATTCCTTCTATCTCTTCATCTGCACCATTGAGTATTTTTGCAAAAGAACCTGAGATACTTCTTTTATTTCCATCAGAAGATATTGAAATATTAGATAAAGGGAGTAGCAACAGTTCAGTATTCTCATTTTCACGAAGAATTTCTAATTGATTCTCGAACTCTTCAATATTTTGAAAATTATTTCTGATTAAGATACCCAATTTATCATTATCCTCGTAAATAGTTGAGCCAAAACCATCTGGCATAGCTGTAAGTATGGCATTTAAACCACCAATAGAAGTTTGGCCTGTCTCTACTGCGTATAGCTGTGCTTCTTGGTCAAGAAGAATAGCTATTCTGTAATCTCCAGAATTATCATCATTAAGTTCTATTTCCATTGTCCAAGTTGCTTCACATGCTGAGAAGAATAAAAATAAAAATACTATGAGAAGATTCTTAGATTTTTTCATTTAGAATTCCAATCATTTTATTTGTAGCAATCTTGCGGTGACTAATACTATTTTTCTCCTCTGAAGATAATTCAGCAAGGGTTTTACCCTTATTTTCAAATATAGAATCATAACCAAATCCATTTGTACCTCTAGGTTTTTTAGTAATCATACCTTCAAGAATTCCATCTGTAGAAATTTCAGTTACACCATCGTAGAAATATAAGACTGTTTGAAAGTATGCACTTCTATCCTCTTCTTCGATGAGGTTTGCCAACAGCTTGTCAATATTTTGAAGATCGGTTGCATTCTCTCCTGCATACCTTTTTGAATGAAGGCCAGGCATCCCATCGAGTGAATTTACAAATAAACCAGAATCATCAGAAATTACAGGAACCTGATAATGATCATAAATTTCATGTGCTTTTTTTTGAGCATTTTCTAAAATTGTATTTTTATCCTCCACAACATCTAATAAATCTTCTTTGTAGATAGCTTGATGGAAGTTACCAGTATCATTTAATATTTTAGAAATTTCTCTATGCTTGTTGATATTTTTAGTTGCAAGAAGTATATTCATTAGTCTTTTTGAAGAGTTATTATTTTTTCTATTTCTGGTTTTGTTATTTCAAATAACTTATCAAGATCTTCTTTGGAGAATGGTTTCTTCTCAGCAGTTCCTTGAATTTCTAGAATCTCAAAATTATCATTTAATACAATATTTAAATCTACTTGCGCATTCGAATCATTTTTATAATCAAGATCAACTATGTACTCACCTTCAACAATTCCCACGGATAAAGCTGCAACATGGTTCATCAAAGGATTTTGATTCATTTTTCCATTTTCAACTAATTTATTAAATGACTCGTTTAATGCTATCCATGAACCGTTAATTGAAGCTGTTCTCGTTCCACCATCAGCCTCTAAGACATCACAATCCACTGTTACTGAATATCCATTTAATAGTTTCAAATTACAAACTGCTCTTAATGACCTTCCAATCAATCTAGAGATTTCCTTAGATCTTCCACCTTCATAAGATTTTCTAGGAACCCTGCTGCCCGATGAACCAGGGAGCATACTGTACTCAGCAGTTACCCATCCAGAATCTCCATTCTCAAGCCATCTTGGTAACCTATCCGAAATTGATACAGTTATCAAAACTTTTGTATTGCCAGACTCGTAAAGTACAGATGTATTTTTAGAATTGATAAAATCTTTTGTTATTTTTATTTCCCTCATGTTACGGTGAAAGCCTTTCTATTTTCCATTCATTATCTAATAAAGAATAAGAGAATCTATCGTGGGTCCTGTTATCTCTTCCCTGCCAAAATTCCCAATAAACTATTTTTATACTAAACCCACCCCAATTATCTGGTCTTTTGATTTCTTTATTTTTATATTTAATTTCTAATTCAGCTATCTTTTCTTCAATCTCATCTCTCCCCTGTATTTTTTGGCTTTGATTTGAAACAATAGCACTCAGTTGACCACCTCTAGGCCTTGAGTTGAAATAATCATCAGATACTTCTGGTGAAGCTTTTTTACAAACACCTTCAAATCTAATCTGTCTATGAATCTCTGGCCAATAAAATACACCCGAAACATTAGGATTATTAAAGATTTCTTTCGCTTTAGGACTCTCGTAATGGCTATGGAAGATTATTTCCTCCTCTACAAGATCTTTGAATAAAACATATCTAGATCGTGGCTTATTCTCATCTGTTACTGTAGAAATTGCCATTGCATTCGGCTCATTTGCTTCAATTTTTATAGCTTCATCTAACCATTTTTTGAATTGATTAATCGGATTTTCGGAAAGTTCATTAACATCGAGCTCTTTATTTCCATATTCTTTTCTGAGAGATGCTAAAGTACTTGAAATTTTTTCCATTAACTAGATTTTATATAATTTAAGGCCGATCCAGCTTTGAACCATGTTATCTGTTCATCGGATAGTGAGTGGTTGGTTGCAATAGCTAAAATTTTACCATCAGATTTTTCAATATTGACAATCACCTGCTTTTCAGGCTCTATGTTAGAAGGATCTTCAATTGTTAACTTATCATCCTGTTCAATTAATTCATAATCATCTTTATTGTCGAATGTTAAAGGCAGTATGCCCTGTTTTTTCAAATTTGCTTCATGAATTCTTGCAAAGCTTTTTACAAGGACTACTTTGCAACCTCGAAACCTAGGTTCCATAGCAGCATGTTCTCGAGAAGAACCTTCACCATAGTTTTCATCTCCAATTGCTATCCAGTTGATAGAGTTTTCATGATAACTTTTTGCAAGATCTGGTAGAGACATAATTTCATTGGTTAATAGATTATTTCCCATTCCTGAATCTGTTGTATAGGAATTATTGACACCAATAAATAAATTTTGAGATATATTTTCTAGGTGGCCTCTAAACTGCAGCCACTTACCAGCTGGAGAAATATGATCTGTTGTGCATTTTCCATTTGCTTTCATTAACACAGTTAAAGAGTCGTAGTTATTTTTATTAAATTCTTCAAATGGCTCTAATACTTGCAGCCTAGATGAGTTGGGATCAATAATTACTTCAATACCCTCAGTAGATTCAGAAGGTTGAATAAATCCCTCAAGAGTTTGTTCAAACCCCTCTGAAGGAAGTTCATCTGCAACAGGAGGGGTTAACTTTACTTCCTCCCCATTCTCGTTGGTAAGAGTTTCAGATAAAAAGTCGAAATCAAGAGATCCTCCTAAGGCAAGTCCAATAACACTTTCAGGTGATCCAATGAAAGATAAAGTTTCTGCATTGCCATCATTACGAGCTGGAAAGTTCCTATTGTAAGAAGATACAATTGAGTTGCTCTCTCCTTCTTTGATATCATCTCTTTTCCACTGTCCGATACAAGGTCCACAAGCATTTGCAAGTACTGTCGCACCAATTGCTTCCAAATCTTTTAAATAACCATCTCTTTCAATTGTTGCTCTAGTTTGTTCTGAGCCAGGAGTGACCATCAAAGGAACTTTTGATTTAAGTCCTTTTTTTGCAGCTTCACGTGCAATAAATGCTGCTCTTCCAATATCTTCATAAGATGAATTTGTACACGAACCGATTAATGCACTGGATATAGCTATTGGATATTCATTCTTGAGTGCATCCTCTTTTAACTTTGAGACCGGTCTTGCTAAATCTGGTGTGTGAGGACCTACTATATGTGGCTCTAATGAATCAAGATTAATCTCTATAACTTGATCAAAATATTTTTCTGGAGACTCCAATACTTCCTCATCAGCAGTAAGAATATCCATATTCTCTGCAGCTAAGTTAGCTAAATCTTCTCTATCTGTAGCGATTAAGTAGTCTTTACCTTTTTCATCAAAAGGGAATACTGAACATGTTGCTCCAATCTCAGCTCCCATGTTTGTAATTGTTGCTTTACCAGTAGTGGATATAGTTTTTGTTCCTTCTCCAAAATATTCGACAATTGCATTTGTCCCCCCTTTTACAGTTAATATTTCGGCAACTTTTAAAATTATGTCTTTTGGAGCGGTCCATCCACTTATTGAGCCTGTAAGTTTTATACCAATTAACTTTGGTATTTTTGTATTAAATGGCATGCCCGCCATAACATCAACAGCATCAGCTCCACCGACACCTATAGCTATCATTCCTATTCCACCTGCATTTGGAG
Organism: uncultured Candidatus Actinomarinales bacterium; assembly: GCA_943840565.1. Lineage (GTDB taxonomy): Bacteria > Actinomycetota > Acidimicrobiia > Actinomarinales > Actinomarinaceae > Actinomarina. The sequence goes on along the minus strand of CALSUY010000001.1, from coordinate 159,138 downwards.
TGTGACTGTCAGTACCAATCATCATTCCACCTGGAAAGGCATATTGCTCCAAGACAACTTGGTGAATAATTCCAGCTCCTGGTCCCCAGAAACCGATGCCATATTTTTCAGATGAAGACCTCAAAAAATCAAAAACTTCTTTATGGGTTTTATTGGCCACCTGAAGGTCATTATTAGCACCTTCATAGGCTTGGATTAGGTGGTCGCAATGCACTGTTGTAGGAACAGCTGTTTTAGGTAGTTCCGCTTGCATGAATTGAAGAATAGCCATTTGTGCTGTCGCATCTTGCATAGCTACCCTGTCAGGAAGGAAATCTCCAAAATCTTCGCCTTTGTTTAAAGAAATAGTTGTGACGTCCTTAGCGTGACCAAAGAGTAACTTCTCAGCGAGAGTAAGTGGAGCACTTTTTCTCTCTCTAAGAATTTCAATGTTATTTATTATTTTCTTATAAGCATTTGAAACTAGTTCAACTTGGGTTCTAGATAAATCCATATTGATGATTATATTATTGATTTCATCTAAAGATGGGGTTATCTAAATTCAAGACAAGTTTTTTGAAAATCACAAAAATTACACCAATCACCTTCTGAAAATCCAGGTTGTAAGGCATCACTCGGATCCCATTGGCCTATAGTTTTAGCAATTGAATCAAACTTTTCCTTTAAAGCTTCAATCTGGTCGTGTGTAAATCTCCTTTCAACAATTTTTTCTTCTTTATCACTTACATAAATATGAAGGACAACTACTTCTTTTTCCTTTGTTTGAATAAATGCACCTAATGCATAGAGCTCTGCTTCAGCTGAATGTTGAGGAAGCTGTGCCCCAGTTTTTAGTTCTACAACTAGAGGAGCTCCATCCAGTCTGCCAACTAAATCAGCAGAACCCATAAATGTTGCAGCAATTTTACCCTCATAGACTTTATGACTTTTATTTTGAACTATTGCATCCGTTATTGCAGTAAAACCAAGAACTCTTTCTCTTGCTGTTATTTCAAGATTATTAAAATCCTTAATTTGATTTAAGAGTTGTTCATATTTCTTAATTACTTCTATTGCAACTTCTCCATCTTCTTCTTTAAGCAAATTTTTCAATCTTTCTATTTCTCCTGATTTTTGAGAATCTTGATTGTTTAAAAGCATCATTCCAGAGAATTTATGAAAACTAATTCCAACTTTCATTGGGAATGGATCGGACTCTTTTTCTTCTTTCGGAATGCCGTATTGTGTTTTCCATGCGAACTGTCTCTCACAATTATCTTTATTTAATAAGTTAGTTTTAGAAATAACAATTCCTCTATAACTTTTCTTAGTTCCTTCTCCATTGATACTGGGATATTCTCCGCATGAAGATGATCTCTCGCAAAGGGTACAATGATTCCCTGGTATAAGCTTTATGTTTTCATTGATAAAACCTTCAAGCAACAAAAAATTATCATCTATTACCTCATCGGCATTTTCTATACTGCTAATTTCAAGTAAATCGTTGTTATAAAGATCTGCAACATAAAAGGTTTCATTTTCTAAACGTGTTTTTAAAATTATTGCTTTGTCTAAATCACTAACACCCTTCTTACCAGTTTTTAACTTTACATATTCCGTAGAGACTTCATCTTCAAATTCAAATTGTGTGTGAGCATTAATAAAAACTTCCTCATCATTTATAAACTTAGAAATACTACTGCTGGGAAAATCTGCATTCAGGTCTGCAGTATTTTTATGATATATATTTCTAAACTGCGAAAATAATTCTGAAGAAATTTTTTGCTGTAACTTGTCAAAATATTTGAAGTTGTTTTCTTCTGCTTGATTGATTGCAACTTCATTTGGAGCCTGATTTACTAACCAGTCTATAATCGCATCATTAATACTTTTCCACCTTTGTAAGTTGGAATTTGGGGTATATGTTGTGTTGAATTTCTTATATTCGGATCCAGGACATTGTGCTATTTTATTAACTTTTGTAGTAGAAAAACTTAATGGCTTTTCGCTCATATATTAAAGATACTAAAAGGCATCTAAACTTTGAGTAATTAAAAAATATATTTTAAACATTTTTAAACAGCAAAAACACTTACAATACCTTTACAAAGTGAAGTAGATGTTTACTAAACTTTGAGGAAAAGAGGATTCGTTAGATTTATAAAGATCTGACAAAAGAATTCTCTTTTCTGTTTCAAATCAAAAATATAAAAAGACCATGATTATCTAGACTTCTATCTTTAATAATTACTAAAATTACAGGATGAACAGAAGAATAAGTAAAAGTTTTAAAACAATTTTTAAAAGTTTATATCCAAACTTTAATGAAAGTGAGATAGAAAACTCAGAAGAGTATTTTTTCTTTATATTAAGTAATTATCCTGATAAGTCTGAAATCATACAGTTAAAAGCTTTATTTTTTATATTTTCTTTCAAAGTAAGAACATTAATAATAAGAGATCAAAACATATCTAATTTAATAAATAAATTACAAAGTTCTAATGTAGAAACACTAAGAAAACTTGGCTTTAGCATTACTGCACTTTTTGGCTTGAGCACTGCTCGTTCACTCAGTGGAGAAGGTTCTGTATATAAATATCTAGATTATCCAGTTTATAAAAATTCAAAGATAAAAAAAAGAGAAAACTCTATTCCAAAAAATCTTGAGGTTGCAGTAATTGGCAGTGGTGCAGGTGGAGGCATTGCAGCTAATTTATTGAATCAAAAATATGAAGTAGGTATATTTGATAAAGGTCATTTTCCAAATGGTGAAACAAATAACGAAACTTTTGGCTATCACAACTTCTATGAAACAAATGCAATTCAACAAACTCGAGGATACAAAGTTCAGCTTCTAGCTGGAATGGGTATTGGTGGAGGTACGAGTATTAACTGGACTACATCTCTTAGGACTCCTGACAATATCTTAAGTGAATGGGATGCTCTTACCCAACAGAATAATCACTTTAATTCAGATTCATTTAATAAAAGCCTAGACTATATATGCCAAAACTTAAATGTTGATGAGACAAATAATAAAATTCCTCAAAAAGAAATCAAATTGGCGCAGGGCCTAGACCTTAATAAAACCAGTTACAAAATAATTCCTAGGAATACTAAAAATAATGATTGTCTTGAGTCTGGTTTTAGTACATTTGGACATTCTGATGACACTATAAATTCATCCTATAAATCTTGGTTTTCAAAAGATAAATTTAATGAAGAAAATATATACAGTAACACCCATGTAAAAAGCCTCTCTATATTAAATGGCAAAGCAACTCATGTTAATGTTGAGCATAATGGCCAATCTTACTCAGTAGCAGTTGAAAAAGTAATACTAGCTTCAGGTTCTTTAAATACACCAAAAATATTGCTGAATAGTGGTTATAAAAATAAACATCTCGGTCAGCATTTAAAGCTACACCCTGTTTCTGGAGTTGCTGGAAAGTTTTCTGAGTTACAAAATCCATGGGCAGGGAGCATGCAGGGTATTTATTCAGATGATCATTTATTCAGGAAAGATAACTATGGATACCTCCTTGAGGGTCTACCAATGCATCCAAGTCTTTTCTTTCCTTTCTTTCCAAACAATCAAGACGATTTTGGAGACTTTATCTCAAGTTATAATTATTGGTCAGGCTCAATTGTATTAACCTCTGATACAAGTTCTGGTTCAATTATTAATAAAAACCCTCAACATTTATGGAAATACAACTTAAATGATTTTGATCATGGAAATTTATTACATGGAATAGAAAGCCTAGTTAAGGCAAACTTTTTAGCTGGTGCAGAAGAGATAATGGTTGCAACATCTCCAACTATGCATTGGAAAAGAGAATCAAATGAAGATATTGAAAGCTTTATAGGCAAAGTTAGAAAAGTTAGAAATGAGCCATTTCGAATACTCTTAGGTTCAGCTCATCAAATGGGAACCGCCAGAATACATCCAAATCCCTCTGAAGGTGTTGTTGACTTAAATGGAAAAGTGCATGGACTCGAAAATGTTTATATAACTGACTCCTCAACGTTCCCAAGATGTTCTGGAGTCAATCCTATGATTACCATCCAAGCAATGAGTCATTTCTTAGCAAGTAAAATTTGAGTTAAGGATAATTCTTTTCTGGTGCAAAATGTTTAAATGCATTTTCACCTAAATCAATAAAAAGAGCTCTCGACTCTACATGAATCTTCTCTTTAGTTCTAATGACTGATTCTGTTGATATTTTTTTTCCGTCGATATCTTTCACCCATGCAAATAATTCATATTCTTTCTCAACTGGGACTGGGGTAATAAAGTTTACTTCTAAATTTGCTGTTACACACATTCTATTGTGAAGGACTGTTGCGTATCCCATTAAATCATCAAGTGCGGCCGATAAAATTCCACCATGTACTAAACCAGGTCCACCCGCAAAACGATCTTCAAAAATGTAGTTAGCATATACAAAATTATTTTTTACGATAGGCTTCATTCTCATACTTTGTGGATTTTTACTCCCACTTACAAATGAGGAGTCAGGATAAATATCCTGAAGTAGCATGCCTTCTTCCCAAACTGTTTTACTGGGAAGAGGTAAAGATATTCCTGAGATGTATTTATATTCCATAGAAATAACTTACTACGTTAGTAATTTTTTCTTTAGATTTCATTAATAACCTAGTTTTAAATTAAGTATTTAATTAAGGACTAACCAGCTTCTTGGAGGTACTCCTCCTGCTGAGTAATATTTTCACTTATAAAACTAGAGCCAACTAGAGAATTCTGAAGCAATGTGGTTCTCCTAACTTGAAAAGAAGTATACGCGTATAGGCCAAAAAGGAGATCGAGAAATAGATGAAAAACAAATAATGCGACTGATAGGGTTTGTATTGAAACAAAAAATGTTGAGACTGCAAGAAGTCCTATTGTTAGAAACCCTTTACGTTGTTTACTAACCATGTAATCATACTCTGGTGATAGTGAAAAAATAGGTTTTTTGGAATCTTTCAGTTCAGGCACTAAAACTGCCATCGATAACGATAATAATAAACTAATCAAAACAAATGTTGAACTCATTGCCCTGCCTCAACTTTCTAATTTCATATTACAGAAAAAAATAATTATATTCTTCGCTTTAAAATTTATTTTCATTTCCTTTTAGTAGTCTTTCTATATTTGAACGATGTTGAAAAATGATAATTAAAATTATTAGAAGAGTACCTATTTGAGCTGATGTGTTATTTGTATCTGTAATAACGAAATATCCTGAAATAATAACTGTAAATAAGCTTGCAAGTGCTGAAATTCGAAAAAATTTTGCGATCACTATAAAACTTGACAGTAGAATTAAAAAAATTATTATTTTAAAACTCTCGGTATATTTTGTTGATGGTACAAGTATCAGATATCCTAAATAAGAGCCTAAAAATGTTGCAACTCCTTTTCCACCCCTAAATTTGTGGTATATCGGAAAGCAGTGCCCTAGAACACTTGCCAATCCAAATATGAATGGATTTACAGATTCAACAAAAAAAATACCTAAGGCTATGCTAATAATTCCTTTTAACATGTCTCCAGCCAAAACACCTGCTGCATATTTTTTACCGAGAACTCTTAGTGCATTTGATGATCCAGGATTGCCGCTACCTTCACTTTTAATGTCTATGCCTTTATATTTACTGATAATTATTGCAAAATTTACTGAACCTAAAAGGTAACTTATAGATAAAACTATATAAATCATATATTAATTGTACTTAATAATTTGAAGAGTGTTTTAAAGAAAGTAAACGATAAAATAAATAAAGAAAATGATATTTAAAAAAAATTATGTTTCAAAATAACTGTAAATCTAAAGTTAGATATGAAACAGAGATCGAGGCGCGAAGAAATAGAGGTTGGCTCGAAACTGAAAATAAGCAAAAATATAGTGTTTATAGATGTTCAAGTTGCAGTGGCTGGCATTTAGCTAGTATTAAATAAGACATGTACGAATATATTGCAGGACTATTACAAGGAATTACAGAATTTCTTCCTGTGTCTTCAAGTGGTCATCTTGTCATTCTTTCATCATTAAACGAATCACTAGACCTAGATACTTACGACATAGCTTTTTTACATGTTGGAACTCTTTTATCAATTTTTATCTACTACAGGGAAAGAATTCTTGATATATTTTCTGACAAAGAGAGTTTCAAAACTTCATTAAAAGTAATTTCTGTAGCTTTAATACCCGCAGTAGCCGTTGGGCTTTTCTCGCCGTTGCAGGATATTATTGATTCGAATAAGAACATTCTTCAAATTACCGGTGCAGCTTATCTAATATTTTCAATTATTTTATTATTTTCAAACAAAATAAAAAATGATAGCGATATTAATTTTAATGAAATCTCATTGAGTCAGTCTTTTATTGTTGGCCTAGCTCAAGCATTTGCCCTTATCCCTGGCGTATCGAGATCGGGAATAACTTTATTAACTGGGATGTATCTAGGAATAAAAAAAACTGAAGCAATATACTTTTCGCTACTACTAGGAATTCCAACAATTTTTGGGGCCTGGCTTCTTACTTTTGCAGAGTCATCTTTTAATCTTAATTCAGCGATGTTAGGGCCAACTATTGTTGCATTTATTTCTGGACTTTTTGCTATTAAGATTCTTGTAAATATTACTGTTAACGCAAAGCTGCAATATTTTGGATTGTATTGCCTTTTATTATCAGTATTTTGTTTTATTAATTAATTTTTAAATTAATAGGCTTTTTCTTAGGAGCAATATTATCAATTTTGTCAGAAAATTCTAAAATATCTTTAAAAATTTTATGTGAAGTAATATCTTGTAATCTACCCATCTCACAGTAACTAGCGATTAATTTATCAAGTGGAATCTGCCCTACTAAAGGTACATCTAATTTTTCAGATAGAGTTGCTCCTCCCCCCTCACCGAATGGATGAATAATTGAATCCTCAATTTTCATATAAGACATGTTTTCAATTACCCCAATAATGCTGGAGTTAACTTTTTTTGACATTATCCCAGCTCTCTCTGCGACCAGCGTTGCATTTGATTGTGGTGTTGTGACTATAATCGTCTCAAAAAAAGTAAGCAGCTGTGAAAGTGAAATGGAGACATCACCAGTTCCTGGAGGCATGTCTATTAATAAAATATCAATATCTTCCCAAATTACTTCAAAAAGAAATTGCTCTATTGCCTTATGTAACATTGGCCCTCGCCAAATTACAGCCTCATCTTGCTTTACGAAGTACTCCATAGACATAACATTTAAATCATTTATTTTTGAAGGAAATATTCTGTTACTAAATGGAATTGGTGGAAACTTTGCACCTAGGATTTTAGGTATTGAATACCCCCAGATGTCTGCGTCAACTATTCCTACCTTCTTACCTTTTTCTGCGTACGCTAGAGCAAGTAGTGAGGTAACTGTAGACTTTCCAACTCCACCTTTTCCCGATGAAATACCAATAACACGTTTTCCATCATTAAAAGCATCTTTAACTTGATCTGGTGTTTTATCAGCTCCAATTTTTTTTAACACCTTGGTCATTTCCTCATCAGTAGGTTTTCTAAATTCAAGTTTGATCAAGTTATCAATAGATAGAGCTGATTCATTTAATGCGGAGCGAACCCATTCAATATCTGTAAAATCAAGAACCTCGTATGTCTTATCATCAATCTTTTCTAGACAATTAAGTTCCATTAAACTTTTGTTAAATCCGGGATAAACTATATCTTCAATACTCATACACATATATTATGTTCATTAGTGATTAAATTAAACATATGTTGAAAAGAAATTTCATATTATCAATATTGGTTCTGATTATTTCAGTCACATTTTTGACTTACAATCCTCCTGCTGAGGTAGAAATTTCTGAGAATAACAATGAATCTGTTGAGTTGTCCTCAATCAGAAATATTACTTCTGTTCACGAGAACTTAAGTGGTGAGAGTTTCATAATTGTTAACCTTTGGGCAAGTTGGTGCATACCTTGTATTGAAGAAGTGGACGAACTTAAAAAAATTTCAAATGACAGTAGATTTTATGTAATTGGTCTTTTAGTTGATGACTCTATGGAGAATGGTAAAGAATTTATTAAAGAATATGACATAGAGTATGAAAATCAACTTAATCAAGATGATGTGGAAGTTATTCTCACTGAATTTAAGTGGAGTGGTATTCCAACCTCAGTAGTGCTAGATCTTGATTATGTGATAATAAAAACTTTTAATGGACCTATTACATACGCCATGATTAACGATATTTCAAAGTAAGTGTTATTCAAGACAGGTTTATAATTAAATATGGATCAAATACTTTTTTGGAGAATTTTTTTACTAGGTGGCATACTTACTTTTCTTGGTGTTATGGGGATTTTTACTCTTAAGCTGCTTGCTGCATCAACAGGAAGAAAAAGAATACTTGATTTCTTTATAAGATAATCTTATTGGTAGCGGGGGTAGGATTTGAACCTACGACCTCTGGGTTATGAGCCCAGCGAGCTACCAGACTGCTCCACCCCGCGCTGAATAATCAATAGTAATTAGAATAAGTTTAAACTCAAGTTTTATTTGTTTAATTCTTCAATTGCTAAGGCAACATACTCTTCTGCCAACTCTATAAGTTCTTGGTATCTACCTAAGTTACCTGAAATGAGTTCGTCTTGAGCTTGATTAAACGCAACGTTTGCTTTTTCGAGAAGCTGGATAGCGCCAAGTCCATCGTCATTGTCAGAAATGTTACCCTCACCAAAGCTTGAACCTTCGAAAATACCTTGAAGTGCCTCACCAAGAGACTCCTCCATTATTATTTTGTCTTGGAAAATAACAACAACAAACTTAAATTCAGGAAGTGGATTTTGTTCACCTTGCAGGTAAATTGGTTGATAATACAACACAGATTGATTAATCGGGACTACAAAAAGGTTACCTCTAATAACACTTGATCCCTGCTGGTCAAGTAAGGTAAATATCTGAGAAATGTCTGGATCCTGGTTTATTCTAGTTGAAACCTGTGAGGGGCCATCAACAAATTCACCTTTTGGTAGCCTGTAGTCAATTAACTGACCATAATTTTCAGGATCAGCATCTGCAACTAAAAAGGATTGCATATTAGGTCTATTTTCAGGATTAAATGGCTGAAAGATTAAATAGCTGAGGTCATCTTCTTCTGGAAGTGTCATTAGTAGATAATAAGGAAGCATTGGTTTGTAGCCAAGTTCTGTAAATTCACCACGTAGCGTTGCCACTCTTGGGGTTGTAGAGGAATCTGTAGGAATTTCCCATGGGTCTTCATCAGCATAAAAAACTCGAGGATCTGTCATGTGATAATCTTTGTACATATCTGATTGAATTGTAAATAAATCTTCTGGGTATCTTATGTGATCTAAAAGGCTAGATGACATTTCTGATTTATCAGTAAACAATGACGGAAAGATATTTGCATAAGATTGTATCAGTGGATCCGCTTCATCGAAAACATAAAATTTCATAGTTCCGTCGTAAGCATTAACAACTGCTTTTACAGAGTTTCTAATGTAGTTAAAGTTCATGGGTAATCCAGATCTTTCATTAATTCTTCTAGTATCCGCCGGCTGGGCATATGGATATTTGTCACTCACTGTATACATATCAATAATCCAAAAGAGGTCACCCTCAATTAGTGCAAGGTACGGATCATTGTCAGTATATAAAAATGGTGCTGCCTTTTTTACTCTACTTGTAACATTTCTCTCCATAATAATTTTGGAGTCATCACTCAACTGATTTGAAATCATTAGATTTAGCTCGCTATATCTAAGTGAGAAACCAAGTCTCTGAAAGAAAGAACCTATTCCAACTCCACCTTGACCAGAGTAATTTGTATATGCAACAGATTGGCCTTCAGTTGACAAAGGATAATCAACCTCTTCCTGGAGTGAGTTAACTACGACATATTCTTGAGACTCTGCTGATTCACCAAAATAAATTCTTGGCTGAGATACTTCAAGCTCAGGTGCTGTTGTGGTGGCTGGAACACCTTTTACATAGAAGTCTGGCTGCCCTTGGCTTGCAACATTGTTTGCTGGGCTGAAAACTACTCCATAGCCATGTGTGTATTGGAGTCTTTGGTTAACCCAACCTTGAGCAGGTAGGTTTGTTTGATCTAATTCTCTTGCTGAGACCATTACTTGTGTTAATTTACCATCTATTGTGTAGCGATCAACATCTACCTCATCCAAGGCATAGTATGCTCTTATTTCTTGTAACTGGCTATATGTTTCGGCCAACACAGTTGGATCCCATAATCTTATGTTATTCACAGTTTGTGCATTTTGAGTAATGTCTTCATTAGATAACGAAGGACTTGCTTCAAATGGTCTTTCTTCAATAGCATCTAGGCCGTAAGCTAGCCTTGTATAGTCAATATGTTCCTCAACATAAGGAAGCTCTTTGTTTAACTCATCTGGAAGAACTCTAAACCTCTGAATAGCACTTGGAACTACCCCTCCGACAACTATAGAAACAGCGAGCCAAAGTCCTAATGCGGTTGCTGGAAGTAACCAGCCCCTTCTTCTTATGTTAACTAATAACAGTCCTGCACCAAATAATGAAATTAAGACTAGTAACTGAAGTGCCGGGAGATGAGCAGTTACATCCGTGTAGCTTGCTCCAAAAACTTTACCCCTTGGTGAATAAAGTAGCTCCATGGCATCTAAGCGGTAAGCAACAGCTTTTAATATAGCAACAAATGCTAAAAGAACTGATAAATGTGCTTTCCCTCCACTACTTACCTCAGGAAGTTTTTGTGGACGAAGTTGCATAGCTCCTGTGGCAATGAAATAAAGAACAACCACTATTGAAGTTAAAGTTATTAATTGAAAACCCCATGAAACGAAAAGTCTGTAAAGAGGTAGACCAAAAATGTAATTTGATATGTCATTATTAAAAACTGGATCTGTGATATTAAAATTTTCCTGATTAATGAATAATAAAACCTGCTCCCAAAGAGTTGAAGACCCCGCACCCAAAAATAGAGATAAAGCAAGTGCGCCTGTAAGTCTAAATCTAGCAAACCTCTCGCTTACCCAACTCCTAAATCGAGCTAGAGGATCTTGCGTGTCGAAAGCTTCAAATATATCTATAACTGGGGTTGCACGTGTAGCCAATCTTAGGTTGATAAATATAAAAGCGAAAGCAATTGTCGTTGTTGCTCCAACAAGCCCTAGTCGGGTTAACAGTATCTTTACCCATACTTCATTGAGGTTTACCGAATCAAACCAAAGATAATTTGTAAAAAAAGTTGCAATCCCTCTTGCTACGGAAAATCCAATTATTCCTATAAAGACAAGAAAAGAAAGTCCCCGTCTCTCTGAACCTGCGTTGTTAACATTTCCTATGTTTACCATCTAAATATATTGTATTTATGTCCTGCGTTTAACGTGAACTATACTCAGAAATTACTTTTAATGCATTGTCAAAGGTTTCAACAGCCACAATTAAAGTTTCATTATCTTCGTAAGGTTTTGCATCTTGATAGTTAGCGGTAGGAACTAATATCAGGGTCGCTCCTGCTTTTTTGGCTGCTATTACTTTTTGTTTAACTCCACCGACTGGTCCAACTGAACCGTCGATCTCAATAGTTCCAGTACCGGCAATGACCGTGCTATTTGTTATATCAGCTTCCGTTAATTTATTATAAACATTTAGAGCCATCATTAAACCAGCAGAAGGGCCGCCAACACTTCCTGTATCAATATCTACATTTATCGGAAAGACAAACCTTTGATTTGGTGTCGATGCCAGGAAGCCGACCATTGGCTCATTCTTGTACTCAATATGTTCTATTAATTGTGTCTCAATTTGAACTTCTTTGTCATTTCGTTGAACACCAATATAAACGGTCTCTCCAATAGAAAAGGTTCTTAGTAAAGAAATAAATTGTGTTGATGAGTTAATACTGTAAGTTATTTTATCCTCTCCACTAATAGAGGTTATCAAATCATCTTTTAAGAGTTTATCTTTTACTGGAGAGTCATCTAGTATCCCAACTACTAAAACACCGTCTCCCTCAGACTGTACATCGTAACCAAGAGAATTCAAAGCTACAGCAATCGCAACATTTTCGGACGTTCGCATATTTTGAAGACTTATTTCACTAAGCTCACTGGGTGTAACACCCTTTGGTAATATCACTTCTTTTGGGTATAAATCAACAGAATCACTTAAATAAGCCCAAGAATATAAAAAATAATTAGCAACATCTCTACGAACAGTTAGTTGGTAAAGATTTCCATCAGATTCATATTGCTCAGCAGCTTCGATATTTATATCCCACTCATATGGAGGACCAGGTGACATATAGTAATATTCTGTATCTACAAACAGGCCGAAATAAGATAGAGAAGAAGTTATTAATAAAATAACTAGGAGTCGCTTTTTCTCAAATGTAGATAATTTTTTCACAATAAAATTTTAGGTTATCTAAATAAATAAAGAGCCGACAAAAGTCGGCTCTTTAAATAACTAAGTTAATAAAAATTAACTACATGGACCAGATTCCCAGTCGTATCCACCGGCTGATGGACCAACATAGTTTCCTGCCAATAATTTAACTCCACTAGCAATTGTTCCATCTGGAACAGCAATGAAGCTCTCAGCATCTGCTCTGTTTTGTCCAAGTTCTCTTTGTGGCATCATGCCATCAGAGTCAACATAAACGCTACCAGCAGCTCTTCTTATACCTGCTCTTGTTAGATCTCCACCTTTGTTGGCAGCTTCAAGAACACCTTTTAAGTGATGTTGTGAAGACCAACCAGCAACTAAGAATGTATTCGCTGAATCAATTCCCATTGCTGTAAATGTAGCTCTCATAGTTGCATGACCAGCTGTTTCAGCTTCATACGGTGCAACGAAGGCCATAAGGTACATTGAACCAGAAGTAAATAATGGTGCCAATGCAAAACCTTCTCTAACGAATGCATCATTGAAAGATGGTGCAGCCATCATAGATAGTGGTGTCAATCCTTGTTGGAAAGCTCCACCAGCTACTTGTGCCATATGAGTAGGCCCTATTGCTGGAAAGTATGCATCTACTGGTTTTGTAACCATTAGACCAACTGCTTGAGCAACGTCAAACTCTGGACTTGGAACAATGTATTCCCAAGCAACAGTAAGACCGTTTGCTTCTGCAGCAGCTTGTACACCCTTGGCATAATCGCCACCGTAGTCACCAGCGTATCCCATAATTCCAATAGTTTTAACATCTACTGGATAGTTAGCTAACGCCCAATCAACTGCATTCATACCATCAGCACAATATGCTGAACCGAATTCAATTACCAATCCTCTATCAACAGACTTATAAGACCAACCTGAGTACCAACTCATAGGAGCTGCAATCATGTTGTCTGTGTCCATATTATCAAGGATAAATACTGTTTGTGGCGTACCAAGTGACATAGCTAAAGCTGCAACACTATCGCGTTGCGCGTTATATCCTTCTAGATGTTTTTGAGGATTGTAACCTGTATCAAAACCTTCAACGATTGCGACACTATAGTCTCCAACTCCACCTGTTTGGTTTGCCCAGAGCCAAAAAGCTCTTTGGCCTGTTTCTAAAGCAGGTCCAAGGGGACCGTATGGTCCTGTATAATCATTGAGTAAACCAAGATATATACAACCTTTTGTAGGATCAGCACCTGTTGGTACTCCGCCTATTGCTTCAGGACATGGCTCTGCTGTAACTCCAACACCTGTGTCTACAGTACTGGCAGTGGTAACAGCTGGAGATTCCAGAGATTCAACAACTTCAGGAGTTGTTTCCTCTACTGTTTCTTCAGCGGCTCCGCCGCAAGCTACTAAGACAAGGGCTAGAACTGTAAAAAGAATGATTCCCTGCTTACGCAATGGTTTCATTATTCCCCCTTTTATAATTAGTACTAATAAATTTAGGTTACTAGGTTTTCATCAAGTTAGTAGGAAAATGGCCAGGCTTTAAAATAATTACGTAACCTAAACCAAATGCCCCATAGGCCTCTGGGTTCAAAAATTAAGAAAAGAATGATGAATAAACCAAACAATAGTCTTTCAAGCTGACCAAGATTTAAAGGTAGTGATTGTTCTCCAATCTCAAAAGTATGAAGTAACAACTGTATCAAAGCAGGAAATAAGGTATAAAACAGAGCCCCGAATAAAGGTCCCAGTACTGTTCCTGCCCCGCCAATAACCACTATTGCTACAAAAGTAATAGAGTACAAAAGACTAAAAGTACCTGGTTCAACTCCTCCAGAGACTGTAAAAAAGAGTGCCCCACTTATACCACCATAAAAACTTGATAAAGCGAATGCTGATGCTTTATATCTAAACAGATTAATACCCAGTGCCTCTGCAGCAATATCTCCGTCACGAATTGCGGAGTAAGCTCTGCCAGCTCTTGATCTGACTAGATTTTTAAAACCTAAACCAGCAAGAACACATGTAAGTAGACAGAACAGATAAAGAATTTGGTTTTTTTGTAAATAAAAAGTTCCAATTTCAATTCCTTTTTCTAGATTGACACCAAATAGTTTTAGAGTTGCTACCTTTCGTCCTAGACCTGCTCCACCAGTAACAGATTTAAAGTTTGAAAATAAATGAGAGCCTATAAATACTAGGGCAAGTGTTACTAAAGCAAGATTAAGACCTTTTAGCTTGACGGTAATTGGGGCAATTAATAAACCAACGATGGCAGCAGCTACACCAGCTAATGGTAACCAAAAAATCATATCTAAATCGAAACCAACTACACTCGAAGTAGAAATTCCCCCGATTACAGCAGAAGCATAAGTTCCAACTCCAATGAATACTCCGTGTGCGAGGTTAATTTGACCCGCTAATCCTGAGACAATATTCAAACCCCAACCAGCAATAGCTATCAAAAAAGAAGTCGTTAAAAGAAGTATCCAGTAATCGCTTGCTAGAAAACAAAAAGCAACAGACAAAATGACTAATAATCCAAACCAACTTTTTTGTGTATTATTAGAGAATATGGATGATTCCTTTTGGTAGTCAATATAAAGATTTGGCCTACCTCTCATACTCTTTCAACCTCCTCAGTACCAAATAATCCATCAGGTTTAAAAATTAAAATTACAAACATAATCAGATATGGAGCAACTACAGAAAAACCATTTCCAAATGAAAAGCCAATGAGACTTTCAAAGCTTAGCTGATAGTAGGCCACATATCCCTGAGTTAGACCGATGATGATTGATCCAACTACTGCTCCAGGTATTGAATCTAAGCCTCCAATTACTACTGCTGGCAATGCTCTTAATGCTGATATGAAACTAAATTGTGATAAGGTATTGAATCCTCCGGTGATGAAAAAACCAGCAAAGGCGGCTAATATACCCGCTATCATCCAAACAAGACCAAATATTCTACCAACATTAATCCCTTGAGCCATTGCTGCTTCTTGATCATAGGAAGTTGCTCTCATTGCAATTCCATATTTTGACTTTCTGAAGAAAATTGTTAAAAGGATAATCAACAATATTGCTGTGACAAGTGCTGCCAACTCAAGATATTTAATATTGACACCTCCAAGTTTTACTGCGCCAAAATTTCCATAGCTAGGAAATGGGTCACCCATGTATTTTGGATTTATGCCAATCCAACTATCAAGAACAGTTCTCAATAAAATATCAATTCCAATAGTTAGAACTGCAACAGAAAAAACAGGTTCACCCACCATAGGTCTTAAGAAGGTTCTTTCTATAAGTAGTCCCAAAATTCCAGTTAAAATAACCCCTAAAAATAATGCTAGCCAAAACGGGATACCTCTATCTATAGCTAATGAACTAATGATCCCCGCTCCTACTACTGCAAGTGCTGGTTGAGCAAAACTTAAAACTTCCATTGCTTTGTAAATCAATACAAAGCCTATAGCAACTAGTGAATAAATAGCTGCTAACGATAGCCCCTCAACTGTAGCTTGTAGAAAGATAATCAACTGTACATCTCCTCTATTAGGTCACTAAACTTCTCCATTAAAACATTTCTTTTAATTTTTTGAGTAGCTGTCATCTCTCCATCTTCATGGTCGAGTTCTTTAGGAATCATTTGAAATTTTCTAATTTCTAAGGAAGAGGTTTCGGCATTTGCCTTAAGTATTTCACTCCACACAAGATCTTTTACTTCTTTTTTTTCAGACAAATCTCTATAAGTAGTGTGAGGAATATTTTTACGAAGAGCCCAATTGGATACAGTCTCAAACTCTATTGCGATTAAAACTGATAAGAATTTTCGTTTATCCCCAATTACAAGTGCATCTTTAATAAAAGGTGATATCTTTATCTTATTTTCAATTTCTTGTGGGGAAACATTCTTTCCACCACTTGTAATTATGATGTCTTTTTTTCTGTCAACAATTTTAAGAAACTCACCATCAAAAACACCTACATCACCTGTATACAGCCAACCTTCTTCATCTATACATTCTTTTGTAGCAGCTTCATCTTTAAAGTAACCCTTAAAGACTGCTGGTGATTTTACTAAAATTTCACCATCATCAGCTAGCTTTATCTCTACTCCATGATTAGGAACTCCTACTGTTCCTAATTTCATCTTTTTATCATTATTACCCGAAGCATATGCGCAGTTTTCCGTCATACCATAACCTTCAAAAATTGGAACACCAAGCGCTAAGAAAAATTTAAGTATTTCGGGAGCAATAGGTGCTGCACCAGAAATAGCTGTTTCTGCTTTACTAAGGCCTAACTTTTTCTTTAAAGTTCTAAATGCAAGTAACCATCCAATTCCAATATAAATTTGTGCGACTTTATCATTAAAACCTTTTTCAATTTTACGTTCAGCACCTAAATTCCCAAAGTACATTGAAATTTGAAATAATTGTTTTTTAAGAAAGGTAGCATCTTTCATTCGTACTATTGCACCAGCATGCATCCTTTCAAGAATTCTTGGAACTGCTGGAAAAATTGTTGGCTGTATTTCTACTAAATCCATTTGAACTGTATCAATTGACTCTGCAAAATTAATTGTCGCGTGAGTATGAGTAGCAATTAATAAGTCTGTAAGTCTCCCAAATATGTGGCATAAGGGCAGATAGGATAAGAATTGAGGATTAGTTGCGGTAACTGACTCTACTAATGAGAAGTTTGGGATTTGAGAGCCAACCCATTTAATATTTCCATGTGAAATCATAGAACCTTTTGGTGGACCTGTGGTTCCTGATGTGTACACCAAAAAAGCAATGTCTTCATCTTCTATGGCATCTAAATGTTCATCTACACAAGTTGGATGGGAGTTATATTCAGTTTTACCAATTTCTAGAAACTCAGCAAATTTCATTAACTTTGGATGGTCATAGTTATAGAGACCTCTTTCCTCAAAATAAATTATTTTTTCTAATCCAGGTAAATCATCGATAACTTCAAGTGCTTTATCAACTTGTTCTTGATCTTCTGCGAATAATATTTTAGATTCAGAATGCGAAAGTAAATACTGTACTTCTGATGATGGATTTGAAGGATACAAGCCAACGCTTACGTAGCCCATTGACTGAATTCCGATATCTGCAATAAACCATTCTGGTCTATTTTCAGAGTGAATTGCTACTGAATTTCCCTTCTCAACTCCAAAGTGTCTAAGTGCCATACCTAAGTAGTTTGACTTAAGCCAAAAGTCTTCATAAGTAGTTTCCTGCCATAATCCAAATTCTTTATATCTCATTGCAATCATATCTGGAAATCTTTGAGCCGTTTCTCTTACTTTTTTAGATGGAGTCTCTCCCCCATCCCTCAAGATTTCTTGATAAATTTGATCCATGGATAATGCCATAACTAACTCACTCCCAAATATGCATCAATAACTTTTTTATCTTTAACAATTTCATTTGGAACACCTTCAGCTAATTTTTCTCCAAAATTTAATACCATGACCTCTTCTGCAATATCCATAATCATGTTCATATCGTGATCAACCATAATTATGGTCTTTTTCATTTCTTCATGTATGTCAATAATAAATCTTGCGATATCTTCAGTTTCCTCATTATTCATTCCTGCAGCAGGCTCATCAAGTAAAAGTAAGTCAGGATTCATTGCAAGTGCCCTTCCCAATTCAACTCTTTTTTGAACACCATAAGGTAATGACATGATATAAGAGTATCTAAATTGTTCTATTTCAAGAAAATCGATAATTTCTTCAGCATTTTTTCTTGCCTCAATTTCATTTTTCTTAACCTTTTTACTAAATAGCAAACTTGATACGGGTCCATAATTTAATTGTCTGTGGCATCCAATTAGAATATTGTCTAGTACAGTCATATTTTCAAATAATTCTATATTCTGAAAAGTTCTTGCGATCCCTAGTGAAGCAACTTCATCTGGTCTTAGTTCATTAATGTTATTATCTCCATATTTTACTGTGCCGGTGGTTGGTCTATATATGCCACTTATGCAGTTGAATATTGAGGTTTTACCGGCACCATTTGGACCTATTATTGAATATAGCTTTTTTGGCTTGACCTCAAAACTTATCTCATTCAATGCTGTAATACCACCAAATTTTAATGTCACATTCTCAAACTTTAAAGATTCTATGACAACCACCTTTTCTTTCTCTTGTAGTGCTTTACGTCTTTGAAAGATTTTCTTTTTGTTCCCTCAGCATTCAAACCTAAATAAAACTCTCTTACATCCTCATCATTAAGCAACATATTGCTTTTATTGTCCATTACGACATTGCCCGTTTCCATAATATAACCATGATCGGAAATATTAAGGGCCATATTTGCATTCTGTTCGACAAGTAGAACTGTTACCCCTTGAGAGTTTATTTCTTGAATCAATTCTGCAACCTCATCGACGAGTTTTGGAGCTAAGCCGAGACTTGGCTCATCTAAGAGAAGATAGCTCGGATCAGACATTAACGCTCGTCCAATTGCCAACATTTGCTGCTCTCCCCCAGAAAGGTAGCCAGCTTTCCCTTTTGATCTCTCTTTAAGGATTGGAAACAGATCTAGAACTTTATCGATATTATCTTTAATGTCATTACTATTTGTATGTCCACCAAGTCTTAAGTTTTCAATAACAGTTAGCTCAGAAAAGATTCTTCTTCCCTCAAGAACCTGTGCTATACCTTTTTCAACAATTTTTGAGGGATCTAAGTTTGTAATGTCCTCTCCGTCTACTGAAATTGATCCCTTTGTTATATCACCATTTTGAACATCTAAAAGACCAGTAATTGATCGAATGACTGTAGTTTTACCTGCGCCATTGCTGCCGAGTAATGCAACAATTTCTCCTTTTTTAATCTCTAAAGAAACTCCTCTTAAGACGAGGATTACATCTTGGTAAACTACTTCTAGGTTTTCAATAGCTAACATGTACCTTATTACTTTAACTGATGATTTATTGAATTCACAATTCAAATTAAAGATGAATAAAAAAACAGAAACCAAATATCTATGATTTAGTCATGACATCAAATTTCAAAATAATCTCCTTTCTGCATAAATATCATTACATTTGAACTACATATAAGATGGTGTATATGGATAATGAAAATTTCGAGCAACAAGAATTATTTAAGCAAGAAAAGTATATTTCTGATTTACTAGAGCAAAAAACTCCAAAAAATAAATCTTCACTAAACACAATTTTTGGAAGCTCAATACTTACAAGCATCATTGTTTTATCTTTTCTCTATGTTTACGGAATATTTGATGAAAATGAAATTATCATTCCTGACCCAGTAACTATCACCGAAACGGTTACTGAAACAGAAGTGATCATGCCAAGAATTGATTCAACTGAAATTGTTTCAATTGCTGAAATTGCTACAAAAACTATAGTTCAAATTCAAGTAGGGCAAGTTAACGAAAATGATGAATTCATTTCTTTAGGTGGTGGTTCTGGAGTAGTTATATCGGCAGAGGGGTTAATCATAACAAATCATCATGTAATTGATGAGGCTTCTTCTGTTAGGGTTATTTTTGAAGATGGAAGGATGTATAAAGCTGAAATTATCGGTTCAGATAAACTTACTGACATTGGTTTAGTCAAAATTGAATCAAGTAGCTTAACACCAATTGTTATTGGAAACAGTGACATACTACTTGTTGGAGATTTGGCAGTAGCTATTGGTCATCCACTTACGCTAGGAGCAGCCCCAACTGTTACTACTGGTATCGTTTCCGCATTAGAGAGAAGACTCGATGTTGGTGGACAGGACATGAACTCGTCGGTTACTTTATTTGGACTCATACAAACTGATGCACCTATAACTAGAGGATCAAGTGGTGGGGCTCTTTTAAATCAAAGAGGTGAATTAATTGGTATTACTACTGCTATCGCTACCGCTGATGTCGGCGCCGAGGGTCTCGGATTTGCAGTGCCAATAAATTTAGCCTTAAACATAAGCCAGGACTTAATTGATGATGGAAAAGTTTATCATTCATTCCTTGGAATTTTAGGCGCACAACACTTTGAAGTAGCTGAAGATGGAGCAAGAATTTTCTCAGGAGTCGAAATCCAGGAATTGTACGGACCAGCTAACGATATATATGCAATTGGTAAAGCTGGGGCATTACCTGGTGATATTATTAAAAAAGTTAATGGAAAAAATATTAAAACCTTAGATGGATTGATAAGTTTTTTGAGGGGCAAAAAAGCTGGAGATGAAATTTCTATTGAAATAATTAGAAATGGCCAAACCATAACTTTGGAATTCTTATTAGACCTAAGACCATCTGATGTCTAATGTCTGAGGATATTTTCTCTCAATTCTTTAATCTGTTTAATAACAATGACTCAGATGTTAATTGGGAGCTTTCAAAACAAATTAACAAACATTTAAACAAAGATAGTTCGGAAGAAATTCTTGAACTCTCTAATGATCAACTAGATTTGAATGAAATCTTTAGGTTCTTAGAGTTAAATATTCATAATGTAGGTAATTTTGATTCAGAGCAAACAAGTATTCAAATACTTGAGCCAAGTCTTTATGGTGAATGGTTCTTGAACTCAATACAACATTTTGACTTTTCAAAATTTAGTATTGGTGACCTTCCTGGAGGACTACAAATAGGAAACATCCAATCTTCCATAATTGGTATGCAACTAGGTAACTTGGCTGGAATGATCAGTAAGAATATGTGGGGACTTAGCCAGTTTGGAATTATTCTTCCACAATCAGACATTCTCGCTATTAATAAAAATAAATATTTTGAACGAATAGAACAATTTGAAACCGATATAAATGAACTTGCTCTATCACTGCTAACCTTGGAAGTTGTCGCATTAAGTCTTGGTAAATATACCTCCCCTTTTGAAAAAATAATTGAGAATCTTGAAAAAGCAAGTAAAGAGATGATGGAAGGATTTAAAGACTTAGATCTAGATCCATCAAAGATGGCAAACCCTGAGGATATGTTGCAAAATTTCTCAGGACTTGAAGGATTTGACTCTTCAAAAATAATTGAAGAGATTGTTGCACCGCTTAGTTTTTATAGGGGTGTCATAAAATCAAAAGCTAAAAGTTTGAATTTAATTCAAGACAATGCAACATATGACCTTCTGATGGATCTGAGTTTTACATTTGGTGAGAGTCCTCTTGGTGAAATTGAAAAAAGTATAGATGAGCTAGACGAATCAACATCACTTTTCTTTGATTTCCTAATATCGTCTAATAGTCAATACTCAATTGATGACATGCTTTTGGATAAGGACTTAATACCAAGCAGGAGTGAGATTGAAGACCCAATCTCTTGGGCTGCAAGAACTTCTTTACCGCCTATTTAAAAAAAGTTACTAAAGTGTAGAAAAAAGGAGAAACAAATGAGCTTACAAGTTGGAGATACTATACCTGAATTTAAATTATACAATTACGATAAAAATGCCTATGAAGATAAAGATTTTTTAGGTAAGAAAACAATGTTTGTTTTCCTTCCCTTTCCATTCAGCAGTGTCTGTGACAAAGAAATGTGTGAACTCAGAGATAATAAAGCATCTTTAGAAGAAAATGGAACTGATACGGTTTTAATCACAGTAGGTGCAAGTCCAACAAATAGTGCATGGGCTGCACATTATGGTATTGAGTTTCCAATACTTGCAGATTTTTGGCCTCATGGAGCAGTGTCACAAAAATTTGGTTGCTTCCATGAAAAAGCTGGTATTTCTTTAAGGTACTCTTACATAACTGATGAAAATAATGTAATCACTGAAATAATCAAAAGTGATGAAATTGGTGTTGAGAGAGACTTTAGTGAATATAAAGAAAGTTTTGGCTTTTAACTAACTTCCCTAATATCAAAACTTTGTACTCTCTGTCTTTTGATACGTCTACGTTCTCTTTCAGAGAGTCCGCCCCATATACCAAACTTTTCAGATTGCTCTATGGCAAATTCTAGGCAATCTTCCTGGACGTTGCAGGCTCTACAAATAGACTTGGCTTTTCTTGTTGAAGCACCTCTCTCGGGGAAAAATATATCGGCGTCTGCACCCTTACAGTTTGCTTCCTCAGTCCATGAAGGCATTCCTCCAATTAGATCTTCCATTTTTGAATTTTCCACCCTTGCTCCTTATATAGAAAACTAAATTACATGTGTGTAATCTATATAGTTTTACAACAATTGTCAAGGGGCTAATTCTTCATTTAATTTAGCGTAATTTTAGATATGTAGGATAATTAAATAATGCCTAATCAAAAATTAGTTTCCTCTGGAGGAATTTACAAAGGTAAGACAAGCATGTGGCTCTACATATTTCATAGAGTTACTGGTGTAGCTTTATTTGGATATCTTTTACTGCATATCATTTCAACAGCTTTAATTCTTTTAGGACCTGAGGTTTATGAGGGTGCTGAAGCAATATACAAGAATTTTTATTTTAGAGTAGCTGAAATAGGCTTATTTGGAGCAGTGTTAGCACATGCGATAAATGGTCTTAGAATAATTACTGTAGACCTATGGAGAAAAGGTTCTGATTATCAAAAACAGCTTAATGTAATATCTTTAGTAATTTTTATCGGTGTTTTTGTTCCCTCTACATACAAAATGGTAGATTCATATTTTGATTTATGTTTAGAGAAAAGTTCACCAGGAACCACCGTCACTGATTGTATTGTAAGACCTATTCCGGATTGGAAGTAGGGATATGAAAACTCAAAGGACAGACTGGGGCCGAAGGCAGCCACCTCTAGTAGGATCTAGTTTCGAGTTGTACGCATGGTTTTTTATGAGAGTCAGTGGACTACTACTTGTACTTCTGGCAGTTGGACATATGTTCATTATGCATGTATTCAATGATACTCTTAATCTTGATTATGAATTTGTTGCTGCAAGATGGGATACACCTTATTGGCGAGCTTTTGACTGGTTACTTTTAGCCTTAAGTCTTCTTCATGGTACAAATGGACTCAGGGTAGTCCTTCATGACAATATATCGGATCAAACTGTAAGGAAACTCTCATTATCAGCACTTTATGTGACAAGCACTGTTTTCTTTATTTTAGGAACTTATGTTATTGTGGCTTTTGTGAGTAAATTATGAAGATAGTTAAACATTCCTTTGATGGAATAATTGTTGGAGCTGGTGGAGCAGGTCTTAGAGCTGCTATTGAAGCAGCGCCAACAATGAAACTTGCAGTAATCACCAAACTCTACCCTACAAGATCTCATACTGGTGCAGCTCAAGGTGGAATGAGTGCAGCCTTAGCAAATGTAGAAGAAGATAATTGGAATTGGCATGCTTTTGACACAGTAAAGGGGTCTGATTATTTAGCAGACCAACCAGCTGTAGATATTTTATGTAAAGAAGCTATTGATGCAGTTGTTGAATTGGAACATTGGGGACTCCCGTTCAGTAGATTAGAAAGCGGAAAGATTGCTCAAAGAAGATTTGGTGGTCACACAGTGAAAGAAGGCGCTGCACCTGCATTTAGGGCATGTTATGCAGCTGACAGGACCGGGCATATGATCCTCCAAACTTTGTATCAGAAATGCGTGTCTATGGGTGTCGAGTTTTTTGATGAATTTCAAGTTTTAGATATAAAAATTGAAGACGGTGTTTGTAAAGGTGTAGTGGCATATGAAATCGCAACTGGTGATCTACATGTTTTTGAAGCAAGAGCAGTAACATTTGCAACCGGTGGATTTGGTAAGATTTTCAAAGTCAGCTCAAATGCACACTCTCTCACTGGAGATGGACCTGGCATGCTGTATCAGAAAGGTATTCCTCTTGAAGATATGGAATTTTATCAATTTCATCCGACAGGAATCTACAGACTTGGAATACTCCTATCTGAAGCTGCTAGAGGTGAAGGAGGCATTCTTCGAAACAAGGATGGTGAAAGATTTATGGAAAGATATGCACCTTCTATTAAAGATTTAGCACCAAGAGATATGGTTTCAAGAGCAATAGCAACTGAGATAAGTGCAGGCAACGGTGCAGGTCCTAATAATGACTATGTATTCCTCGACTTAACCCACTTAGGTGAGGAAGCTATTATGAAAAAACTTCCTGATATAACAGACTTTGTTAGAACGTATGTAAAGATAGAACCAATAAATGACCCTATTCCAGTTCAACCAACAGCTCACTATGCAATGGGAGGTATCCCTACTGATGTTAATGGTAGAGTTCTTAGTGATCATAAAGGAGGCGTCATTGAGGGAGTCTATGCAGCAGGTGAAGCTGCCTGTGTTAGTGTTCATGGAGCAAATCGTTTAGGGACTAACTCTTTATTAGATATTGTTGTTTTTGGAAAAAGAGCTGGACAAAGTATGGTTGATTACGTATCTAGCACTAAGGCCTCCCCTCTTAATGAATCAGCTGCAGATGATTTATCGAACAAAATTTCTGGGTTTATGGAAAAAGAACATACTACAGAATTTTCAGTAGCAAAAATTCGATCAGAACTACAAGATTCAATGGAAGAAAATGCTAAAATTTTCAGGTCTAAAGAGACATTAGATAATCAAACAGAAATTCTCTCTGACCTAAGAGAAAGATACAAAAATGTTACTATTTCAGACAAGAGCAAGGTATTCAACAGTGAACTCCTTGAAGCAATTGAGCTTGATTACTTACTAGATATGGCAGATACAACTGTAGCTAGTGCTTTAGCAAGAAAAGAATCAAGAGGGGCTCATTCACGAGAAGATTATCCAGATAGAGATGACACAAAGTTTATGAAACACTCGTTTGCATTTAAAAATGGTGATTCTGTAAAACTAGAATATAAAGATGTTGAACTTGGAAAGTATGAACCAATGGAAAGAAAATACTAATGGAAATTGATTTAAAAATATTAAGATATGACCCCGAGAATGATAAAAAGGGACATTGGGAATATTACAAAGTTGATGCTGAACCAGAGGAAAGAATCCTTGATTTACTCCACAAAATAAAATGGTTTGAAGATGGATCGCTGTCATTCAGAAAGTCTTGTGCTCATGGCGTATGTGGTTCGGATGCAATGGTAGTAAATGGTGAAAACATGCTTGCCTGTCAAGTATTAGTAAAGGAAGTAAGCAATCCGATTAAAATCGAACCGATAAGGGGCCTACCAGTATTAAAAGATTTAATAGTAGATATGGAACCATTTTTTGATAGTTACAAAAAGGTTATGCCATTTTTAATTAATGATGATGAACCCGGAGATAGAGAAAGACTTCAATCACCTGAAGATAGAGATAAATTTGAAGATACAACAAAATGCATTCTCTGTGCTGCTTGTACTACAAGCTGTCCTGTCTTTTGGACTGCTGACTCATACATTGGTCCAGCGGCAATTGTTAATGCTCATAGATTTGTAATGGACTCAAGAGACCAGGGATCTAAACAAAGACTAGAAATCATGAAAGATGTCAACGGGGCATTTAGATGCCGTACCGCTTTTAACTGTACAAGTGCATGTCCAAGGGGAATACAAGTAACAAAAGCAATTGAAGATGTTAAAAGAGAAACTCTACTAAATAATTGAACAAAGAAATAATAAACTATCTCGAAATTATTACACAAAATTTAAACTTAAATAAAAAAGAAAATCTAAACAAAATATATCTACAAATAACGTCTCAAGATAATGTTTGGAGTATAAATTTAGGGACTCTAGAAGAGAACACAAATTTAGAAAATAATGTAGATAACTTAACAATAAAAATGGAAGAATCAACTTTCTTTGAGCTTAGGGATAATATAAAGCATCCAGAAGACTTGATGTTCGATGAAAAAATTAAAATTAAGGGTAACTTAGATTTACTTAAATAAAAAAGAAAAGACGGCTAAGCCGTCTTTTCAATAAGGTTTTAAGATGTCTTAGTTTAGACTATCTTTTAATCCTTTTGCAGCCTTAAATGCTGGTGCATTTTTAGCAGCTATTTGGATTGTTTCACCTGTCGCAGGATTTCTCCCTTGTCTTGCAGCCCTGTATCTTGATTCAAACTGTCCGAAACCAGCAATACTTACTTTGTCGCCATTTTTCATTCCGTTTGTTATTCCGCCAAACACTGCTTCCACAGCTGCTTTAGCGTCTGTCTGTGACAACCCTACTTCTGCTGCTACAACGCTTGCTAATTGATCTTTATTCATAGCTGTTTTGCCTTTCTTATTGCGTTTTACTATATATTAATTATAGTTTTTTTAAATAAATTATCTTATTATTCAATAATTAATGGCTTTTTTTATTAAAAGGCTGATTTTATTGACTATTTATGCTATTAAGCTCAGAAACCTTATCTTTTACCGCTTTTGAAGCTTCTCTTAATGCATCTAGCTCACTTGTGGTTAAGTCATACTCCACAATTTCAGTGACTCCCTCTTTACCAAGTTTTGCAGGGACTCCAAGATAAACATCATTTATTCCATACTCCCCTTCAAGCCATGCACATACTGGAAAAACTTCATTTGAATCAGAGATTATTGACTTTACCATAGTTGCTGCAGAAGATGCTGGGGCAAAATAAGCACTTCCTGTTTTGAGAAGCCCGACTATTTCAGCTCCACCTTCCGAAGTTTTTTTCACAAGTTCATCAATATCTTTTTCAGATAAAATATCGACTAGTGGCTCGCCACTAACTGTGCAAAGAGACGGTACTGGAACCATTGTCTCACCATGGCTACCTAGTGTTAGAGCATAAACGTCACTCATCTTGACATTTAGTTTTTCAGATATGAAGTATGCAAACCTAGAAGAGTCAAGAATACCTGCTTGACCTATAACTCTGCCTTTAGAGAGTTTTGAAACTTCAGCAGTTAGAGTTGTCATCTGATCTAAAGGATTTGTAACTACAATTATTATTGGATCTTCGGAATGCTCTAATATTTGTTTAGTAACATCAGTAACAATTCCAGCATTTACTTCTAGTAAGTCCATACGTGACATGCCCGGTTTTCGAGGCAAACCTGCAGTGATAACAACCACATCACTTTCAGCTGTTTCTTTATAATCATTGGTACCAGAAACCTTTGTATCAAATTTTTCAACGAATCTTGACTGATTTATGTCTAAAGCAAGCCCCTGGGGTAAGCCCTCCACTATATCTGTCATTACAACTTCGCTTGCTAAATTGTATTCTGCAACCCGTAAAGCGGTCATCGAGCCATATTTACCTGCGCCAACTACTGTAACTTTTTTCACAACTTCCTTTCGATAATCTTATTGTATGTTTCGGACAAGAGAATCTGCAAATTCAGAGGTTGATAGAATAGTTGCATCTTCTCTTCCTCTTGCAAGATCATAAGTAACATTTCCTTCAAGAATTGACTTTTCCATGCTAGTAATTATTAAGTCTGCAGCTTCATTCCATCCCATATACCTGAACATCATTTCACCTGATAGAATCAACGAGCCAGGATTTGCTTTATTCATTCCAGCATATTTTGGAGCTGTACCATGTGTTGCCTCAAAAACTGCTTTCCCATTTTCATAATTAATATTCCCACCTGGACTTATACCTATTCCCCCTATTTGTGCTGCTAATGCATCGGAAGCATAGTCTCCGTTTAAGTTGGTAGTTGCAATAACGTCAAATTCTTGGGGTTTAATCAATATCTGCTGTAAGAAAGCATCAGCTATAACATCTTGCACCAATATTTTATCACCTGGATTACCATTTGAATCCTCCCACGAAACAGCAACATCTGAAAATTCTCGCTCTATTAACTCATAGCCCCATTTTCTGAAAGCTCCCTCTGTAAATTTCATAATGTTGCCTTTATGAACAATAGCTAGATTTTTCTTTCCATTTTCTGCAGCAAAATTGATAGCAGCTCTTATAAGTCTTTCTGATCCAGTGTTGGAGATTGGCTTTATGCCGATTCCGCTATCTTTTCGAATTTTCCAACCAAATTCATCTTCAAGAAAGCTATTTAATTTTAAAACTTCATCACTGCCCTCTTCTAATTCTTTACCTGAGTAAACATCTTCTGTATTTTCTCTGAAGAGCACAATATCTACGTCTTGAGGACTTTTCGTTGGTGTTTCAATCCCCTTAAAGTACTTTATTGGCCTTAAGCATACATAAAGGTCCAGTTCTTGTCTTATTGCAACATTTATTGATCTTATACCTTCTCCAACTGGAGTTGTTAAAGGACCTTTTATTCCCACTCCATGTTCATCAAAAGTATCTAATGTCTTTTTAGGTAACCATTCTGATACAGTATCGTAAGCTTTTTGCCCAGCTAAAACTTCAACCCAGTTAATTTTTCTTTCACCGTTGTAAGCTTTTTCTACAACTGCATCAAAAACTGATTGTGATGCTGGCCATATATCTATTCCAATACCATCACCTTCTATAAATGGAACCGTTGGATTATCTGTATCAAAAGACTCTCTAGTTTTATTAATTGCAATATTTAATTCGCTTCTATTCAAATTTTCAACCATTAGATTACTTCCTTTACCGCTTTTCCAATCTTTGTTGGATTGCTAACAACTAATACTCCTGCTTCCTCTAAAGCTTCCATTTTGGCTTTTGCCGTACCTTTATTACCAGAAACAATTGCTCCCGCATGACCCATTTTTTTACCTGGAGGGGCTGTTACACCTGCAATGTATGAAACTACTGGCTTGGTTATATTATTTTTAATATACTCAGCCGCTTCCTCTTCAGCAGTTCCTCCTATTTCACCAATCATTACTATGGCATTTGTTTCTTCATCTTCTTGATATTCTTTAAGAATATCTATAAATGACATTCCTGGAACTGGATCTCCACCAATTCCAATACATGTTGATTGGCCGATATTTAATTGAGTTAATTCATGTACAGCTTGATAAGTTAGTGTTCCTGACCTAGATACAACTCCTACGTTTCCAGGAAGTGTAATTTCATGAGGCATAATACCAACGTTTGATTTTCCAGGAGAAATTAAACCAGGACAATTAGGTCCAAGCAATTTAGATTTAGTGTTGTTTTTAATTAGATTGTACATTTCAGCTTCATCTTTGGCAGGAATTCCTTCCGTTATACAAACAATTAACTGACAGTCTGCATAAGCAGCTTCAAGAACAGCATCTTTTGCAAAAGCAGGTGGTACGAAAGTTAGAGCAACATTTGCCCCTGTTTCGTCAATTGCTTCTTGTACTGTATTAAATATAGGGATTGACTCTACTTGCTCTCCACCTTTGCCAGGACGTGTTCCTGCGACTATCTTTGTTCCATAATCTCTATTTCTGAGAGCATGGAATTGACCCTCTCTTCCAGTTATTCCTTGAACAACCACCTTTGAATTTTCATCTATGAGTATTGCCATTATCTATTTCCTTTCACGGATAACTCAGCTGCTTCATTCATAGTTTCAGTAATAATTATTTTTTCATTAGGGTTATCTCTGAGAATCTTTAATCCCTCTGTAGCATTTGTTCCATCAAGTCGAATCACTATTGGCCATTTAAGATCTTTTCCTTTAGTTGCTTCAACAATTCCTTGCGCAACAAGATCACATCTTGTTATTCCCCCAAATATATTTATAAAAACACTGGATACTGAGTCATCTGTTTCAAGAACTTCAAGCGCAGCACTCACAGTTTCTGCTTTTGCCCCACCTCCTATGTCTAGGAAATTAGCAGCACTACCACCATATTCAGCTACAACATCAAGAGTTGACATAACAAGTCCTGCCCCATTGCCAATGATGCCTACTGAGCCATCAAGTTTAATAAAATTTAAGCCCTTTTCTTTAGCAGACTTTTCTGAAGGAGGAATTGGTATATCTTTTTCAATTTGATCAAAGTCTTCGTGCCTATATTTTGCATTCATATCCAATGAAACTTTAGAATCTAACGCCATTACCCCGCTACTAGTTATTGCTAATGGATTTACCTCTACTAAGTCACAATCACCAGAAATAAATAGTTTAAATAATCTAGTTATTATTGCCACTAAATCAGATTCATAATC
The DNA here is from genome assembly GCA_943840565.1 of uncultured Candidatus Actinomarinales bacterium. Lineage (GTDB taxonomy): Bacteria > Actinomycetota > Acidimicrobiia > Actinomarinales > Actinomarinaceae > Actinomarina. The sequence continues at coordinate 128,773 of CALSUY010000001.1, read as the reverse complement.
TAGATTTAACTTGGAGTTAGTTATTGCCTCAATTAACACGGCTTCATCTAATTCTTTAGAGGGATCTATGTGAATCATTGTTAGATCGTCTGGATTTTCTTCAGCAACAGCCTCAATATCCATTCCACCCTTTGCGCTTAACATCATTAAATATTTTTTTTCTGACCTATCAAGAGTAAATGATAAGTAATACTCCTCTTTTATATCAGAAGCCTCCTCAATCAAGATTTTTTCAACAGTGTGGCCTTTGATGTCCATTCCAAGAATTTCATTAGTGTGCGTAATGAGTTCATCATTATTAGTGGCTAATTTGATACCACCAGCTTTCCCCCTACCCCCAACTTGGACTTGGGCTTTAACAACAACAGGGTAATTTAAATTGAAACCATGTTCTAAATCTTCAATTTTATTTACAAGAAAAGAATTTGGATGTGCAATATCATAGTTTGCATAAAGTGATTTTCCTTGATATTCAAATAAATCCATAATTTAACTTACAAATTATATATAGTTCATTAATTTATGCATGGTAAGAATTTCAATCAAATTTTAACGGGGCCCACTCTATATCTAGATATTTAACACCCCATTCACCACCAAAATTGATAGTAATTTCATTGCCTGAAATTTCTTCAATTAATCCTTTTCCATATTTTTCATGTGTGACAGTATTTCCTACTTTTCCAATCCCAGGTGAGGTAGCTGAAGTGGTACTAAAATCTTTAACTTTGATTTCTTTAAAAAAGTTTTCTGATTCATCTAAAAATCGACTTTTTAAATTATACGTAGTACCTCCCCATAGCGTTCTTGTTTGAGAGTAGGTTAAATAAAGTTTTTGCTCAGCACGGGTCATTCCCACATAACATAGTCTTCTTTCCTCTTGTACTTCAAATTCACTTTCTGATTTTTGACTAGGAAAAATATTTTCTTCCATACCAGTCATAAAAACATATGGAAATTCAAGACCTTTTGCGTTATGTAAGGTCATCAACAATACATTATCTTCATCTTCTATACTGTCAGTGTTTGTGAACAAAGCTAGAGATTCTAAATAATCTCTAAGAACTATATAAGGATCGTCAACATCTTCTTCGTAAAGGTTTTCAAATTCGAAAGCTGAGTTAATTAGTTCATCAAGATTTTCAATTCTCATTTGGGATTCAAGTGTGCCATCTTTAATTAGCTGATTTTTGTATCCTGTTAGCTCTAAGGTTTTGATAATTGCTTCTGATGGACCTTTTATTGCGTGGCCTTTTAAATCTATTATTAGGTCTTTGAATTCTTTAAGCTTATTAAGAATTCGTGCTGACAAGAAATCTAAACTTTCAAAATCATCTAGTGCATTCGAAACTGATAAGTCCTTTGAACTAGAGAAATCTCTTAATTTTTGTAAAGTGGATTCCCCTATCCCTCTTTTTGGAACATTGAGGACCCTTTCAAAGGAAACAGTGTCATCAGGATTTACTAAATAATTTAGATACGAAAGTATATCTTTTATTTCTTTTCTATCATAAAATCTCACATTTCCAACAATTTTATAATTAATGCTATTACGTCTTAACTCTTCTTCAAATATTCTTGATTGATTATTTGTTCTATAAAAAATAGCAATTTCCATTTTTTTGTCCTTTTTTAAAATCTCCTGTATTTCAGAGGTAATCCATTTTGCCTCATCTCTTTCGGAGCTGAATTCTGCTACATTTACATCCATTCCGCTTGAATTGTCAGTCCATAACTTTTTATCCTGTGTTCTTGGATTGTTTGAAATTACTGCATTTGCAATATCTAAAATATTTTGAGAAGATCGGTAGTTTTTATCTAAGGTAATAATTTTTGCATTTTGGAAATCTTTTTCAAATTCTTGTATGTTTCTTATATCTGCACCTCTAAATGCATATATGCTTTGATCTGAATCCCCCACTACACACAAATTTTTATGCCTAGAAGATAAAAGTTCTATTAACTTATACTGCACCAGGTTTGTATCTTGATATTCATCGACCATAATATATTGGAACTTCGATGACCAAAATTTTAATGCTTCTTCATTTGTTTCAAGTAAATCTACTGTTTTAATTAGCAAATCATCAAAATCCATTGAATTGGCTAACATTAGTTTCTTTTCATAAGAAGTATAAATTTCAGCAACTTTTACATCAAAAAAAGTTTCAGCAAATTCAATTGCTTCCCCTGGACTAGTTCTCATATTTTTTAATCCAGAAATAGCAGCTTGAAATCTTCTAGGTGAATATTGTTTAAGATCCACATTATTTTCTCTCATACAATTCCTTATCAGTTTTGAGGAATCTGATTGATCATAAATTGTAAAATTATTTTTATATCCAATTAACTGGCCATGTGTGCGTAAAATTTTTACACAAGAACTATGAAATGTTGAAATCCATTTAGGTGAAACATCCAAACCCAAGAGCTTACTAATTCTTTCCTTCATTTCGTTTGCTGCTTTGTTAGTGAAAGTAATTGCTAATATATTTGAGTAGTTTATTGAACAGTTCATGACTAAGTGCGCGTACCTATAGGTTAATACCCTTGTTTTACCCGATCCCGCTCCAGCAACTATAAGTAACGGTCCATCTGTATATTCAATTGCTTCTTTTTGCTTTTCGTTAACTAGACTCTTCCACTCTTCTGGAATAGGTAGATTATTAACCATGATTTCAGAGACCTAGAATATTATTTACTTCTTTTATCGTTACTTCTGCAGAAGTTTTGGCCTCTTGAAGATTGATTTCGACTATTTCCGAAATATTTTCTTTTTCAAGTTCTGTAAATTTAAGATTAATTGGGTTTAAGTATTCTGCGACACATTCACCAACTGCCATTTTAAATTCTCCATACCGGGAATCTGTAAATGTTTTTTCGACTTCCTTATGAGACAGCCCATTTATAGAAGCATATATGTCTATGAGATTGCTTATCCCTTTTTTTTCACTTAAATTATATTGAATAATATCGTCTGAATCTGTAACCGATGATTTAAATTTTTTCATTATTGTATCCTTATCATCATCAAAATAAATTGTGCCATTGATATCATCTGAACTTTTAGACATTTTACTATCAGGATGTTTCAATGACATTAACCTAGCCCCAGATTTTCCAGAAGATTTTTCAGGTAAAGGAAAAACTACTCCATATTTATTATTAAACCTTTCAGCGATATTTCTAGTTAACTCCAAGTGTTGCGTTTGATCATCTCCTACGGGTACTTCATTAGCTTTATGAATTAATATATCAGATGCCATAAGCACAGGATATGTAAAAATCCCAGCATGACTCCCAAGACTGTCAGCTTTTTCTTTGTATTGTGTCATTCTTTGAAGTTCTCCAACTTGACAAAAACTTGAGAGTATCCATGATAAATATGCATGTTGAGGGACACTACTTTGTGCATAAATAATTGAATTATCTAAATTTATACCGGCAGCAATTAGCAACTTAAGAGTCTGTTCAATATTGGATTTCAATTCCTTGGGATCTGGGTGTGTTGTAATGGAATGAAGATCTACAACACAAAAAAAGTTTTTATTTTCTTCATTTGATAGATGGACCCAATTTTTTATTGCGCCCAAAAAGTTTCCTAAGTGAACTTTTCCTGTTGGCTGTATGCCAGAAAAAACAGTTTTCATATGTGCTATTCTAATGTCTTAAATCAATTTGGAGTAGCTTATGAAACCTGAATATACAATGTCTCCATACTCAGGATTAAGGAATATTATATTAATTGGCTCACTATTTGGTTTTCACGGTTTACTTAATAGAAGTCTACTTATTGATGGTGTGGAAGAAATCTATATTGTCACATCTCGTATCACAATTGTTACACTGATTCTTTTTTTCTACTGCTTTAGGGAATTTAAATCTGAAATAAATTTTAATTACCTATTAAGAGGTAGTTGGACCGGCTTTCTTGCGATTTTTATTCCAGGATGGACTTTTATATATGCTTTAAAAAATATCTCGTCTGGATTACAAAGTATATTTATTTCAACAATTCCTATGTTTACAGTATTTTGGGTATATTTTTTTTACAAGGAAGAAAAAATTACTAAATTAAAAGTTTCATCTGTTGCAATAGGTTTACTAGGGTTAATTGCATTATTTTTATCTGGGGTAACAGGACTGTCGGAGGAAGGTAGTCTTTTAATTGGTGGATTGTTGGCCTTACTTGGGGTTCAGGGTCTAGCAATAAGTAATATTACAAATAAAAAAGATTCACAAATTATTCCAGCGAAAACTTACCTCTTAACACAGTGGATTGCTGCAACCCTTATCTCAATAGTATTATTCAATTTCCTTGGTGGAAGAGTGGTACTTTTAACCCAGCTAGAGATTTTGAAGCTTCTTGGTTTAGTTTTTATAGATATTTTCAACTACTCATTATTTTTTTACACCATCAAAAGACTTTCCGCTACGTTTACAACTCTTGTTGATTATGTTGTTCCAATTGTTGGAATAATAGTTGGGTACATTTTTCTAGACGAAGTTATAAGTAATATATTTTTTGTCACTTTGACAATGATATTTATCTCTCTTTATCTAGCTGTAAAAGATGAACTCACCAATTCACGCCAAGCCAAGTAACTCCCGTGTCATTTTTGCTGTTGCACCCCATAGAGTCTCATTATGGATTTTAAATATCCAATCATTTGGATAAATTCCTCTAAACCTCCAGTTTTGTTGATTACTTAATTCATCAATAGAAACGAAAAAAATTTCCTGTACTTCTGACTTGTTGAAGGATTCTGGTTTTTTATGCAACCTACATAAAATAGGAAAAACATTGTATTTAAATTCTATTGTGTCGACTGGTTCTAGGACACCAAAGGGTTCAACATCATTTTTTAAAATTAATAGCTCTTCGGATGCTTCCCTCACAGCAGTTTCTACAATATTTAAATCTCTTTGTTCTTTTTTTCCTCCAGGAAAAGCAATATGGCCTTTATGGGTTGGCATATCATTTGATCTTTTAATAAAAAGAACTTCTTTTTCTTTGTACACTAAAATCGAGACAGCTGCATAAGGCTCCTCGTGTATTTTGTAAGGAAGTTTTAAATCTTCATATACGAGGTGTGATTTCAATTCTTATTTTTCAGCTACTATCGATATCTTTATACCTATAGGGTTTAAAACTTCCCATGCGTTAAATTTTGTAGGTGCATCAAAGCCAAACCAGGTTGTATCAATTTCAGTTACGCCTGAAACATAAACCTTATCATCCTCCATAAAAGCTGTTATTGAAAAAGGTACGTTTATCTCAATATTTCTGATACTGAGAACGCCAACTATTGTCTCGTCTATTTTGGAGTCAAAATTATTATTTGGTAATACAATTTCATCAACACTGTAAACCGCATTTGGGAATATCTTTGACTCTAGCCATTTAGTCTTGATGGCACTATCTCTTATACTGCTACTACTTTTTAATGTCGATAAATCGGCAGTTATGGATAAGTTTCTAACCTGTAAACAAGAATCAGCTAAATCACACTCTCCTAGGGTTAATTCGAAATCTCCAGAAACTTCATTAGTTATCCCCTCTACTATCTCTAAATTTGCATTGAGAAATTGTTTAGGCGCAAGGTAGCTAACTGTACTTAATTCTTTATTCACTGTGTATATAGCTCCATCAAAAGATTCCAGTTGAGTAACCTCAATACTTGTTGTTGTGGATGTATCATCAGTTTCTTGAATCTCTAAAATTGTAGTTTCAACAGATGACTCCTCATCTGATACTGTATCTTGAGATGAACAGAATGAGAAGAATAGAATTAAGATTAATAATTTTTTCATATTTTTATTGTAGTACTGATTCTTTAAAGACATAAAATGCTAGATTTGAATATGGCCTTAACCTCAAGAAAAGTAATACAAGTATTAGTAGGCACAACTTTAATCGGTACCGGCGTTGCATTAAATTTTTCATCAAAATTGGGGCTAGGGCCATGGGGAGTGTTTCACGAAGGTATCTCCCTCAATACAAACCTCACGTTTGGGAATGCAATCATAGCTACAGGCATTTTTGTAACACTTTTATGGATACCACTTAAACAAAAACCTGGAATTGCAACACTTGTTGATATTTTCTGGATAGGGACTGTTGCAGATTTAGTAATTAGTTTAGATCTTAATGCTGAAACTTTAGTCCTTAAGTGGATATTTGTCTTTATAGGAATACTATGTATAGGCTCTGGAACTGCAATATATGTTGGAGCAGACATGGGTTCTGGACCAAGAGACGGCGTAATGGTGGGTCTCGAAAGCAAGGGATTAAAAATTGGAATGGCTAGGAACGTAATAGAAGTCACTGCACTAACTCTGGGTTGGTTACTTGGTGGAACTGTTGGTTTATCTTCAGTTGTAATAGCCATATCAATTGGACCAGTTGTCCAATTAGTCATTCCTCATTTTGACCTTAGGTAAATTGTTATAATTACTTATTAATAGAAAATTAAAAAATATGTATAAGATAGCTTTATGAGTCTTCAAATAACTCCTAAAGACATGCTCCGGACATTTATGTTATTTCCTTTATATATAACCTTTTTTGTAATACTTTTATTAGTAATTATCTTCGCTTCCTTTTTACCTAACGGTAAAATACTGGGTACAAAACTATATAACATTTTTGGTTTATCGGGATTAATAGCTGCAGGGATTGATTTAAAAGTTACCGGTGCCGAAAAAATAGACGTATCTCAGAGCTATGTTGTTATATCTAATCATCCTTCTACTCTTGATATATTTACTCACATCACCGCCTTACCTGTTTCAATTAGATTTCTTACTAAGACTGAGCTTTTTAGAATACCTATATTAAGTCGTGCTCTTAAAGTTCTTGGCCTACCTAGAATAGACAGAAAAAATGCTCAAATGAATCTTCCAAAAATTAATGAGTCAATTCAAAGGGTTATTGACAATAAAAACTCCATAATGATCTTTCCTGAAGGCACAAGAAGTAATCAAAAAGACTTGCTCCCTTTTAAAAAAGGGGCAGCACATGTCGCTAAACAGTTTGATTTACCAATTATTCCTGTTGTAACACACAATTCACACAACTTAATGATCAAAGGATCAGTTTGGTTTAAATCTGGAAAAATTCATGTCCAAATATTAGATCCAATTACAAATATAGAAGATTATGATATTGACGAACTTACTAATTTGATTTATTTAAAAGTAAGTGAGAACTTAACTTCCTAAGTACTCATCTAAGAAAGTATTAAATTCTGGATGCTGAGTGCTTTCTTCAAGCTTTTTATCTAAGTTATTTTCTGAGGAAAATAAATAAAAGTCTTTAAAAACGTTTAAACCATAATTCTCAAGTTGGCTCGAAAGTGAACTATAAGCATCATAAGAATTTCCGCCTTTGCCGAGTACCGCAGAAACAATTGCTGCTTTTTTATTTTGAAAAAGTTCATTGTACTTATAATCATTAAACGCAAGGGAGAGCCAATCTAGTGTATTTTTAAGATGAGACGCATATCCACCATTAAAAACTGGACTAAAAATTATTATTTGATCACATTCAATTAGAGCATCTCTAATCTCAATAATTTTATCTGGTTGGACTATACCCCCCTCTAATATGAAAGGTATTTCGCTGTATAGATTATCAAATAGATATGTTTTAATTTTTTTTTCTTCTAAATATCCTAATGCATACTGAGCTGCCTTTTTATTACCAGAATTTTCTGAAGTACCAGCTGAAAGTAATAGAATTTTTGACATCCCTTAATTATGCAATTAACTTTGAATTATGGGACAGGATAACTTAAAAAATTTTACTTCACTAGATATTCGAGTTGGTGAAATTCTTGATGTTCTAGACTTTCCTGAAGCGAAAAATCCTTCCTATATTATCAAAATAAATTTTGGAAAAGAAATTGGAATTAAGAAAACTAGTGCTCAAGTGACAAATTACACTAAAGAATCACTCCTTGGTAGAAAATGTATCGCAATAATTAATCTTGGTGACAGACAAATTGGTCCAATAATGAGTCAATGCTTGGTATTGGGTTCAATTTCTAAAGATCGTACAGTTGAACTATTGTCACCAGAAATAAATGCATCTGTTGGTGATAAAATAGCTTAATTATGCTGTAAGGGATGTGAATTTTTCTAGTTTGAAATTACCGACTCTTTTATAAATTTTTTCAGCATTATTATCAACGAGAACATAAGTTGGTGTAAATTCTAAACCATACTTCTCAACTATCTCGTTGTAATCCTTCTTTGAAGCATTGACAGAGACAATTGGGATTTCTGGTTTGTTTTTTTTGAATTCATTAACTATGAATTTTGAAGCACTACATCCAAGTCAATAATCGGAATAATACTCAATAATTGTGAACGGACTTGCTGCAAAGTCATGATCATCTATAACTTTACCTCTATTTGAAGTAAATAAATAGAGACCAAAAAATGAACCCAATACTACAAAGCTTAAAAAATATAAAATAGCAATAGGCTTATAAGCAATGAAAATGACTGCCAGACCAACAACCCATCCAAATGGTAAATAAATTAAGCTATATCTGTTTAGTATTTTAATAATTGAATTTTTCATAAAATTAATTTTTTGGTTCAAGTAAATTATACTTTGAACATGGAATTGATAAGTCAGATTAAGAAAAAAGGTCATAGAGTAACACAATCAAGAGAACTTATATGTAAAATTCTTGAAGAATCTGGACACGCGCACTTTACTGTTGACGAAATATACCAGAAGGTAATTAAAAAAAATTCAAATATAGACCTTGCTACTGTTTACAGAACTTTAGAACTATTGGGAGAAATAGGATTAATAGCACACCTTCATCAGGCGCACGGTTCGGGAATTTATTTTTTAAAAAACAATGAGAACACTATGCACATAATATGTATAAATTGTAATAAAATTTTAGATGTTAGCTCTAAGACCTACAATAAAATTAATAGCCTGCTGATCCAAGAGACACAGTTTACAAAAATCCATAATAATTTTATTTATTCTGGAGCCTGCGGAAACTGTAAATAATTATTCTATTTGCAAACTGTTTGCATTAATATGAACTTATGCAAACAACACATTCTCATCATTTATCTCTTCATGGTAAATCACAACTCCATAGCATAAGTCCTCAACTTAAAATTCTTTCTGTATTGTTGATTGTCATTTCAATTGCTTTTTCAAAAATTATTAATCCCATTCAAATTCTGTCCCATACACTCATAGTTTTTCTTATTATTAGATATTCAAAAATTCCGATCAAGACTTATCTCAAAAGACTAACTTTAGATATTCCCTTCATCTTATTTGCACTATTTTTGCCCTTTTTAAGCAGTGGTAATAATGATGTAGTTACAACTATCTTTACCTTCGATATCTATAAAACTGGCCTACTAGAGATGTTTGCAATACTCTTTAAAGCCACAGCTGGTCTTTCAATGGGAATTATTCTTACTGCCACAACTACTAACATTGAAATAATTTATGGACTTCAGAAGCTTAGATTGCCCTCAATAATAATCGCAATAATGTCCTTTTCTATCAGATACATTGATGTTTTTATAGATGAATTTAAAAGAGTAAAAATTTCAATGCAATCTCGAGGCTATATAGAAAAGGGCATTAAGACTTTACTTCCCATAGCCTATGCCTCAGGAGCTATGCTAATTAGAGGCTACGAACGTGGTGAAAGAGTTTATCTTTCAATGATTTCACGAGGTTTTTCCGGTGTAATTGAATTACAAGATAGAGAATATACCAAATCAAATTATCTAATGTTTCTCACAACAATATCAGTCTTAGTTTTAGTCTTGGATATTAGCTTATGAGTAAGTATTTAGAAATCTCTAATTTAACCTACGAATATCCAGACGGCTATAAAGCTCTTAATGAAATTAGCTTTGACCTTGAAGAGGGTGACTCTCTCGGAATACTTGGACCAAATGGTGCAGGAAAAACTACCCTAATACTTCATTTAAACGGCATCCTTGGTGAAATGGATGGTTCTATTAAATTGAATAATTTAGAGTTTGTTGAAGATAATTTAGCTGAAATTAGAAAAACAGTAGGCGTTGTTTTTCAAGATCCTGACGATCAGTTGTTCATGCCTACTGTCTTAGAAGATGTTATGTTTGGTCCAAAGAATTTTGGGTTTTCAGAAGAGGCCAGTAGAGAGAATGCTGAAGAAGCATTAAAAATGGTTGGAATGAATGATTATCAGGAAAAAGCTCCACATCATCTGAGCTTTGGACAAAAAAGAAAAGTCGCTATTGCTAGTGTCCTTGCATCTAAGCCCCAGCTTTTGGTGCTTGATGAGCCCAGCTCTAATCTTGACCCCTCTTCTAGAAGAGAATTAATTGATATATTACTGTCATTAGAAATCTCTATAGTTCTTGTTACTCACGATTTGCCGATGGCCTTAGAAATTTGTCCAAAAAGTATTGTTGTTAATAGTGGATTAATAACAGAAAATGGAAAAACAAAAGATTTGCTTACTAATAATAAGGTAATGAAGGAAAATCGATTAGAGCTCCCCTACGGGTTTGCTTTGCATCACTTAGATGAAGAGTAAGACTCTGTATTAATAAATTTTGTTATCTTTTCCCTTGCCTCTTCTGCTTCCTTAATAGGAAAGAACTGCCAAGCATGCCACAAATCATCCCAAACTTGTAGCTCATGTTTACTGTTGATCAGTTCTAATTTTTTGGAGAATTCAACTGCATCATTATAAAGCAACTCATTAGAGCAGACTTGAATTAGAACATCTGGAAATGATTTTATATCTGCAAAAACAGGCGAGAGAATTGGATTTGACGGATCGTGATCTCCTGAATAATACTCCCCCATCATGTGCATCCCGTCTAATAAAATTAAAATATCTTTATTTTTGAGAAAATTTCTATCTTTATTTTTATCAGATAAATCTAGCCATGGCGACATAAGTACTAGTTTTTTTGGTCTAAGTTGGAATTTGTCGTCGACGCATAATCCAGTTGCTAGTCCGCCACCAGCAGATTCACCTATCCATATTGAATTTTTACCTTCTTCAATATTATCTAGAAACGTAACTATTTCTTTTGCATCATCATGCGCATTTGGAAATACTGCTTCAGGAGAGAGTCTATATTCAAATATATAAGTAACCATATTTATTGATGCTGTAATTTGAGATAACAGATTCTTATGAGAGATTACACTTCCAGAATAATAGCCTCCTCCATGAAAATATATTGCATATGCATCTGTTTTAGGATTCTTAGGGCTTAGCTTGTGAGTATTGAATTTAGCATTTTCCATCTTTGTTATCTCGATATCTGGATGAAATTCATTTAATTTAATCCCGGAATAATTTATACCGTCACGAGAAACTTTTGCGAATTCAACTCTTTCTTGGTAAGTTACCTGATTAACTGGTTTGCTCATACGGATCTTATCTCTATATTTTCTGAGAGGCAAAATTATGTAAAATAGGCGTGTTCTCATAGAAATTGGGAACTTAGGTATGTAATCCAAAGTAAAAACTTCAAGAATCTTGATAATAAGTTTTAACATACTTTAATTATACATTTTATGGAAGATTCCAGAAATCCCTATAATAGTTTAAATGGAAATAGTTAAAGGTAGCATTGCAATCATGGGTTCAGGAGAAACTAGTCCTGCGCTTGTTTCTGTTCATAGGAAGTTTGTTGAAATGTTAGATAACCAGGTAAATGCATTTTTAATAGATACTCCTTTTGGATTTCAAGAAAATGCAGATGTACTCGTTGATAAATTACAACTCTTTTTTAAAAAAAGTGTCCAGATAGAAATTAAATTAGCTAGTTTAAGAAATACTAATAATATTGACTCGGTTGAATATTTTGAAATGCTTGAACAGCTCAAAAGTTCAAATTTCATATTTTCTGGTCCTGGCAGCCCTAGCTATGCCTCTAAAACCTGGTTACATTCAGAGATCCCAAATGTACTTACGAATCATCTAAAAAATGGAAAGAACGCGGTATTTTCAAGTGCAGCTGCTTCTACTTTGGGAGAGAAAACAATCCCTGTTTATGAAATATACAAAGTTGGCATGACTCCTTTCTGGGAAGAAGGGTTAAATACACTTGAGCTTTATGGGTTAAGTTGTACAGTTGTTCCTCATTTTAATAATAAAGAGGGTGGTAATCACGATACAAGCTGTAGCTATATAGGTAAAAATAGATTAAATATGCTAATTGATGAGGAGTATACAAATATTTTAGGAATTGATGAACATACTGCACTTGTTATCAATGGTGAAAAAGAAATATTCAGTGTCGATGGAATTGGATCAGTTACAGTTAAGACAAGTAATGGTCAGACAGTTTTTGAAGCAGGCAACGAATATTCACTTTCAGAATTACAAAGCATTCTTCAAGCAACAAATAAAAAAGAGCTGCAACCTAAAAAAACCTCTTCAGATAATATTGACGTAAATTCTCTCAAAAAAGATATAGCAAAACTCAACTTAGAGATAAAAAATAATAATGACTTTACAACTTTATTTGATAAAACAATATTAGAAATTATTAACCTGAGAAATAAATTTAGGATCGAAAAGAAATATAGTGAATCTGATGAAATTCGGGATTTACTCGATAACCTTGATATAACAATTGAAGATAGTAAAACAGGTTCAAGCTGGAAATTTAAAGGTCAATAGTTCCGTATCTACCTATTATTTTAAACTTTTTTGTTACCAAATCTAATTTATCTTTCAGTTGAGTATCAATATCAACAACAGAGTTTTGGTAATCAATATAAAATTTATACTCCCACGGACTTCCAATGATTGGCCTAGATTCTAATTTTGTTAAGTTAACATTAGTCTCCTCAAATATTTTCAGAGCAGAGAGTAATGAGCCAGGCTTGTCATCTGCTATCAATATTGCGGATCTTTTATTTTTAGATACCTCAAGGTTAGGATCTTGATCTCCGACAAGAAAGAAACGAGTATAGTTTTCTACATGGTTTGAAATACTTTTTTTTAGAACTTTAAAACGATTATCACCTTCAAAATGCTCCCCTGCGATTCCAGCAATATTTTCAGATTCTTCATCTAATAAACTTAAGACGCTTCCAGCTGTATCAAACACTGGTTGAAGTTGTACATTCATGTCTTGTAAAAAGTTGCTACATTGCTGAAGAGCTTGTGGATGAGAAATAACTTTTTCAATATTTTCAATTTTTGAGTCTTTTAATCCAATGAGTGCGTGTGTAATTTTTTTCTTGAACTCTCCGTACACATTTAATTCACTCTGAATTAAATTTTCGTAAGAATCTACAACAGTCCCTACCAGTGAATTTTCAACAGGGAGTAAACCATAATTATCTTCACCTGCCTGGGCAGCAACCTCTCTGAAAGTCTGACATTCAACGTATTGCTTATTAGGAAAATAACTCTTTAAAACAGACTCTGAATAAGAACCTTTTGAGCCTTGATAATATATTTTATTAATATTTTTCATATAAATAATCGATTGCCTCGATATAGCCATCGATACCTTTTCCAGTGATAGTCAAATCACAAAAATCTGATATTAAGTTTACTTGTCTAAAATCTTCTCTGTTTTTTATATTACTAATGTGTACTTCAATTGAGGGTATCTTAAGTATCGCTAGCGCATCTCTAATTGCAATACTGGTATGTGTATAAGCTCCTGGGTTAATTATTAGGCCATCGATATCCTCTTCTATTGCTTTATGAAGCTTTGATACAATTTCCCCTTCAACGTTTGATTGATAGATTTCTAGATGAAATTTATCAATCGAATAATCTTGTATGATATCCTTTAGTTCTTGATAAGAAGTTTTTCCATACTTATCTAGTTCTCTAATTCCTAACATATTAATATTTGGACCATTAACCACAAGTATTTTACGCATAGGTCACCTCGTTGAGTAAATCATTTAAGTTGAAATCAACTAAAACTGGATTTCCAATATTCTCTAGAAGAACGTACTTCACAATATCCTTAGAAAATTTTTTATCATTAAACAGTAATTCTTTAAGCTGTTCTGGATTACTACTAAACTTATAATCTACATTAAGGTCTAACTTTTTTAGAAAATTTTCAAAATGGTCAGAAATATTTTTATCTAAATTACACATTTTTTCCGATATTTTTAGAGCTTTTAGAATTCCTATACCAACTGCTTCGCCGTGGGGAATACTATGTTTGGAATCTACCTCAATTAGATGTCCAATAGTATGACCGAAGTTTAAGTACATCCTCTCAGAACTTTCTTTAAAGTCATTTTTTATTATTTCATTTTTAATGTCTACAGCTGCTTTTATAAGTTCGATATTAACTTTCGAAATATCGGTCTCATAAACCTGTTGAACTAATTTAGGACTCTTTAAGAATCCTGCTTTGATCAACTCAATTAACCCATTTTTAATTTGTTTTTCTGGTAGTTCTCTTAGAAACTCTGGGCAGATTAATACCTGATCAGGCATCATAAAAGTTCCAATTTGATTTTTTCCATGTGTAGTATTAATTCCATTTTTTCCACCGTGTGCAGCATCTACCATTGATAAAAGTGTTGTAGGGATTATTACAAGACCAGTACCTCTTTTATATGTACTTGAAGCAAATCCAATAGCATCGGATAATACTCCTCCCCCGATGCATAAGACAGTTGAACTTCTTTGTATGGACTTCTCAAACATATCTTCCCAAATTTTTGATACAGTATCGAGATTTTTTTTATCTTCTTTAATTTCAATCTCTTTAAAGTCTTTGGATAATTGTTTAAGTTGCGGAAATTTAACTAAAACTTGTTTATCAATGTAGGTCCGGGAGATTTTGTCCTCAATTAATTTTTCACAATAAATTAGTAATTCATTTAAGTTTTTAAAGTATTGGACATTTGGTTCTTGCAATTTATACCCAACCTAGTCGATTAATGATGATTTCTGAAGCTTGTTGAAGACTATGTTTAGACATGTCGATTGTATTTTTACAGTGCTTATATGTATGAAGTCTTTCAAGATAAATGTTCATTACATTATCTTTTCCGTTAGATAGTAACGGTCTTTTACTGTCTTTAATATTTTTCCATAGATTTTCAAATTCATTTTTTAAGTAAAAAGCATGTTCGGATTTCAATACCGCAGATTTAATAGGGCTAGATATCATTGATCCTCCACCAAGAGCAACCACTGTGTTGGGATTTTGATAAATTTTCTGAAAAGCTTTAACTTCACAGTCTCTAAAATATTCCTCTCCGTGTTTTTCAAACAATTGCTCAATACTTTCTAAATCATCATTACTTTCACTCAATACAATGTCATCTAAGTCAATAGTTTGAATTTCTGTATTCAGTTTTAAGATATTTAAAATAGAAGATTTTCCAGAACCCATAAACCCAACTAAAAAAGCTGTATTACTCGACATCGTATTTCATACTCCATAATTCATTTTTTATCTTGAATTCGTTAATTTCAAGTTTCGGAATGTTGTTGAAACTTTGAGTTATTTCTTTTTTATGATCTCCTCCTGTTTTGATTAATAAATTATTTAATATTTCAAATGCCATGATTGCTTCAAATATTGGTATAGCTCTTGGCACAGCACATGTATCAGAACGTTCATAGACTGTTTCTGTTTCAATTTTTTCGGCTAAATCTATGCTGCTAATTGGTGTTAAAGTAGTGCTGATTGGTTTTAAATATGCTGTGATGTGTAATTCTTCACCATTTGTCATACCTCCCTCAAAACCTCCGAGGTTATTCGAAATCTTGGTTATTTTTTTTCCATCTAGAGAGTATTGATCTTGAACTTCTGTACCAAATTTTTTAGCAATATCAACTCCTTTTCCAATCTCGACAGCCTTCACGCTTTGAACAGACATAAACTGTTTTGCAAGAATTGCATCAAGTTTTTTATCCCAATGTACGAAGCTACCAATTGTAGCTGGAACTCCTGTTGCTACACATGTTATGGAGCCCCCAAGGGTATCCTTATTTTTTCTTGCTGAAAGAATCTCTTCTTCCATCAATTTACTAGTTGCAGCTTCAGGACATCCAACATCAGACTCTGTAACTTTATCCCTCTCGATTTTATCTTTAATGTTATTTTGATAGGTAATGCCTCCTATTGCTGATACGTAACCTATAACTTCAATCCCTAGTTCTTCCAGAACCTCTGCTGCAATCGCTCCTATTGCAGTTCTCATAGCAGTTTCTCTCGCACTTGCTCTTTCTAAAACTAATCTGATATCTTCATGGTTATACTTTGCTGTTCCAACTAAATCTGCATGTCCCGGTCTTGGTACTACATAGGGATCTATATCCTTATCTTTCCAGTTTTTCCAATCTTTATTTAATATTCGTAAAGCAATTGGCGCTCCAGTAGAAACTCCATTGACTACACCTGAACTAATTAAAACTTCATCCTGTTCAATGTTCATTCTGCCCCCGGAACCAACACCTTTTTGTCTCCTCTGTAAAAAGCTATCGATATATTTTTTCGAAATATTGAAACCAGCGGGTATCCCTTCTAGAATTCCAGTTAACTCGGGTCCGTGGCTTTCGCCTGCGGTTAGATATCTAATCACTTTTCACCTTCCAATTTATTTAACACTTCACCATAAATACTACTTGTACTAACTGCTGCAGATGTCCATATATTAAAAGACTCTATAGCCTGACAGATTAACATTCCCAATCCATCATATTTTAAGATTGAATCATCAAAATTATTTAAAAAAGTATTTTCTGGACCATAACCAAGATTTATTACAGTTTGTAAATTAACTAATTCATGCCACTTTATTGGTAGTTCAGCATTTTCATATGGTGGCATGCCTACAGGGGTTGTGTTAATGACCATTCCTATTTTAGAACTGAAATTAGGAACATCATTATATGAAATAGTATTATCTCTAAGTGATCGACTTACGATGTGATATTTAATATTTAATAGTTTTAAAGAATATGCTATTGCCTTTGAACTTCCACCAGAACCAAGAATTAACACTTCCTTATTATTAAAGTTGTGATCAATCATATCTAGAAAGTCCCTAAAGCCAGAAAAGTCAGTATTGAATAAATACATTCTTGAATTTTTAATTAAAACCGTATTGCAAGCTCCAATTTCTAAAACACTTTTACTAAGGATTGCAGTATTGTCTAAATTCAGTATTTTTTCTTTGTGTGGAATTGTAATGTTGTATCCATCAAAGCCTTGATTTATTTTTAAAATAGTTTCTTGATTAATATTTTCTTCTCTGATTGAACTGTAAGAACCTTTAATACCAGTATGAACAAATAACAATTCATGTATCTGTGGTGAAAATGTATTCGTCAGAGGCCAACCAAGTACTCCAAATTTATTCAATTATCTCACCACCTATTTTGTTTATGTCATCAAAGAACGAAGGATACGAATCGTTAATACATTGAATATTATCAGGAAGGATTTTCTTACTAAGGGTTAAGTTAGCTACTAAAGCTGTCATCGAAATCCTATGATCATCTTTTGTTTTGATGACTCCCGCATCTAAATTTTGCTTCCCTGTTATTTTAAATCCATCAGGATACATTTTAATTTTTCCATTTAGGGTTTGTATAAACTCTTTCATAGATTCAAGACGATCCGATTCTTTTATTCTTAACTCCTCGGCACCTCTCAAAGTTGTCTCTCCTTCTGCTTGAGATGCTAAAAAGGTCAATAAAGGAATCTCATCAATTAGGTCGGGAATCTCATCAGGCTCTATCTGTGTAGCTATTAATTCTGACTTAATAACTTCTATATCGCCTATTAGTTCATTTCCAACTTCAGTGATATTGCTAATTGTGATGTTCGCATTCATTCTTTTTAGAATCTTGAGAAAACCAATACGCCTTTCATTGATAAGAACTTTATTTAGAACTATTTTATCTGACGACAAAATACCTATTGCAATAAGAAAGGCTGCAGATGATATATCTGAGGGTATCCTAAAACTGCTAGGTTTCAAAATCTGGTTGGGAGGAACAGTGATAGATGAACCCATCCTGACTAACCCCACTCCCATATGTGAAAGCATCCTCTCTGTATGGTCCCTTGTGGGAACGTCCTCTGTTATTACAGTTGGTTCTGGGTGATATAAAGAAGCTATAATTAAGGCACTTTTTACCTGTGCGCTAGGAACAATTGTATTTATAGTGTTGAATGCAGATTCTGTTTGTTCAAACTTTATTGGTAAATACCCTTCATTAGATTTAATACCTGAACCATGCTCAGTTAAAAGATTAATGACCCTTCCCATTGGTCTTTTACTTAATTGACTACTTCCGATCAACTCTGAGGAAAAGTTTTGCCTAGCAAGCAAACCTGTTAGAAGACGGGCAGTGGTTCCTGAACTTTTTGCATCTAGGGCCTGTTTTGACTTAGATAGACCATTAAGCCCTACGCCATGAATAACGAGAGTATTGTGTTCTTTAACCTCTATGTTTACGCCTAAAGAGTTGAAGATTTCAATAGTTGCGGTTGTATCTCCAGATATTAGAACATTAGAAAACTCAGATACTCCCTCAGCTATTGATCCAAATATTATAGATCTGTGAGAAATTGACTTATCACCTATAAGGGAAATTTCACCTGAAAGCTTTTTTTCAGGATTCAACTTAGTGGCCTT
Organism: uncultured Candidatus Actinomarinales bacterium; assembly: GCA_943840565.1. GTDB lineage: Bacteria > Actinomycetota > Acidimicrobiia > Actinomarinales > Actinomarinaceae > Actinomarina. The sequence continues at coordinate 110,118 of CALSUY010000001.1, read as the reverse complement.
TCCCCAAATTTGTCAGATAATGCCCTTCTCCAATGAACAGAATTATTTAAATAACTAATGAGTTCATCTCTTTCTTGTAGGTCAACTAATTCCATTAATTCACTTAAGAAATATTTAAGGAATTTATTAATATTTTCAGAATTAGTGTCATACATGTCTTTTATCATCTCAGGATTAGTTCTAGTAAGTCTTGTAGCTCCGTCAAAACCACCAGCTGCCATACCCATAATTTCATTTATCTCATAGTTATCTCTAGCAGTGCCAACTAGAGCTGTACTTATTAAGTGTGGAAGATGGCTAGTAATCGAAATTATCTCATCATGATGAGTTCTATCAATCCAGACTTCCTTAGAGTTTAATAATTGAATCATCTCAAGAACAATCTCTCTTGACGTAGGATCCATTGACTTGGTTTCGCACAATAAAAATGTAGCTCCATTGTAAATTTCTGGGTCAGGTTCCCATGAACTATTGTCCGAAATACCACACATTGGATGGCCACCAATTGATGGAACCTCGTAACTATCCATTAAATTGCAAATCTTCTCCTTTGTCCCACCTATATCAATTATTGCTTTGGTATTAGCAATTAATTTGTCTGAACTAAGAGTTGATACAATACTATTTATAGGCATAGCAAGAATAGCCAAATCAACTGCCTGTGATGAATTAGCTACATCAATTCCCAGGTTAGATGCTCTCTCGAGTGATTTAGTGTTGACATCCTCACCGTAGACTTTTATCCCTTTACTAAGTAATTTAAGCCCAAGATTTGTTCCCATAAGGCCAAGCCCATAAACTCTTACTGACTTCATTTCTAGTTAAGTGTTCTTCCTACTACTTTTGCAATAGAGCTAACTTTTTTGCTTAACTCATTTAACTGCGTGGGAACTAATGCTTGAGGGCCATCACAAAGAGCTTCATCTGGTCTTGGATGAATCTCAATCAAAAGTCCGTCAGCCCCTGCTGCAATAGCTGCTAGAGCAACAGGCTCAACAAGCTTACTGTCTCCAGTTGCATGACTTGGATCGGCAATAACTGGTAGGTGTGAGTTCATTTTAAGAAAGGGTATAGCATTTACATCAAATGTATTTCTTGTTGCTGTCTCATAGGTTCTTATACCTCTTTCACACAACATCACATTTTCATTTCCTCGAGCTAAAATATATTCAGAAGCAAGTAAGAGTTCTTCTAAAGTTGCACTCATTCCCCTTTTAAGTAGAACAGGTAGCTTAGATTCACCTACTGCCTCTAACAACTTAAAGTTTTGCATGTTTCTAGCTCCAACTTGAAGAACATCAACATATTTTTCCATCATTGATAAATGCTGAGTATCCATTATTTCACTGAATAAAGGAAGGTTATTTATATCTGAAGCCTCTTTGAGCATTTTCAAACCATCTTCACCTAATCCTTGAAAGCTATATGGGGATGTTCTTGGCTTAAAAGCACCTCCTCTTAATCCATTACCTCCTGCAGCTACAACAGCCTCAGCTGTTTCAAGAGTTTGTTCCTTTGTTTCTGCACTGTCTGGTCCTGCAATAAGAGCCAGCTCACTTCCTCCGATAATTAAGTCCTTGATCTTAATTTGAGTATTTTCTTCTTTATAACTGCGGCTTGCTAGCTTGTAGGGCCTACCTATAGGAATTACCTCATGAACATTATCTAAAAGTCTCATAATGGCTCTATTATCTTCAATAACTTTCCCACTCACGGCGACGACAGTTCTTTCAACGCCAAATATAGTCAGAGGTTCGTGACCTTGTTCTATAGCTTTACTTTTAACCTTCTCGACATCTTCCTCAGAGGCCGCTTGTTTCATTACAATTATCATTTCTTCTCCTAAATAAAAAAAATCGGGCTTTTGCCCGATTTATTACAACACAACTTTAGGGCAACTTATATGTGCTCACTAAAGTAAAAAAAAGTATTGTTTAATTTCATTGTGATTATCTTACCATCTTTATTCACTTTGCCAATTACTTTTATCGATCTGGACGAAGTTTTTTAGCTTCTCCTAAATAAACGTGTTTAACATTCACATTATCTTCGTAGTGAACCAATATTCGTATGCAACCCTTTAAGTCATGTTCTATATTTGGAGCTAAAGTATCTATTGCGGGAATAGTAGTATGCCCAAGTTCTCTCAGTGCTTTAGCTGGGAATGCTTCTGTTAAATCATGTGTAAGTGTAAATAAAACTGAAATAATTTTATCAATTTCTAAATTATTTACTTCAAGGATTTCAGTAAAAAGATTTTTACTCGATTGAATAATGTTCTCTGAAGTATTTTGTACCTCAGCAATTGCTCCTCGAATTCCTATCATATTTTTAGCTTACTATAAAAAAAGAGCGGACCTAAATCCGCTCCATTTTTAAATTTTTGATGTAATTACATCATTCCTTCCATGCCACCCATGCCTCCTGGAGGCATTGGTGCCTCTGGTTCTGGCTCTTCGGCAATTAATGCTTCAGTTGTTAGAACTAAAGAAGCAATAGAAGAAGCGTTTTGGACAGTTGATCTAGTTACTTTTGCTGGATCTATAACACCTGCTTTTACTAAATCAGTCATTTCGCCATTGGCTGCATTAAGCCCTTCATTGCCTTTTGCAGTCTTAACTTTTTCAACCATAACTCCGCCTTCATATCCAGCATTTACAGCTATCTGACGCAAAGGGGCTTCCAGTGCTTTTTTAACAATATTTCTTCCAATTACTTCAGCCTCTGAACCTCCGGAAATTTTGTCAATAGAACCTTGAGCTCTAATTAAAGTAACTCCTCCACCTGCAACAATTCCTTCTTCAACAGCTGCTCTTGTAGCTGCTAAAGCATCTTCAATTCTCATTTTCTTTTCTTTTAACTCAACTTCAGTTGCTGCCCCAACTTTTACTTGTGCAACACCGCCTGAAAGTTTTGCAAGACGTTCTTGAAGTTTTTCTTTATCCCAATCAGAATCTGAATCGTCTATCTCTGATTGAATTTGCTTCACTCTTGCTTCAACTTCAGCTTTTTTGCCGCTTCCGTCAACAATGGTTGTCGTATCTTTCTTGACAACAACTCGTGCAGCTTCACCAAGCATCTCAACTGTTGTATTTTCAGTTTTAAGTCCAAGTTCTTCTGAGACAACTTCGCCACCAGTAAGAATTGCTATGTCTTGTAGCATTGCTTTTCTTCTTTCTCCAAAACCAGGGGCTTTTACAGCTACTGACGTAAAGGTTCCACGAATTTTATTAACAACCAAGGTTGCTAGTGCTTCACCTTCTATGTCTTCGGCTAGGATCAATAGTGGTTTTCCTGAATTCATTACTTTTTCTAAAATTGGCAGTAAGTCATTTACTGCAGTAATTTTTGAATTAACAATAAGAATGTATGGATTTTCAAGAATAGCTTCTTGTCTATCTGCATCAGTTACGAAATATGGTGATATGAATCCCTTGTCGAATTGCATCCCATCTGTAAAGTCAAGCTCCATTCCGAAAGTTTGCCCTTCCTCTACTGTGATTACACCATCTTTCCCAACTTTTTCCATGGCTTCAGCAATTGTTTCACCAATTTCAGTATCTGCAGCAGAGATAGAAGCAACTTGTGCAATCTCATCTTTGCCACCAATTGTTTTAGCGAATCCTGCAATGAAATCAGTTACAGCTTCTGATGCTTGTAACATTCCTCTTTTTACTTCAATTGGATTGACACCGGAAGATACTGTCTTCATTCCTTCATTTACCATTGATTGAGCTAAAACTGTAGCAGTTGTAGTACCATCACCAGCAACATCATTTGTTTTTGAAGCCACTTCTTTAGCAAGTTGAGCACCCATATTTTCATACGGATCTTCAAGATCTACTTCTTTTGCTATAGTTACACCGTCATTGGTTATCGTTGGTGCACCCCATTTTTTTTCTAGAACGACATTTCTACCTTTTGGCCCTAGTGTGACCTTTACTACGTCAGCTAATTTGTTGACGCCAGCTTCAAGACCTTTTCTAGCTGCCTCATTAAAAACTAATGTTTTTTTTGCCATTTTTTATATCTCCTATTACTTAGTAATTTTTGCAAGAATATCTCTACTTGATAAGATCAAGTATTCTTGTCCGTCGACTTTGATTTCTGTTCCACCATATTTTGAATAGACAACTTTGTCTCCTGTTTCAACATCTGGCTTTACTTTTTCTCCAGCATCGTTAGGCTCTCCTGGCCCTACAGCTACAACTTCACCTTCTTGTGGTTTTTCTTTAGCTGTGTCAGGAATGTAAATTCCTGATGCTGTTTTCATTTCATCTTCAGACATAGCTTTAACTACAACTCTGTCTCCTAAAGGTTGAAGATTCATTTACATTACCTCCTAAATATTTTTTTTGTACATAAGAAAATTTAATACGGTTGCGTTTATAAATGTATTTTAATTATCAATTAATTATGGAAGAAAGCCTTACATCATTGATGTTAAGGTCTTTCGTAGTTAAATTCATTTGTGCTGCACTACATATCATTGCTGCATTATCAGTAGATAGTGCTGGTGATGGAATATATATATTTTTACTCTCTTCTTCAGCAAAAGTACTTAATTTTTCTCTTAACCTTTTGTTTGCCATTACTCCACCACCACCAGATATTGTTGGTACTTTTGTTTCTCTTACAGCTTTTTTAAATACTCCCATTAAAGAGTCAACTATAGCTTCTTGATATGAAGCAGCAAAATCTTTCCTTGAAACCTCATCCTCTTTTTTCAAGTCCTGAAGGTAATAAACAGCTGCTGTTTTAAGACCAGAAAAAGAATAATCAAACTCCCCTGAAGGTTTTGGTCTTGGAAGGGGTACCTTTGATTCATCTCCACCCTCACTTATCTTTTGTATTGCAGGTCCTCCTGGAAAGCCAAATCCACAATATCTTGAAAGTTTGTCAAAAGCCTCTCCCGCAGCGTCATCTATAGTGGTTCCTAAAAGTTCATACTTTCCCCACTCTTCAACTAAAACAATTTGTGTATGCCCACCGGAAACTAGTAAAGAAAGAAATGGCGGTTCTAGTTGTGGGTATTCTATCAACGGAGCACTTAAATGCCCCACCATGTGATCTACCGGTAAAAATAGCTTATCTAAAGACCACGCAACTGATTTTGCAAAATTGTAGCCAACAACAAGACTACCTACTAGTCCTGGGCCATCTGTAGAAGCAACAATATCAATATCTGAAAGTTCTAACTGTGCTTCGTTGAGTGATGTGTGAAATAAGTTGCGTATCATTTCTGAATGAGCTCGAGATGCAACTTCTGGAACAACTCCCCCAAATTTTTCATGTATGTCTACCTGTGAAGATATTTTATTGACTAGTAGTTTGCTATCTTTCATAATCGCAATAGCCGTTTCATCACAACTTGTTTCAAAACCTAAGATAACTTTATCTTTATACATAGACCTTTTCCTTTAAATAAATATCAGCATCCTCGTTTTTATAATAATTTTTTCTTTTGGATATTTTGTTAAAACCCAATTTTGTATATAAGTTTTTTGCTGTGTCATTTGATTCACGTACTTCTAATATTATTTTTAGATAAGAAGACTTATTAAAAAAGTCTAAAAGCTCATTCATAAGTTCTCCAGCAATTCCATTCATTCTGTATTCTTCAATTACCCCAATACCTAGTATCTCTATAAAGTCATTAATAAACTGAACTCCTAAATAAGCAACCAACTTGTCATTTTTTTTATATACCCAATACTGAAATTCTTTATTATTAATTTTTTGCTTTATGGTCTCACTTGGCCAGGCTGTAGTGAATATCTCATTTTCTATTTCTTCAAGCTCTTTTGACATTTTTAAATCACATAAAGATACATTCTCAATCATTAAACTCAACCTTTTTTTCAAGTGATGTCTGTGAAAGTGAAATATCTGGCTCACGCATATAGTTAATAGGGATTTCATTGAAGTTCGGATACTTATTATTTTGAAATATTCTTTCGCCTACTGCGTGGATTGTCTCTGCGGTTACAATCTTTGGATCAGCTAATTTTGTATTGCTATCATTTGGTAAATCATTTTCAGATATTAAGTCCCAGTTGCCAACTAAAAGTTTTTTTTCAACATCCTCAGCAAATTTTAGTTTAAGAGTTTCAGTGTCTAAAATTTCGGGCTCAGTTTCTCTGACTACCCCACCAGGAACCGGTTTATAGGTGCAGAATGCAAATTCATTCCTTTTAATGTCTACTATGGCGCAAATCTTTCTATGGCTTGTATGAGCCGAAAATGCTAGTGAATCAAGGCCATTTACTGGGACTAATGGAATTCCAAGTGTTCCTCCAATGCCTTGAGCCACTGAATAACCTATTCTGAGTCCAGTGTAATAACCAGGTCCTGTATCTAAATATATTGCTCCAAGATCTCTCTTGTCTACATTTGTTTTTACTAATAACTCATCTACTTCATTTAGCAACAAATTGGTAGATCCTTGATCAGATTGAAATATTAAGCTCCCAACTAACTTCTCTTCGTGAAGACAAGCAGAAATAAAAGAACCTGAGGTAGAGATTGATAATTTATACATATTTAATATCTTACTTTCCTTGTTATCTCATCAACAATCTCTATATCTAAAAATCTCCACTCTGTAGATTTTGATTCCGGAATCATATCAGACCACTCAATAAAAAATAATGTATCCTCCTCATTTAGCGGCAAGTCTAAATCATAAAATTCATGTATGGAAGATAATCTATAAAGGTCCACATGATAAATAGTCAACTCTTCTTTTTTATAAGTTCTAACAATATTGAATGTTGGTGACGTAACTTTTTCCTCAACTCCCAATGCACGAATAAAGCTCTTTACCAGAGTAGTTTTGCCACTACCCAGATTTCCTTTTAGTCCAAGTACTGAGGGGACTGCTAAGTCTAAAATAAACTGTTCAGCAAATTTTTTTAAATCATCTTGTTTTAACTCTTTAGTTCTCAATTTCAACTCGATTTAATCGATTGTCTTTAATATTGGTAAGTATTTCCCACTCAATGGTGTTATTCCATTCTGCAATATCTTTAATAGAAATCTCAATACTGCTATCAAGCGATACTCCTAAAATAGTTACCTCGTCATTAATTTCTACTTCCATTCCTGTTATGTCAAATAGAATTTGATCCATTGTGACCCTACCTATCAACCTACAAAACTTGTTATTGACTATTACCTTCCCGTCCGGAAAAGAGTTCCAAGGATATCCATCTCCATACCCAATCGGAGCAGTAGCAATTAAAGCATCTTTTTCTAGAATGAGTGCTTTACCGTATGAAACAGATTCTCCTTTTTTTCTGATTTGGATATTTGATATTCGAGTTTTTATTTCCATTACTGGTTTTAATTCACTAGCAATACTAACAGGAGATATACTGTGCCCATAAGCAGCTAATCCAACCCTTGTCATATTAAAAATCTTTTCATTATTGTAAGTAATAGATGCTGAGTTATCGGCATGTATTAAAAGGTTTTCTATATCAACAGCTGAGATTGTCTCCTTAAATATTTTCACGGAGTGATTCGTTTGTCTCTCATCCGTATCTGCAACAGGGAAATGTGTACAGATACCCTCTAGAGCTAAATTGTTGAAAGATGAAATTTTTTCATATAACATATCAAATTTATCTGGGCTGCACCCAACTCTATGCATGCCAGTATCAATTTTAAGGTGTACATTGAATGAGTGCTGTGACTCACCTAAGGCCTCAATAAAGGTTTCGTTGTATACAGTTGTGTCAATATTGTGAATGGCTAATTTTTCTAATTCTGAAACAGCTGGTTCTGAAAGTAGCAGAATTCTAATATCGTCTGAAATACTTCTGACTAAAATGGCTTCGTCTATTGTTGCGACAGCAAACCATACTACTCCTGAATCTATAGCTGTATTGACAGTCCAATCTATACCGTGACCATATGCATTAGCCTTAACAACAATACAAAGCTCTCTATCCGTGAGGTTGTTCAAATAGTCAATATTATGTCGAAAATTATTTTTATTGACATAAATGTATCCTCTATCCATAAATTAATCTACTCCACCGTTACTGATTTAGCTAAGTTACGAGGTTGATCAATAGACTCACCGTTCAAATTTGCAACATGATATGCAATGAATTGAAGTGGAATAATTGACACAATTGTTGATAACATTTCACTTGCTTCTGGAAGAGTGACGTAATCATTAGAAATATCTTGCAATTTCTTTGATGAGTTGTCTCCTATTGCAATTACATATGCTCCTCTTGCTTTGACCTCCTGAACATTACTTGTTGTCTTATCAAGAAGGTGATGTTGACTGGCAGTAACAATTACTGGTGTGCCATTCTCTATCAAAGCTAAGGTGCCATGTTTAAGTTCACCAGCCGCAAGAGCTTCTGCATGTAGATAGGATATTTCTTTTAATTTTAATGCGCCTTCTGCTGCTAATGCATAGTCCAATCCCCTACCAATAAAATAAATATCTTTCTTCTCATTAATTGATTTTGATATTTCTTTAATTTGAGATTCACATTTCAAAGTTTCTTTGATCAAAAAAGGTAACTGTTTAATCTCATCAAAAGTTGTTTCAAGATTCTCAGATTCATCCCAGTGCTTAGCTAAAAGAAGTTGCCCAACAAGCATTCCTAAATACGCTTTTGTTGAGGCTACACCGATTTCTGGCCCTACATGAAGATATAACACACTGTCAGCCATCCTAGCAAGAGAGCTACCGACAACGTTTACTAGAGCGAGAACATGAGCATTGTTCTCTTTAAGGAGTTCTGTTGCTGCAATGGTATCCATTGTTTCTCCAGATTGAGAAATAACGATACCTAAATCATTTTCACCAACTATAGGTTCCCGATATCGAAATTCTGATGCAAGTTCTACACTAACTGGAACTCCTAAGACTTTTTCAAACAAATCCTTACCGAATAATCCTGCATGGTAAGCAGTACCGCACGCAACAATCCATATTTTTTCAAATTGTTTGGCCTTATTTAAGTCGACAGGGATTTCCTCTGACCCAATCTCTAAACGTCCAGTTATTGTCCTTTCAATTACTTCTGCTTGTTCAAGTATTTCTTTGTACATGAAATGGTCATGGCCTGATTTTTCTGCTTCAGAGACTTCCCAATCAATCTCTTGAACTTCTCTTGATATTTTATTCATGTTGATGTCAAATAATTGATAACTGCCATCTTTAATCTCAACAAAATCTCCATTCTCTAGGAAGATCATCTTATTTGTGTGCTCAAGTATTGCTGCTGAGTCTGAAGCAAGAAAGACTTCTCCCTCTCCCACCCCAAGAACTAATGGGCTCATCATTCTCCCTGCAACTATAGTGTCAGACTGCTTTGTTGTGGTAACTACAAGTGCATAAGTTCCATCAAGTTCTTTAGCTACCTTACAGACGGTTTCCAAAAGATTACCTGTCCATTGCTTACTCAATTCAACTGCTACAACTTCTGTATCTGTTTCAGATTCAAATTGATAATCATCACTTTGTAGTTCTTCTTTCATTTCGGCATAATTTTCGATTATACCGTTATGTATTATGGCAAAATCTTTATTGCGATCATAATGCGGGTGAGCATTTTCATCACTTGGAACACCATGTGTTGCCCATCGAGTGTGACCAATTCCAATATTCCCATTAATTTCTTTATTAAGTAAATGGTCTTTTAAAACTTGTAATTTACCTTCTTTTTTTTCGATAGTTAGATTTGGGCCATCTGTTATTGCAATACCGGCTGAATCGTAGCCACGATATTCTAATCTAGATAGTCCTTCCAATAAAATAGGTAAAGGTTGCTTAGGGCCCGAATACCCAATAATGCCACACATATTATCTCCATTCCAACGAGCAAGTTGAAATTAGACTACGTTAAATTGCTTCTGTTCAAAGATTTCTCTCTGTTTTTAAACAATTTATTACGACTGTAGAGCCGAGTATGCATCCGCCGAATTTTCGATAACACACTTCCTCGTCACCTTTTTCAAGGTCTGGCGCTATATTTGCTCGTTAATATAATTATAACGAAGATATTTTAATTGAGGTAGCCATTAATTTTAATAAGTAACTCATCAAGAAAAGCATCCATTTCATCACTATTTTTAGCTTCAACTAAAACTCTTAACAAAGGTTCCGTCCCAGAGTTTCTTATAAGATATCTACCATCCAAGTCTCTCTTATTGGACAGAGCAAATGCAATCTGATTAATGAACTCAAGCTCTTCTTTATTTAGTTGATTTTGTAACTTTATGTTTACTAATTTTTGTGGATATTCTTGAATATTTTGTTTTCTAAATTCTGCAAGCGTTGTTTTGAAATAATTGAGTGCCTTCAAGGTAAGAAGAAAAGTTACTAATCCATCTCCTACTGGTAAATATTTAGAAAAAATAATATGCCCAGACTGCTCTCCTCCAAGAACTGCATCATGCTTCTTCATAGACTCGGCTACATATTTATCACCTACAGGAGTTTCAATCAAATTAAAATTTTTATTTTTCATAGCTACTTTAAATCCATAGTTGGACATAACTGTACTAACAACACTTTGATTTTCTAATTGTTTAGTTTCTGAAAGATAATTAGCTAGTAACGCGATGATGACGTCCCCATTAGCAACTTCTTTATTTTCATCAATCATAATTAATCTATCTGCATCGCCATCAAAAGAGATACCTAGTTGCCCATTTTTCATAGTATTTATAAGATTCTTGGTATTTGTTGCACCAGAATATTCATTTATATTTTCACCATTTGGTTCATTTGCAATAAAAGTTGCAGTAGCATTTTGATCTAAAACTAAATCTTTTATCACCTTGTAAGCAGAACCATTAGCTGAGTCAATTACTAAATTGAACTGTAAGAAATCTACGTCATTTATTGAGTCAAGAAAGTTTTTATACTGCTCATAACCTAAGTGCGAATCCTCTATTTGAGAAGATTTACTTGGTAATCCAATCGTATCCATTGTATCTTCGATTGAAATTTCAACTTCATCTGCCAATTTAGATCCATTTTTATCAATCAACTTTATTCCATTGTATTCACTTGGATTGTGCGAAGCAGAAATGATAATTCCCATATCATGATTGAGCTCATTAAGTAGTATGGGCATTGATCCCGATGGTAGAATTCCATAGTTGAGAATATGTACTTCACTGCTAAAACCATTACTTATCCACTTAGCAATTACTTCACAAGAACTCCGAGTGTCAGTAATCAGAGCTATTGATTTAGGCTTTAATATTTTTTCAACAGAAGCACTAACTTTTGAGACTATTTCTTCGGTAAGGGATTCTTCAGGGATACCCCTAATGCCATCGGTACCAAAATGTTTTTTCAATGAGAGATTATCTTTTAGTGAACTGCTCGGCTCTTCTAGCTTTCTTAAGTCCGTATTTCTTTCTCTCAACTTTTCTGGAGTCTCTTGTGAGTAACCCTGCTTTTTTGAGTTTTGCTCTTAGCTCTGGATTAAATTGTATTAAGGCTCTAGAAATTCCTAAGGCAACCGCATCAGCTTGTGCAGACAATCCACTTCCATTTAGAGTCACGTGTAAGTCAAACTGCTTATCCATTTCAACAACATTAAAAGGTTTGTTTACCCTCATTCTCATATTTGGGCTTGGGAAGTATTGTTCCATTGTCTTGCCATTAAAGGTATATTCACCAGTACCTTCGGTGAGTCTTACTCTTGCCACAGAGCTTTTTCTTCTCCCTGTGCCTAATATTGCGTCACTCATTATCTGCAACCTTCTTTATATTGAAACTTAATTCTACGGGGTTTTGACTTTCATGAGGATGGGTATCTGTGGAATATACATGAAGTTTTTTAATAATTGCTCTTCCTAGCCTATTTTTTGGAAGCATTCCCCAAACAGCTTTTTCAATGATTAATTCAGGTTTACGTTTTTTGAGTGCGTTAAAGGATTCTTCTTTTATTCCGCCGGGATACCCTGAATGTCTATAGTACATTTTTTGTTCTGGCTTTTTAGATGTAACTTGAATTTTATCTGCGTTAATTACAACAACATGATCTCCTACATCTAAGTGTGGTGCATACTGTGGCTTGTGTTTACCTTTTAAAATTTGTGCAATCTCACTAGCTAATCTACCAACTGGAAGATTGCTCGCATCAACTACATGCCAACTTCTATCAGAAGCTTCTATTCCTTTGAATGTCGTTTTTGTACTCATTTATAAACCTATTGGATTGTAACGAGCTTTAAGTATAAAGGTTACTGATATTTATGAAAACTAGTATTTAATATTCCAAAGATACAAACCTTCTGGCGGTGCAACATGTTTGAATCTTTGTTCAAGCGGAGTTTTTAGAGAAGTATCAATAGATTTACTTTCCAACTTTCCATCAAATGCTGCCAACTGTACACCTACTATGGACCTAACCATGTTGTGTAAAAAAGAATTTCCAGTGATCGTGTAAATAAAATACTGACTGTTCTTGGTCCATTTACTGAGAGCAATTTCACGTAATGGATTCTGATCAATTCTCAGTTTTGAATAATTAGTAAAGTTATTTTTTCCTATGAAAGATTTTGCAATAAGATTCAGTTCTACAATACTTAATTCATTCTTTACAAAATAACTATAACCCAGGTTATAAGCTTCATAATTACTGGGAGTATTAACAAAATATTTGTACGTTCTTTGTTTTGCATCGTGTCTAGGATGAAAATTCTTATTAGCCAATGTAATCTTTTTTATATAAATATTCTTGCCTACTAATGCATTTAATGATTCTTTAAAAGAATCCGTTAATAGGTCACTTGTAGTAACGCTTAAAACTTGTTGCTTAGCATGGACACCCTTATCTGTTCTCCCGGCATAAGTTAGTTGGTATGAAGTTAAAAGCTTATCTAATGCTGCTTCCAAGGCTTCCTGAACTGTAAAGTCCTTTGGCTGCTTTTGAAAACCATGGAAATTATTTCCATCATATGAAATTACTATCTTATAGTTTTTCAAGTTAGAAAAATATTTTTAGAGGACCTGAAGTCCAAATAAGTATAACGATAAAGACAGAGGCAGCAATTCTAGAATTTCGTTTTTCAACAAAAAATCCAATTTCTAAACTTCTTGAAATTGTGTAGAAGAGCCACAAAAAAATACTCAATATTAAAATTTCAATAATTCTTGCACTTAGATTCAAGTAACTTTGAAGCAATATAACAAAAGAGATTCCAGCTACAATTCCATGTGCATAACCAGTCATTGTTGAAACACTGTTTATGTCTAAATTTTCTTTAAAAACTCTGGATAAAATAAACCACATTCCCAAACTCGATATTATCCAGGCGAATGCACCATCTAATATTCCATAAAAAACAATATCAAAGAAGTTTGAAAATCTAGTTGTGATAAAAAGTGCTGTGTATATTGAGGTAAGACTTGTGATAACAATTAAAAAGGCATTGCCACTTTCATATCTATCGTTAACAATATTTTGGATCAAGGAGGGATTGAACTTTAGAAATGCTTGAAACTTTTTCCAGACATCCCTGAAAGTACTCAATTTAAACTAGTTCTAGTACAGCTAGCTCTGTACCATCGCCCTTTCGATAAGTTGTTCTTGTGATCCTTGTGTATCCACCGTTTCTCTCTTGATACTTGGGACCAATTTCTTCAAATAATTTAGCAACAACAGCTTTATCCTGAATCATTTTTAAGACTTGTCGTCTGTCGTGTAATGTTCCTTTTTTTGCTTTTGTTATAACTTTTTCTGCATAAGGTTTAACAACTTTAGCTTTAGTTATAGTTGTTTCAATCTTTTCATGCTGAATGAGTGACCTAACTAAATTACTAATAATTTGATCTTCATGCGAGGCAGAGCCACCTAGTCTTTTTCCCTTTGTTGGTTTAGGCATCCGCGTTTTCCTCAGAGTCCAAATCAGAGCTAGTTGGTAAACTTAATCCTAATTCATCTAACTTTGCAACAAGCTCATCAAGGCTTTTTTGACCAAAGTTAGTTAGATTCAAAAGATCATCTTCCGTGTATTCTAAGATTTGTCCAACAGTAGTAATATTTTCTCTGCCTAGACAGTTCATTGGCCTCTCAGATAAATCTAATGCATCAACAGAAATTGATAAATCTGGAGAACTTCCTTCAGATACTGTTAGCTCGCCTAACTCAAGACCAATTCCTTCATCAATGTCAGCGAAAAGTTTCCATAATTCACCAAGAGTTTTCCCTACAGATGACATTGCCTCACTAGGTGCTACTGATCCATCAGTCTCAACGTCTAAGGTAAGTTTGTCATAGTTTGTAACTTGACCAACTTGTGTTGGTGATACCCCGTAACTTACTTTTACGATTGGAGAAAATATTGAATCAATAGGAATGAAACTTGAATCGCTAGTTTTGTTCTTATCAGCTAAACGATACCCTACCCCATGAGCAATTGAAACTTCCATATCTAAAGTCGCATCACCAGAAAGGGTACAAATTTTTAGGTCGGTGTTCACAACCTCTACGCCAGCAGGACACTGTATTTGTGCGGCTGTAACATCTCCTGGTCCTTTTGCCTTAACGGTTAAGGTATGGTTTTCTTGATCTTCTACATGCAGAACAAGTCGTTTTAGATTTAATAATAAATCTAAAACATCTTCAACTACACCAGGGACTGATGTAAATTCATGGTTCACACCCTGAATTTTGACTCCAGTAACAGCGACACCAGGAACTCTGGACAATAAAGCTCTTCTCATGGTATTACCAAGAGTTAAACCAAATCCTGGTTCTAGTGGTTCAATTGTAAACTTTGCTCTGTTTGTACTCAATTCTTCTTGAGATATTTCAGGTCTTTGTAGTATTAGCAATTTAATTCTCCTCTCTAATTTTTATTTTGAATAAAGCTCTACGATTAACTGTTCTTCTATTTGATGACTTATGTCTCCCCTTGAAGGTAGAGATAAGACTTCAATAGTCTTCTTATTGTTATCAACTGACAACCATGAAGGTATTTCATTATCTTGACCGGTATCAATTGTGTGTTGAACAATGATCATATTTTGACTACTGTCTTTTAATTCTATTTTATCTCCAGGTTTCACTTGAATAGAAGGGATGTCAACTAGTGAACCGTTAAGTTTTAGATGTCTATGAGAAGCTATTTGTCGTGCTTGAGGCCTTGTAGAAGCAAATCCAGCTCTATAAATAACATTATCTAACCTTGACTCCAAAAGTACTAATAAGTTTTCTCCGGTGATACCTGACATTCGAGAAGCTTCTTTGTAGTAATTTCGAAATTGTTTTTCTAAAATTCCATACATATACCTTACTTTTTGCTTTTCTTTTAACTGCGTACCATAGTCAGTTTCTCTAACTCTTTTTCTGCCATTTTCTCCGGGTGGGTAAGGTCTGTCTTGGAGGGCCTTATCACCTTTTTTGTTCTCAAATACATTAAATCCAATTCTTCTTGATATTCTTACTCTGGGTCCTGTATATCTGGCCATTATCCTCTCCTGCGCTTTTTTGGCCTGCAGCCATTGTGAGGGGTGGGAGTAATATCTTTGATGGTTCCAACATCCATACCCATATTTTGTAAAGTTCTTACAGCAGTTTCTCTTCCTGCACCTGTGCCACTAATAATGATATCTAATTTGTGAACACCAAATTCTGTTGCTCTTCTTACTGCTTCTTCTGCTGCGACTTGTGCTGCATACGGTGTAGATTTTCTTGATCCCTTAAAACCTACTGATCCACCTGAAGTCCAAACAATTGTTTCACCATTTGAGTCTGAAATATTTATGATTGTATTATTAAAGCTTGCTTTTATATGAGCTACTCCTGAAGGTATATTCTTTTTATTTTTTTTCTTTGATTTTGTTTCAACCATTATTTAGTTACCTTTTTCTTACCTGCTATTGCAAATCTAGGACCCTTACGTGTCCTGGCATTTGTATGTGTTCTTTGACCTCTTACAGGCAAACCTGTCCTATGTCTTAAACCTTGATATGTACCTATTTCTGTCTTTCTACGAATGTTTTGAGAAACGTCTCTTCTAAGATCTCCCTCTACTCTAAAGTTCGCCTCAATATATTTTCTTATTTGCGCAACTTCATCATTTGTTAAGTTACTTACTCTTGTACTTGGGTCTATTTTTAAATCTGTACAAATGTCGGAAGATCTTTTAGCTCCAACACCATGAATGTATCTTAAGGATGCAATAACCCTTTTGTCTCTTGGAATATCAATTCCAGAAATTCTTGCCATTCTTTAGCCTTGCCTTTGTTTATTTCGAGGATTTTTTTTGTTGATTACGTACAGCTTACCTTTACGCCTAACAATCTGGTCGCCAGGACCCCTCTTTTTAATACTTGATTTAACTTTCATTTATGTCTCCAAGTTATCCTACCCCTTGTAGGATCGTATGGCGATACTTCCATATCTACCATGTCTCCAGGAAGTATTCTTATATACCTCATTCTCATTTTTCCTGACACGTGTGCAAGAATTTCTGCACCGCTTTCAAGCTCGACCTTAAAAGATGCGTTTGGCAAAGTTTCAGTAACTGTTCCCTGAACCTTTATTATATTTTTCTCTTTTTCTACCAAAATCACCTTGTAATTAGGACCGATAAATCAGAATAGTGCGATTAAAAACTATTACCAACATGTTTTTAAAATTACTTTTCTGTAAATATTCGTACCTCATCGTCCATTATCCCTATCGTATGCTCCCAATGAGCTGAATTACTTCCATCAAAAGTTCTGACTGTCCACTCATCATCGTCAACTTTCGTTTGAGCAGAACCTATATTGAACATTGGCTCTATACATATAGCCATCCCCTTTTTGAGAGTAAATCCTTGATTCTTTTTTCCATAGTTGGGTACTTGAGGATCTTCATGCATTTCAAGACCTATTCCATGTCCAACATATTCTTTAACAACTCCATAAGAAAATTTGTTTCCAATTTTTTCTATTTTATTTCCTATTGTTCCGAGCTTTTGTCCATCTGCAACTAACGCAATGCCCGCATATAGGGCATCTCTTGTTACGTCGATTAATGCTTGGTTTTCAGCAGAAATTTTTCCAACACCGTAGGTGAGTGCAGCATCAGCATGATATCCGTTAACTGAAACACCAACGTCTATAGATAGAATATCTCCTTCATCTAATATGTATTTACCAGGTATTCCATGGACAATAACATCATTTGGAGATGCGCAGATATAAGCTGGATATCCCATATATCCCAAAAAGCTTGAAGTAGAACCACTTTTTTCTACAATACTTTTAGCTAGTTCATCAAGAGTAGTAAGTGGTATACCTGGAGTTGATGCTTCACGTAACTCAGAATGTATAGTTGCAACAATACGTCCTGCTTTTTCCATGTTCAAAAAATCTTCCTGGGATTTAAAAGTAATCATTTAACTAAAACTCTTTTGATATGAGATTGTATATATCATCAACTTCTCCTACAGCGTTAATTTTTACAGTTAAACTACCTTTGTCGTAATACTCAATTAGTGGCTCGGTATCTTCTTTATAAACATCCAAACGAACACTAATTGACTCTTTTGTGTCATCGCCTCGTCCAGAAGTTTCACCACGATGCAAAATTCTCTTTATCAATTCATTTTGTTCAGCTTCAAATACGATAACTTTGCTAATGGAGAAGTTTTCATTTAATGTTTCAAGACTTTTGGCTTGAGCTAAAGTCCTTGGAAAACCATCAAGGATTGCACCATTCTTACAATCATCTGCATTTAATCGTTCAATGAGCATCTCGATAACAAGTGAATCTGGAACAAGTTTCCCTTCATCTAATAGCGATTTTGCTGTTTTACCTAATTCTGTATTATTAGAGACATGACCTCTCAACATATCCCCAGTAGAAATATGTGCAAGGTTGTTATCTTCAGCTAATCTTGATGCTTGTGTTCCCTTTCCGGCACCTGGAGGTCCCAGAAAAATAATAATATTGGTCAATCAATAAACCCTTCATAATTTCTCATGCTTAATTGACTTTCTATTTGTTTCATAGTTTCTAATGCAACACCTACAGTAATTAATATTGATATTCCACCGAATCCGAGTGGGATATCCCAAATTGCTGAAGCAATAGAAGGAAGAACCGCAACAGATGCAAGAAAAACTGAACCAGGCAGAGTAATTCTGCTAACAATATGTGAAAGGTAATTTGTTGTAGATATACCCGGTCTAACTCCAGGTACGAAACCACCCTGACGTCTGATCATGTCAGATTGTCTTACTGGATCAAACTGAATTGTTGTATAAAAATATGTAAAGAAGATGATTAACATTCCAAGAAAAAAGATATAAAACCAACTTGTTCCTTGTGAGTTAGCGAGATTAACATCAATCCAATTTCTAATTCCTGCAGTTATTGAGTTGTCTTGAGGTAAAGATGTAGCAATTAGTGCCGGAAAGAACAAAACACTTGTGGCAAAAATGACTGGAATAACACCAGCACTGTTTACCTTTAATGGGATGTATGTGCTTTGACCTCCCATAACTTTTCTTCCTCTTACTCTCTTTGCAAATTGTATTGGGATTCTCCGTTGTCCTTGTTCAACGTATATGATTCCAACAATCATCAATATAAACATCAAAACTAGAAATGAAAACTGGCCTAACCTGCCCTGACCTGCGGTGACTTGATATGCTCCACCAAAACTGGCTGGCAATTGTGAAATTATACTTGCGAAAATAATTAGGGACATTCCATTTCCTATTCCACGTTGTGAAATTAATTCTCCCAGCCACATAATAAATGCTGTGCCAGCAGTCATAGTTAGAACTATTAACCCTACTCTTGATGGAGTGTAGTTAGGTATAAGTGAAATTCCTCCCGTTAAACTTCCTCTGGAGAAAATATAAGTCAAGCCTGTTGATTGGAGTAATGCTAAAACAACAGTTATGTATCTTGTCCACTGCGTAATTACTTTTCTTCCTGACTCCCCTTCTTCTTGGAGTTTTTGGAGTCGTGGAATAACTACTGTGAGGAGTTGTAAAATAATACTAGAAGTGATGTAAGGCATAATTCCCAAAGCAAATACAGAAAAAGTTTCAAGTGCACCACCTGAAAATAAGTTGAGTAAGCCATAAATTCCAGCTTGTGAACCTGAGTCTGTTAATCTTTGAACTGCCTCAAGATCAACACCCGGTACTGGCACAGAAGCGCCTAATCTATAAACACCGAACATGGCTAACGTGAATAAAATTCTCTTCCTCAGGTCTGGAATCTTGAACATATATTTAAAGATAGACAACTTCATAACTAGCCTTCGATGATCTCTACTGTACCGCCAGCTTTTTCAATTTTAGTTTTTGCAACTTCACTAATGGAATGTACTTTCAAATTTACAGAATTGGTAATTTCACCATTTCCGAGTATTTTGACTAAACCTTTTTTTCTTGTGAGACCTAGATTTCTTAATGTATCAGGGTCTACTTCACCAGAAATATCTTTTTCCTGTAGGTCAGAAACGTTAACGACCACGTAGGCCATTTTAGGTCCATTACTAATACCTTTTAATTTAGGAATTCTTCGATAAAGAGGTATCTGACCACCCTCAAAATAAGCAGGTACTGTTTTACGTGCTCCGGTACCTTTAGTACCCCTACCAGCAGTTTTTCCTCTTTTACCAGCTTCACCTCTACCTTTTCTTAACTTCTTTTTTGTAGAGCCAGGAGTTGGCTTTAGATGATGAAATCTTAATTTATCCATTATTAAACCTCTTCGATACTTACTAGATGATTTACAACTCGTAACATTCCCTGTAAAGAGTCATCCATATCTCTTTCAACAGAAGAATTGATTTTTTTTAATCCCAATGACTTAATGGTTTCACGCGACTTGTGACCTTGGCCAATAAGGCTTCTTTTAAGAGTGATTTTTACTTTAGACATCTTGTGAAGCTACTTTTCTTTCAGCTTTAGTTTTTTCATAAGCATCTACTAATCCTTTTGGAGCAATTTCAGACGGTTTTTTTCCTCTTAATTTTGCAACTGAATCTGGAGTTCTTTGTCCAAGTAATCCATTGATGGTTGCTTTTGCAACATTCAAGTGAGTTGGTGAGCCTAAAGACTTAGCAAGAATATCTTTAATTCCTGCAACTTGCAATACCTCTCTTGCGGCACCTCCTGCAATAATACCTGTACCTGGAGAAGCTGGCTTAAGAAGAACCTTTGATGATCCGTGTTCTCCTGTAATTGTATGAACTATTGTTGAGCCCGCCATAGGAATTTGGTGTATATCCTTTTTTGCATTTTCAATTGCTTTCTGTATAGCTAGAGGAACTTCTGAACCTTTTCCATAACCTATACCAGCACTACCATTACCATCCCCAACAGCTACCAAGGCTGTAAAAGCAAAGTTTCTACCACCCTTAACAACTTTGGCCACTCTGTTTATGTGAATAACGCTCTCTTGTAATTCTGATTCAACCATTAAAACTTAATTCCTTTTTCTCTTATACCTTCAGCTACTGCTTGAACTCTTCCATGATAAATATATCCACCTCTATCAAAAACTGCTTCTTTAACTCCAATTTCATTAAGTGCTTCACCTAATTTTTCTCCAACTTTTTTTGAAATCTCTACAGTTAAATTCTGATTCTTAAGTTCAGTAGATAAAGTACTTGCTGTTGCAATGGTACTTTGACCTAAATCATCTATCGCTTGAACATAAATATTTTTGTTACTTTTAAACACAGCCAATCTTGGCTTTGTCGCTGTTCCATATATTTTTTTTCTTATTCTAATTTTTCTTTTAATTCTAGGATTCTTTGTTTTCATAACCATCTTACGCTCCTGCTGTCACAGCAGCTTTACCTGCTTTTCTTCGAACATATTCGTCTTTGTAACGAATACCTTTACCCTTATATGGCTCTGGAGGTTTAATAGCTCTTATGTTTGCGGATACTTCTCCGACTAGAGCCTTATCAATACCAGAAACTATTATTGTATTTTGATCTGGAACCTCATATTTTATGTTTTCAACTTTTTTAAATAATACTGGATGCGAGAACCCGCATAATATTTCTAAATCATTACCTTTCATTGACACTCTGTGACCAACTCCAACAAGTGTAAGTGTTTTTGAATAACCTTCTAGAACACCCTCTATGTTGTTTGCGACGAGAGATCTATACAAACCATGTAAGCTTTTAACAACTTTGTCTTCACTTGTTCTTGAAAAGGTAAGAATTCCGTCGTTTATTTCAAAAGTTATTCTGTCATCAACAATAGTTGTTGCCAATTCTCCTTTTGGTCCTTTTACTGAAATTGTCATATCTTTTATTAATACTTCAACTTTTTCAGGGATTGTAATTAGTTTATTGCCAATACGACTCATGACCAGACCTCACAAATTAACTCGCCACCTAGTTTTCTTTTTCTAGCCTCCGAGTCAGAAAGTAGACCACGTGATGTAGAAACTACGACCGTTCCTAAACCACCGTTGTTTCTTGGCAACTTGTCAAAACTTGAATAAACTCTCTGGCCTGGCTTTGACAATCTGTTCATACCAGATATAACTGACATACCCTCATCCGAATATTTCATATCGATATCAATGAACTTCTCTACTCCCTCACCAGATACTTTTACATCTGATACGTAACCCTCATTTTTTAAAAGCTTTGCTAGTTCAAACTTAAAGTTTGAGTGGGGTATTGAGACACTAGGTTTTGAAACCATAGATGCGTTTCTAAGTCTTGTAAGCAAATCGGATATTGGATCAGTGACCATTTTTTACCACGAAGCTTTCTTTATTCCAGGAAGCTCTCCTTTGAGTGCTAAGTCTCTGAATGTATTTCTTGACATACCAAATTTCCTGAGTGTACCTCTTGGTCGTCCAGTTACTTGACATCTGTTTCTATGTCTAGTGGCAGATGCATCTCTTGGCATTTTTGCAATCTTTTTTTGAGCAGCTCTTTTTTCATCATAAGTTGAGTCTGGATCTTTAATTATTGCAAGTAAATCTTTACGCTTTTCAGTGTAAAAATTTACAGTGTCTAATCTTTTATTGTTTTTAACTATTTTACTTGTTTTTGCCATTTTTAATTCTCTCTAAAAGGAAACCCTAGCGAGTGTAATAATACATATCCTTTTTTATTATCGTTAGCGGTTGTACAAATTGTAATATTCATGCCGCGAATGTCTCTAACCTTATCATATTCAACTTCGGGAAAGACTAACTGCTCGTTTAAGCCAAGGGAATAATTTCCATTACCATCAAATGACTTTTGACTAAATCCCCTAAAGTCTCTAATCCTAGGGACTACAACTTGAACGAATCTATCATAAAATTCCCACATTCTGTCACCACGAAGCGTTACTGCAACACCCACTGGCATTCCTTCTCTTACCTTAAAACCAGCAATAGATTTTTTTGCTCTTTTAATAACTGGTTTTTGACCAGATATTGCGGTGAGCTCATCAACAATTGACTCTAGGGTTCTACCATCTGTTGCAGCTTTACTAGAACCAATGTTTAGAACAATTTTTTCAAGAGTAGGTATTTGGTTTACATTCTCTAAACCTAACTCTTTTTTTATCTCTTCATTTAATCCAGTATTAAATGCTTCTTTCAACCTTGGAATCATACTTCATCTCCTGTTTGAGCTAGAACTCTGTACTTCTGACCATTTTTATCAAATTTATAAGCAACTCTTCCGCTCTTCTTTTTAACAACTAAGGCTACATTCGAAATATGAATTGGCATTGTGATGTCAATTACGCCACCTTGCATTGTTTGACCTTGTGGTTTTTGATGTTTTTTAGTAATGTTGATGCCTTCAACAAGTACTTTTTCTTTTTTTGGAAAAACTTGCAATACTTTACCTTCTTTTCCATTATCTTTACCAGCAATAACTTTTACTAAATCGCCTTTTTTGATCTTCATTAGATAACCTCCGGTGCCAGCGATACTATTCTCATAAACTTTTTCTCTCTTAACTCTCTACCAACTGGTCCAAAAATTCTTGTACCTCTTGGCTGTTCTTGTTCGTTAATAATTACGCATGCATTTTCATCAAACCTTATATAGGTACCATCTTTTCTTCTTGTCTCTTTACTTGTCCTGACAACTACAGCTTCGACGATATCCCCTTTTTTTATTTGGCCACCAGGAATTGCATCTTTGACAGTAGCCGTGAAAACATCTCCTAGACCTGCATATCTAATTCTTGAACTACCTTTTACTTTGATGCATAACACTTCTTTTGCACCAGAGTTATCGGCAACCTTAAGGCGAGATTCTTTTTGTATCATCTTGCCCTCTCAATTACTTCAGTGACTCTCCACCTTTTGGTCTTAGAAATTGGCTTTGTTTCCATAATTTTTACTGTGTCGCCCATTTTTGCTTCAAAACTTTCATCATGAACATGAAGCTTTCTAGTTTTTTTAACAATCTTTCCATATTTTGGATGAGGATACTGTAGCTCAATAGCTACCGTAACTGTATTTTGTCTTTTGTCTGAGACAACAACACCAGTTTTAACTTTTCTTGACGATCTTTCTATTTGGTCACTCATTATTATCAGCTTTCATCATATCTTCTCTTTTTTTTTGGTTTAAAACTGTATTTGCTTGTGCAATTTGTTTTTTAATTTTTTTAAATATGGAAGTGTCCTCAATCTGACTTGTTGCTAATGAGAATCTTGATTCCATAAGTTCTTTTTTTAATTCAGATACTTTAGTCTCAAGCTCCGAAATAGACAGTTCTCTTAGGTCATTTATACTCATGTGTGCCTCATAACAAATTTTGTATTTATTGGTAGTTTATGTCCTGCTTTTCTAAAAGCCTCTCTTGCTACTTCCTCAGAAACACCAGAGATTTCAAACATTATTCTGCCAGGCTTAACAACAGCTACATAGTATTCGACAGCTCCTTTTCCGGAACCCATTCTTACTTCTGCAGGTTTTGTTGTTATAGGCTTATGCGGAAAAATATTTATCCAAACTTTACCTTTTCTTTGCATGGTACGTGTAATTGTTATTCTTGCAGCTTCAATTTGACGTCCGGTAATGTAAGAAGTTTCTACTGCTTGTAAACCAAAGTCCCCAAAATGAACTTCCGTTCCACCTTTGGACATGCCTTTTCTTCTCCCCCTATGGGATTTTCTGTATTTTGTTTTTTTAGGCATTAACATAAATTATTCTTCTTCCAATATTGATTTTTCTTCTTCAAATTGTTCTTGTGCTTTTACGGGAGTTATTTTTTTGCCGCCTCCTGCTTCTACTATCTTAGAAGTTTGTTCTCCAGCTTTTTTACCGCCTCCAGCTTCAAGGATTCTTGACTCTTTTGCTTCCCCTACTGCAGCTTCGACTCTTGATTTTACAGATTTAACTCTTCCACTTGCTGGACCTCCACTTGCTAAAGATGCTTCGGCAGCAATTTTTTCTTGATGTAATTTATTTGTTGCCACTACGTCACCTTTGTAAACCCATACTTTTACACCTATTGCACCAACTGTTGTATGAGCTGCTGCTCTACCAAAATCTATATCTGCTCGAAGGGTGTGTAGAGGAACTCTTCCTTCTCTGTACCACTCTCTTCTACCCATTTCTGCTCCGCCTAAACGACCAGAACATTCAACTCTAACTCCCTCTGCTCCTGCTTTTAATGCTGAACCTACAGCTCTTTTCATAGCTCGCCTAAAAGCAACTCTATTTTCCAACTGATCAGCTACAGCTCGTGCTAAAAGTTGTGCATCCAGTTCTGCTTCTCTGACTTCAATAATGTTGAGTTTTACTGGTTGGTTTGTGAGCTCTTCAAGGCCCTTTCTTAAACGATCTGCTTCGGCACCTTTTCTACCTATAACAACTCCTGGACGTGCAGTATGAATGTCTACTTGAACTTTATCTCTTGTTCTTTCAATATCAATTCTTGAAAGAGCACCTTTTAAAAGTTCTGCTGTTAAAAATTCTCGAATTCTGTAATCTTGGTTTACAAGTTTTGTATAATCTTTGTCGCTAAACCATCTAGACTTCCAATCATTAACGATTCCAATCCTAAATGCATATGGATGTGTTTTTTGACCCATTGTTATCCCTCTACGCTTTCTAATTCAATTAATATGTGGGAAGTTCTTTTATTAATTCTTCCAGCACTTCCTCTAGCTCTAGGTCTAAATCTTTTTAATGTTGGTCCCTCGTCTGCAATAGCTTTTGTGATCTCGAGGTTTGCGGATGTCATACCGAAATTGTTTTCAGCATTGGCGATCGCGCTCTCTAGGAGCTGTTTAATATCGGTAGCAGCTTTTCTTTTTGTAAAAGTTAATATATTAAGTGCTTCATTAACGTTCAACCCTCTTATGAGATTCAAAACTAATCTCACTTTGTATGGAGATTGTCTAATATATTTACTTTTTGCTGTAACTGTTTGTTTTTCCATTAGTTCTGTCCCGGATGTCCTTTGAAAGTACGCGTTGGAGAAAATTCTCCAAGTTTATGACCAACCATTGCCTCAGTAATAAATACAGGAAGGTGTTGTCTTCCATTATGAACTGCTATTGTCAATCCAACCATTTCAGGAACTACTGTTGACCTTCTACTCCAAGTTTTGATTACTGTTTTGTTGCCACTATTTTTTGCGTCCTCTACTTTTGAAAGTAAATGATCGTCTACAAATGGCCCTTTTCTCAAACTTCTTGACATAATTAACCTCTACCCTTTTGGGATCGTCCTCTAATAATTGATTTATTACTATATTTCTTTTTATTTCTAGTCTTTTTCTCTGGCTTACCCCAAGGACTTACCGGAGTTCTACCTCCAGATGATTTACCTTCTCCACCACCAAGTGGGTGGTCAACTGGGTTCATTGCAACACCACGAGTTTGGGGTCTAACACCCTTCCATCTTTTACGTCCTGCTTTTCCAAGTTTTGTTAATTCTGCTTCAGCATTACCTACCGTTCCAATTGTTGCCCTGCAATCCATGGAAACAGTTCTCATTTCACCAGAAGGAAGTCTTAAAAGTGCTAATCCTCCCTCTTTGCTCATAAGCTGTACAGATGAACCGGCTGATCTTGCCATTTTTGCTCCACCTGCAGGTCTTAGCTCAACATTATGTACAAATGTTCCTGCTGGAATATTTCTAAGTGGAAGACAATTACCATCTTTTATGTCAGCTTTTGGACCTGAAATTATTTCTGCTCCAGGAATAATTCCATCTGGTGCAATAATGTATGCTTTTTCTCCATCAACATAGTGAAGAAGAGCTATGCGAGCATTTCTATTTGGATCATATTCTATCGCTGCTACTTTTGCTGGTATATTATCTTTTGTTCTCTTGAAATCTATAATTCTGTACTTTCTTTTGTGTCCCCCACCACGATGTCTTGAGGTAATTCTACCTTTGTTATTTCTACCACCGGATGAATTTTTAGATTGAAGTAAGGACTTTTCTGGTTTACTTTTTGTTATTTCTTTGAAGTCTCCAGATACTTGTCCCCTCATTCCAGGTGTTACTGGTCTTATTTTTTTTTGCCCCATAAC
Source organism: uncultured Candidatus Actinomarinales bacterium (assembly GCA_943840565.1). GTDB lineage: Bacteria > Actinomycetota > Acidimicrobiia > Actinomarinales > Actinomarinaceae > Actinomarina. The sequence continues at coordinate 83,637 of CALSUY010000001.1, read as the reverse complement.
CTATACCCCGAATGCCTCAATAGTGTCTCCCTCTTGGAGGGTGATTATTGCAATCTTCTTTGTGCTTTGTTGACCTAAAATATAACCAAATCTTTTTTTCTTGCCTTTTCTATACATTGTATTAACTGATAATACTTCGACATCAAATAGCTCTTGAGCAGCTCTTTTTATCTCAGGCTTATTGGCATCTGAATGAACAAAAAAAGTGTAGGCATTAGAATCTGAAATTCTGTCATATGACTTTTCAGATATTACAGGGGAAATTAGTACATCTTCTAAATACTTCATTTAACTTCTCCTGTTAAGTAATCCATTGCATTTTTTGATAAAACTGCATTGTCTGTTGAGACGACGTCATAAGTAGAAAGTTTTTTTACAGAAACTATTCTTGAATTTTTTAGATTCCTAAATGATTTAATTAAATTGTCATCACCTTCGCCATAAACGAATATGAATGACCGTTCAATATTAAACTCACTTAATACTGTAGAAGCTAACTTTGTAGATGGTACATCTACTGACTGACCATCAATGACAAATAAGGCTTCTTCTTTTATCCTTTGAGAAATTGCCATATTTAATGATTTCTTTTTCATTTTTTTTGGAGTTCTATCAAGATACACTCTTCCACCTGGACCATGTGCAATACCACCACCTACAAACTGTGGTGAACGTAAGGAACCCTGTCTTGCTCTACCTGTTCCTTTTTGTGCCCAAGGTTTTGCACCTGTTCCTGAAACTTGTGATCTTGTTTTTACAGAAGCTGTGTTATTTCTATAATTTGTTCTATTTGATTTTACGACTTGATGCAAAAGTCCAATATTGATATCCTCAATTACTTCAAAATTGAATTGACTCTTAGTGACTTTGTTGTCAGCTGTATTGTAAGTGTCTAGTTTGATACTCATTATGAAACCTTAACCGCTGACTGAATTTGGACTATATTTCCTTTTTTACCTGGAACAGGTCCATTAACTAAAATGTAGTTTTTTTCTGCATTGATTTCAACAATTGTTACAGATTGGATTGTCTTTTTTTGGTTACCCATTCTACCAGCCATTTTTTGACCTTTGAAAACGTGTCCTGGATATGAGGCATTACCTATTGAACCCCCTGCTCTATGTACCTTGTGAACACCATGACTAGCTTTTTGTCCGGAAAAGTTGTGACGTTTCATTACACCGGTAAAACCATGGCCTTTAGAAAATCCTGTTATGTCAATTTTTTGACCTACTTCAAAATACTCGCTTACATTTAATTCTGTTCCAGATTTGATTTCAGAATCTTCATCAAGGGGAACCTCATAAAGACATTCTCCTGGTTCGACTTTGTATTTGTCATAATGTTGTTTAGTTGGTCTGTTGGCTTTTTTGTTAGACCCTATTGTTAGCTGGGCTGCGGAGTAACCATCTTTTTCAGCTGACTTAATCTGTACTACTCGACATCCTGAAATGTCTAATACTGTTACACCTTTTGCATTTGACTCTTCATCAAATATTTGAGTCATTCCCACTTTTTTAGCGATTAATGTATTCATAACTTAATCTCTACTTCTACGCCGGCTGGTAAATCAAGTCTCATTAATGAATCTACAGTTTTTGGAGTAGGTTCAATAATGTCAATAAGTCTCTTATGAATCCTCATTTCAAAATGCTCTCTTGATTTTTTATAAACATGTGGTGATCTTATTACACAATATCTATGTATTTGAGTAGGTAGAGGAATTGGACCCTTTACTTTCGCTTGAGTCTTAATAACAGTTTCGGCAATTTTACGCGCAGACTCATCAACAACATAGTTGTCGTAAGCCTTTAATTTTATTCTTATTTGCTGTTGTTGCTTTGCCATTTCTTCCTCAAAAAAAACCGGGAGCAAGTAGTCTACCCCCGGTTAATTTTTATTACTCTATAACTTTTGTTACTTGTCCTGCTCCTACAGTTCTGCCACCTTCACGGATAGCAAACTTCACTCCTTCTTCCATCGCAATTGGGGAGATTAGCTCAACTGTTACGGAGACGTTGTCACCCGGCATTACCATTTCGGTACCCTCTGGGAGACTAACTTCACCGGTTACATCAGTAGTTCTAAAATAGAACTGCGGTCTGTATCCCTTGAAAAATGGATTGTGACGTCCACCTTCTTCTTTTGTCAAGACGTATACTTCACCCTCAAATTTTGTATGAGGTGTAATTGAACCTGGTTTTGCGATAACCTGTCCTCTTTCAACATCTTCTTTATCGATACCTCTTAAAAGTAGACCAACATTGTCTCCAGCTCTACCTTCATCAAGTAGTTTTCTGAACATTTCAACACCAGTACATACTGATTTTTGAGTATCTCTAATACCAATAATTTCAACTTCTTCGTTTACATTAACGATTCCTTGTTCAATTCTTCCAGTAACAACTGTACCTCGACCTGTAATAGAGAATACGTCCTCTACAGGCATTAGGAATGGTTTATCTACGATTCTTGTTGGCTCCTCGATATAATTATCAACTTGTTCCATCATGTCTAAGACAGCTTTTACACCGGCTTCATCACCCTCAAGTGCTGCTAATGCTGAACCTCTGACTACTGGAACATCGTCTCCAGGAAAATCATATGCTGAAAGAAGTTCTCTTACTTCCATTTCAACTAAGTCAAGAAGTTCCTCGTCATCAACTTGATCAACTTTGTTAAGGAATACTGCTATGGCTGGTACTCCAACTTGTCTCGCCAAAAGAACATGTTCTCTTGTCTGAGGCATTGGACCATCAGCTGCTGATACAACTAATATTGCACCATCAACTTGTGCTGCACCTGTAATCATATTTTTTACATAGTCAGCGTGACCAGGCATGTCCACGTGAGCATAATGTCTATTCTCAGTTTCATACTCTACGTGAGCAATCTGAATTGTGATTCCTCTTTCCCTCTCTTCAGGGGCTTTATCTATATCTTCAAAAGCTGTCGCATCACCATCACCGGCTTCAGCTAAAACTTTTGTTATTGCGGCCGTCAATGTGGTTTTACCATGGTCAATGTGGCCCATTGTACCGATGTTCACATGAGGCTTGCTGCGGTCAAATTTTTCCTTTGACATATTTTTCTCCTTTTTTAAAAAACCTTAGCTTGAAAACAAGCTTAGACTTCAACCTCTACTCCACGAATACTCGCAGTTATCTCCTTAGTTATTGCGTCGGGGACGTCTTCATAACTATCAAACTGCATCGTAAATGTTGCACGGCCTTGAGTTCTTGAACGCAAATCAGTTGCGTACCCAAACATCTCTGATAATGGAACAGTAGCATTGATGACCTTTGCAGATCCTCTTTGTCCCATCTCAGCAATCTTTCCTCTTCTTGAGGATAGATCTCCGACAACATCTCCCATAAAATCTTCTGGTGTTACTACTTCTACTTCCATAACTGGTTCAAGTAGTTTAATCCCAGCTTTTTTAGCCCCATCTTTTAGCGCCATCGATCCAGCAATTTTAAATGCCATTTCCGAGGAGTCAACATCATGGTAGCTTCCATCAACTAATGTTGCCTTAATGTTTTCAAGTGGATAACCAGCTAAAACTCCAGATTCCATTGCTGCTTCAACCCCAGCATTTACAGATGGTATATATTCTCTTGGGATTCTTCCACTTTTAATTAAGTCTACAAATTCGTAACCTTCTTTTATTGGCTCAAGTTCCATAACTACGTGGCCATACTGACCTCTACCACCACTTTGGCGAATGTATTTTGCTTCTATCTTTACTTCTTTTTTAAGAGCCTCACGATATGCTACTTGTGGCTTGCCAATGTTAGCTTCAACTCTAAATTCTCTTTTTAATCTATCTACAAGAATATCTAGGTGTAATTCACCCATTCCTGAAATGATTGTTTGACCAGTTTCTTCATCAGACTGGACTACGAATGTAGGGTCTTCCTCTGCTAGTTTTTGTAATCCCTCAGAAAGTTTTTCTTCATCTGCTCTAGATTTTGGTTCAATTGCAACAGAGATTACTGGTTCTGGGAATGTCATAGACTCTAACTGTATTGGATTTGAAGAGTCAGCAAGTGTATCTCCTGTTTTAGCATTTTTAAGTCCCACCCCTGCCACGATGTCTCCAGTGGAAATTGCATCAATATCTTCTCTACTATTTGAATGCATTCTTAAAATTCGTCCTAGTCTTTCATCTTTACCAGTAGTTGTGTTTACAACTTTGTCACCTTTTTTAAGTGTCCCTGAATAAACTCTAAAGTATGTTAATTTTCCAACATGAGGGTCGCTCACAACCTTAAAAGCGAGAGCAGAAAATGGTTCTTCATCAGAGTGTTCTCTAACAATTTCATTCTCTTCATCTCCAGGTTTAAATCCGGTTGTAGGTTCAATGTCAAGAGGAGATGGAAGGTAGTCTATTACAGCATTAAGAAGTAACTGTACGCCTTTATTCTTAAATGCACTTCCCGCAAGAACTGGCACAAAAAGTCCTGCAAGTGTACCTTTTCTAATCGCTTTCTTAATTTCTTCTACGGTTAGTTCTTCCTCACCTAAATATTTTTCAAGAACATCATCATCTGCCTCAGCAATAACATCTAATAATTCTTGTCTTTTTTCATTTGCCTCAGCAAGCATGTCTTCGGCTATATCACTTATATCCCACTCGGATCCATCATCTTTCGACCAAGTGTGTGATTTCATTTCTACTAAATCGATTACACCAACAAAGTTTTCTTCAGCTCCAATAGGTATATGTAAAACTGCTGGTTTAGCTTCTAGTCTTTCAACGATTGATTGTACGTCAAAATCAAAGTCTGCACCTGTTCTATCTAGTTTATTAACAAAGCAAATTCTTGGAACGTTGTATTTGTCTGCTTGTCTCCATACTGTTTCAGATTGAGGCTCTACTCCAGCTACTCCATCAAATACAGCGACTGCTCCATCTAAAACTCTAAGTGATCTTTCTACCTCTACTGTGAAGTCAACGTGACCTGGTGTGTCAATAATATTAATTGTGTGACCTTCCCACTCACATGTGGTTGCAGCCGAGGTGATTGTAATACCTCTTTCCTGCTCTTGCTCCATCCAGTCCATAACTGCAGCTCCGTCATGAACTTCACCAATTTTGTATGTTTTACCGGTGTAGTACAAGACTCTTTCAGTAAGAGTTGTTTTTCCTGCATCAATATGAGCCATTATTCCAATGTTTCTAAGTTGTTTTAAATCTATTGCTCTCTCTGACATCTTTACCACCTATAGTGAGCAAAAGCTCTATTTGATTCGGCCATTTTGTGAACATCTTCCCTTTTCTTGACGGATGCTCCTGTATTTTTACTTGCATCAAGAATTTCTCTACCTAAACGTTCAGCCATTGTTTTTTCTCCTCTTTTTCTTGAGGCTGCAACCATCCACCTGATTGCTAGTGTTGTACTTCTTCTATGTGGGACTTCCATTGGTACTTGATAGTTAGTTCCACCAACTCGTCTTGATTTTGTTTCGACTTGGGGTTTTACATTTTCAAAAGCTTCTTTTAATACCGCTAGTGGGTCTCCACCGACTTGTTTTTCAACTAACTCAAGGGCACTGTAAACAATGTTCCTTGCTGTATCTTTTCTTCCATCTAATAAAATTTGATTTGTGAGCTGAGATACCAAAACACTGTTAAATAAAGGGTCAGGTTCTGGTTTACGTTTAAGTGATGGTCCTCTTCTCATGATTAACCTTTTTTACTTCCATATCTTGATCTAGCTTGTTTTCTGTCAGCTACACCGGAAGTGTCTAATGCTCCTCTTATGACTTTGTATCTCACACCAGGAAGGTCTTTAACTCTACCACCTCTTACTAATACAATTGAATGCTCTTGAAGGTTATGTCCTTCACCAGGTATGTAGGCTGTAACTTCTGTACCAGTAGATAATCTAACCCTGCACACTTTTCTTAAAGCAGAGTTTGGTTTCTTAGGTGTAACTGTATACACACGAGTACAAACCCCTCTTCGTTGAGGTGAACCTTTTAGGCCAGGTGTCTTTTCTTTAGACACTTTAGACTTGCGTCCTTTTCTGACTAACTGTTGCGTAGTAGGCATTAATTTTCCAATCTAAATAGTGTTATTGACTTACCGAGAAAGAAGTATATGAGAGTTTTGAACTTACAACAACCAAAAATTTATAAGTTTTTACTCTGTTTCTTCTTCTCCTTCTTCGCCTAGCATAGCTAGCCACTGTGCAGGATTTGGCAATGCATCTCCTTCAGTTTCTTCCGAATCTGATGAAGCTTCCATGAATCCTAATGAAGAAACTTCAGGAGCATCTGGAAGTGAAGGTGTGAGCTTTTGATAAGCTTCAGAACCAGTTCCCGCAGGAATAAGTGTTCCGATAATCACATTCTCTTTAAGACCCGACAGAGCATCAGTACTTTTCTTCATTGCTGCTTCTGTTAGTACTCTTGTAGTTTCTTGGAAAGATGCCGCTGATAACCATGAGTCCGTTGCAAGGCTAGCTTTGGTGATACCCATAAGCTCTGGTCTTCCTTCAGCAGGTGTTTTTCCTTCTTTGACTAATGCTTGATTAGTCTTTCTAAATAATGTTGAGTCAACTAGTTCGTTTGGTAAGTAATCAGAATCATTAGCACTAACAATTCTTACTCTTCTTAACATTTGTCGAACTATCATTTCAACATGCTTGTCGTGAACTTCAACTCCCTGATCACGATAAGTTTTTTGTACTTCGTCAACTAGATACTCTTGGGTCGCACGCACACCATTAATTTCTAGAACTTCCTTAGGTGCTTTTGGTCCAGTTGTTAAAGCATCTCCTGCTTCAACGGTATCTCCTTGATTAACTACTAAAGTTTGCCTTCTAAGTACTTCTACTTCAATATCTTCTTTTTCATTTTGGATAGTCACTACTCTTGTGCCCTCAGGTGTAGTATCGATAGATTTAATTTTTCCATTTATTGATGACATAACTGATTTACCTTTAGGATTTCTTGCCTCAAATAACTCAACAATTCTAGGTAAACCTGATGTAATATCTAAACCAACAACTCCCCCAGTGTGGAAAGTTCTCATTGTAAGCTGTGTTCCAGGTTCTCCAATAGACTGTGCAGAAATAATTCCTACAGCCTCTCCAACTTCAACTGGCTTACCAGTAGCTAAACTAAATCCATAACACAGAGGGTCCATTGTTTCAGGATCCTGTGAGTTAAATGGTGATAAAATATTTACACTTTCAACACCACATTTAGATATTGCATCTAAAACTTCAGCATCAATATATGTACCTTTTGATAGTTTTTGGGAATTTCCAAATTCAACTACTTTTTTATCTTTTTTAATATCTTCAGCTAGCACTCTTCCATAAAGTTTTGAATGTAAGTATCTACTAACTTTGCCATCGGATTCAATAACTGTTTTTTTAGTACCTCTCCAGTCAATATTTTCGTCACCTTGATCTTTTACCACAATACCAGCAGCAACATCCACTAGTCTTCTTGTGAGGTAACCTGAATCAGCAGTTCTTAGGGCTGTATCCGCAAGACCTTTTCTTGCACCGTGAGTAGATATGAAATATTCAAGAACTGACATTCCTTCTCTGAAGTTACTCTTAATAGGTCTTTCTATAATGTCACCTTTTGGATTGGCAACCAAACCTCTCATACCTGCAAGCTGTCTTACCTGCATCATATTTCCTCTTGCTCCAGATTTAACCATCATGTCAACGGGATTAAATTCATCTGCTTCTAAAGCGCGACTCATTGCATACTGAATCTCATCTGTAGCTTTTGTCCAAATCTCAATAATGGCTTTTTTTCTTTCATCTTCTGTAATTACGCCACTGTTGAATTGATTTTCCACTTTCTCAGCATCACTCTCGTGCTTCTCTAGGATTGTACTTTTTTCTGGTGGTGTTTTTACATCTGTCATAGCTACACTCAAACCAGCTTTAGCACCGTATTTAAATCCAACATCTTTCATTGCATCTAAGAATTCTCTTAACTCTGCTTTGTTATATCTTTCAATGACTTCAGATATAATTCTCTTCATTTCATTTTTACGAACTTTAGCTTGTATGAATGGAAAGTCTTCTGGAAGTACTGAGTTGAAGTAAACCCTTCCAAGAGTTGTATTTAATAATGCTGAACCATCTACTGGACTTTCAGTGATTAAATCAGCAAATCTATTTTTAATTTCTCCGTGCATTGTCGCATCACCAGCAATTTCTCCAACTCTTAATCTAATTGGAGTTTGAAGACCAATATGTCCTGCTTCATATGCTTGTTCTGCTTCATTAACGTCAACAAATGCCATCTTTGCATCTTCAAGTTTTTCATAGCACTCAGTTATGTAATAGAGACCAATAACCATGTCTTGGCTGGGTGAGACAATTGGGTTTCCACTTGCAGGTGACAATACATTGTTTGTCGCAAGCATCAATACTCTTGCTTCAGCCTGAGCCTCGGCAGATAATGGAACATGTACTGCCATTTGATCACCATCAAAGTCAGCGTTAAAAGCTTCACAAACTAATGGATGTACTTGAATAGCTTTACCTTCTACTAAAATTGGCTCAAATGCCTGTATGCCTAATCTATGTAAAGTAGGTGCTCTGTTTAAAAGGACTGGATGTTCTTCTATAACTTCAGCTAATACATCCCATACTTGGGCTCTTGATCTCTCAACCATTCTTTTAGCTGATTTAATATTTTGCGCTAAACCTAATTCAACAAGTCTTTTCATAACGAATGGTTTAAAAAGTTCTAAAGCCATCATTTTAGGTAGTCCGCATTGCTGAAGTTGCAAATGTGGTCCTACAACAATTACTGAACGAGCGGAATAGTCAACTCTCTTACCTAAAAGGTTTTGACGGAATCTTCCTTGCTTACCTTTTAACATGTCTGATAAAGATTTAAGTCCACGACCACCAGCACCTGCAACAGCTCTTCCTCTTCTACCATTGTCAAAAAGTGCATCTACTGATTCTTGTAACATTCTTTTTTCGTTACTAATTATTATGTCTGGTGCTCCAAGTTCAATTAATTTTTTTAACCTGTTGTTTCTGTTAATTAATCTTCTGTATAAATCATTTAAATCTGAAGTAGCAAAACGACCACCATCAAGTTGTACCATAGGTCTCAATTCAGGAGGAATTACTGGAACAATCTCCAATATCATTGCTTCAGGTGGATTTTTTCCATCAGCAAATGGCTTGATAACTTTCATTCTTTGAATTGCTCGTTGTCTTCTTTGAGCAGATTTGGAATCTAAGTCCGATTTTAATTTTTCCATCTCAGCTTTTAAGTCAACTAGTTTAACTAATTCTCTTACAGCTTCAGCACCCATACCACCAGTGAAATATTCATCATACTTATCAATCATTTCACGCCACAAGGTGTCGTCTTCAATAATGTCTTTTGGTTTAAGAGTTTTTAATCTTGAGAAAGCATTCTTGATTACTTCGATTTCATCATCAGATTTTTTCTTTTTACCTTTAATCTCTTTTTCAATATCTTTCTTTCGCTCTTGGACTTCAGCTTCTGGGACTTTTCCATTTTCCATAGCCTTAATCTCTAGCTTCATTTGCTTAATTCTTTTTGATTCCCATTCTTGATGATCTTCATCTACGATCTCACATTCAGCAACAACTGCTTCTTCGAGCTCACTTAAATCTTTAGTTCGTTTTTTTTCATCGATAGAAACAACTAGATATGCTGCAAAGTAAATAATTTTTTCGAGTTCTTTAGGAGACATATCTAGGAAATAACCCAACCTACTTGGAACACCTTTGAAGTACCAAATATGAGTCACTGGGGCGGCTAGTTCAATGTGACCCATTCTTTCACGTCTAACTTCTCGCCTTGTAACTTCTACGCCACATCTTTCACAGACAATTCCTCTGTAACGAATTCTCTTGTATCTTCCACAAGAGCATTCCCAATCTTTTGTTGGTCCGAAGATTCTTTCATCAAAAAGCCCATCTTTTTCAGGTTTCAAAGTTCTGTAATTAATAGTCTCTGGTTTTTTAACTTCACCAAATGACCAACTTCTCATTTGGTCAGAAGTAGCGAGGCTAATACTTAATTCATCAAATACTTTTTCCATAATTCCTATAACTCCGGTTCATCTTGTTCTGGTTTCGACATATCAATTCCAAGCGTTTCTGCGGTCTTGACGTATTCATCGCTAATTTCTTTCATTGAAATTTCTTCACCAGCTGATAAAATTTCTACGTTTAAACACAAACTTTGCATTTCTTTTAATAAAACCTTAAAAGACTCTGGTATTCCTGGTTCAGGAATATTGTCACCCTTAACAATTGACTCGTATACCTTAACTCTTCCAACAGTGTCGTCAGATTTAATTGTAAGAAGTTCTTGCAATGCGTAACTAGCACCATATGCTTCTAGAGCCCAAACTTCCATTTCTCCAAATCTTTGGCCACCAAATTGTGCTTTACCACCGAGAGGTTGTTGTGTAATCATTGAATAAGGACCCGTTGACCTTGCGTGTATCTTTTCATCTACCAAGTGAATTAGTTTCAATATATATGTGTACCCAACAGTGATTTTTGAATCAAAGGCTTCTCCGGTGCGACCATCATATAATGTGGTTTTTCCATCAGTGTTAACCATTTGTATTCCATCTCTATTTTCATTTACATTTTCAAGTATTTTGTGGATTTCATCTTCATCAGCTCCATCAAATACAGGAGTGCTTATTAATGTTCCTGGTTTTGCTCCTTTGGAGGCAAGAGTATCACCTTTATATTCTCCCCAACCTTGATCTGCTGCCCAACCTAAGTGAGTTTCTAATACTTGTCCTAAATTCATACGACTTGGTACACCTAATGGAGATAATAGAATGTCTACTGGAGTTCCATCTTCCATAAATGGCATGTCTTCAATAGCATTTATTTTTGAAATAACACCTTTGTTACCATGTCTTCCAGAAAGCTTGTCTCCAACTTGAATTTTTCTTTGGATAGCTACGTAAACTCGTACTTTTTTGTTTACTCCTGGTGGAAGATCTTCTCCATTTTCTCTATCGAGAATTTGCACATCAATAACTTTTCCTTTTTGTCCGTGAGGAACCCTAAGAGAGGTGTCTCTTACTTCTCTTGCTTTCTCACCAAAAATAGCTCTTAATAGTCTTTCTTCTGGAGTAAGTTCTGTTTCACCTTTTGGTGTGACTTTGCCAACCAAATAATCTCCCGGTGTGACTTCAGCACCTATTCTTACAATTCCCATTTCATCTAAATCCATTAACACTTCTTCTGCAACATTAGGAATATCTCGAGTGATTTCTTCTTCACCTAATTTTGTATCACGAGCTTCTACTTCATGTTCTGCGATATGGACAGATGTTAAAACATCTTCTTTTACTAATCTTTCTGATATAACAATTGAGTCTTCAAAGTTGTAACCATCCCACGGCATGTAAGCAACTAAGAGGTTCTTACCTAAAGCAAGCTCCCCTCCCTGGGTGCTAGGTCCATCTGCCAAGACATCACCAGGTTTAACTTTAGTTCCAACCTTTACAAGTGGTTTTTGATTTGCAGAGGTCGCTTGGTTAGATCTCTTAAACTTTTGAACTTCAAATGTATGTTTTTTATTAGTTTCTTTCTCTTTAAGGACTATCTCATCTCCGGAGACATTGACGACCTCTCCTGAAACAGGTGAAATTAGAGCTTCACCAGAATCTCTGGCAACATTCTCTTCCATTCCCGTACCAACATATGGAGCTTCAGTTTTTACAAGTGGAACAGCTTGTCTTTGCATGTTAGAACCCATAAGTGCTCTGTTAGCATCATCATGTTCTAAAAATGGAATTAAAGCTGTTGTGACAGAACAAATCTGTTTTGGACTTACGTCCATGTAATCAATTTCTTTATCTGAAACGAAGGCAACTTCACCATCTGTTTTTCTGCATAAAACACGTTTATTTTTGAATGTACCATCATCGTTAAGTGGAGCGTTAGCTTGTGCAATAGTTACATCATTTTCGTCATGAGCAGTAAGATAAACTTCTTTGTTTGTCTTCACAACACCATTCTCTACTTTCCAGTATGGAGTCTCGATGAAACCAAAATCATTGATTCTTCCGTAAGTAGCTAATGTTCCAATTAATCCAATGTTTGGACCTTCTGGAGTTTCGATAGGACACATTCTTCCATAATGGGAAGGGTGAACGTCCCTAACTTCGAAACCGGCTCTTTCTCTTGAGAGACCACCTGGTCCTAAGGCTGAGAGCCTCCTTCTATGAGTTAATGCTGCAATTGGGTTAGGTTGATCCATAAACTGGCTCAACTGACTTGTACCAAAAAATTCTTTAAGTGCTGCTTGAATAGGTCTGATGTTGATAAGTGATTGTGGCTTTATCGCATCCGGTTCTTGAGTTGTCATTCTTTCTCTTACAACTCTTTCAAGTCTGCTCAATCCTACTCTTACCTGATTTTGAACAAGTTCCCCAACAGTTCTTATTCTTCTGTTAGAAAAGTGATCAATATCATCGAGTCTTACTTTTATATCTTTACCAAGATTGTTAGTCATAGTTTCTTCTTTTGCATGAAGGGCTATAACATATTTGATTGAGTCTATCATGTCATCGATCCTCAACATTCCATCAACCTCTGTTGTGTATTGTTTTTGATCTTTTTCGCTATAATCTCTACCTAATTTTTGCTCTACTTTATATCTACCGACTTTTGATAAATCATATCTTTTTTCGGTATAGAACATTTGCTTAATCAAGTTTCTTGCTGATTCAACTGTTGCCGGTTCACCGGGACGTAGTTTTCTATATAAGTCTATTAAGGCTGCCTCTGGTGAAGGATCTGGATCTCTTTCAATTGTATTTTGGATTGAAGGAAAGTCTCCAAAAATGTTAATTGCATCTTCTTTTGTCTCAATTTTATATTTCTCCCATTGAGTTGGATCCACAGCGTAAAGTGCTCTTAAAAATGCTGTAATGTGCTGTCTTCTTTTTCTATCAACACGTACACCAATTGTATCTCTCTTGTCTGTGTCAAATTCTAACCATGCACCTCTACCAGGAATCATTTTTCCAATATAAATATCTTTATCTGAAGTCTTATCAATTTCTTTTGAAAAATATACACCAGGAGAACGTACAAGTTGGCTAACTATGACTCTCTCTGTCCCATTGATGACGAAAGAACCTGTATCGGTCATGATTGGGAAATCTCCAAGAAATACGGTTTCTCTTTTTTGCTGATAAGTTTCAGCATCTGTAAATTCAGCAATTACATATAAAGGTTGAGAATATGTAGAGTCTGTTATCTTACATTCTTCTAAACTTTTCATTGGTGGTTCAAAAAAGTGTTCTAGGAACTCTAGTTTGAAACGTCCTGAAAAGTCTTTAATAGGTGAGATTTCATTAAGAATCTCGGACAGACCTTCGTCTAGAAACTTTTTAAATGAATCTTTTTGTATATTTAATAAATCTGGAATCTCCAAACCTTTGGTTCTTGCAAACGAAAGTCTAGAATTCTGAACAGCGGACAACAAGCCTCCTCAAAAATAAAATACGATAACCCGAAGGGTAAAGTATATAAGTACTTCTTATTTAAGCAAACAAATAATGTTAATTATTTGAGTTCTACGGTAGCGCCAGCACCTTCAAGAGCTTCTTTTGCTTTATCAGCATCTTCTTTTGAAGCACCTTTAAGTATGTCAGATGGAGCACCATCAACGAGTTCTTTGGCTTCTTTCAAACCAAGACTGGTTAGTCCTCTTACTTCTTTAATAACTTGTATTTTCTGTCCGCCAGCTTCTGTTAGAACAACATCAAAAGAATCTTTAGCTTCTTCTGATCCGCCATCTCCACCTGCTGGAGCTGCTGCCACAGCTACCGGAGCTGCTGCAGTAACATCAAACTTCTCTTCAAATGAGTCTAAGAATTCTTTCAATTCTAAAACTGACATTTCTTCAAAGACAGATAACAACTCTTCTGTTGTCATTTTTGCCATTGTTATTCCTCCTCTTTAATTACATCCTCTGAATCTTCTTTAGAAGAATCAGATTCTTTCGCTTCTGAACTTGTTTCTGGATTTGCTTCTTTCATATCAAGCAATGCTTTAAAAGCATACCCAGATTTGCTTAATACTCCTTTTAGACCTAATGCCATTTTCGTCAAAGGTGAATTGAATCCTCCTGCAATCTTGGCTAAGAGAACGTCTCTAGTTTCTATAGATGCAAGAATGTTAATTTGATCAATTGTTAATGGCTCAGACTCCATTAATCCACCCTTAACAACAAATGAATCATAGTCTTTGGAAAATTGTTTAAGTACTTTGGCGGCCTCAACCGGGTCGGACTCTATAACGGCAACTCCAGTAGGACCAGCAAAATGTTCTAGTATAGATTCATATCCGATATTCTCAGCAGCTCTTTTAGCGAGAGACATTTTCACTACATTAAAAGTTGCGCCTGCATTTTTTAGTTCTCTTCTAAGTTTTGTTTGTTCAGTTACAGTCAATCCACGGTATTCAGCTAAAACTAATGCGTTTGCAGAACTGAATAGCTCTTCTAGCTCTTTTACTTTATCTGCTTTATCTTGTCTAACCATAAAAAAATCCTTGCAAACCAAGGACTAGGCAATTTACCTGCGATAGATGTTTAAAGTTTCCTACTATCGGTCTTTGGTTTAAGTTGTATCTAAACAATATAGCTCAATTGAATTTATCAGCAAATAAATTTATAGATTAATATCTACGCTAACTGACGGCCCCATTGTAGAGGATATATGCATTGACTTAATGTACTCTCCCTTTGAGGAGGCAGGTTTAGCTCTGGTAATTACAGCAATAACTTCTTCGAGATTTGATTTTAAATCTTCTGCAGTAAAAGATACTTTTCCGATAGATAGATGAACATTCCCCAGTTTGTCATTTTTAATTTCGACTTTTCCTTTTTTAAAATCTTCAACGGCTTTTGCAACATTTGGAGTTACAGTTCCTGTTTTAGGATTCGGCATTAGGCCCTTAGGACCTAAGATTTTTCCAAGTTGTCCAACGTCAGCCATCATTTCTGGTGTTGAAATAACTAGATCTACATCAAGTTTTTCTTCTGAGGCAACCTTTGTAGCTAACTCTTTACCTCCTACAATATCTGCACCAGCATTCTCAGGTTTCACCTTGTCTACTTGAAGTATCATTATTAAAAGCTTGGACAAAGTCCATAATGTTTACTCCATATTGTCCCAATGCTGAACCAACAGGTGGTGCTGGTGTAGCTCCCCCTCCAGGAATTTGTAGTTTTAATTTCGCTTTTACTTCTTTAGCCATTTTTTATCCCTTAATTCTTAACAATATCTGTGAAACCCAGTTCAACGGGAGTTTCACGTCCAAATATGTTAACTAATACTGTAACTTTTGATTGATCTAAGTTAATTTCTTCAATTATTCCATTAAAGTCAGCAAAAGGTCCTGTTGTAACTCTCACAGTTTCTGCAACTTCAAAATCTGGTTTGAATTTTGGTGACTCTTTTTTAACTTCAACTTCTTCATTAGATCCTAGAATTCTTTCAATTTCTCGTCTAGATAATGAAACTGGTAACTTGCCGGATCCAACAAAACCTATAATCGATGGTGTATTACGAATTTCGTACCATGTAGTGTCATCTAAGTCCATTCTTACTAATACATATCCTGGAAATGTCTTCTTCTCTACAGGGGCGGTGAGACTCGAACTCACAACCTCAGGTTTTGGAGACCCGCGCTCTGCCAATTAGAGCTACACCCCTAAGTTTACTCTTTGTCTAACTCATTAGATGAGCGCTTTAACCCAAAGACCAATATTACTAAAGACATTAATCCAAGTAGTGTCAATAATATTATTTTTGTACCTTTATTAGTAGTAGTTTTTACTTTTTTATCTAAAGAAGACATGACCCGTGATGTGAAGTCCTCTGGGGCTTCAATATCAACTTGTACTTCATTTTCAAGTTCCTCTCTAAAAGCTCTATATCTCTTGCCTGCTGTCTGACATTTTAAGCAGTATTGGACATGGTTATCAGAATCAAACTGAAAATAAACTCCATTGAGATAGGTTTTTATCATTTGATTTCTTTTCCTTCTGCACACAGCTTGGTACTTTAGGTTTTTTAAAATTTCTTTCATGCCTCTACATCCTCCAAAATAGTTCTTAGTTTTTGATGAGCTCTATGAAGTCTTACTTTTGCTGCAGTCACACTTATGTCTAAATACTCTGCTATTTCTTTATGTGATCTACCTTCTATATTTTTCAACTCAACAATAATTCTTTGTTCTAATGGAATTTGGTCTAACGCTTTTCTTAGTACTGAAGATAAATCTGAATTTATTGCGATTAACTCCGGATCATTTTTTTCATCAATGACTATGGGTTCTTGAGTATCTTCGATATTTAGTGAATAATGCTTTTTAGCTTTTTTTCTTAACGTCCAAGCTGTATTTACAGTGATCCTGTATATCCATGTGCTGAATGTTGAATCACCTCTAAATTTATCAATTGCTTTCCATGCCCTTATGAAAGCTTCTTGCCCTACATCATTAGCAAGCTCTTTGTTTCCAGTAAGTTTGAATGCCAAAGAAAATACTAAATCTTGGTGTCGATGTACCAACATTTCAAAAGCAACTTTGTCCCCTGCTTGGGATTTTTGTACCAGCTCTGAATTAGACGTGTCTTCATTAAAGTTATTAATTTTTGTTACGTTATTCATCTATGTTAAGAATAAAGAGAAATTGAGATATTTCTACCTTTTTTCTCTATGTAAAATATGCTTTCTACATTTGGAACAATATTTTTTAAATTCCATTCTGTCAGGCACATTAGTCTTATTTTTTGTTGTAACATAATTCTGAGCTTTACACTCTGTGCACACCATAGTTAGTGGTGGTCTCTTATCAGAAGCCATTACTTATCCTTTCTTTGAGTAGCGGCGGGCAGACTCGAACTGCCGACCTCACGATTATGAGTCGTGCGCTCTTACCAACTGAGCTACGCCGCCATCTAACTTATTGTCATCTACTGAGCCCTCTTCCGGATTTGAACCGGAGACCTCTTCCTTACCATGGAAGTGCTCTACCAACTGAGCTAAGAGGGCCAGTGCCGAGAGTAGGATTCGAACCTACGAAGGCATAACCGGCAGATTTACAGTCTGCTCCCTTTGGCCGCTCGGGCATCTCGGCGTAACAATAAAGTCTCTTTAAAGTTTAGATTATATAGAAAAATTAGTGAGATGAAATCTTAAATCATTATGATAATCTTATGGATAACAAAATTACCAAATTTTTGGACAACCTGCTTGAAAATGAAGTTCTAGATACTGAAATTTACGAAAAAATAATAAAATTTGACGAAAATAATAACCTTTCACAAAAATCTAAGGTTGCAAGAGCTATAACTTTAATTGGAGGTTTCTTTCTACTATCTGGTTTGCTTGGAACTCTGCCTCTAATTTGGACTAATCTCTCTTATTGGGCTCAGCTTATCCTCTTGATTGTGACAACATGTTTTTTGTTTTATGCAGCCGGTTATAGTCAACAAATTGATAAAAATAAATTATTTATTTTCAAAAGCAGTGAAAGAATCTCTTCATTTTTATATTTTGTCTCAACTGTCTCATTTACAGCAGTAATAATATTTACTCTGAATATATTGGAAAATATCAGCTCCATTAATATTCCTGAAGATGTTGCAATTTTGATTACTTCAACAATTGTTTTAATTTACTCAGGATTTTTGTATAAAATAACAGTCGAAATCTTTCAACACATTACTTTGTTTTATTCACTTGTATTTTTTCTTGGAAGTATTGGAAATCTATTTCTAAGAAATGTTGAACCCTGGGGAATTGGTTTATTCATAACAGTTGTTGGACTTATATGGGGATTAAATACATACTCCAATTTATTACAACCTAGTTGGCTTGGTTATTTCTTGTCCTCAGTGAATATAGCTATTGGAGTTATTGCAATAACTGAAGATTTACTTTCAAATTTTAAAATTATTAACATTCTTGTTCTAATCGTTGGCTCTTTAATCTACATTTGGACAAGCATACAGCTCTCAGAGCAAGTCATTTTCTATATAGGGGGGCTAGGTTTAATAATAAATTTACCAAGACTAATAACTGAATTGCTTCCAAATAATATTTGGCCACCTCTTATATTGTTCATAGTTGGTGGCGTATTGGTTACTGTTGGTCTTTATCTCAACTCTATAAGAGAAAATATAAGGAAAGAATCTTGAAGAAGAAGTCAACGCTTATCAAGTCCCTTGTAATTCTGCTATTTTCTGTATTATTAGTTGCTTTATTTGGAGTAGTTCCTTTGCCGGAATACAACACTGAAGTCAGCTCTGAAATTAGTGGTTCAATCTTTTACATGGTTGAAATAGAGAGTTCAAACTTAATTCCACCAGCACCAGATATTTTGGATCAATGTATTTTTAAAATTAATATCTCAGTAGAAGACATGAATGAAAAAAAAGTAATCTGTGCAAGTGATCTATATGAATATTCATATAATATTTATTTAAACGACACAGACATAGATGCGAATCAAAATTTAATTATACGTTATTGGGATAATTCTTCCGATGTTGAAATGGCATTAACTATAGATACTAAAAATATTGACATCAAACCAAGCGTTGGTAGTGTTAATTCTCCAAATAGAGATATGTACAAGGTTAATTCATTTGGAGAAAAGCTTCTTAACTCCTGGGATATGAGAGAAGCAAATACAAGGACGGCTGGAGTTTATTTTCAGAAGAATTCAGAAATAGTAGAAGTATTTAATGTTGAAGCACCTACTAATTACTATTTTGAATCTCTAGTATGGTCACCGGATGGACGTAGCATAGCGGCTCTAGATACTGAAAATGAAATAATTATTTTCTCTAAGAGTAAAACATTCGATCCAATAAAGTTAAATTTTGATAGTTATTCGTCCCTGGAGTTTGCAGATGATGAAAAAGTAATATATCAAATAATTGGTTGGAGTAATTAAGAAAAGTTTTTAGTTGGTCTTACCCCAACTTCACTTATAACATGCGCAGCACTTCTATTAGCTATATCAGCCGATTCTTCAATAGAAAGTTTTTGTTGTAGGCCGTATAGATACCCTGCTGCAAAATAATCACCGGCACCTGTTTTATCTACAACTTTTGCTTCAGTTGCGTCATAATGTACTTTCTCACCTTTGCTGACTACAACTGCCCCCTTTGGGCCTAATGTGCATACTAATTCTTCTAGATTGGGGAACTCTTTTTTAAAATAATCAAAAGCTTCTTCTGCTGTTTCTTTCTTTGATAGGGCGATAATCTCTTCTTCATTGCAAAAAACAAAATCAATACTCTCTTTGATGAATTCAACAAAGCTGTCTCTATGCATCTCCACACAAAATACATCAGATAATGTAATCGCATTTTTTCCACCTGTTGATTTATTTAGATTTGCAGCATGTAAGAAAGCATCTTTGCTTGTGGGTCTGTCCCAGAGGTATCCTTCCATATACAGAATTTCAGCAGATTCTATTGCTTTTTCATCTAAATCTTCAACTGTAAGAAATGCTCCAGCTCCTAAATATGTATTCATTGTACGTTCACCATCTGGGGTTATAAAAATTGCACAATGACCAGTTTGATTGTCTTCTGATTCAAAAACTGTAAAATCCTTAAGTCCAGAGTCTTTAACACTTGCTTTGAATTGTTCGCCAAGTTCATCCTCAGAAATTTTTCCGATAAACCCTACATTTCCACCTAACTGTGCAGCCCAATATGCAGTGTTTGCCGCTGAACCGCCTGCAGCACGAATTGGACTAGTCATTGAATCCAGCAAAACATTTGATCTATCTTTATCAACTAGTGTCATCCTTGCTTTATTTAATTCAAGTTCATCAATGACCTCTTCTTCAATTTTCTGAAGAGAGTCGACCATTGCATTTCCAATACAAATTATCACAAATAAATGTTAGATGACCGTGCCAATATTGTCGTGTAAATCTATTATTTTTTCAGAAGTTAGGGATAGCTTGTTCATACCTCCATTTAAGTTGAAAGAGTTAATACCTTCTTTTTCTAGAAAAGAACAGACACGTCCAGATCTTCCTCCGGACCGACAAATGATAATGTAGTTTTCGGCTGTTGAGAAATTTTCGATATTTTCAGGGATTGTACCCATAGGAATATGCTCAGCCTCTGAGTGATGCCCCGCATCCCATTCATCTTGTTCTCGAACATCAATTAGTTTATAGCCTGCCTTTAGTAAATCTTCTAACTTTTCCGGCATAACTTCTTCATTTTTATTATCCATATCGAATACCACTTGCATCCTCCCTAAGTCTTCGTACTCTTTCTGCTGTTGGTGGGTGTGTAGAAAAAAGTTTTCGCATTCCTCCTCCAGATAATGCTTTTAACGGATCTGATATAAATAACTGACTTACAGCAGGATTTATATTCATTGGCAGTTTTGCGTATGCCTCAATTTTTTCTAGTGCTGAAGCTAGTGCTAATGGGTTACCAGAAATTTCCGATCCTGTTCTGTCAGCTCCAAACTCCCTAGTTCTTGAGATTGCCATACGTATTATTATTGATGCTAATGGAGCTGCTATGAGAGCAATAATAAAAAACAATGGATGAGTATTTCTATTTCTGTTACCTCCACCCCACAGAACACTCCTTGACATAAAAGATATCGTTGAAGCTAACATTGCTGCAATACTCGATACTAAAATATCTCTATTTTTGATATGTGAAATTTCATGTGCCAATACCCCTTCGAGTTCATCATTATTTAATACCTTTAAAATACCAGTCGTAACAGCGATACTTGCATTTTTAGGATTTCTTCCAGTCGCAAATGCATTAGGTTGGTCATTTTGAATAATGTACAATCGAGGCATGGGCATTTTTTCTTTTTGGATAAGATATTTAACAATTCCTCTTACCTCTTCATACTCCCCATCTCCAATTTCTATTGCCTTAGTGGAGGAGAGTGCAATCTTGCCAGAATAGAAATATATTAAAAAGTTGAAAATACCAGCCAAAGCAATAGAAAAAATTAAGTTATAACCAAGTGTTTGTGCTGTAAAAAGAACAACAAGACTCATTAGGGTTAACAGAGCAGTTGTTTTTACTTGATTCATGTTATTAATTATAAATGGTGTAGTTTATATTTTTTTTGCAATAAGCATCTTGAACCCACCTAGACCACGATTATTGTTAATTGCCTCTAAACCAACAAGATCAGACTTGATTTTTAATTTATCTAATCCGTCAGCATTTTGAAATTTGGTTTGAATTTTTTTATAAAAAGCTTCAAAGCCGTTCAATTGTAAAAATTCTTTTTGTGTGTGGAGTTCGACTGCGTAATCTAATCTTGATAAACAGTTCTTTATACTAGAAAAATTTACATCATAGGTTATATCAGTTGTTGTTGGTTGAAGCAATGTTTCACCTGCAAGATGATGATTTTTATAGGTTCTTATAAGTGACTTATAGGGGATGCTTGACCTTTCATGAAATTCATAACCGTAATCAATTATGAGAAGATAATTAGGATTAAATCTTGATACGATACCTTCAAGATATTTTGTTGCATTTCTCTGAATCTCAATCTCAATGTCATCTAAGGGCTCAATATTGTTAGATTCTATCCAAGTTAAATTTTCAGGCCTCATGGGCGCTAATTCATAACTTAGTGAATCAGATTCTATTTTAATAATTTTTTCGAGCCATACACCATCTTTATATACACCAACAGAGCATGGTATATTATCGAGGACTTCATTCATGTATACTAAATTAACTTTATCAACTGGAATCAAATCCAAAGTTTCAAAAACATTAAATTCTTTTTGTTTCAGAATTCTGAATGCGGTATTTGATTTTTCGACAAGAAAAAGATTATTTGTTGAATATTCTTGAATCTGCGTAGCCAATGAGCCAGTACCCGCCCCAATTTCTACTACATTAGATTTAATTTTATTTTCATTCATCCAGTGTGAAATAAACTTTCCAAAGTATTTAGATACTTCAGGTGACGTTAGGAAATCACCTTCTATGTTAGATCGAACTTTTGTAGTATTGAAGAACCCAGATTCTGAATAAAGACTTTCTTCCATGTATTCATCAAAAAATATGTCGTTGCGTTGATATTTTTCTTGAAGATGTTTTATAAAATTAAAGCTAGACAACCTTATTAACTATTAAAGAATAATGCCGAAGCATTACCTAGATTTGAAAAAATATTTGGAAAAATTCCTGCAAGAAATGTAATCACTAGACTTATGAAACCAACTACTTTTAAGGGGCTCAACAGTACAGGTTTAGTATTAATTGTTATATTTTCAGATGGAGAATCCATCCAAATTATTTTTGAAATTCTTGCGTAGAAAACAAGACCAATGACTGCATTAATCGCTCCAATAATCGCCAACGTTATTCCATAGACTTCACCGGTACTTAGCAAGCTTCTAAATACAACGAACTTTGCAAACCAACCACCTAGTGGTGGTATTCCAGCAAGTGAGAAGAAAAATACAGTTGCAAAAATAGCTGTTAATGGTTGATGTTTTGCTAGGCCTCCCCATTCATAGATATCGTTACTGCCACTAGTATTTATAAGAACATTTACGACAAGAAATGCGCCCAAGTTCATGAATGCATAAATAATTAAATAAGTGACGCTGGCATAAATTCCATCAGCATAGTCTCCTGAAATTCCAGCTACTGCAAGTGGAGCTAAAATAAATCCCGCTTGAGCTATTGACGAATATGCTAAAAGCCTTACTGGATTTGATTGTTGAAGGGCAGATAAATTTCCGATGAACATTGTTAGACCTGAAATAAAGACCAATACAATACCCCAACTTGAACCTGAATCTGGGAAGACCTTTGTAAGGATAATCATTAATGCTACGAAACCAGTCGCTTTAGAACTAACTGATAAATAAGCTGTTACTGGAAGCGGTGATCCCTCATATGTGTCTGGTGCCCATGAATGAAAGGGGACAACCGAAATTTTAAAACCTATACCAGCCAGTATTAACATTACGCTCAATAACGCCGCTGGTGATGTTGACAGATTGTTTACTAATAAGATTTTAGAAATTTCAGAAAAGATTAATTCTCCGGTCAATCCGTAAAGTAAAGAGAATCCATACAAAATGAGTGATGCAGATAATACTCCTAACAAGAAAAATTTAATTGCTCCCTCGTTAGACTTTTGATCTCCTTTTTTCCAGCCAGACAATAAAAACATAGGTGCAGAAGCTAATTCAATACCAATAAAAAGTGTCAGCATATCTCTTGATGATGTAACAACCAGCGCTCCGAGTAGTGAGCTTAATAGTAGGTAGTAATACTCCCCCTGGTAATATCTGTCACTTTCTATAAAGTTAATTGAAAGCAGGAATGTAAGATAGGTCACCAAGATAAAAAGGCCTTTTAAAATAATAGAAAATTTATCAATAACATAGCTTCCTTCAAAAAGGATTATTGGATTTTCGTAATTTACCCACTGAAAAATTAGAGGTAGGAAGGAAATCAATGATCCCAGTAGTGCAACTAATGCAATGTAAAATTTTGACCTTCTTGGCAAAATGAGATCGAAAAATATTGTAGCTATAATTGTAAAAACAACAATTAATTCACTAGAAATTGCAAGGTAATTAATGGAAATATTAGCCTCCGAATGCTTTAGTAACCAAACTGATTACAGCATCATTTGTAGATCCGAAAATTAACTTAGGAAATACTCCAATTAAGATTGTTAAAATAACGAGGGGTATCCAAGCTGCTAATTCGTATGCATCCGCATCATGGAGTTTTTTATCTTTCCATTCGTCATTTGGCTCTCCTAAATTAACTCTTTGAAGCATCCAGAGTAAATAGCCAGCAGTCAGAACTGTACCTATTGCCCCAGCAACCATGGATGTTCTGAATATTGTGATATTTAGTCCTGGTAATGGATTGTATGCTCCTAATAGAGCCATAAATTCTCCCCAGAAGCCTGCTAGTCCAGGTAGTCCAAGTGAGGCCATTGCTGTAAATGCCAGTAATCCACCAGTTTTGGGCAAAAGTTTCATATTTCCACCAAGTCTTCCCATATCTCTGGTGTGATAAGTGTGAGCCATCGATCCAGATAAGAAGAAAAGTAAACCCGTAATTACACCGTGTGCAACCATGCCAATTATTGCAGCATTAATACCAATAGATGTCAAAGAGGAGATTCCTAGCATTACAAAACCCATGTGACCCACTGATGAAAAAGCTATTAGCCTTTTGAGGTCAGTTTGTGCTAGACATGCTAACGAACCATAAATTATTCCAATAGCTGACAGTATTGCAATCGCTGGTGCCCAAGCTTGTGCTTGCTCAGGTAAAATTGGTAAAGCAATTCTTACAAATCCATAGGAACCTAATTTTAGAAGTATTGCGGCAAGTAATACTGATCCAACTGTTGGTGCTGCCGTATGAGCATCTGGAAGCCAAGTATGGAGAGGCCACATTGGAACCTTAACTGCGAAGCCCAGAAATAGAACTGCAAAAACGAGTGTTGCAAAAGTTCCAGTAAATGCCCCACTTGTTCCTAATTCTATTAACTCAGGAATACTGAAAGTTTTGGCTCCTCTGAAATAAAGTCCTAAAAATCCAAGCAGCATAAAAGCAGAACCGAAAAGTGTAAAAACAAAAAACTTAATACTTGCATATAAGCGAGTCTCAACCTCATTTTTAAGACCAGCAACACTCCTCATTGTTTTATCTCCCCAAATTCCAATCATGAAATACATAGGTAGTAGGACAAGTTCAAAGAATACAAAGAAGAGTATTAAATCTAAAGCTACGAAAGTACCATTCATTCCAGTTTCTAAGATTAAAATAAGCGCCATCATTCCCTTTGGACTTTTTGGCTCAGGTAAATGCTCGAAGGAATAAATTATTGCTAATACTGTAATAAAGGTTGAAAGAAGCAGCATGGGTAGGGATATGCCATCAATACCAATTTCATAATTAGAATTTATTGCCTCTATCCAAGAAAGTTTATTTCCCAACTGAAACTGTTCTGCTTTGGAGTAATCAAACTGAATAGCAACAATTACGCTTAATATGAAAGTGATTAGTGAAGAACCAAGTGCTGTTAACTTTATCAATAACTCTTGTTTTTTTGGCAATAGTGCAACGACTAAAGCACTTAATAGAGGGAGGAATACAACCAAAGTTATACCCAGTCCATTCTCTAAAAATTCAAAATTATTAGTTACTATTTCCACTTTTCCTCCTATAACACTAACAAAATTAATAAGCTAATTACTATTACTCCGCTTAAAAAATACATAATATACTGTTGAGCTTTTCCAGTCTGAAGAAGTTTTACTCTTGCACCCAATGCGTCAGTAGATGAAGATGATATGTTTAATGCTTTATCTATCCCCCCTTGGTCAAATTTGTTGTACACGATATTTCCAAGGAATATAGCAGCAACTCCAAATAGATTCACAGCTTTGTCTAGAATATTTGTGTTAAATCTATCAACAGTATTTGCAAGTGTGGATTTAGTTGGATTTATGATGTATTTGAAATAAAAATCATCTAAGTAATATTTATTTTCAAGAAGATTCCATATTGGCTCAACTTTAATCTTTTCATCTCCATCTTCTGGTCTACCTAAAATTTGATAGACATAGTAAGCAAGTCCAATACCAGCTAGCCCGGCGAGTAAGCCACTTGTTAATGCAAAGTAGTCAAAAGATTCAGGATGATACTCGACTATAGGGTTTTTCCTTGTGGTCACCCAATCAGTAAAGCCCGTATATATTCCTGGAATGTTTACCCACCCAGCAGTTACTGCGAAGCCTGCAAGTACAATAAGAGGTGTCGTCATCATAGAGTCTGACTCGTGTGGATGACCATTACCTCTATATTCCCCAAAGAATGTCAGAACCACGGCTCTAGTCATATAAAAAGCAGTGATAAAAGCACCTGCTACAGCAATAGCAAAATAGGTGTTATATCCTCCGTGATTTAAAGAGGCGAGTATCTCGTCTTTTGAGAAAAAGCCAGCAAGAGGGGGCAGTCCTGTAAGAGCAATTGTTCCCAGAATAAATGTTGTATATGTTCTGGGCATCTCTTTTTTGAGCCCACCCATTTCTTTCATGCTGTTTGTATGTACGGCATGAATTACTGATCCTGCACCAAGAAACAGTAGGGCTTTAAAAAAAGCATGTGTCCAAAGGTGAAATAATGCAGCTGTATAGGCTCCAGATCCAATAGCAGCCACCATATAACCAAGCTGACTGACAGTTGAATATGCGAGAACTTTTTTGAGATCATCTTGAACTATGGCTATCATTCCAGCTGCAAAAAGGGTTATAACTCCAAACAGCAAGACCACGTCCAATGCTTCGCTTGCCATACCTTCATAAAAAGGAAACATTCTTGCTAGTAAATAAACACCTGCTGTGACCATTGTTGCTGCGTGCATTAGTGCTGAGACTGGTGTTGGACCTGCCATTGCATCAGGTAGCCAGACATGAAGCGGGAACTGAGCACTTTTACCCATAGCCCCTATAAATAGTAAAACTCCAGCCAGATAGGCAACTGATTTAAGTGACTCATAATCATGAGTTGATTGATATAAAATTTCACTTATTCTCATCGTACCTGTAGAAAGCGCCAGCACAATTATTCCAATCATTAATCCAACATCTGCAATTTTGTTGGTTATAAAAGCCTTCATAGCAGCAGATGAGTTTTCTTTCTTTTCCCAATAATGACCAATTAACAAATAGGAGCAAACACCTACTAGCTCCCAACCAATTAAAAGTTGTAATAATGTTGGTGAGGAAACCAAAACTAACATACTTCCAGCAAACAAAGTTAGAGAGGTGAAGAAAAAAGTATATCTGACTTCTCCCTGCATATAATTTGTGGCGTAAATGAAAACTAAACTAGCCACTGTCCCTACAACAAAATACATCATTATAGAAAGACCGTCTACCACCCAACCAAATTCAAGATCAAATGAACCAATGCTTCCCACATTGATAAAAAATTCTGAAGCTACTCCTTCTGTCACATTTAAATAGAGTAGGTATGAACTGAAAGCAAAGATGAAACCTATCGTAGCAAGCGCAATTTCAGCACCCTTAAGTGGTAGATATTTTCCAAAGAAAGTAATTAGAAGAGCAGCTATAAATGGGAGAACAACAATCAACCAAGTGTACTCAGCGAAAGTTCCACCATCAGTGTATGTAACTTTTCCTTCAGCTAGAAAGGTGATTAAATTACTATTTACCATTTCAACAAATCAAATTCATCAATATTTGCAGTTTTTCTATTTCTAAACAACATTAAAACAATCGCCAAACCAATCCCTACTTCAGCAGCGGCTATGGTGATAATGAAAATAGTAAAAATTTGACCCTGTAATAATGCATCTCCTAACATTGCATTGAAGACTACAAAGTTTATATTCACAGCATTGAGGATTAACTCGATAGACAACAACACCATAACAACATTCCTTCTAACTAAAATTCCATAAATCCCAATTGAAAATAATCCTGCTGCTGCAATTAAAAAAGGCTGAGCACTCATATTTGATTCTCGTCAACTAAGGCATTATCTTGCCTTGCCAAGGTGATTCCACCAATTAAAGCGGCTAGTAAAACGAAAGAGACTACTTCAAAAGGAAATACAAACCTGCTTAATAAAATCTCACCCAGTAATTCTGTTGAGGTTCCGGTTGTAACAATAATTTGCGAATCGAATGTGTTAAACATCACATATGAAAAAATTACAAAAATTGATAGAGAGACAACTAATGCTAAACTTTTGTTCTTATCATTATCTAGTTCCGCATTTTGACCTAATGGCGCTCTAGTGATCATTATTCCAAATAAGAAAAGAACTATTACAGCACCTATGTATACAAGAACTATCACCAGTGCAACAAATTCCGCGGACAGTAGTAAAAAAGTTGCAGCTGTTATAGCTAATGTGAAAACTAAAGATATTGCTGCATGAATAACGTTTGAAGTTGTGACAACTTTTACAGAAACTAATAAAAGTCCTAAAAGTAAAAAATAACTGATGATGTCCAGTGCTTCCATTTTAACTCTCTAAACCTTCCACTTCAGGAACTGTGTTTAGCCATTGATCGAGTCTATTTTTATCATGAAGCATATCCCCCATATTGTATTCTGAATATTCGTACTCTGGTGTCCAAAACAATGCATCAAAAGGACATACCTCAACACAAATTCCGCAATACATGCAGAGAGCATAGTCAATATCGAACCTGTCAAGAACTGCTCTACTGCGTTCCCTACCACCAGGTTTTGCAGGGGGTTGTAATTCTTTATGTCCTTCTATGTAAATACACCAATCTGGGCATTGTCTCGCACAAAGCATGCAGCTAGTGCAAGCATCTGTATCAAGTGCTATGACTCCCCTTGCTCTGGGTGCAACAATTTCTTTTTCAAATGGGTAATTAACATTTGGATTTGGACTTAGTGGAGATAATGTCTTGAACATATTAAATAAAAGAATTTTCATTCCAGTCAAAAAGCCAGGTAATTTAGGTCTAAATTTTTTCATTTAAAATACAACTTTCATTATGGATGTTATCAATATGTTGAGTAAAGAAAGCGGAATTAAAACCTTCCATGCTAAGTTTTGTAGCTGATCTTCTCTGAATCTAGGAAATGACCATCTCACTAAAACTAATATGAAGCCCAGCAAAACTGTTTTAGTAATTAAGACAACTGGTCCATAAAAGTTGACCCATTCAGGTGGGAGAAGTGGGACATGATATCCACCTAGAAATAATGTGGAAGCAACTGCACATAATACAAACATGTTCATGTATTCAGCAATATAAAATATTAAAAATCTTACGCCAGAATATTCTGTTAAAAATCCACTAACAAGTTCGGACTCACCAATTGGCATATCGAATGGTACTCTCATCATTTCAGCTGTTGCAGCTATCATAAAAATTAGGAAGGCAAGACCTTGGCCAGAAAGTGCAAATGGAAGTCCAAATTCTATTTGTTTCTCAACTATCCCAACAAGTGACATGGTTTCTGCCTGGATGACAACTCCAACTACTGCAAGAATTAATGGAAGTTCATATGCAATTAACTGTCCTGCAGCACGTATTCCACCCATTAAAGAGTACTTGTTTGCTGAGGACCAACCTGCAGTAAGAACCCCTAGTGTTGATAGCGAACTTATCGCTAGCAAATAGAAGACTCCTAAATCTAAATCACTCCCAACTAAAGTTGGGCTAATTGGTACAACAACGAATAAACCGAAGACTGATGCAAGTACATAAGCTGGTGCCCATTTAAAGACAGGAGCGTCAACATTAGTCGGTGTGATGTCTTCTTTTTGGAAAAATTTAATTATTTCAGCTAGTGGAAAAATGAATCCTCTTAATCCAACATGAAGGGGGCCCGGTCTTCTTTGCATCCATGATGCTCCTTTAACATCGAGAATTGTAAATATTACTGCTCCGTTTAGTGCAAAAGCTAAAACGATACCTGCAGTTACTAATATCTGAGATCCATCAATCATCTATCAACATCCCCTAAAACAAAATCTAGACTGCCCATGATTGCAATCAGATCAGGTAACAATTGACCTTCAAGCAGTACTGGGAGGATGGAAATATTACTAAAGGACGGTGTTCTAATTTTTAGTCGGTATGGACCTAGACCACCCTCAGAAATTACATAGTATCCCATTTCACCTTTTGGATTTTCTGTCCTTACATAAGATCGTCCCTTAGGTACTTTTATAACCTTTGGAACTTTTGTCTGTAGGGGTCCACTTGGCATGGAGTCAATAGCTTGAAGTATAATTTTAGCTGACTCTCTCATCTCTAGTAGTCGAACATACCAACGATCATAACAATCTCCATTTTCTCCAACAGGAATCTCGTATTCAAATTTGTCATACGGTAAGAAATCGGTTTGAGTCCTTAAATCAAACTTTACTCCAGATGCTCTCAATATCGGTCCAGAGACTCCATATTCTTCAGCAAGTTCTTTGGATATTATCCCAACTCCTTTAGTCCTAGCCTTAAAGACTTCGTTGCCACCAACTAAATCTTCCATTCTCTCAACAGCTTCTAGAACCTTCTCCATTGCGTCTCTAGTTTCTTGATAGAAACCTGCTGGTAGATCTTGTACATTTTTTTTGGTTGTGGGGCCCGAACCTGCTGCTGGTTTTACTCCACCTATTCTATTAAAATTTGGATGAAACCTACCACCTGTTACTGATTCTATTAAATCAAGTATTCTTTCTCTATCCTCCATTGCTAAAAATATAGGAGTTAACGCCCCGATCTCTAATGCATAAGCTCCATTGAATACAAAATGAGAAGCAATTCTTGCCATCTCTGTGAGAATCAACCTGATGTGCTTTGCTCTTTCAGGTGCTTCTATCTCCATTAGCTTTTCAGTTGCAGCAATGAAAGGTATCTCATTAGCAAAACCTGATACCCAATCAATTCTATTAACAAGTGTTGTAATTTGGGGATATGTTCTGACCTCAGCTAATTTTTCATAGCCTCTGTGCATATAACCTAGAACAGGCTCGACACTTGAAATTTTTTCTCCATCTACTTTGGCAACCAGTCTTAATACACCATGTGTTGAGGGATGTTGTGGGCCAATGTTTAGAGTCATGTCTTCAGTTTCTATTTCAACTGAGACCGAAGCTTCTGAAACATAAGGAACATTTCCTGTATTTAAAATATCATCCATTTTAATTATCTTCCTTTGAACCGTTTTCTGGCATACCTTCGACATCTACTTCACCAGGCCATGGCTTAACTTCTCTACTGATCAACTCAAATGATTTGAGCATTGGATTTCCCTCGTAGTCATCTGGAAGATACATTTTTGTGAGGTTTGGATGATTATTGAACTCGATACCAAACATTTCGTATGCTTCTCGTTCGTGCCAATTAGAACCTGCAAAAACCTCAATTAAGGATGGAATCATTGCATCTTCTTTTTCTATTTCAGTAGATACTAAAACAACATTTCCTTCAATTGACTCTGACAAGCAAAAAACTATTTCAAAATGTGGTGATACTGATTCTTTCGGGGGGTCTCCTACTGAAACTTCATTTTCCCAATCAATGGCGCTTAGCCATGAAAAGTAAGTAAGTTGAAATTCTTCTTTAAGAATTTTTGCTGTTTCTACCCATTCTTCTGGTTTTACTTTTATTTTTAGGGTATCAAATTCATTTTCTACACTAGAAAATTTTGTAGATATTGACTCAATAAACTCTGCATTGCTAGACAGGTTCATTTTGATCTGCTTTCCATTTTTCTTTCATGTCTTCTCCTCTTATTTTTTCTTGTAGGAGAATAATTCCCTCTTGTAAAGCTTCAGGTCTTGGAGGACATCCTGGAACGTATACGTCAACAGGGATAAGTTGATCCACACCTTTTGTAACAGAGTATGAATCCCAATATGGACCACCGCTATTTGAACAGGAACCCATAGATATGACATATTTTGGCTCTGGCATTTGATCATATAGTCTTTTTACTGCTGGTGCCATTTTGTCTGTGACTGTTCCAGCGACAACCATTAAATCAGCTTGTCTTGGTGATGCAGGTAGTGGGATAATTCCAAGTCTCATAAAATCATGTCTGGGTCCACTTACTGCCATAACTTCTATTGCACAGCAAGCTAATCCAAATTGGAAATACCACAAAGAGTATGACCTAGCCCAGTTTAAAACTGACGATATCGGTTTTGGTAATCCGAATTTATCAACTACTCCCATTTCAATACATCCTTTCTAATTGCATAAATTAATCCGATTAACAAAATAAAAATAAAAACTAGCATTTCCACTAAACCAAAATAACCTAACTTCTCAAGATTAATTGCCCATGGGAATATGAATACTGCTTCAACATCAAAAATTACGAACAATAGGCCAAAAATATAGTATCGAATGTAAGTCTGACTCCAACCTGTCCCGACGGGGTCAACACCTGACTCGTAGGTTGTAAGTTTTTCAGGAGAGGGATTATTCGGCCTGAGGATAGCTGCAATAGATGTCAAAATGAGCATAAATATAATGCCCACTGCTAACAATACTGCTACTGTTGCGTACTCCTGAAAATAAGAATTCATAATTTGATTTTAACCAACCTGTAGGAAATTTTAGTTTTATTTGAAAGTTGAGCGTAATTGTTTGTAAACTTTTTTTATGAGCAATCTTGAAAATATTTTAGGAAAAAGTAGCTTACTCGACCTATCAAAAAAACTATTTAATGTAGTTACAAAGACAGTTGACTTTCATGAAGAACATGAAATAAATCTTGATTCTAAAATTCTTCAAGCAGAAACCATAAATTTTGTTTTAGCCGATGGTCTTGGAAGTGAAAACTTAAAACTAGCTAAGTCTGATTATTTAAAGGATTCAAATTCTTTTTCTGTAAATTCAACTTTTCCTAGCTCAACTAATGTTGCTTTAAGCACTATTAACTATGTATCTAAGCCTGTGGAGACATCAATTTTAGGTTATTATCTCTTTGATAGAGAAGAGCACGGACTTATTAATGCCTTAAACTGGAACAAAGAAAACAAATCTTTATTAAAACATCCAGATATTAAAGACCGACAAACCATATGGACTCTTTTAAGAAATAAAGGTATTACCTCCAATAACCTACAACCTCGCGACTTAGTAGATAGTGCATTGTCTGAATACATCTATAAAGACTCCCATCAGATTGCATATAAAGACACAGAAGAATTAAATGAAATAGTTAGTGACTCTTCAGTATTGGATAATCGCTTTAATTTTATTTACTATCCGAATATTGATATCTCAGCCCATGTTTTTGGAGTAGGTAGTGATCAGTGGCATGAAGAAGTTGGTATTTTTGAAATGTTTATAAAGAATTTAAACAGTACTCAATCCAAAAAAATGTACACCTTGATAACGGCAGATCACGGTCTCACAAACATCTCTAATGAGAATCGGATTCATCTAGATTATGAGGAGGATGTTGTTGTCTACGGAGATCAGAGAAGTGTTTATATCAATGGTGACGAAACGAAAGTTAAAAAAATATTTAAGAATGTCCCTGGACGTTTTCTTAACAGTGTAGAAATAAGACACTTAATTGGAGAACCTACAAATAATCTAAACAAAAGGCTTTACCCTGACCACTGTTTCCTTGTAGATGATGGATACATTATTTTTCCAAAACATTTAAAGGCCAACTTGGTTGGATACCATGGAGGAATTACAGAAGAAGAAATGCGGGTACCTGTTATAGAAATTATTAACTTTTAATGGTTAGACTGTATAAATGAAATTTTTAAAAACTTTATTTATATTAGTAATCCTTAGTGCATGCCAGACAAACATAACAGAAGAGGGTTTTGCTGAGATAGGCATTGAGCCATCTATTGAGCCATATAGAATGGCATCTGACTCAATAGAAAGTAGTTCACTATCTCCAGGAGAGTACATAATCAAATCTGCCTATGGAAGCATGGATGTTAGTACGTCTAATTTTGAGAAGAAAGTGGATGAATTCAAAAATCTTGTAACTCAATACAATGGCAATATTTCTGACTCATATTTATCTACTAATTACCAAGGATTAAAGAGTTTTAGTATCACATCAAACATACCTGCCGCAGATTTTGATCAATTTATACTCGACGTTGAAAATATTAAAGACTTTTCAGATATCAGCATCAATGCAAACGATGTTACAACTTATGTTTTAGATATTGACTCAAGGTTATCTTCATTGGTGAATGAAAAGGAAGCACTTGAGGAGATCAAACTTGAAGCGAAAACAACATCTGACCGCTTAGAGGTTCAAAATCAACTTCGTTATATCAATCAGGATATTGAGATGCTTAAGGGTCAAAAAGAATATTACACAAATGCTGTTTCATACTCAAAACTCACATTAAACATCAGGGAAGGTTCTGGAATTTCATTATTTTCCTGGAATTATTATTTTGAGAGAAGCCTTAATTGGATTGAGAGCATCGTTGGAATTACTTTTTCAATCGGGATAATCGCTTTCCCAATTTTCTTAATATTCTTATTAATTAAGAAACTGAAAAAAAGAGAATAATGGCCTTTTCCTACATTGGGCTTTTCTTAATAATCCTTTTAGTAATCTTCTTTGGAAGAAAGATTAAATAATCCTCAATTAGTTTGGCTGATATGTTCCAGCAAATACTTGCCATGCTAGACAAGTTTTAGCAAGTAGACTCAACCATATATAGGCTCTTTCACCGTATAAATAGTCTTTCCACTTTCCTACACCTTTATATTGAAGAATCATATTTATTGAAAAAGTGTTAAAAAAGAAAAATATACTAACAAATATCCAGACTACGAATTGGGGAACCCCTTGAGGATTTGCATCTGTAGCAACTCCATCACCTATTAAATTGATAAAAATAAAAATCCACGGTGCAATACCAGCTAAACAACCCATGATATAAGCAGTCCAATCAACTTTTTCAGTATATTGATTGTGTACTTCCATCATCCAACCAAACCAACACATCGCAGCATTCATGACAAAAATTCCAGCTAGTGCCCAAACATCATAAATTCCTACAAGTAAAGCTATCAACACAATCATTACTGAAGCACTAATTGAGTACTCGATCCAGCGGACTTTATTAATACCTTTCATTAAATCTGCTTTATACCTGTTATAGAAAGGGCCCGATATAAGAAAATGTGCGAGTGCTGATGCCAACAAAAATGTTGCAACTGCAGGTCCGAAGTTTGATACCTCTCTCCAGATTTGTAGTTCGGGAACTAAAGCGAAGCTTGATGGATCTTCAGGAGTTCCAACTCCAATAAGTTGAGTAATTGTTAAGGGTACTGTGAAACCTGTATTTACTACGGTTCCCAAATAAAATAAACCTGCTCCTTGGATAAGGTGTACTAATCCCATTCTTAAATTAAATTTCTTAAGCTTCTGAATTTTTACTTCCATTATTTTTTACCTTTTTTATTAAATACTCTAAACCCTATTATTACAGATATGGATATTAATGAAATTAATAATGAGTTAGATAACTTAATTCGTGAATTAAACACTTTAGTTAAGTCACTAGCAAATTCAAGAGAGCTTATTGCAGAGGATAATTTTAAAAGAGCTACAAACTATCTTTCTGAGACTGAAATAGCACTTCAAGCAATCGCAGGAAAAGTATCTAAGATTAAACTACTTATTTGAAGGAAAAGTAGTTACTTCCGAAACTTCAATACAAATCTTATCCCCTGGTTCATATATAACAGACGGGAGAGATCTTGATCGGAATATCTCACCTTTGTTGTTCTGAAAAGAGATAACTTGATCATGTCCGTAAAAAGTGCACTCTTTAACCGTATAAGGTCCCATAGAGTCTAAATTGATTTCGATACACTCCGGACGTATTGATACATCTAGAGCACCCTCATATGCTGAGGTGAAACTTCCAAGGGATGTTTCTACTCTTCCATCTACTGAAAATCCCTTAAGAATATTTGGATCCCCAACTGAATTTGCTACAGATTGACTGATTGGATTCAAGTAAATCTCTTGAGGAGTTGCACTTTGTATAACATTTCCATTTTCCAAAACACTAACAATATCGCATACCGACAAGGCTTCCTCTTGATCATGTGTAACAATTATTGCAGTAGTCTGAGTCTCTCTTAAAAGAGACACAACCTCATCTCTAAGGACTCTCGCCATTTGGGCATCTAAACTTGTAAAAGGTTCGTCAAGGAGAATCATTTCTGGTTTTGGGGCAAGTGCTCTAGCTAAAGCCACTCTTTGTTGTTGACCTCCTGAAAGTTTTTGAGGAAATTTATTTTTATATTGTGTCAAATTACACATATCTATTACTTCTTGCAATCGCCCACTATTTTGCTCTTCTTTACTAAGGCCAAAAGCTATATTTTTTTCAACGTTTAGGTGGGGAAATAATGCATAATCTTGAAAAACCATTCCTATGTTTCTGTTTTCAGGCGGTGTGTTTGTTTCGTGATCAAAAATTACTTTGTTATACATTTCGATGCTTCCTGAATCTGGTAATTCAAACCCCGCAAGCATTCTTAAAGCTGTAGTTTTTCCTGATCCAGAGGTCCCTAGTATTCCGAAAATTGAACCCTCCCATATATCAATATTGAAATTGGAAAGAACAGATTCAGCCCCATATGACTTAGATAGGCTTCTAGCTCTCAAAATAAGACTGTCAAATACCATTATGTTGTTAAATTCCTTGTACTTAATATATAAGTAGGAATTGCACTTATTGCCAACAAAATAAATGAAGAAAATGCTGCTTGAGTGAATAATCCTTCAGATGCATATGACCAAATATCAATAGCCATAGTATTTAGACCTGTAGGCCTAAGTAGTAATGTTTGTGGTAATTCTTTCATCGTTGATAAGAAAACGAGTGCTCCACCTGCAAACAAGCCTCTATATATTAATGGAAGAGTAATTCTGTAAAAACTTTTTAACTTTGACATGCCTAATCCAGAACTTGCATCTAAGTAATTAGATTTTACCTGCTCCATGGACGCCTGGCCTGCTCCAATCGCTTGAGGAAGAAAGACTATTAGGTAGGAGATAATTAAAGCTGTAAAACTTTGATATATAGACGGGAAGATTTTAATTGTAATAAATAAGATGGCAACCCCGACAGATATATGAGGTAAGCCATAAAGTGCAAGCATGATTCTCTCTAAAACGTTTCCAAATTTTGAACGATATTGTGAAACCATAATAATAATAGGTGTCGAAACAATCACAGAAAAAAGTGCTGCCAATAGAGATACACTTAGAGATCCTACAACTCCTCCAAATACAGCTCTAACACTATTCCCAGCTGAGAGTCCCCTAATGAGCCAATAGCTTAAAACTGATATCGGCAAAATGAGTCCTGAAAAAATAACTAAACTCAGAAAGGTATAAATTAGTACTTTAGACCTTGGACTTAGATTAGTTTTTTCAGATATTTTTGGAGTTCCACTGACTTTCGCTGATCTTGCCTCTTCCGATCCTCTTTGTATAAAACTTATTAGCAGTGCCAAAACTATTAAGATACTTGAGTAAAAAATAACTGGATCGCCGTTTATATTAAATTCATAATAACTATAAATAGCCTTTGTAAGAGTTGAATATCTCATCAATGAAACTGCACCGAAATCTGATATCACATACAAGCCAACCAGGAGACCAGAGAAGATAATTGGTTTTTTTAATCTTGGTATTACAACTTGTGTGTAAACATTAAATCTGTTTTTACCTAATGATCGTGCAGCATCTTCAACAGTAGAATCGAGATTTCGAAGTGCGCTACTACAAATTAATAGGACGTAAGGATATGTAAATAATGTCAAAACTAACCAACTACCAAAAAAGCCATCAATTCCAGCTATTTCATTTATTCCAAGACTGGAAAATAATTGTACGAATAGACCTTTAGGAGAGAAAGCTGAAACATAAGTTAATGCTCCAATGTAAGAAGGGATAACCAAAGGAAGCACAGATAGGGTAAATAAGATTTTGGAACCAGGTATATTAAAGCGAACAAGGATTATTGATATCAATAGACCTAAAATTAAACTTGAAATAACAACAAAAATAAATAAAAGAATTGTATTTAAAAGTAAGTCAAAGACATTCCAAGATCTAAAAAAACTTACATAAGATTTAGTAAAAGTTAGAAATCTCCAGATTAAATAAAATGTAGGGAGCAAGAAGGTAATAAGAATAATGAAGTTGGTGATTATGAGTGCTTTTGGAGTTTTCACAATATAAGAATATCTATGTTAATGAGTTATATAAAGAAAAAATCTGGCCAGGTTGATGTGACCAGATTTTTTTCTTTTGTATATAGCATTAGTATCTAATGACTGTTAGAAACCTGCCTTTGCTATAAGTTCTACTGCTTTTTCTTGCCATAAAGCTAATGCAGACCAGTTCAAATCCTCAGGAGAGTTCAAACTATCGATTTCTGGTAAAAGGGCATTTGGCGTAATACCTGGAACGAGTGGGAACTCAAATACAGTATTTGTGAAATGCTCTTGTGCGCTTGTTGAGTGTAGATACTCAATAAATGCTATAGCTGCTGGTTTATTTTGGCTCGAAGATAAAACTCCTGCTCCAGCTGGCATGACCATTGCGCCACAACCGCCATCAAGATATATATTTTTAACTGGGCTATCGCCATTTTCAGCTAATACTCTTAATGTGTAGTAGTGATT
The DNA here is from genome assembly GCA_943840565.1 of uncultured Candidatus Actinomarinales bacterium. Classification (GTDB taxonomy): domain Bacteria; phylum Actinomycetota; class Acidimicrobiia; order Actinomarinales; family Actinomarinaceae; genus Actinomarina. Next base: position 45,374 of record CALSUY010000001.1, on the reverse strand, counting down.
AATCATTCCAATGTCTAACTCACCTGCATCTGCAGCAGCAACTTGAGGGGAGTTCTTTGGATATTCTGTATATCCAAGACCATTGATGGCTTTTAACCATTCGGCGACTTTTTCTTCACCATCTGACTCAATCATGCAAGCAACCATAGCTATGAAAGATGAGTTACCAGGTGCAAGACCAAGTCTTCCTCTAAATTTTTCATCATTTAAACCATAAATATCTGAAGGCATTTCTGCATCAGTTGTATCTCTGGTGTCAACAACAAGTGAACGTGATCTTCCAGAAGTTCCAACCCAGTACCCTCTTTGGTCTACTGCCCATGCTGGAACGTTGTCTAATACCTCAGCTGGTAAGACATCGAAAAGTCCTTCCTTGGCTACAACACCAAGACTTATTGGATCTTGTGATAAGAAAACGTCAGCTGGGCTTATTGCACCCTCAAGGGCTAAAGTACCTGCTAACGCAGCACTCTTGTCATAACGAACTTCAACTGCTACTCCAGTCTCAGCTGCGAATGCAGCTATGACGTCAGCGACTAAGCTTTCTTTTCTACCACTATAAATAACTAGAGATCCTTCGACTGCAGCTTCTTCTTCAGCTAAAGCAGCTTCTACTGCAGCATCCAAAGCAGCTTGGCTTATTTCGCCAGCCTCACCCTTTTCACCTTGTTCTCCTTGAGGGCCTGCTTCTCCGGCATCTCCACCTGCACATGCAGTAAAGACCATTAAGCAAGCAACAAGAAGGGAAATTGATTTCTTATTCATAAAATATATTCCTTTTATTTGCTTATTATTGTTAACCATACTTAACATTAAATGTTAAGTAAAATTATTTTGAAACTTTTACTTTTTTTAATGAAAAAGGAATAATTTTTCCGCCTGTGCGAACAACCCACATAAACCCAAAAAGTAAGTAAGCAAATGGACACATCATATAGACTTATTATACCAAACGTTTATAATAATAAAAATGGAAAAAAATCCTAAAATCATAACAAAGTATGAACCACTAGCGTGGGTTTTATTTATTGCACTCACTGCTGTTGTTGGCTGTCCCCTATTTTAATTTTAAAGTTCATTGATTGTTAATTGTTGTTAACATACACCTAGGATGATTAAACATATGCTCACTCAAAAAGAAATGGAAAAACTGCCGGAATCTTTTTATAAACAAGCAGTTGCAATTTTTCATCTTAATGAAGTGGGTATTGAAGTTAAGCAGACAAGAGTTGCTGAGTGGCTTGACGTCAGCAGAGCTAACGTTTCGCAAATTACAGGAAGAATGCAAAATAGTGGCCTAATAAAATTTGAGGACGATCTTCAACTTACAGATAAGGGTTTATATTTAGCCAAAACTGTTGCCAGGAGACATAGAATTGTTGAAAGATTTCTATCAGAAGTATTAAAACTCCCATGGGAAAAAGTTTATGCGGAGACTTCTAAATGGGAGAATATACTCAGTCCAGTTACTGAAAAAGCAATGCTTTCTATACTCGGCAATCCAACTACTGGACTTTTTGGGAATCCTATACCCTACTCTAAATACAAGAAACTAGAAACTACAAATCTTTTAAATGTACAAAAGGACAGAAATTATTCAATTAATAAAATAACGGAAGAATTAAAAAGAGATGCTTCCATGATTAGTTTTTTACAAGAAAATAAAATAGTCCCAGGTTCAAAAATTATTATTGCTGATGCAAATGAATTCTCAATTACTGTAAGTACTGATAACAAAAAATTTTTTGGTTTAGACCAATATATAGCTGAAAGAGTTTTCGTGAACTAATTTATGATTATAAATGAAGAAATTATAATATAATTATGGAAAATTTAATTAAAAACATACCTTACGAAACATTTTCTTATGTTGGCGGTTTTATATTATTTTTTGTTATTCTTTACAAGTTTTTTCCAAACTTATTTCTAAAAATTCACAAGCCTGTATTTTTTATAATTGGAATTTTGTCATTATCTTTAGGTTACGTAGGCATAGTTGTACCAGGATTACCAACAACAGTATTTATTTTGATAGCTGCATGGGCTTTTTCAAAATGTTCAACAAAATTTACATACTGGATAGAAAATCACAGATTATTTGGTCCAATGGTATTAAATTGGCAGCAATACAGAGGTCTATCTAGAAGAGCAAAGAAAGTTGCAATTTTGACTATCATTCCAACTTTTGCTTTTACAATTTTTATTGCATTTTCAATGATTGGAGATTTAATATTTGGATTCTTTGGAATAGCTTTATGTACGTGGCTTGCAACTAGGCCAGAACCACCAGTAAAAAATTCTAATTAGCTTCAGGAATTTTATAATCTATTGGAGAAACTTTATCTAGTTCAAAAATATCTCGAGCTTGAGCCTCATAATTCAATCCGATAGAGACCTGATCTCCCTCTGTAACTCTATTTCCATCTTCATCTAACCTTGCATTAAATGTAGCCTTTTTACCCGACTTACAAATTGTTTTAAGTTCTACTAGCTCATCAGCCCAGGCCATGAGATATACACTACCTGGAAAAGGCTCACCTCTAAAATCTGTTCTTAATCCATAACATAAAACTGGAATTTTCAACTTATCAACAATAAGGGTTAATTGGAGCACTTGTTTTGGTGAAAGAAATTGTGCTTCATCAACTAAAACACAAGATAATTTTTCTCTTTGGTGTTCGTGAGCGGTCCAAACATATAAATCATCCTCACCTTCAAATATTTCAGCTTCTCTATCTAAGCCAATTCTTGAAGCTACCTTGCCAACGCCGTATCTATCATCAAGTTTTGGAGTAAAAATAATTGTTTTCATGTAGCGCTCCTCATAGTTGTGCGCTGATTGTAGGAGGTTCGTACTTTTTCCAGCATTCATTGCTGCGTAGTAAAAATAAAATTTTGCCATGATTTTATAATAGTCATTTATAGATATCTTTTTTCTTTTTGTATGATAGATGTATGATCAACATTTTAAATTTTTCACATATATTAGGTCTTGCAATTTGGCTTGGTTCTATGGTGACTTGGGCCATGTTTGCTCCCAAGCTTTCAACACTCGATCCGACTAAAAATACTACGAACACTTTACGTGAAATATTTACTAAGCTTTCATGGAGCTCCTTCGGACTTGCTTTAATTTCTGGAATTGGCATATTAATATTATCTGAAGAGTCTTCTTCTAACTGGGCTTTGTCACTTGGCTTATTAGTTTTAGCTGGGTTAATAATATTTCTTCATAGCTATGTTCCAAATTTGAGTTCAGCTATAAAGGGTATGATTAACGGTGCTATGTTATTGCTTGGCTTAATTGTGCTTTACTTATCAATAAGCTACATATAAACCCATAAATTTAGAATAATTACGAAACTGAAGTCTTTAGCTACTTAAACTCTTTATATCTGTTATCTCTTCTTTGGAAATAACTCCATATCCCTTTTTTTGAATCTCATTAGTTCCCTTTTTAATGAGATACCAATATATAGTTTGTTCATCTGGAATGTTTAATGCATTTTTGAACTCTTCTTTGTTTATGTAAGCAGTTATCGTTCTGTTTCTGATTCTATCATCTCTGATTCCTGCTCTCATTATTCCATCGAGATAGATTTCACTTAATTTGGATGATTTTTGAATTGTTGGTACTTCTATTATATTATGAGTATCTCCAATACCACTTTCCTCCAAAGAATCTATAGTTTCATCAACAATTGCTTGATGCCATTGTTGAAAAGCTACAATGACTATTAAATCTTTGTCGACAAAATCGTCTGGAACAGTTTTACTTTTTTTATTCAAGTTGTTTCCCTGTACGGATGGAAATATTCCCTCTGAAGAGATCATTGGCGAACTTTCACTAGATTGACATCCCATAATTAATAGGAAAACAAGACATAGCCATACTAAATTACGGCGTTCCAAGGATTTCTTCAAGGTTGTAAATATTATCCATAAGTTTTTTAAATACTCTTCCTAAAAATAATCCAAGGATTATGTATAAACCCTTATATTTTATATTGACTGAGTAAGTTATTTCAGTCCCTTTTGAAGTTGCTGAAAAGAATAAGGTATCAATAATTTCAAACCCTTTTGTCTCAGTCTTTAATGATGCTCTTAGTGGCTCCCCCCACTCAATGATTTCATATTTAAGCAACATAGTTCTATTGTTGAAAACAGTATTTACTTTAAAAATACTCCCTTCACGAAGTGGTTCTTTAGTAATTAACTCAGCCTCATCATGGGGATTCCATTTGTTTAAATTTCTAAAATCTGCCACAAAATCAAAACATGTTTTTATATCTTCTTTAACAGTTATTGTTTTTGAGTACGTTGGCATGATTTAATTGTAAGGGAAAATAGAATCTTTACTAAATCAAAAACTATCTTAGATTTAGTGATCTATTTCTAAATCCTATAAAACCGATAGCCAAAAATAATAGCTATCTTTCCTGCTTACAAGAAGTACATCCCCTCCAATTAAACCATCTTGATAAGGATTACCATAAGCACCAAAGGAAGAGATATTGTCATCGATCCACAAAAAGAAGTCATTTGTGCCTTTTAATGAATTTGCTAGATATTCAATTGCCATAAGACCGCCACCAAAAGCCCATGCCATTGATGATTTACCAGTATATGCACCAAGGGCAAAGCCTAAAACGCCAAAACTAACCCCAGCTAACGCTGCCCTGTAGTGTTGCGCTCATAAAGGGGAATGTAATCAAGTGTTTGAGTAAGCTCCATGGTTGCAATTGGAATGAACATAATATTCGTCCATGCAAAGGCATACGAACAAGACCAAAGAAACACAGCTACACAGTGAATGTGTTAAGATAAACAGTCGCTGCGAGTCATTGGTAGAGAAGCAACAAATTCGAAATGTTCCATCTTCTTCAGCTTTTGCACTCAGTCTTATTTAATAAGAACAATAGTGGCTAAGGCAACAAAGATAACCCCAAATAGGAACTTAAAAAGTAAGTCGTGACCATACCTTCAAGTGTAAAAACATTATCCCAATCATCTATTCCAAAAAAATTCATCATTGTGTCATTTTCAGACATTCCCCTAAATGCTTCTTTTTGAGTATCAATCATTAAACCTTCAACACTTTCATTTGCAAAAGCTAAGGGTAAAATTGTGAAATATAAGGCTGGAGCTATAGCCCATGTCATTATAAATTTTCTCGGAACACTCAACATATATTTTAAATAACTTAACATTAACCATCACTCCTATCATAAAAGGCAAAAAATGCATCTTCTAATTCAACACCATCTTCTTTTGCTTTGTTAACAAAAGTTTTATATGACTCATCATAAATTTTTTCACCATCTTTAAGTACAGCCATAGAGTCTGATATTTTTTCAATTTCAGAAATTATATGAGAAGATAACAAGAATAGCAGCACCATTCTTTTTAAATTCGTCAACTATTTCAAAAAATGTTCTCTGATGAAAGGGATCTAAACCTGATGTAGGCTCATCGAGGATTAAAGCTTTTGGTTTGTGAAGAACAGATAAGATAATTGCAGCTTTTTGTCTATTTCCTTTTGAGAGTTCTTTAATTGTTAAATTTACGTCTAAATCAAATTTTTCAGCCAATTCCATTGCATAATCTAGTAGACATGACCTCTCATGTCTGCACCAAGCTTAAATAATGACTTAGAGTTTAGATTTTGAGGAAGCTGTGGATCTCCTGGTAGGTAGCCAATAATTTTCTTTGCTTCAACGGGGTTTTCAAGTGTACTAATTCCCTCAACTGAAAGATGCCCATCTGAGGGACTTTAAAAAACCCATTAAGCTTCTCATAGTTGTAGATTTTCCTGCTCCATTTGGTCCAAGAAGACCTTTAACCTCACCATTATCAACAGAGATATTTATATCTTCTACACCTTTTCCATTTTTGTATCTCATTGTGAGATGTTGGATTTCAATCACAACTTTATTTTATACATAATTAAATATTTACTTAAATTGGAATACTAAGTTTTCAAACAATTGAAATTATTCTTCTGAATTTTGATTCTTTTGTTTATTTCTTAACCAAGTTAAAAGCAAAGCTGGAACTAAAAAGAAAAGAAGCTCATCCCAACCCCCTTGATGATGAAAGTTTGGGGGTGGTATTATTTTTACTAACATTAGAGGTAATTTTGAACTACCCATCGGGAAATGTTTATGAGGATATTTGGAAACAATCCTAATGTAATGGTTAAGCCAGCAAGTACACCAACGGAAATTTTATCATTCAATTTCAATTGAATCGGTGGAACGCTGTTCTCAGGTTTATCTATTGCGGCAATCCATATTGGCTTCAAATAAAAGTAAAAACCTGCAACAGTTGATAGCATCAGTGCAAAAACTAGAATATATTTTTCATATGACCACAGATTGGTGATAAGAATAAATTTCGATACAAATCCACTTGTTAGAGGCAGTCCAGCAAGGCCTAACATAAAAATACTAAAGCATATACTCAAATATTTATTTTCTATAAACAGGCCAGAAAGATTTTCCATAGAGAAATCTGATGATAGCTCACCAGTAATTACTGAGAATATAAGGAAGATTCCAATTAACTGAACAATATAAGCAGCAAGATAAAATAATGAAGCACTTGTTCCATTTACTCCAGAAGTTATTCCTGAAAGAATAAATCCAGATTGAATTACTCCACTGTAAGCAATCAATCTTTTCATGTCCGTTTGGACAGTTGCAAATAGTGAGCCTATAAGAATTGAGAGTATTATTATTGCAGAGAAAAATAATTCGAACTTATCCATTACCAAACCAAGAGAAACTATACATAGCCTTGCTAGTACAACAAAAGATGCAACTTTTGCTGTAGCGGCCATAAACCCTACATAGCCTGTGGGTGATCCTTGGTACACATCTGGGGCCCATGACTGGAAAGGGGCTGCTGCTACTTTAAATAACAGACCAATTATGAGTAATAAAATACCAACGAGTGTTGTTAAGGGAATGTTTTCAATCCCAATGAAGGAGATAGCAATAGTTGTTTCGTAGACTCCAGTAATTGAGAGGGATACATACATTAAAGAGATTCCATATACCAAGACACAGGATGCTAAAGAACCTAGGAGGAAATATTTAAGAGAGGCTTCATTACTTAATAAACTACCTTTGTTGATCCCAGCTAAAGCGTATAAACTAATTGACCCAATCTCAAGTCCAATAAAAAGCATCATGAAATTTTCAGAATCAACCATGAGCATAAATCCTGCGGTACTCATTAAGGTGAGAATTATAGCTTCTGTTGTTTTGTCCTTTAGTTCAAAAGAGGAATTCCAAATTGGATAAAAATTTAATAAAAGAACTAAGCCAAGTAAAACATTACCAAAAAGTGAAAATTCGTCGAGAAGAATTTTTTCTGAGAAGTATGATGAAGGGACCCGCTGTTGAAAATAATCCAAATTTTAAAAATATAGTAAATAGTGTCATAAATATTCCACTAATAGTCACTACTTTTTTAACATTGTCAGAAGTAGTAATGGTTATAGTGCAAAACAACAATACCAGAGCTGTTCCCACTAAAGCCAATGTTGGTCCGATAACTATCCAGTTAAGACCAATAATCTGTGAGACTGTGTTCAATTTAAACCTCCGCTAAATAATTCAACTACATTCGTAATTATTTGTGCATCATTTAATACATAACTTTCAATAAAAGATGGGTATACACCAATAAATAGCATTAAAACCAAAAGTGGTATCACTGAAACCAGCTCTCTAGTATCTAAATCATGTAAGTTTTCGTTTTCTTCATTATTAATTTCACCTGTAAACATCCTTTGATATGCCCATAACATGTAAATTGCCGCAAGAACCACACCGAAGGCAGAAATGGCTGATAATAATTTATACGTACCAAAACTTCCCATTAGAATCATAAATTCTCCTACAAAACCATTTAATCCGGGAAGTCCAATAGATGCAAAAGATGTAAATAGAAAAATTGCAGCGTATTTAGGCATTGTAATTTTGAGACCTCCAAAATCAGAAATTCGTCTGGTGTGACGTCTTTCGTAAACAAAGCCAACTAGCATGAAAAGCGCTCCAGATGTTAATCCATGATTTACCATTTGAATAATTGCGCCCTCAAGGCTTAAAAGATTACCTGAGGATATTCCAAGCATTACAAATCCCATGTGACTAATTGATGAGTATGCTATCAGTTTTTTGATATCTATCTGTGCAATCGCTACAACAGCTCCATATATAATTCCAATGACAGACAAGATAGCAATTATGTCTCTGTACTCTAAGAATCCTTCTGTGAAAAATGGTATTGATACTCTTAAAATTCCGAATGCGCCCACTTTTAATAACACTCCAGCTAATAATATACTTCCAGCTGTTGGGGCTTCGACGTGCGCATCTGGAAGCCAAGTATGCAAAGGAAAAAGAGGAACTTTAACTAAAAATCCAAATGTGAATAACAGAAAAAGTGCTTTAGATTGTTGGGAAGTAAAATTTAAATTAGATAAAGTTACATAATCTAAAGCTAATGTACCGGTCTGTGAGTAACTTATAACTCCGGTATAAACAGTCCCTATAAATATAAATATGGAACCAAAAACTGTATAAATAATAAATTTAATTGTTGCATATCTTCTATTGTCTCCACCCCAAATACCCATTAAAAAATACATAGGGATCAATATTGCCTCAAAAAATATGAACAGAGAGAGTAAATCTCCACTCAAGAAAACACCATTAACAGCAAAGTGTAAAACTAATATAGAACCAATAAAACCCTTACTTTTTGAATAATTTTCTGTAACCGAAAGAAAGGATAGAAGAACCAATATTGATGTTAACGACAATAAAAGATGGGACATTCCTGAAAAACCTAAACTAATCTTTATTCCATAAGAACTTATCCAGTTTATAGAATCAAATTGTTGGTAGGAACCCTTGCTATTCTCATTTGAAAATAAATATAAGCACACGCTAAATGGAATGATTGAAAGAAATATTGCTAAAGGTTGAAATAGCTCAAATCTCTTTTTTGGCATTAGAAAAATGACCACTGCTCCAAATAGTGGAAACAAAATAAGAGTATAAATTAAGCCACTCAATTTAATACCCATGGTGTAGCAATAAACAGCCCAATTAGTAGAAGCATAAAAAATCCAAAATAAACAACATAGCTTCTTACGAGACCATTCTGTGATCTTGAGACTTTTTGTGAGGAGTTGTAAAACAAACTAGATATTTTGTTAACTAAGCCATCAATCAAGAGCCCATCAACAACAACAGCGGTTTTTCTAGAAAATGATTTCATACCCTTTACAAATATGACTTCACCAAATTTGTTTAAATATAGGGTATTTGAAGACAGCTCTTTTATTTCTTCTTTGAGTGGAATCTTGACTTTAAAATATGCAAGTATATCAACAATATATATCAGATAAGCAAGCAATAAACCTGTAAATCCAGCACCTATCGAAACTACTGCGAGGATAATCAATGTAATCCCCTCAGGAAGATGCGTTATGTCTACATAATGTAGTGTTTCCTCTAGGACTTTTTCTAATCCGTGGAAAAAAGGAGTATTAATAAATCCAATAAAGAATGAAAATATGCCCAATACAATAAGGGGCCTTACCATCGCTTTTGGTGCCTCATGAACTTCACTGATGTCGTTTCCAGTTTCTTTGTGAAATATTAATAACCAGTGTCTTCCCATATAGAAAGCTGTCATAAAAGCAGCCAATAATGAGAGAGCCCAATACCCGTAATAGAAGCCACCATTTGCAAAAGTGGAAGCGAGTATTTCGTCTTTTGACCAAAAACCTGCAAGTGGAGGGATTCCTGATATTGCTAATGTACCTATACCCATCATTGCAGCGGTAATAGGCATTTTTGTTTTGAGGTTCCCCATTTTATGAATATTTTGCTCGTGATGCATCTCGTGAATTACAGCACCTGCCCCTAGGAATAGGAGAGCTTTAAAAAATGCGTGAGTTACCAAATGGAAAATTGCTGCAACATATGCACCTGAACCTATAGCAATAAACATGAACCCTAATTGAGAAATTGTGGAGTAAGCCAAGACCTTTTTTATATCATCTTGATTAATTGCAGAAAAAGCTGCGATCAAAGCAGTCAACAGTCCTGCTGTAATGATGATAAGTTTTCCCGTTTCCGAAAACTGTAATATTGGTGAGATTCTTACAAGCATGAAGACACCTGCCGTAACCATTGTCGCTGCGTGTATTAAAGCACTAGCCGGTGTGGGTCCTTCCATTGCATCTGGTAACCAACTAAAAAGTGGAAACTGTGCAGACTTACCAAATGCTCCAATAATAAAACAAATTACAATAATGCTTAAACTTTCACGATTCCCATTTAAGACTTCAGAAAAAACTTTTTCGTAGTTGAACGTTCCAAAGGTGTTCAACGTCAGCATTAATCCAACTAGGAACCCAAAATCTCCTATACGATTAAGTATGAAGGCTTTGTTTCCAGCTTTTGCAGCTGACTGTTTTTTTGACCAGAATGATATCAAGAGATAGGAACTCAGTCCAACTAACTCCCAGCCAAAAAACATCACTAAAAAATTTCCCGACATAACCAATAGCAACATAGAAAATACAAATACATTAAAATATATAAAATATTTGGAGTAATTCTCATCTTTACTCATGTACGATGTTGAAAAGATTTGAATAACAACTGATAGCCCTGTTACAAGAAGCATCATGATTCCAGAAAGACCATCCAAAGTAAATTCAAATAATATTTCTGGGCTTGGAATCCATGTAAATAATTCTAAGTGAATAGGCTTAAACTTATCTGTAAGAAGTAGACCAAACATTCCGCATGCTGTTGCAAAAGACAGAAGTGCTGAGTTAATTGTTAAAAAATTTAGTAAAAGTTCATTTACTAAATTTGAAATAATCTTAATCCCAAGGGCTGTTAACAATGGTAAAAATATAATTACTAAAAGTAAATTTTCCACTAACTAACCTCTGGAAGTTCTTAGTAAATCTACAGATGCTGAAGATTGTTTTTTAAATATTGAAACTATTATGGCCAAACCTACAACTACTTCAGCAGCAGCCACCACTAGAACAAAAAATACGGAGATTTGTCCTTCTATTGTTCCAAAATGTTTTGATGCAGTTATGAATGTTAAATTTACAGAATTAAGCATAAGCTCTATACACATAAACATAATCAATGCATTTTTTCTAATCATCATCCCCAGGAAGCCGATTGAAAATAAGATAGCGGCTAATGTTAAATACCAGTCCGTTGAAACCTCTATCATTTTGGTTTCCTTACTTTTGTATCATAAGCTAAGGCAATAGCTGCAGCTGTAGCAACGATAAGTAATAATGAAATTATCTCAAATGGGAGAACCCATTCAGTAAATAGACTTGCAGCAATTAAATCCGGTGTACCCTCTAGGCTATACTCAACTGCAGGAAAGTAGAGATCCCACTTAAAACCAGAATTTACAACAATAAATGAAACTAAACCAATCAAAATAAAAAGGGTTCCTGATACCAGAAGGGTTTGACCTTTAATTTCTTCTCTTGTTTGTTCAGGCTTATCAACACCAATCATCATTATCACAAATAAAAATAAAGTCATTACAGCCCCGGCGTAAACTAGCATTTGGACCATAGCCACAAAGGTTGCATTCAGAGTGATATAAATTATTGCAAGTGATGCGAGTGTTAAGACTAAACCCATTGAATTGTGAACAGGATTTTTAGCAAATATAACTATTAAAGCTCCTAGAATTACTAGACCTGCTGGTACTGCAAAAAGTAGTAGTTCTAACACTTTTTTTACTCTTCTTCCATTGTTTGGCCTTTTTCTGGTTCTCTTTCCCCATAGCCCAGGGAATTAGTCCATCCAATAACATTTTCAAAATCTGGATTACCATTAGGAGCTGTTGCTCTCATCCAACCATCAATTTTTGTTAACTCTTCTGGGTTAGTTAAATTTGTTTGTTCTTCGTGAGTATTGGCTGAACCATCGTCTTTAACAAGCAATACAGATTTATCAAATACTGCCTCAGATCGATCTGCAACGCTCATTTCAAAAAGTGAAGTCATTGTTATTGCCTCTGTAGGGCAAGCCTCTACACAAAGACCACAATATATACACCTCAACATATTTATTTCATATATGAAGCCATATCTCTCCCCTGGACTTACTGGGTTTTCCTCAGGATTATCCTCACCTCTTACATATATACATTGTGCAGGGCATGCTCCAGCACAAAGTTCACAACCAATACACTTTTCCATACCATCTTCATATTTGTTAAGAACATGTCTTCCATGAAAACGTTGGGGTTTGTCTCTAAACTCTTTCGGGTATTTATCAGTTACAGATTTTTTAAATAACTCTTTAAATGTTACTTTTAATCCTTTTAGTAAGTCGTATCCACTACTCATCTTTTAACTCCATGGTAAGCCAAACTCTCTAACTCCTAAAACAATTGAAGATAATAATAGCCATACTAGTGAAATCGGAATTAGTCTTTTCCAGCCTAGTTCCATCAATTGATCATATCTCAATCTAGGTAGGGTTGCTCTTATCCAAACATATATAAATAACAAAGAAAAAGTTTTAACCCCGAGCCAAACGGCTGGCATAAATGCTGAAATGAATGGTGGTAAGAATCCTGAAAAAGTTGGGCCTAGCCATCCGCCTAAAAAGAATGTAGCTGTTATTGCACACATGTTAAACATGTTTATATATTCGGCAAGAAAAAACATTGCAAAGCGAAATCCGGAATACTCAGTATGAAATCCTCCTACCAACTCTTGTTCGGCTTCAACTAAGTCAAATGGAGCTCTATTTACCTCTGCAACAGATGCTATAAAAAATATTGCAAATGCTACAAACTGTGGAAATATATTCCACTTAGGAATAAAGCCAACAATTGAATCTAGTATAGGAATAGGGCTTGATAGAAATCCTGATTGACTTTGAACTATATCAGTCATTGACATAGATCCTGAATAAAGTATTACTGGAACTAAGGCTAACCCCATAGCGGCTTCATAAGAGATCATCTGTGCAGAAGCTCTGACTCCACCAAGTAATGGGTATTTCGATCCTGAAGACCAACCGGCAAGAACAACACTATATACGGCTATTGATGATAGAGCTAAGAAGAATAAGACTCCTACGTTAATATTTGCTCCAACCAAATCTACATTTACGGCTTCTCCCTGTATAACTAAATCGATGCTTGGCCCAAGAGGAATAATCATAAATATTAAAAATGATGGTACCAATGCAAGGATAGGAGCTAATAAATACATTGCTCTGTCAGCTTTTAAGGGAAGTATTTGCTCTTTTAGAAGTAGTTTTACTGCATCAGCAACTGTTTGCAAAATTCCAAAAGGTCCTGCCCTATCTGGTCCAACTCTCGATTGCATACCAGCTACTAACTTTCTTTCGAGCCATATAAGTAAAATTGTGTTGGTTAATAAAAGCCCTAAAATCAAAGCTGCTTTTGTTACTCCAATTATTAAATCAATTGACACTTAAATCCTTCATGTTTTTTGTCTCTTTGAGATCAAAATCTTTAGTAGAGTCTAATTTTTCGAATCCTCTTCTATTAATTGGAGCTAAAACAAGATTGTCTGGCAAAAGATTATTCAATTTTATATTCACAAAAATAGATGATGAGCCTTGAGTTAAAGTAGCAACATTGGACTTTATCCCATATTTGTCTAAAGTAAATTCACTCAACTCAATGAACCTTTCAGAACCTAACATTGAAATTGATGGTGAATTAATTTGAGTACTTGAATCTCCATAGAGTCTTTTTACCATCAAAAGAGACGAACTGTCTTGATCTATATCCCTGATATTTAAATTAATTTCTTTTTGATTTAGTATTCCAAAAAGATTTGATGGTTTATTAAGATTATCAAATGTGGGTAATGCTTCTGTCATTGTAAATTGACTTGCTAACTCACTGTTTAAATCGTTTACACTGTCATAGTTAATATCTTTTCCAAGCGATTGAGCAATCATTATTAAATATTCCCATTCAGAAAGAGTTGAGCCGGGGTCCGGAAGGATTTTATTTTGCTTCATAACCCTCATTTCCATATTTGTTATCGTCCCCTCTTTTTCACCAAAAGCAGTTGTTGGTAATATCAAATCAGCTAATTCTGTTGTTTCATTTTTAAAAATATCAAGTGAAATAACATAGTCTGTATCTTCAAGAAGATTTTTAATTTTTGATCCAAAAAATGATGAGTTAACAGGGTTTGCACCTATAGTGAATACAATATTTTTATTTGAATTTTCATATTCAGTGCAGAATTCATTTAATCCCTTTATCTGGTCAATGTGTTGTATTGCTCCAAAAGTATTCGCTTTACTAAAACAGTTAAATACCTTCAGGTCGGAAACCTTTTGTAAATGATTTATAAGAGTATCTAGTGAATCTTTTTTTTGTAAAGGAGTAGATTTTCCAATAATTGTAGTTACTTTTTTACTATCGATAATATCTTTCAATTCTTGAATATTGCTTAGACTTGTTTTTAATTCAAAATTATTGGAAACAATTTCAGCACCAAGATAGAGGTCTGCAAGACTCTCTAAAGCTGTATTGGTGTGTCCGAATACAACGAGCTTAACTCCGTTTTTAACTGCTTTTTTGATTCTAAGAAATAGTACTGGTAGGTTATCTTTAATATCCTCTGCCCACACAACGATTGCATCAGAATTATCCAGATCTTCGAAAGTAGCACTTGTATATTCCTCACTAAAATATCCGTTATAAATATGATCATCAGCAAAGTAGACATTAGATTTATCCTTACTTAAAAATTCATTTCTATTTAGGGAGTTAGCAAATTTGTTGATTGCAAAATATTCTTCATTTGTGCTGTTTGCTCCAATGATAAACTTTATATCTGGGTTGTCTAAGTCCTTAATCTTATTTTTGATCTTTTCAATTGCATCTGAGATATTGATAGTCTGATAGTCTTCATTTTCTCTTGAATGAATATTTAATAATCTATTTTCTGAGTGCAAATATTCAAAATTATATCTTCCTTTATCTGAAAGCCATCCTTGATTAGTAAATTCATTATCTTCACCAAGTATTCTTAACATTTTATTTTGAGATACATTTAACTCAACGGAACATCCTAACGAACAACAATTACATGTTGAAGACACTTTTTTTAAATCCCATGGTCTTGCTTTAAATCTGTAACTAGTTGCAGTTAGTGCCCCAACTGGGCAAATTTGAACAGTATTTCCTGAAAAGTAAGATTTAAAAGGTTCATCAGGAAAAGTATTAACTTGTGTTTTATTTCCCCTTTGGATGAATTCAATTAAAGGATCTCCGGAAATTTCATCAGAAAACCTGGTACATCTCGCACATAAAATACACCTCTCTCTGTCAAGTAATACGATGTCTGAAACAGGAATTGGTTTCTCAAAATGTCTTTTTTCCTCAATAAATCTTGATTCGCCTGGTCCATAAGCCATTGTCTGATCTTGAAGGGGGCATTCTCCAGCTTTGTCACAGATAGGACAGTCAAGGGGGTGGTTGATGAGTAAAAACTCTAGAACGCCTTCTTGCGCTTTTTTAACAGTATCAGACTCTGTTTCGACAATTAATTCTTCACTTACTTGTGTTGTACAAGAAGGTACTAAAGCTTTTCCTCTAGGTGTATCAATTTCAACCAGACACATTCGACACATACCGACTGGATCTAATCTTTTATGCCAACAAAACCTTGGTATGTGAATACCAGAATCCTCACATGCCTCAATTAGGAGTTGCCCCTGTTTTCCTTCAAGCTGTTTTCCATCAACGGTAAAAGTTACTTTTTCGTTCAACCTATTACTACTTTCTTTGGTAGTAAAACTTCAACTTCTGATCTAAAGTCTTTCATTAAAGACACAATCGATGCAGTAGCAGAAGGTCCAAGCGGACATATAGTTGTCATCTTTGGTGGCCAGCTAAGTCCTGGTGAAATATTATCACAGACATCAAGTAGTAGGTCTATATCTGAAAGTCGTCCCCTGCCGGAAGCAACTCTTTCAAGTATATTTTCAAGCCAAGTAGTTCCCTCTCTACATGGAGTGCATTGTCCACAAGACTCATGCGCAAAAAAGCTTACTAAGCTTTTTGCTGCTAAAACTAAATTTGTATCTTCATCCATCATTACGACTGCTCCAGAACCAAGCATGGACCCCTCGTTTGCAACGTCATCAATTGTCATTTTGACGTCGAGTTGATCTCCACGTAACCATGGAGCTGACGCTCCACCAGGAATGTATGCTTTAATGGCTTTATTTTTAACACCTTTGCCTAAAGTGTCTACGAACTCTCCAAATGAAGACCCCATCTCTATTTCGTAGTTTCCAGGATTGTTTATGTGTCCAGAAAGACTGAAAATTCTAGTCCCTGTTGAACCTTCAACTCCTAAGCTTGAATAATCTTTTCCAGAGTTACTCATTATCCATGGAACAGAAGAGATAGTCTCAACATTATTTACAAGCGTTGGTTTGTTATATAGACCTTTTACTGCTGGAAAAAATGGTGGTTTTAATCTAGGCTCACCTCTTCTACCTTCTAGTGAGTTTAGTAAAGCGGTTTCTTCTCCACATATATAGGCTCCTGCACCAAGGTGCACCACAATGTCCAAGTTCATAGAAGATCCAAATATATTCTTTCCTAAATATCCCTTTTCATAAGCTTCCTCAATAGCACTTTGAACTCTTCTTGCCGGCTTTGCGTATTCACCTCTTATATATATGAAAGCCTTTGAAATATTTGCGGCAAAACATGTGATTATCATTCCTTCAATTAATTGATGTGGATCTCTTTCAAGAAGAATTCGATCTTTAAAAGTTCCGGGCTCAGATTCATCACCGTTTATAACAAGGTATCTTTCTTCATCTTCAGCTAAAAAGCCCCATTTGACTCCTGTAGGAAAACCAGCTCCTCCTCTACCTCTAATGTTAGAATCTTTTATCTCTTGGAGTACTTCTTCAGGGGTACCAGACTTAAGTACTTTTTTAACAGATTCATATCCTCCATTTTTTTCATAGGATTTCAGAGAGTGGCTGTCTTCAGGATTTTCTCTCATATGTTTGGTCAGAAGAAGGGTTTCTTTCATTTTTTCTCCTTTGATGTGTCATAAGTTTGAAAACCTGGAACAGGGCTAGTTGCTCCATTGTTATCTGCGATAGCCCAGTCAAAAGACTTCACTCCACCAAATTTATCTTGAAGCTCATCTGCAACTACTATTTCAGGTTCTTCTTCTTTAAGCCACTTGCACAAATCTACAGCTTTATCAGGTGTTAGGCCTTCGACAGTCTCATAATTAATTTGAATTGCAGGTGCTCCACCACACGCGCCAATGCATTCAACAGACTCATAAGTAAAGAAATTTTCATCATCTGTTTCATTGTTACTTAGCCCTGTAAAATTTTTAACACTATTAATTACATCACTTGAGTTACTTATCTCACAAGAAATTGATTTACAAACACTGAGTAAATATTTACCTGTTGGCTCCTGTTTGTACATTGAATAAAAAGACGCAACCGATTGGACTTGGACTTCTGTTATCCCAATAAGTCCGCTAATTTCAACAATTGATTCATTTGAGATATATCCATCTTTATCTTGAGCTAAATAAAGCAATGGTCCTAGAGCAGATCTCTTTTGAGGATACATTTCAATAATTTGTTTAGCTTTTTCTAATCTTTCTGTTTCCCAGCTCATCTATCAACATCTCCAATTACAGGATCTAAAGATGCTATTGCTGCAACAGCATCTGCTATTGGACTATCGGCCATAACAATCGGTAGAGCTTGTAAGTTGCAAAATGATGGACCCCTTACGTGCATTCGAAATGGTTTAGAAGAACCATCTGAAACTATATAGCAACCTAATTCTCCTCTTGGGGACTCAACAGCAACATATGCATCTCCTTCAGGAACTTTGAATCCCTCTGTATAAATTTTAAAATGATGAATCAGTGCTTCCATAGATTCATCAAGTCTTTTCCTTGGTGGGGGTGTGACTTTTTTATCTTGAATTTTATATGGTCCTTTAGGCATATTGTCCATTGCTTGCTCTACAATTTTTAGACTCTCTAGAATTTCAAGTACTTTAATTCTCCAACGAGCAAAAACATCACTTTCTTGTAAGACAGGTACATCAAAATCAAATTTTTCAATTCCAGAATAAGGCTGCATTTTCCTAAGGTCCCATCCCTGACCAGATGCTCTTAAACTTGGGCCAGTAATGCCATAAGCCAGACATTCCTCAGGAGTTATAATTCCTACATTTTGGAGTCGTCCCTGCCATATCGGATTATCAAGTAACATTTCGTCATAGTCTTTAAGCTTTTCAGGGATAATTTTTAATATTTCTTTAACATCTTTTTGCCAATTATCAGGTAAGTCTGCTGCTACACCTCCTGGTCGGATGTAGTTATGATTCATTCTTAGTCCTGTTGTCTTTTCAAAAAAATTTAATACTAATTCTCTTTCTCTAAACCCAAATATCATCATAGAAAGTGCCCCTATGTCCATGCCTCCGGTTGCAAGGGCAACTAGATGTGATGAAACTCTATTTAACTCAGTCATTAATATTCTTATTGTTTCTGCTCTAGCTGGAACTTCAATGTCTAAAAGCTTCTCAGTGGTAAGTGAAAAAACTAGTTCATTAAAAAAAGGTGAGAGATAGTCCATTCTAGTTGTGTTCGTAGGTCCCTGAAGATAAGTTAGCTCTTCGCCAGTTTTCTCCATGCCAGTGTGTAAATATCCAATGATAGGCTTTACTCTTCTGACGGCTTCACCCTCAAGTTCAACTTGAAGTCTTAAAACTCCATGAGTTGACGGATGCTGAGGACCCATATTAACAATCATTCTCTCATCTTCAGAGGTTTCTTCTTCAATAAAATAATCATCTACGACATCAGATCCAGTCTGGATTTTTATCTGTTGTTCGGACTCCTCATCATTCATTTTTTGAGAGCCTTCATCTGTAGATGAAATGTTCCATCCACCTTCTTCCGAATTTGTTGCCCAAAAGTCTAAATCTTCTGAGTTTTCTTTATTTTTAACCATAATTAATCCACACTCGGAGCATTTTTAAATTGGACAGGAATTCTTCCAGATCCATAGTCTTTTCTGAGAGGGTGCCCTATCCAGTCATCCGGCATCAAAATTCTGGTTAGTTCAGGATGATTTTCAAAGACTATCCCAAACATATCAAACACTTCTCTCTCGTAAAAATTGGCTCCTGGATATATATCTGTAATTGAGGGAATGGTGAGATTTTCATCAGGGACTTGAACCTTAATTGTCTTTCTAAGGTTCTTAGAAAGAGATAAAAGATTAATTACTACTTCAAATCTTGGTTCTTTTTTTCTAAACCAATCAACAGCAGTAAGGTCCATCATCATTTCGTACCCCTCTTCAAGTAGGGACTTAATGTGATCGTGGTATTCATTTACCTCTATGTGTTGCACTTCGTTCATCTATTAATTTCTCCAGCCATAATCTTGTCATGAAGGGTTAATATTCCGTGCATTAAGGATTGTGGCCCTGGAGGACAACCTGGCACATAGATGTCTACAGGTACAATATGATCAACTCCTTGTACTAATGCATAATTGTTAAACATTCCACCTGTTGATGAACATGCCCCCATAGCAATTACCCATTTTGGTTCTGCCATCTGGTCATATACTTGTCTTAATACTGGAGCCATTTTCTGGGAAACTCTTCCAGCAACAATCATTAAATCAGCTTGACGAGGAGAAGCTCTAAATACTTCCATACCATATCTAGCAAGATCATACTTGGCTGAACCAGCAGCCATCATTTCGATCGCACAGCATGCGAGGCCGAATGTTACTGGCCACATTGACTGAGTGCGTGACCATCTAACCGCTTTATCAATTGTTGTTGTAAAAATATTATCTGGTGAATACATTAAGCAACCTTTTCAGTTTGAGGTTCAAATAATGTTTTTTCAAAATATCTTTTTCTTCTTGGTGTATTCCAATCGAGAACACCCTTTTTCCATACGTAGTAAAGTGTCTCAAGCACAAAAAAACTAAAAATAGCAATGACAAGAATGCCGTACCACCCAAGTTCATTAAATCTTGTAGCCCAAGCAAGTAGAAAAATTATTTCAATATCAAAGACAATATATAACATTGCCACCATATAAAACTTTACTGGAAACCTTTGGGAGGGTTCTTCTTCAGGGAAAATTCCACACTCGTAAGGTGCTAGTTTTTCAGCAGTTGGATTTTTTGGAGATAAAAGATAGCTAACTCCTAAGGAAACAAGGGCAAAGCCTACAGCTATTATTAGCATTATTAAGATAGGGGTCCAATCAACCATGTCTCTCCTTTAATTGTGAAAGTTTTCACAAAGTTAGTTTTATTTTACTAGGAAATCAAGATTAATGTCTAATACTTAATTACTTGTTTTTAATGATTCTTAGAAGCCAAAGTGGGGATAAAAACTTTATACCTAAAAGAAAAACTTCTTTTATTGTCAGCCTTGCTTCGTCGAATAATAGTTCCACTACGAAATCTATTGTGTGCTGATCAATTGATGCAACCGACAATAATCGTTGAGTCATATAGGGACTTTGAAGTACTAGCCTGGCAAGCGCGCAGCTCAGATAATGTTTCGAAAAGCGTTTATTAAAACTTTTTTCATACGACTTTATACCCTTGTTGATATCTCCTCTATTGTTTTGAATTAATTCATGGGTGTTTTCAGCAAGTAAAAAGCCAGATTCCATGCCATAAAATATACCTTCGCCACTCATTGGATTAATCATTGAACCTGCATCACCAACTAAAGCTACTTTATCATGAGCTAATTTTGGCCTAGAGGAAGCAAAGGGAAGCATGTAGCTTTTTTCTAATCTGATATCTTCAACTATCACCCCCCTGCTCTCCAAAGTTTGAACAAAATCATCCAGCATTTCATTAATGTTTTTATTCTCTTTCTTAAAAAGACTTAAAGGCATACCAATCCCAATATTAATTAACGTACCCTTACTCGGAAATGCCCAAGCATAACCTCTTAAAGCAGATACGTTAATCTCAAACATTAATGATCTTTCTTTAAAAATTTCCAGATAGTTAGGACTGTCAATATAGGCTCTAATAGCAATTGCTTTATGCCAATCTGTGTTTTGGCTTAGGTTCAAGTCTTTTCTGACTCTCGAATTAGCCCCATCAGCGCCAACCAGAATTGTTGTTTTAAAGGTCTCACTTTCTCCTGATGCATTTTTAAAACTAACGTTTAACGACTCATCGTAATTTCTTGTGAATCCAGAATATCTATACTCCTCGAAAGAATCTACGTCTAAAGATTTTGCGAGGTTGAAAATTCTATTGTCCAGATCTAATCTTGGAATTACATAAACTACAGAATCCTCTTTATTTTGAACCTCTGGAATATAGTTCTGAATACCTATGTTTTTAGGCCCAAATAAAGTTGTTGAAACCACTTCTGGTTCAGAATCTAGTATGTGTTCATTCCCAAATCTCTTTAAAGCATTTATTACTCCCGGACCAATGGCATCGCCGCAAGATTTATCTCTGGGAAATAGTGCTTTGTCAAAAATTCCAATTTTTAATTGAGGATTTAATTTTTTATATGAAATAGCTGTATTAGCTCCGGCTGGACCAGCTCCAACAATAATTACGTCATATATTTCTTCTTGTTTCATTAGATATTATTAAGTTAACTCAAATGGGGATAAAACGTTAATTTATACTCCCAATCTGTAATAAAATATCCAGTAGTAATTTAGCTTAAATTTATTAGTTCATTAGATTGTGCATTAGTGAAAGAAAATGGAAAAATACCACCAGCAACTGTAAAGAGACTTCCTCTTTATTTACAGTGCCTAGAGCAAGTTGGCTCAACAGAAGTAGGTATATCATCAAAAACTTTAGCTGAACTTGCAAAAGTCAATGATGCACAGGTCAGAAGAGATCTTTCTTATTTAGGAACATTAGGAACTAGAGGTGTTGGTTATGATATTTCAACTCTTAGAAATCAAATTCAACTTGAGCTTGGTTTAGTAGAAGGATGGAGTGCCGTAATAGTTGGGGTTGGAAACCTTGGTTCAGCGTTAGCCCACTATGGAGGCTTTAAAGAAAGAGGATTTGGTGTAGTTGCCCTTTTTGATGATGATCCCAAAAAAATAAATAAGCAAATAGCCGGCTTAGTCGTTAAACCAAGTTCTGAATTAAAAGAAGTTTGTGATAAGTACAGCGTAGCAATTGGAATAATCGCCACTCCTGGTGAATATGCTCAATCAGTTGCAGACCAGTTAATTGAGTGTGGTGTTAGGTCGATATTAAACTTTGCACCTGTATTGCTAAAAAATACTCCAGATGTACAGATTAGATCTGTTGATCTTTCCCAAGAACTTCAGATATTAAGTTATTACCTAGATAGACCTGTATTAAAAGCAGTGAAATAGTCTATTCACTGCGTTGATATTTAAAACCTAAAAAACTTCTTACAACTAGTGATGCCACCAAAGCAACCCAGAGGGAGATTATTGATGGATCTCTTTGTATTAAATAGATGGCTAATACGATCCCTATAATTGAAGACCAAACAGTTATAAATGCAAATTCATAAACTTTATCTAGGCCCAGTAGCACTCCGTCCCAAAGAAAAGCAAAGCTTCCAAATAATAAGCTTATAGAAAATAAGAGTCTCAATTGAGTATTACTAAGTTGAGAAAAAGATTCTCCAGCAAAAAAGATTATTAATTTATCTAAAAACAAATAGCTTGTTGTTAAGAGAAATATAGAAATGATTGCAGTTAACTGTATTAAGTTTGAATACAACTCAGATTTATAGTATTTGATTCCTTTTGATATGTGTTCTGATATTAGAGTTTGGGATGCTATTGCTATTGAATCAATTGCCACATAGCCAAATGACCAGAGTTGCAATAAAACATGTTGAATTGCGATGTCCTTCATGGACAACAATGAAGCTTGGTTTCTCAATACTGTCATAAATCCAGTTAAAAACATGGACCTTAGGAGAATTTGAAATCCAATAGAAAAGAATTTTTTTCTTAAATAACTTTTATTAACATTTTCATTTGATTGGGTTAATAATTGTAACTTACTTCTTTGCACTGATGATGAGTAGATAGAAGTGATAAGAAAAGAGAGGGTACTAGCTAAGCCAATACCTAGAATTCCATAATCAAGTATGATTGCAAAACAATAGCTAAAAAAGATATTCAGTGTAGAAACAAGAAGGGCACTTTGTAAAGTTATTTTAGGATGCCTTAAACCTCTCAAAACAGCAGTTGAATGCATATTTACTAGGTAAAAAGTAATCCCAATACTTCTAATCCATAGATAGATTCTTGCTTCTTCACCAACCTCTGAAGATGGGTCAAAAGATCCTATTAAGTATTCTGAAAAAATAAATATAAGCACTGTTCCTAATACACCCAGCAAAAGGGACATATTTTTTCCGTAATTAACAAAATATGCAAGGCTTCTAAATTTTTGCTGAGTATTTAATTTAGCTACTAGGGGGGTCGTGCCATAGGCCAAAAAGATAAACACCCAAACTAAGACAAAGTAAATTGTTTCCCCGATACCCACTCCTGATAGTGAACGCTCTCCTAAAAGACCTGCGATTTTCGAGTCTACAAGTCCGACAATAGGTTCTGTTACTAACCAGATAAAAATTGGATAGGAATTATTCCATATATCTATTTTGACCTTATTCACTTTTTTAAGAAACCTTGGAAGCCTTATGGACTCCCCATTGCATTATTAGATAAAAAGTTTCCTCGGAAAAACTTCTTGGAGTGAGTTTGTTAGACAATTCATAATTTTCTAACAAAAAAGTATTTACTATTTGTGTTGGTGTATTCGTTTGGAGACGTACGTTTTTATTTAATTCACTTGATAATGTTTGTTGTAATAAGTCTATTTCTTTTTTGGCGATTTTAATATCTAGTGAGATTAAATATTCTTGTGTATCAGCTATTAATCCATTAATTAAAGGTACTGGTGAATAACTCATTGAAATATTTGCACGATAATTAGACCGAGTGGACCGGAAACTATTCCGACACCTACTCTTTTAAATTCACGATCCAATATTGTATTTTTGTGTGTTTCGGAGCTCATTAAACTTTCATGACCAGAAACTAAGGTTGAAGAAATAGCTAGATTTTCTGCAACAGTTTTGTATGGAAGACCTACCTCACTGAGCCTGTCTCCAACTTGTTGTCCGTTGAGTGGATTTTTATGACACCAAAATCCTTCTTCATACATCAAAAAGGCATACTCGTTAGCTATGTCTGAAAGTCTTTGAGAAAATTCAACTGGGTCAACATTCTCATTAATCCTTTCAATATTAATGATTTCAAACATCTCTCTTGATTCACTATTTTTAGCAAGAAGTTTTGGTCTTGAAACTTTCGGTATCTCTAAACAACCAAACTCATCTACTACAACTGATGATTGACCTGTTAAATCCTTAATTCTTGATACGACTTTTAACAGGTCATTGCCTATGACTACTTCAAGTGCTTGTTGTGGTGTTCCATCAGCATCTGTATAAAATGACACCAACTCTGATCGTTCAAGGTAATTCTCTATAAGCGGAGTTGTGTTAATTAAAGAAACAATGGTGAAAGCAAAAGTCAGCATGAGGTTACTTAACAGCAATGAAAGTACAGAGCCTAATAGCTTGCTTCCTGTATCATTTTTTCCTTTGATAGAAAGAATAATATTCTGAATTAACGATGAAATAGTAATTACTCCGATAAAAATAATTACCCCGGCAAATAATTCAGATAATTGCCTTCCAGAGTTAAGCCAATTACTTATATATGTTCCTACTTGTTCTGAGTATCTAAAACTTGAAAAAATAGCAAGTAATAAGGCTGAAATATAAAAAATAACCATAATTGAGCCATTTTTCCAACCAAAATATAAAAAGTAAAAAATGAATAAATATAGCAAAATATCAACATATTCTTGATTATTTAGTGTGTTTAATATGTTTTCAAGTATTTCAGTCATGTTATGTATAAATTATTTAAATATGCTATTTGTAGAGTAGTAAAAACACGCTATTGTTGTAATACATTCCTACAAATTATGTGGGAATTTTTATTTTCAGTGACTGAAAGGAAATTAAAAAATATGAAAAATCGCAAACTTATTGCATTAATCGCAGTACTTGCAATTTTCGCCGCAGCTTGTGGAACAGCTGATGAAGTAGTTGAAGAGCCAGTAGCAACTGAAGCTCCTGCAACTACCGAAGCACCTGCAACCACTGTCGCTGCTCCTGTAGCTGACCCATTAGTTCTTGGTACATTAATGCCATTAACAGGTGATTTAGCATTCTTAGGACCTGGTATTGAATCAGGTGCGATTCTTGCTGTAGAGCAAATTAATGCAGCCGGTGGTGTAAACGGACAACCTATTGTCTGGGTACAAGGTGACTCTGGAACAGCTCCAGACGTAGCTTTAGCAAGTTTGAACTCTCTTATTGCCGATGGTGCACAAGGAGTTATGGGTGCTGCAGCTAGTGGTATATCACTAGCAATTATCGATACTGCTATTGCTGCAGAAGTCGTTATGGTCTCCCCTTCAAACACATCCCCACAATTTACAAAAATAAAGAATGGTGGATTTTATGCAAGAACCGCTCCTTCAGATTTATTGCAAGGTGCTGTATTGGCTCAAGTTTTAATTGATGATGGACATACTTCCGTTTCAATTATTTCAAGAGCAGATTCATACGGTAGAGGTTTAGCAGAAGCTACTGCTTCCTCTTTTGAAGCACTTGGTGGAAGTGTAGACACTATTGTTTATCACTCACAAGAAGCGACAGAATTTGCATCTGAAGTAACCCAAGCTGGTAAAAATGGTTCTGACTCAATTGTCGGAATATTGTTTCCAGAAACTGGTTGTGGTGTTCTTAAATCAGCTTTCGAGCAAGATTACCTAAGCACACCTTGGTACTTTACAGATGGTGTAAGAGGTGCAAACCTCAGTTCAGAATGTGGACTAGGTAACGCCTTGGATGGTTTCAAAGGAACCGCTCCAGGATCAACAGCTGGTGTTGCATTAGATGCATTCACAGCTGCTTACCAGGAAAAATTTGGTGAAGCTCCAGCTCCATATTCAGCTCAAGCTTATGATGCCATTATGATAATGGCAATATCTGCTGCTGCTAATGGAGTAACAGGTGCTGACATTGCGTCAGGATTAGTTGAAGCATCAGGTAACGGTACTGCATGTATCGGTGTCGAATGTTGGGCTTTAGTAGCTGCAGGAGAAAATGTAGACTACAAAGGTGCATCCGGAGATATAAATCTTGATGAACAAGGTGATCCAACAGCAAGTACATACGATGTATGGGCGATCACTACAGGTGATGAAGAAGAAGTTCTTAAATCAATAGATTTTGGATCTTAATTCATAACTTACTAAATTTAAAAGGCCCGATTAATTTCGGGCCTTTTTTTTATAGCTTTCCTAAATACAAATCTATTACGTTAGGATCATCCAATAAATCTCTGCCAGTGCCAGTGTAGGAATTTTTTCCTTGGTCTAAAACATATCCTCTATCACAAAAGGTAAGAGCTCTTTTTGCATTCTGCTCTACTAAAAGAATAGATACACCTTTATTATTGATTTCACTTATAGATTTAAAAACCTCATCAATAGCTATCGGAGATAGGCCAGCTGAAGGTTCGTCAAGTAGTAGCACATCTGGTTTAGTTATTAGAGCTCTACCAAGCGCTAATAACTGCCTTTGACCGCCTGATAAGTTACCAGCTTTCTCTCGTTTTTTTTCAGACAAAATTGGGAACATTTCAAAAATTTCTTTTTTACCTTCTTTAGAATTTTTTGTTTTTGTCCAAAGACCTATTTCTAAATTTTCCTCAATCGTAAGGCTTGGAAAAACATTTGCAACTTGGGGAACATAGCCAATCCCTTTTTTAATTAATTCATGACTTTTAAAATTAGTAAGTTCATTACCACTAATATATAGTCTCCCACCTGATATTGGAATCAGGCCCATAATAGCCTTTAATAAGGTGGACTTCCCTGCACCATTTGGACCAATTATTGAGATTATTTCATTCTCTTTTATTACTAAGTCTATTCCCTGAAGAATATTTAAACCCTTAACATAACCAGCAGCTAATCCGTTTACTTCAATTATTGCTTTATTCATTAACTTTACCCAGGTATGCTTCAATAACATTTTCATTATTTCTAATAGCTTCAGGCTCACCATCTGCAATAATTTTACCTTCTGCCATCACAACTACTCTTTCCGAAATTTTCATAACAGCATTAATATTGTGCTCAACCATGATGATATTGATTCCCTCAATACTCAGATTTTTTATGATATCTAATATCTCTTCAGCAAGCTTAGGGTTTACACCTGCCAGTGGCTCATCGAGAAGTAACAGTTTTGGTTTTCTAATTAATGCTCTTCCAAGCTCAAGTAATTTTTTTTGTCCTCCTGACAATTCTCTAGCATAAGAATATTTCATGTGCGATAGGTTTAGTAACTCCAAAATCTTATCAACTTCGATTTCAAGTTCTTTTTCAAAATTATTTAATGATTTACCCTTTATTAAAGATCTTGAAATTGATTCATTTTTAACGCTACTACCAGAAAACTGCATGTTTTCTAATACAGACATCTTTTCAAAAACCCTGGTAAGTTGAAATGTTCTAGTCATACCTAATCTGGCTAATTTATAAGACTGAAAAGACGTGACATTTTCACCTTCAAAGAAAATATTGCCTTGGTCAGGATTTTGAAATTTTGTTAATAAATCAAAAAAAGTTGTTTTTCCAGCTCCATTTGGGCCAATCAAACTAGTTATTTCATTTTCTGAAAACTCTAAGGAATCTACATTTACTGCTTGTAAGCCTCCAAAGCTTTTCTTTAGCGAACTTACTGATAAAAGTTTATTTGATGTCAAGAAGAAGCTCCTCTTTTTTGCCCAATATACCACTAGGTGTAAAAATCATTGTAAACATTATCAGCAAACCAACAAAAACAAAGCGAACGCCTGCAAGTTGTTGTCCATTCGCATTTTCAAAAAATATTTCTGCAAGACTATCTGTACCTGAGATTATGACCCAGAAAATAACAGCACCTAATGCAGGTCCAGCTAAACTTCCGACTCCACCCAGAATCAAAGCGGCCCAGAGGTAAAAGGTTAAAACTGGAACAAAGGTGGATACCTGTAATGTTCCGTAGTTGAAAGCGAGAAGAATTCCAGATAAACCCCCTATTGATGCCCCCAACATAAAACTTTGTAATTTGAGCCATACAGCATTCTTACCAAGAGCTCTTACAGCATCTTCATCTTCTCTTACTGCTCTTAAGGCTCTACCCCAAGGTGATTTTTGTAGTCTATTTAAAAACAGTAAAGTGAAAATTATTAATATCCACGTAATTACCCCCACCCACAACTGTGAAGAAGATACCTCAATACTTGTAGCCAAGTTGGTAATAAAATTGGGTCTTAAGCTTTGAAGGGCCTCTGAAAACTGGATTACACCGTATACACCTCCTGTTATGTCCTCGAAATCTCTAATTAACAATCTGAATATTTCTGCAGCTGCAATTGTAACAATTGCTAGATAATCTCCTCTTAACCGAAGTGTTGGAAGCCCTAATATGAGACCTAGTAATGCAGCAGCTAACATTCCAATTATTACAGCTAAAGGCAGCGGAAGTCCCGTCTCAATGACAACACCTTCTCTACCTAAAGCATGAGGTATTAGTAAAATAGTTGTGTATGCGCCTATACCCATAAATGCTGCATGTCCAAAGTTCAATAAACCAGTCCATCCAAAATGTACGTTAATACCTATTGCAGCAAGACCATAAATGCCTGCAAAGGTTAATAAGTTTACAAAGATGCGGGCAACACCTGTTTCGTTAGATGTAAAAATGTAGAGAAACGATACTGTCAATAAACTTACGGCGATGATATATCTTTTATAGTCCTTCATGAGATTCTTTCTTTACTTCCAAATATTCCCTGT
The DNA here is from genome assembly GCA_943840565.1 of uncultured Candidatus Actinomarinales bacterium. GTDB lineage: Bacteria > Actinomycetota > Acidimicrobiia > Actinomarinales > Actinomarinaceae > Actinomarina. The sequence goes on along the minus strand of CALSUY010000001.1, from coordinate 16,276 downwards.
GGCCTGATAAGCAAAATGAGGATCATAAGGGCAAGCGCAATAGCATTTTTAGCTTCGGTGTGTCCATCCATAAAACTTAGTCCCACACTTAATTGAACAAGCATACCTATGATAAAACCACCAAACATTGCTCCAAAAGAAGTTCCAATTCCACCAAGAATTGAACCTGCAAATATTAGAAGCAGAATTAGAAAACCCATATTCCAACGAACATTATTGATAACTCCTTGGATAATCCCAGTAAACCCTGCAAGCATACTTGAAAAGATCCAAGTCAATGTAATTATATAATCTGAGTTTATTCCAGATACGCTTGCTAACTCTGAAGAATCTCTTACTGCTCTCATAGCTCTACCAGTTTTGGTATAGGTTAAAAATAAACCAACTAAAATCATAACAACACTTCCAATAATTAGAACTTGAACATTTCTAGGAGTGAGTTGAATTCCAAAGTAGTCTTCTCGTTTTTGAAGATCTAGTGCATACGATGCAGGCTTAGCAGAGGCAAACAATAAAAATATATGTCTCAAGAATATTGAAAGACCAATAGTAATCACTAAAACTGCAACATTTCCATAGTTATTCTTTCTTAAAGGTCTAAATAAGCACAACTCCAACAGCGCACCAAATAATCCACACAGTAAGATACTTGCAATTGATGAAACTATGAAACTACTACCCAAAGGACTAAACCGGTCTAAGTATAGAAAACTTGATTCTGGGGATGAAGAGAAGAATAATGTTAATACAGCTCCCAGTGCAATTATTTCTCCATGAGCAAAATTTACAATTCTTGTGACGCCATAAAGAAGTGATAACGACACTGAAGCAATTGCCACTATTAAGCCTAGTAAAAGACCATTTCCTAACTGTTCAATCATCGACTGCTTTCATTCATCATTAAATATTACTTCGGAACCATCGATAACTTCAACTAATAATCTATATGATTCGTTTACTTGATTGAGTGTTCCAATAGTAGCATTTATCCACGAACTAGGAGTTTCCGCATTTCCAGATATCACGATAGGTAAATTTTTCGATACAGTGATTTCATAAACTCCATTCAGCACTAATTTTTCTAATTTAAGATTCTTACCGAGGTAGATTTCACCTGTCCCAGATAAACTTGCATTATTAAGTTCTAAATTATCAAGACTGAACTGTGAATCAACTGCAAAAATGTCTAATTCCCATTTGGATTCATCACCTAATTCTAAATCCCAACCTTTAACTTGTAATAGTGGGCTTGTCTCTACAGCCCTCAAAACTAGTACATGGGGTGTCCCAACTAAAGATTCTACCGCCTCAGGGTAACCAGAAGATCCTGGTTTGTTGAGAATATCCACTTTGTAACCAGTTCCTGGAAAGGATTTTAAATTGATGGAGTTATTTTCATTTATTATGACTCTATAAGTTTCTGATTCGTTGAGTGTTGAGTTGCTAAAAGATGACTCATAAGAATAAGTTCCTAGAAAAGAAGCTTTTGTAAAATGTCCAAGTAAAAAAATAACCATTATCGTAATCAAAACTGCATATGAATAAAATTTAATTGATTCAGTAATGAGGGCTGATCTTGGAAGTAAAACTAGAAAGATTAGAAAAATAGTAAACGGCCAGTAATCAAGATAATCATAAATTATAGAAAGTCTAAGAAGTCCAAAAAGATAGAGAGAGACATGTAAACCAATAAGAATAAAGAATATCGCTCGTAATGTTGAATAGTAGTTTTTCACTGAGAGCCGGAGAGGGGAGTTGAACCCCTGACCTACGCATTACAAGTGCGTTGCTCTACCACTGAGCTACTCCGGCGAATATTAAAATGATAGCAAACATATATTTTGAGTTAATTTATTTTTTAATAAATAATTGATACATTGCCACTGCAGCTGATACTGAGACGTTTAGTGACTCAATATCATTATCCATGTTGATACGTGAAATTAGGTCTAATTTTTTTTGGACCTCACCGCTAAGACCATTTTCTTCTGAGCCAACAAAAAGTGCATATTTTTGAGTTTTAAGATCAATATCACTGATTTCAGTTTCACCGCTCATATCTAAGCCTAAAGTCCAGATATCTAAAGAATTAAATTTCTTAATCAGTGAGAATATTGAGTTATAAAATACAATTTCGACCTTTTCTAATCCTCCACTAGCTATTGAAAAGGTTCTTTCAGTTATTTTTACTGATCTTTTAAGAGGTATTGCTATGACTTCAAAATTAAATGCTGCGGCACTGCGTGCGATAGCTCCGATATTATTTGTGTCCTGAATGTGGTCGCAGACAATAAAATTTTTATTTGCAAATTTATTCATATCTTTCTCTTTAAAAGTTTTCTTCGGATTACAAAGTGCAACAATTGAGTGTCTAGGGTGATAAGGCCATTCCTCTTTTGATTTGATCGCTGAAATTTCTACTTTGTTTATTTTTGCTAAATTTAATATTGTTTCAAAATTCTCTGATTTAGTTTCTTGATGAAGATAGCTTATTTTTATTGCCCTTCCAGATTCTAAAACTGATAGAACAGCATTCTTTCCTTCAATTATTGTTCCAAGACCAGCCATCTTTTTTCCCATCTTCGATCTTTATTCCAATTTCTAGAAGTTTATTTCGCATTTCATCCGCAATTTTATACTCTCGCTCTAAACGATATTTTTCTCTAATACTTATAAATTCACCCATAGCTTGTTCTATAGTTTCGAAGATTATTTTGTACTCTTCGAAAAATTTTATCAGCTTATCCTTAGGTAATTTCTCATTTTCTACTTTTGTAAAAGTGAAACCTAATATATCAAAAATAAACCTAACAGTTGACCTTAAGTTTTGTAACTCTTCCTCTTCAAGGGTTACTGAATGATTAATTTGAATAAAAATTTCTCCAATAAGTTTTGGTGTGTTTAAATCATCTCCCATACATGCTTCAAAAATATTCAAAAGATTCTTGTCAATGGGTGCTGACTTTGATTCTTCAACAAACTCTGATATTTTTTTGAATGTAGTTCTGGATTCAATTAATAAATCTTCAGTAAACTCTTGCGGACTTCTGTATTGTGCTCTTAAGAAATAAAATCTCATTACATCGCCACTGTATTCATCAATGTAATCCTTGAGAATTTTTACATTACCTTCAGACTTTGACATTTTTTTACCGGATAAATTGATCATTCCATTATGTAGCCAGTATTTAACAAAATTTTTATTTGGCTTAGCTGCTTTTGATTGTGCTAGTTCATTTTCATGGTGAGGAAATATTAAATCATTACCACCACAATGAAAATCAATTTCTTCACCAAGTAGCGCATTGATCATAGCAGAACATTCTATATGCCATCCTGGTCGTCCTTTACCCCAATCCGAATCCCAGTACGGCTCTCCCTCTTTGGCAAATTTCCACAATGCAAAATCTTCTGGTGCGTTTTTATCATCTTGAAGTTCAACTCTTGTTCCAGAAATAACTTCATCCAGCTTTCTTCCCGAAAGCTTTAAGTAGTCCGTAAAATTTGAGGTCTCAAAATAAACCCCAGACTCTGAAATATATGCCATATCTTTATTAAGAATTTGAGTTATATACTCTTTTATCTCATCGATATACTCTGTTGCCTTTGGCTCTTTGTCTGGAGTGAGGCAGTTTAAGCTTGAATAAACATCTCCAAATTCTGTCATAACTTTATTAGCTAATTCTTGAAATTCAATACCCTGTTCTGATGATTTGGAAATAATTTTATCGTCAATATCAGTAATGTTTCTAACGAATAAAACTTTATGGTTTAGATACTTTAAATATCTAATAAGGAAATCGAAAACTACTGAAGATCGTCCATGCCCAATATGTGGCGAAGATTGAACAGTTGGCCCACAAAGATAAATTTTGATTTCATCTTGAGACAACTCAACCTCTTCAAGCGATTTTGTGTATGAATTATATAAATTAAGCATCTGTCAAAGATATTGAAACAAAAGCAGCTGATGCTTCGTTGTTGCCAATAATTCCTAATTTATCAACTGATTTACCTTTAAGATTTATTCTGTTTTTATCAAAACTCAATAGTTTTGATATATTTTCTTCGATAACTTCACTTTTAGAGGAAATATTAATTTTTTGAGAAATTATCGTCATGTCAATATTATTTATTTTAAATATCGAAAAATTAATTTCTTCAAGAATGGATTTAAGCATTTCAGTACTCGCAATATTTAAAGGAGTCTTTTCGTTCGATGGAAAGTAGTGGCCGATATCTTTATTGGAGGTAGCACCTAGAATTGCATCTATTAAAGCATGTAATAAAATATCGCCATCTGAGTGTGCTTCAAAACCATCTTCATCAAAAGCTACTCCACCTAAAGTGAGTGGTTTTGAATTAGAGTGTTTGTGTATATCCCAACCAGTACCAATAAACATATCTAATTCCAGTCTAATAAAAGATTTTTTATCTGGATTACAATCCGTCGTCAGGATCTTCTTCAGGAAGATACTGATTAATTTTTTCTACTGCAGCTTCCTCGTCAATGTCTAAAGCACAAGCAACTTCACTTGCTAAAGTTGTCCTAGCCTTTGCAAGCATCCTCTTGAGTGCGGGAGATATTCCTTTATTAATCTGGGCATGAGTGAGGTCTCTAACGACTTCAGCAACTTGCATTACATCGCCAGATGTCATTTTTTCAGTTAGAACCTTATACCAACGGCTCCAATTTGTTCCCGCTTCCTCAGGCTTTTCTTTGAATATTGGAAATACTTTTCTAGAAACTGCACTTTTTGATATTACTGGCCTGATTACCTCGTCTACGGTATCTACAGGAACCATCACTGTAAGTCCGTCCATTAAAACTTCTATTTCAAAGTATTGAATTCTTTTTGATTTTGGTTCCCCTTCAACAAATACTTCAACATTTTTATTTACTTTTCTAACAACTTTTGCTGCACCATGATGGGGGTGAACAACGAACTGATTTGGTTTATATTTATCTTCAATTTTTTTTGTTTTTGTAGCCATAAAACTAAACGATACTATATTTTCTGTACTATCTAGTGTCCATTTATATAAGAAAATCCAATATTTTTCAGTAAAGTATCAAAATAATCCCGCAATTGTTGTGCCCTATTCCTTCCAATACCATCAACTTGAAATAATTTCTCAGTAGGAGCACCTAGTAATCGTGGTAAAGTTTTAAATTTCTGAATTAGAGAGTCGTGAAGGTTTTCTGGTAGTCCGGGTAGTCTTGCTAACACCCTAAACCCTCTCGGTGTAGAAATTTCATCTAGGGGCTCCATTAAAAGTACAGAGCCCAAATGAGAGATTGTATTAAGCTCTTCGTAACTTAAATTTGAGATTTCGCTCTTCACTTTTTTAATATTTCTATATTTTTTAGATGGGAGGTGGTCTTTAAGAACCAGGGACAATGTATTTTCAACCCCTGACTCCAAAGATTCAATTTGAATCATGACAATGCCAGCCTCTTCACCCAAATTTTCAGCTTCATTTTTAACCTGATTAGCCAATCTTGTTAAAAGCTCTCCTCTTTGTATTACAGTTAAAACTTGTTGATTGGTAATAGTATCTTCAATCTCAAGCTCACTAAGTTCAAGTAACACTTCGTCAAAACGTCTCCTCATTCTGTCAACAGATTGCAAAGACTCATTGACTCTTCCAAGTATCATCGCTGGTGCTTCAAGTTCATTAACTTTCATGTTGTGAAATACTTTTATAGCTGATGACTCCTCTGAAACTGCAATAACCTTGAGGTTAGTCTCAATAGACACCCTCTCGGCAGTTCTGTGTCTAGTACCCGTTTCAGAAGTTTGTAGACTGTCGGATGGATTTAAATGAACATTAGCTTTTAATATCGTTGAAACACTTTCATCAACAATAATTGCGCCGTCCATCTTTGCAAGTTCACTAAGCATCTCTGGTGAGTATTCACAATTTTTAAGATTGATACCGCCGCTAGAAATTTTATCTAATTTATTTGATGATCCAATTACAATCAGGGCTCCACTTTTTTTATCAGCTATTAGATCAACACCTTTTCGTAAAGGCTCTCCTGGAAGTAAGTAATTTTTATTCATATATATATTTATTCTTTTATTATTTGAGTATTTTATTTATTCGAATGTTACTGTATTATTTTATTATTAATTTAGTTTCTAAGGTATAGAAGTGGAAAATATTACATGCAAAGCTTGTTCAGCAAGCATAGATCAAGATCTTGAATTTTGCTCAAGTTGTGGTGAGTGGCTTGGGTTAAAAGTGGAAAATCTCAAGGAAAATGACGCCCCAAAAGCTACTGCCGAAGTGAGAAATAGAGTACCTCAGATAAAATGTTCGAGCTGTAATGCACCCAACATTCCATCTATAAAAAACTGTAAAGAATGTGGTAATCCTTTAATTAAACCACTTTCAAGTTACGGTGCTGCAAGTCTTCCTAATAGAAAAGAAGTGCCAGGAATAAGGGCTGTATTTTTCCTTGCTCTCATTGTGCCATTGATTGCAGGTGCTAGCTTTTTTTATAACTCAAGAATTGCAGATGATGTAATTGAAGAGATTGCTGCTGTCGAACAAACTACCAGCACCAGTAGTACCTCAACAATTCAAACTGTGCTCCAGAAAATGTTCCCTGTTTCCTGTACGTCCTCAAGTCAATTAAGTCAGGAATATTCATGTGAGAATCTTTATGATGGAACATTAAAATCATGGCAAGATAACGAACTTGAATGCGTAGATGGCTATTTAGAATTTACTTTTAACGAGCCTATGTATCTTGAATTTATAGTATTTCAGAATCTTGAAAGTACCAATTCTTTCAAAAGAAATTTTAGGGTAAGGGATATTCAGGTTACAACAGATGAGTCCTCCATCTTGATTGAAAAAGAAATACAAAATAATAATGGCCAACAATGGATTGATATAAATTCAACTACTGCAACATTAAGGATTGATATTTTAAGTGCATACTCAGGTGAAGATATCGGAAACTCGAATGCCTTCAAAGAATGTGCCATTCAGGAATTAACATTCTTTGGTAAAGGTTAAAGATGCTGACTAAAGAATTATTAGGTGACTTCTCTAAATTTGAAAAAAAAATTTTCGCCTTAAATGACTTTTTATACAAAAACCCAGAGCTAGGTTATGAAGAAGTAAAGTCTCATAAAGAGATTACTAAATTAATTTCAAATAATATTTCGTCTGCAAAAATTAAAAAAGTATCCGAGATGCCTACAGCTTTTACTGGATTGATTAATAAAAAAGGTGGCAATCAAAAAACAATTTCAATATGTATTGAATATGATGCTCTTCCGGGTGTTGGACAAGCTTGTGGGCATAATATTATCTCCTCTATAGGTATAGGTGCTTTTTATCTTCTTTCTAAAAAAATTGATAAACTTTCTGATGCAATACAAATCGTAGGGTGTCCTGCAGAAGAGATTCTTCCTCTTTCATTTCCAAATGGTGGAGGAGGTGGGAAAATTAAACTTCTTGAAAAAGAGGTATTCAAAGATAATAAAGCAGTTCTAATGATTCACCCTGCGACAAGGAATGAGGTAGATCCTCTTATGGTTGCTGTGAAACAGATTGATGTTGAGTTTATTGGTAAGGCAGCCCATGCCTCAGGTTCTCCCTATATAGGTAAAAATGCACTCGATGCACAGGTTTTAGCATACAATTCCATAAGCGCACTTAGACAACAGCTACTTCCAACAGAAAAAGTTCATGGAATTATTACGAATGGAGGAGAGTCAGCAAATATTATCCCTGATTACACGCGCTCAAGTTGGATGATGAGAGCCCAAAAAACATCTGGTCTAAAGGTTCTCGAAAAAAAGATATTGAACTGCTTTAAAAGTGCAGCCTCAGCAACTGGTTGTAAGGTAAATTTCATAGAGGGCAATGGAACCTATGAAAATTTAGTAACAGATGGTAAGTTAGCTGAAATTTTTATGGATTATTCAAAAGAACTTGGAATTGATATGAAAACTAATAAACATTTTGATCAATCTAAAAATGGATCAACTGACTTTGGAAATATATCAAAAAAATTTCCATCTCTACATGCATTTCTCGCCATTGTTCCTGATGATGGAAGTGTTGTAAACCATCAACCAGAATTCGCGCATGCAACCATTACAAATGAAGCAAAAATTGCAATACGCAATGGTAGTGTTTTGCTAGCTTCAACAATTTTAAAATTACAAGACTAGCTCTAAAATTAGCTATCAATAACCTATATTTTCAAATAATGAATTATTAGTATTTTGAATTATTTTATCTTCTTCATCTTCACTTAAACCAAATTCCTGTTTAGCTAATTCGTATTCTTTCGAAAGTGTGGTGGAGGCCATCAAACGATTATCCGGATTTAAAGTCACGTTAAATCCACTTTTAAACAGTTTTAATACGGGGTGGTTTTCTTTGTTTACATCACTTGCTCCAGATTTAACATTTGAAGATATACATATCTCCAATGGAATCTTCTCTTCAAGAATATATTCAGCAGCTTTAGTATTTGGTTCAAATAATCCACCTATCTCAACACATCCTTCTATGACTTGCCAGCCATGACCAATTCTCTGTGCCTTACAATTAGATACTGCATCCTCTATGTAGGAGAAGTTTGCTGCCTCTCCAGCATGAATTGTTAAACCAATCTCACTTTTATTTATTTTCATACAAGCTTCAATATGCTTTGACGGAGGGTGTCCGTACTCTGGTCCTGCTAAATCAAAACCGACAACGCCATTTAAATAATTACTAATTGCTAAATCTGCTACTTGAGAAGAATCATTATTTTGTCTCATTGCGCACAATATAGAACTGAAATTACCTCCAAATTCAGCCATTCCATTCTTAATTCCCCTAGACACTGAATCTACAACATTTTGTGGATTCAACTCCCCTCTTAGATGCTGCAATGGCGCATATCTTAATTCACCTTTAGAAACACCATCCTTTGTAAGGTCTTCAACTGCTTCATAAGCAATTCTTTCTAAAGATTCTTCATCTTGCATGAGTGAAATTGTTAATTCAAATTTATTAAATACTTGATTTAATTCTGATGAAATGTTTTCAAAGAACCAATCTTCTAAAAGTTGTGGATCAGTAGTTGGAAGTTCAATTCTTGATTGCTCAGCTAGCTCTATAATTGTACTTGGTCTCAATCCTCCATCTAAGTGATCATGAAGTACGGACTTATCTTTCAATTGAAATCTCCTGATTGAATTCTCTTTATAAAACCAGTCTCTTTAAAAATTTTATCTATTGTTTCCGTACCTTCGAAAATTATTTTTTCTTCATCGATGTTCACTAACTGATTGTTCCTCAAAACTTCCTTGCCATTTACAAATACATCTTTGATTTCATTTGAAGATGCACACATTACAATGTTGTTTACTATATCGTGTAAAGGCTGCATTCTTGAATTATTGATTTCTATAGAAATGAAATCAGCAGTTTGTCCTTCTGCGAGAGTCCCTTTCATGGCATTCAAGGAAACTCGAGAAATATTTAGTCTTGTAGAAATATCAAAAACCTCTTTTGGGGTTATTAGATTTCCTTGTGAGTGAGTATTATTAATTAAAATTGCGGCTCTCATTTCTTCGAGCATATCATAGTCGTCATTACCTCCAGAACAATCAGTACCAATTCCCCATTTGGTTTCATTTTTTGTAAGAGAATTAGTATCCATTGGTTTCCCTGATAGTCCATGCGTTGTAGGACAAAAGATTGGAAAACAGTTGCTTGCTGAGAGAATTTCTAAATCTCCTTCTTCAATGACTTTACAGTGTGCAGCAATCACGTTTTTATCTAATATACCAAGATTTGCTGCATGTTTAATTGGACTTGTCTCAAATTTTTCCTTAATGTAATTCATCTCTTTTTGGGTTTGGGCTAAGTGAATATGTATAGGAACATTTACTTCTTGAGCGTATTCATAAAGGTCAATCAATATTTCTGGACTAACCGTTGATGTTTCATGAGGAGCTACAACAGGATGTACTAATGAGGATTCCTTCCAATTTTGTACAAACTCCTTAGCCTTGGTAATTTCTGTTTTACCTGTCCATGGTCCATACTCTGTCATAACTGTGTGGCCAATAAACCCTCTGATGCCAATTGAACACGCAGCCTTAGCAACAGAATCTGCAAAAAAATAGTGATCATTAATACTCGTTGTTCCAGAGCGTATTGCATCTATCATTCCCAGTAAAGAAAGTTTATATACTGAATCTTCATCGAGTGCTGGTTCAACTCCCCACATGACATCATATAATGCACTTGCAGTACCGTACCCTAATCCCTTAACTGAGTTTAGGGCTACATGAGAGTGGGCATTTGTTAATCCTGGTGAAATAACCACATCGCCCAAATCTTCACTATTTTGAAGTTGCTCAAAAGAGAGTTCAGATTTTTTTTGTATTTTTTTTATATTTTGATCTTCAACTATTAGTGCTGAATCATGATGTATGGTGTTAACATCTTCGACAATATATTTTGCTAAATAAAGTCTTTGTACCAATGAGTTAAGACTCTGGAATTGCGACTGGTCTAACTTTTAATCTCTGTCTAATACCAATTAAAATTAGAACAACCACTGTCAAGGCATAAGGAATCATTAAAATTAAGCGAGAGTCGAGTTCATAAACTCCCTGTAGTCTAATTCCAATTGCATCGCCTAAACCAAAAAAGGCACTAGCTCCAAAGGTCCCTAAAGGTGTTGCGTTACCAAAAGATGATGCAACAAGTCCAATATATCCTTTACCTGCTGACATACCCTCAGTAAACATCGTGAGGTTTTCAAGAGAAAGAAACAAACCAGATATTCCTGCTAGGAGTCCTGAAAAAACAGTAACTAACCATTTAATCCTGACAGTATTAATTCCTGCATCTTCGGCTGCTTCTGGATTTTCTCCAGTTGCTCTTATTGCTGTTCCTAAACGAGTTCTGTAGTAGAGAATATGTAGGCCAACAGCGATAAAGAACATTAAATATACTGAATATGTAAAGCCTGATACAAATGGTTCAAGAAAAGTTCCCTCTAAAAATGTGAAATGTATTGGCTCTACGCCTACAATTTTTGGATCTGAAAAGAAACCTGCCTGCCCCCAAAGGGTACGCATTAGATAGGTCGTCCCAGCTAATGAGAAAATATTTATAGCAAGACCCGCTAATACTTCATCAGCACCGAGCGTAAATGAAAGTAACCCAAACAAGACCGCGGTCATAATTCCTGCTATGACTCCAGCAGTTAAACCAGCCCACATACTTTCTGTATAGTAACTAGCTGCAACGCCTGCAAAGGCAGCATTGAGCATCTTACCCTCGAGTCCAATATTTAATACTCCAGCTGCTGAACAAATTGCGGCAGCCATTCCAACAATTGCTATTGGTGCAGTTGATCTGAGAAGACTTCTTAATAGTGATATATCAAATATTTCAATCCATTCCATTACATCTTCTTTCTTGAAAAGAAACTATCTAATTTCTTAACTATTGGATACTTTTCTAATCCTTTTACTATTTTTTGAGCACTGACAAAGAAAATTAAGATCGATATTAAAACTATGATTATCTCTCTGGCTACATCTGTTTTATAATCAACAAAGAAACCACCATTTTTAATTGCTCCGTAGAACAAAGATGCAATTATTGCTCCAATTGGCTCTAACTTTCCTAAGATACCAATTAATATTCCATCAAATCCTTGGTTAAATTCGAGTTCCTGAAAAAAGTATCTTACTGCTCCAAGTACTTCTATTGCTCCTGCAAGACCACCTAGAGCACCTGAAATCAACATCCCAATTATTGCTGATCTATCAGATGGTATTCCAAGATAAGAACTAAATCTTGAAGGGTATACACCTACGAGACCGTCTCCACCAGAGCGTAATTCATAGCCAAAGGTAGTTTTATTTAAAACAAAATGTGCAAGAATTGCAACAATTACAGCTATGAAAAAACCTGTATTGAATTGAGAGTTGGGGAATATCTGTTTAAGCTCTGCAGTTTCTAAAATTCTGGCTGTAGCCGGAGCAATGGGATCTGCTCTAAATGGACCATTAGCCATATATGATACAAACAACACGGCCACAAAATTTAATATAATCGTTGAAATTATCTCACTAACACCTGCATACACTCTTAGTAAAGCTGGTAATAACATCCAGAGTGCACCTACGGTCATACCGATTAATATACAGAGAGTAACATGGCTAAAATGTCCTAAATTGGTAAATCTATATCCAGCCCAGCCCGCATATAATGCCCCAACATACATAGATCCATTGATACCAATGTTAAACATTCCAACTCGAAACGAAATTAGTGTTGCAGTAGCAGTTAGTATTAGAGGAGTAGCTTGATAAAGAGAGTTAGCTATATTTCTTGTTCCCTTGAATCCTCCCTCATAAAGATATTTTGCTACTTCTGACGGATTATTTCCAGTTGAAGTTATTAACACCCATGCAACCAAAGTAGTTATAAATAATCCTGCAAAAGTAACTAAAACATCCTTAAAAGAAAACTTATCCATTACTCTGTAACTCCCGCCATATATAGGCCCATCTGTGATTGATCTACTTCTTTGGGGTTAACCCATTTTACAATCTGACCTTCATACATAACACCCACTCGGTCTGCTACAGCCATTACTTCATCAAGCTCTGCAGACACTAAGAGAACAGCTCCTCCATCATCTCTCATTTGAACTAATTGTTCATGAATCGCTTCAATATTACCAATATCTACACCTCTTGTAGGTTGCGATGCAATTGTTAGCGTTGGATCTTCAGAAAGTTCCCTTGCGACAACAACTTTTTGTTGATTTCCACCTGAAAGTGATTTTACTTTTAAAGAAACGTTGGGGGATCGAATATCAAAATCTTCTTTAAGTTTATTTGCATGTTTTGCGACTTTTTTTAAGTTAAATATTCCCTTTGAGGAAAGTGGTTTTCTGAAATAGGAATTACCAATGAGATTTTCCCAAATACTAAGTTGTGTGTTTAATCCAGTATTTGTTCGATCTTCAGGAATATGGGCAATTTTTTTTCTACGTATATTTTTTGGTGTTGAGGAGGCTATATCTTCACCTAAGTACATTATTTTGCCTCTACTCGCCTTTCGTAAGCCTGTTAGAGCCTCAACAAGCTCTGTTTGTCCGTTACCCTCAACTCCTGCAATACCAACTATTTCACCTTCTTTTATGCTCATCTCTACACCATTTACAGCTAAAAGTCCTCTAGCATCGTGAACCCATAAGTTTTCTACATTTAAGATTTCATCCTTTGGATCTGCTTCATCTTTTTTGACCTGAAGAAAAACTTCTCTTCCAACCATTTGGGAGGCCAATTCTGTAATAGAGGTATTTTTGGTTTCGGATACTCCCTGGACTTCGCCAGCCCTCATAACTGTCACTCTATCCGCAATTTCCATAACTTCTCTTAATTTATGAGTGATGAAGATGACTGTCTTTCCCTCGTTAACAAGTGTCCTAATTACATTAAATAATTCGTCAGTTTCTTGTGGGGTAAGAACAGCAGTAGGCTCATCAAGAATAAGTATATTTGCATTCCTATAAAGAGTTTTTAGAATTTCGGTCCTTTGCTGAACCCCTACTGAGGCATCAATCATCTTTAAACCGGGATCAACTTTAAAACCATACTTCTCGGCAATATCCATAACGGACTTATTAAGACCTTTCCAGTCAACCAATCCTTTAGAATTTTTAGGTTCTTGACCGAGACCAATATTCTCAGGAGCTGTAAAACTTGGTACCAACGTGAATTCTTGATGGACCATTCCAATACCAAGATTGATTGCCGTTTCTACTTTATTGATAGTTTCCATTGAACCATTAATTACGATTTCGCCTTCATCTGGTTGCTCGATTCCATAAAGAATCTTCATCAAGGTTGATTTACCAGCACCATTTTCTCCAACTAAGGCATGGATTTCACCTTTGTTTACCTGAAAGTCAACATTTTTATTGGCTATAACGCCGGGGTAAGATTTTGTAATATTTTTTAAATGTATCGCTATTTCTTTATTCATATTTTAATTTTTAGATTTACTTAATCTTAATAATTTAGCCCGACTCACGTCGGGCTAAATTAAATTTTTTGTCTAGTAATTAGTTAAATTAACCACCAGCTGTTACATCAGTAACAACAATTTCACCAGAAACAATTTTTGCTCTAACTTCTTTTACTTCTTCAGTTAAAGCTGCGACTTGGGCTGCCATATCAGCAGGTCCTTCGTCAGCAAATAATGAACTTCCATCAACTAACCATGTTGGACCAACACCGTTTTCAGCTGAACCATAAGAAGCAATTTCGCTTACTACCATTCCAGCTTCAGTTCTATTCTTAATTGCAGAATAGACAGCGAAGTCTACATTCTTCATCATGGATGTGATCATAGTTCCAGGTTGCATAAAGTCCTGGTTGGAGTCAACACCTACTGCGAAATTACCTGTTTCCGCTGCAGCTTCATATGCTCCATTACCAGTTGAGCCACCAGCTGCAAATATAATATCTGCACCTTGCTCAAAACAACTTAATGCGATTTCTTTACCTTTAGCAGGATCTCCCCAGCTACCGGCATAACCGTCACAAAGTTTAATGTCAGGGTTTGCATATCTTGCACCCTCTTCCCAACCTGTTTGAAATTTTCTAATTATTGGAACGTCCATTCCACCCATGAAAGCTACATGGCCAGTTTTGGAAAGTTTTCCAGCAATATATCCAACTTCAAAAGAACCCTCATGCTCTTTGAAGATAAGGTTTGAGACGTTTGGTAATAAATCACCATTATCTGCTGTAATAACCATATCAACAATTGCAAATTGTACGTCTGGGTTAGCTACTGCTGCTTCTTTAGTAATTTCTGCTTCTGAGAAACCGACCGTAATGATCATTTCTTTTCCGTCAGCAAGAAAGTTTTGAATAGCAGCCGCTCTTTCGCTAGGTTCTGTTTCTACATAGTCTCCTTGAATGCCAAGATCAGCTACAGCTTTGTCGTAGCCTCTTTTAGCAGAGTCCATGAAGGAAAGGTCACCTAATGCGCCAAGAACGATACCAACTTTTAGTCCATCTGGTTCTGCTGCAGGTGCTGCGGTTGTTGCAGGTGAATCTAATGATTCTTCCTCAACTACGACTTCAGCAACTTCCTCTGTTGCAGTATCTGATCCACCACAGGCGGATAGAACTAACATCAGAGATAGCAAAATCAAAGATGATTTCTTTTTATTTGTTATCATTTATTTACTCCTTCATTATTTAAATAATGATGGATTAATTCTATAACATATTTTAAAAACTGCCGAATTAATATAGGTTATATTTTTATTTTTAAGGGAGTAGCGAAGAACTTTTTGTTATGATTGAAAATAATTTATCATCATCAACTTCATTCATCCAATAAACATTTTTATCTCTACCAGATATTTCATTAACATCTACTACTGTTTGCCCGAGGGTAAGTTCTGAATTAGTTTCAACTTCTACATTTACAAAATTTCCTGTAGTTAAAGAGTTGTCAACAAGATACGCTGTCACAAATGCATCGTGAACAGGTGTTCCATCTGGAAATTTCTTTTTGACAATCTCTAAATTTGCTAAACGCGACATTAGTCCTACAAGTAGTTCTGAAGTTTTTGTTTTAGTGTCAGAAATATTTTTTATTCTATTCGAAGTTGAAATTGCTTGATGGGTGACATCTAATCCCATCATTACAAGCTTTACACCAGAGTGTAAAACAATATGAGTAGCATCTGGATCCACGAGTATATTAAACTCTGCCGCAGGAGTTGTGTTTCCACCAGTTGCACTTCCTCCCATAAAAACTATCTGTTCAATATTCTCAACAATTTCTGGCATCTCTAATATAGCTTTTCCTATATTGGTCATAGGACCTAAAACACATAATGTTACTTTCTCTTCGGAATTTGTAATAGCATCTTTTAGGAAAGTTACAGCATCTTGACCTTCCTCGGTTTTTGATGGTGCTGGAAAGGGAACTCCTCCTAATCCATCCGTACCATGAACCCACTCAGCAGTTAAAAGCTCTCTTTTTAAAGGAGCACTCTCTCCTTCGAAAACTTTAATATTATTTCTTCCAGCTTGCTCAAGAATTCTTAGAGCATTAGTAGTTCCTACTTTTACTCCAACATTTCCAGCTACTGTGGTTATTCCAAGTATTTCTTTATCCGTGAAGTGTGCAAGTGCGATTAATATAGCTACAGCGTCGTCAGTACCTGGATCAGTATCAATAATTATTCTCATTT